>JANNRR010000119.1:0-23523 GCA_031401675.1 Paracoccaceae bacterium
GCAGATCAGCGAGGGCAGTAATCACGGGTCGGTCCATCGGGCGCTCCTTTGGCGAGGAAGAGTCCGACACAAAACCACCTCTCACTGCCCTCGCCAACCCCTGCTGTCGTGTAGTGTGCCAAATCTTCACGAATTGAGGCCCGGAATCCTAAGAAGTGTGCGCCCCGTAGTACAGCCCCACCACATGCTCGGCCTCGGCAAAGAACAGCCAGCGGGCGGTCAGCACGCCGGTTATATGGGACAGGATCGCCAGACCGCTGCCGACAGAGCCGGGGGCCAGCGCCAGAAGGGCGGCGGGGATCAGGCTCATGCAGATCAGCGCGATTACCCGCAGCCGCAAGGCATGTTTGCGGGCGACGCGGAACACCATCTCTTTCAGCAGGTAGTTGCTGCCGGTATGGGGTGGCGCGAACTGCCGCACCCGACCGATGCCGCCAAGGCCGGTGGCAGTGGCCAGCGTGGTGCCGCGGGCGGCGAAGCGCCCGTCGCCGCGCTGCCAGGCAATCAGTTGCAGCCCGCCGGCCGTCAGCATCAAGAGGGGTGCTACCACCGCAAGGCCGCTGAAGGCCGCGCCGCCTGCCAGTGACAGCACCATAAACAGCGCCGGCGTGGTCCAGTTGTTCCAGCGCGGCACGGTTTTCAACTGGGCATAGATCATCGAGGTGGCCAGAACCGTGGCGGCACAGAGCACCGCACCCACAAGGCCAAGCGGCAGCAGCAGCCAGCCGGAAAACACCAGTGCCGCTGCGTAAGGTGCCATGATGCCGAGCGCGGCAACCGACAGCACCGCCTCGCGCGACAGCCAGCTGCTGCGCCACTGGCTGAAGGCGCGCAGGGCACGCTGCGGGTTGCCAAGGTGAAAGGCGGACGCGAGCAGACCGCCGACCGCCATCAGGTAAGCCATGGCAAAGAAGAAGAACGCCACCCAGCCGGTCACGGCGGGATAGCCGAGGCCCAGCCAGAACAGGAGGCCGAAGCCAAGGCCGGAAAACGTGGTGAAAGCGATGATCGACGGGGCCGGATGCATCGTCAGGCAGCGCCGCCGGGCAGGCGGTCGAGGGTGCGGTCGAGCCAGCCGAGAAACCCCTTTGCCCCATCTGTGACACTGTCCAGCGGCGCGGCAGGGGTGCTGGACAGGCGGTCCTTCAGCCGGGGGGGCAGGTATTTGTTGGTGGGCCGGGTGCCCAGTTCCGGCATCAGATCAAAGCCGCCGCGTTCGGCGGTCAGGCGGCTGACCGCGCTGTCCGGATCGGAAAAGTCGCCGAAATGCCGCGCACCCGAGGGGCACGAGCGGACGCAGGCCGGTTCGCGGTCAGCCTCGGGCAGGTTTTCGTTGTAGATGCGGTCGACGCAGAGCGTGCATTTCTTCATCACGCCGGCCGCCGCGTCCATTTCGCGCGCGCCGTACGGGCAGGCCCAGGCGCACAGGCCGCAGCCGATGCAGGCATCTTCGTTCACCAGCACGATCCCATCCTCGGCCCGCTTGTAGCTGGCTCCCGTCGGGCAGACGGTGACGCAGGGGGCGTCGTCGCAATGCAGGCAGCTTTTCGGGAAGTGGATGATCTGGGCGGGGGCGTTGTCGGGCTGCACCTCGTAGCTGTGAACGCGGTTGAGAAAGGTGCCGGTGGGATCGGCACCGTAAGGGTCCTGATCCGACAGCGGCGCGCCGTAATTCTCGGTATTCCAGCCCTTGCAGGAGATGACGCAGGCATTGCAGCCGACGCAGGTATCCAGGTCGATGACCAGACCCAGTCTGGTGTCGGTATGGGTCGGCAGGCAGGTCATGCGGCGTCTCCGGTCTGCGCGGCGGCGGGGCTGGAAACCAAGAGTTTTCTGAAAACTCTTGGCAAATTTCTTCGGAAGAAATTTGGGGCGAGCGGTGCGGGCGGGATCATGCCGGCACCGTCCAGGCGCGTGATGGCAGGGGCGGGAAGGTGGGTTGGGCCTCGGTCCGGGCCTCCACCCGTTCCAGTCTGACCCGCAGGTCGAACCAGGCGGCCTGTCCGGTGATCGGGTCGGAATTGGACCATCTGCGGCCAACGGATTGGGCGGGCAGCAGTTCGTGGATCAGGTGATTCAAGAGGAAGCCGGTGGTGGCCTCGGGCGCGTCTTCGTCCAGCGCCCAGCTGCCCTTGCGCTTGCCTACGGCATTCCAGGTCCAGACCGTGTTCGGGTTCAGCGCCGCCATATGCGCCACCGGCACCGTGATCTCGCCATGCGGCGAGGTGACGCGCGCCCAGTCGCCGTCCTGAAAGCCATGCGTCTGCCAGAGGTTCGTCGGCAGATACAGCGGGTTGGTGCCATGGATCTGGCGCAGCCAGCCATTCTGCGACCCCCAGGAATGGTACATCGCCATCGGTCGTTGGGTCAGGGCATGGACCGGGTAGTCCGGGTTTTCGTCGCCCGTCGGCGGGTACCAGATCGGCAGCGGGTCCATCGTGGTCAGCAGTTGCGGGCGCAGGTGGTCGGGCGGCTGGTGCGGGCCGTGACCCTGTGCCGCCAGCTGGAACTTGCGCAGCGGTTCGGAGTAGATCTGGAACAGGTAGGGCTGCGGGCGGTCGTAGAAGCCCATGCCGACGGCCCAGCTTTGGTAGGCGGTGTTCCACGGCTTGAAATAGGCGGCTTCGGGCGGCACATGTACGACATGGAAGCTGCCGTTGGCGACGTAGCGGTTCAGCTGGTCGGGGTTGGGGTCGCCGCGCCCTTCCTCGGTGCCGTCGCCACGGAACCCGGCGAGCGGGCCGATGCCGGGACGGCGCTGGTGGTTGACGATGTAGTCGGCGTAGTCGGCATACTTTGCGCTGCCGTCGTCGGTGATGAAGCCCGGCAGGCCAAGCCGGGCCCCCAGGTCGATCAGCACCGACTGGAAGCCGCGCACGTCACGGTCCGGTTCGATGACCGGCCAGCGGATGGCGTCGCCGGCGCCGTCGGGCTCGCTGATCGGGCGGTCCAGGAGGCTGATGCAGTCGTGGCGTTCCAGATAGGTGGTGTCGGGCAGGATCAGGTCGGCATAGGCGACCATTTCCGAGGCATAGGCGTCGGCATATATGATGTGCGGGATGATGTAGTGGCCGTCGGCATCGGTGGCGGTCAGCTGGGCCATCGTGCTGGCCGGGTTCATCGACGAGTTCCAGGCCATGTTGGCCATGTATAGGAGCAGCGTGTCGATCCGGTAGGGATCGCCGGCATGGGCGTTGGCGATGACCATGTGCATCAGGCCGTGGGCGGACAGCGGGTTTTCCCAGGTGAAGGCCTTGTCGATCCGCGCAGGGGTGCCATCCGGGGTCAGGGCAAGGTGTTCGGGGCCGTGCGGGTAGCCGAGGTGCGGGCCGTTCAGCGGGCAGTCGGGTTTGGCGTGGCAATGCGGCGTCGGGTGCGCCTCGAACGGTTTGGGGTAGGGCGGTTTGAATCGCATGCCGCCGGGGCGTTCGATTGCTCCCAGCAGCATCTGCAAGAGGTGCAGGGCGCGGCAGGTCTGAAAGCCGTTGGCGTGGGCCGAGATGCCGCGCATGGCGTGGAAGGCGACGGGGCGGCCCACCATGGTGGCGTGGTGTTCGCCGCGGAAATCGGTCCAGGGTTGGTGGAGCGTGACCGGCTCGTCGAACGCGACGCGGGCCAGTTCGGCGGCAATGGTGCGGATTTGCGCGGCGGGGATGCCGCAGCGGTCGGCGACGGCTTCGGCGGCATGGTCGGACGTCAGATATTTTTCGGCAAGGTGATGCATGACCGGGCGGTGGGTGATGCCGTCATGGGTGAAGGTGGCGGCGAGGTCAGGCAGGATGCCCGGCTGGTCAAACGGGCAAAGCTCGCCGGTCTTGCTGTCGATGACCAGCGGCTTGCCCTCGGGCGAGCGCAGGAACAGGCCGTTGGTCGGGCCGGGGGTGGCGTCGACCAGCACCGGCGCGTTGGTGTAGCGCGCGAGGAAGTCGAGGTCGATCTTGCCCGCTTGCAGCAGTTCGTGGACGAGCGCGAGGATGAACAGCCCGTCGGTGCCCGGCGTGATGCCGACCCAGTCATCGGCCACGGCGTTGTAGCCGGTACGGATAGGGTTCACCCCGATGATGCGGGCGCCGCGCGCTTTCAGTTTGCCGATGCCGATCTTGATCGGGTTGCTGTCGTGATCTTCGGCCACGCCGAACAGCATGAACAGTTTCGCATGATCCCAGTCCGGCGCGCCAAACTCCCAGAAGCTGCCGCCGATGGAATAGATGCCGGCAGCGGCCATGTTGACCGAGCAGAAACCGCCGTGGGCGGCGTAGTTCGGGGTGCCGTAGGCCTGCGCCCAGAAGCTGGTGAAGGATTGGGACTGGTCGCGGCCGGTGAAGAAGGCCAGCTTTTCCGGCGAGGTGTGGCGCAGCGGTTCCAGCCAGCCGGTGGCGATGGTCAGTGCTTCGTCCCAGCTTATTTCTTCGAACGCGCCGGACCCGCGCGGGCCGGTGCGTTTCAGCGGTGCGCGCAGCCGGGCCGGGGAATTGATCTGCATGATCCCGGCCGAGCCTTTGGCACAGAGCACGCCCTTGTTGACCGGGTGGGCGCGGTTGCCCTCGATATAGGCGACGCGGTCGCGACCGTCGGGGCCGGATTTCAGATGCACGTTGATGCCGCAGCGGCAGGCGCACATGTAGCAGGTGGTTTGCCGGATTTCGTCGGAGACCGGGGGGGAGAGGTTCAGGATCGGTTGGGTCATGCCTGTTCCACGGTTGTGCGTTTTGCCGGAACGACAGCGCGAAAGGCGCGAGCCGACCGGATGATTTTCCCGCATTGGTCAGGACTCGGGGGATTTTGTCCAGCGGGAAAGTGCGGAGGGCATGGCGAGATTCCTGACCTGCAAACGGATGCTGGAAGCGTAAACTGCGGCGTTGGCAATCGATTCGTTTTTTCTCTGTCTGTCACGCGCCACGCGCTGCAAAGGGATGATTTGATATGACCACGCCACTGAAATGGGGCAGCGAGTTTCTGGTAAACGCCTTCGTCACACCACTCGATCAAATCGATCCGGTCGTCGCCGCGCTGCCCGACGGGCGGTTCCTGGCGGTCTGGAAGTCCGAAGGAGATTCGCGCGCGGGGATCCCCTTCGCAATCATGGCGCAGATCTTTGACGCCGACGGGACGGCACCCCCCGGAGGCAGCTTCAGGATCGACGCGCCCGGCAGCACCCTGTCGGGCAACCCGGATATCGCTGTGCTGGCCGACGGCAATGTTGTGGTGACCTGGACCGCCACTTTCGCAGCGGGTGGCGACCTGTCGGGCAGTGCTGTTCACGCGCGGCGGTTCACGGCGGACGGCTCTCCCCTCGGGGCCGAGTTTCAGGTGAACACGACGGTGGCGAGTATCCAGTTCCAGCCAACCATCACCGCACTGGCCGATGGCCGGTTCGTGGTGGCCTGGACCGATTTCAGCCTGACCGGCGGAGAGACCTCGGGCTATGCCATCCGAGCGCAGGTGTTCAATGCCGATGGCTCGGCCATAGGCCTCGAGTTTCTCGTGAACACAACGGTGGCTAATGACCAGTCTGACCCCACCATCACAGCACTGGCCGATGGCCGGTTCGTGGTGGCCTGGAGGGATGACAGCCAGACCGGCGGCGATACGACGTTGGCTGCCATCCGGGCGCAGGTGTTCAACGCCGATGGCTCGACCTTTGGCGGCGAGTTTCTGGTGAACACCACGGTGACGAGTAGCCAGACCCAGCCCACCATCACCGCGCTGGCCGATGGCCGGTTCGTGGCGGCATGGACGGATTTCAGCGCGACCGGTGGCGATCCGTCGGGCTTTGCCATCCGGGCGCAGGTGTTCAATGCCGATGGCTCGACCTCGGGCACCGAGTTTCTGGTGAACACCACGGTGACGGGTTTCCAGTCCGAAGCCAGTATCACCGCGCTGGCCGATGGCCGGTTCGTGGGGGCCTGGATGGATTTCAGCCTGACCGGCGGCGATACGTCGAACGCTGCCATCCGGGCGCAGGTGTTCAATGCCGATGGGTCGAAATCGGGCAGCGAGTTTCTGGTGAACACTACGGTGGCCGATAACCAATACGAGCCCACGATCACAGCCCTTGCCGATGGCCGGTTCGTGGTGGCCTGGAGGGATGCCAGCAGCAGCACGGATGATGACATCCGCGGCCAGATTTTCGACCCGCGCGAAGGGCCGGTCACGCTGAACGGCACGCTGGCCGATGATGATTTCGTCGGCACTCTGTTCGCCGATCTGATCGGCGGTTCGTTCGGCGATGACCGGCTGAGCGGCGCGGGCGGCGATGACCGGCTGGGCGGCGGATTTGGCGATGATACGCTGACCGGAGATGCCGGCAACGACCAGCTGGATGGCGGTGACGGCAACGACAGGCTGATCGGCAACGCGGGGTCGGATGTGCTGGACTGCGGGGCCGGCAACGACATCCTGAACGGCGGCGTCGGATCGGACGCGCTGATCGGCGGGTCGGGCAACGATCTTTATCTGGTCGATGCGGTCGGCGATCTGGTGATCGAGGCGCAGGCTTCCGGCACGGATGAGGTGCGCTCGGCAACCATCACGATTGATTTGCTGCTTCATGTCAATGTCGAGAATGCCACGCTGCTGGGAACCGCGTCGCTCGACATCATTGGCGGGGCCGGAGCCAACAAATTGGTCGGCAATTCCGGGAGCAACGCGATTGATGGAGACGCCGGCAATGACGTGATCTATGGCGGCAATGGCATCGATATCCTGGTCGGCAATCTGGGCAATGACCGGCTGTTTGGCGGAACGGGCAATGATTACGTGTTCAGCGGTGCCGGGGCCGATACGGTGCAGGGCGGCACCGGGCAGGATCTCTTGCAAGGAGATGCCGGAGCGGACGTGTTCGTGTTTGCCAGCGCCGCCGAGGCGGGTGTCGGGGTGAACCGCGACCGCATCACCGATTTTTCGGCGGGCGTCGATGATCTGGATTTCAGCGCCTTCATGGCGGGGGGCAGTTTCATCGGGGCGGCGCAGTTCACGATTGGCGGCGGGCCGCAGGTGCGGTTTGTGGTGGCGACGGGGATTCTGCTGGGCGATGTGACCGGCGACGGGGTCACGGATTTTTCGTTGCAACTTGACGGCGGGCCGGTGCTGACGGCGGCGGATGTAGTTTTTTAGGGCGGAGCTTGTTGATATCGGGCAGGGTGGCGGCGGGCCGGGTTGGGGTTTCCGCATTTCAGTTGGGCGATCTTGGTGCGCCGTCAGGGGTCGGTGCCACAGACAGAGGGAATTTGCATGACGACGCCGGTAAAATGGGGCTCGGAGTTCCTGGTCAACACCGTCACCGGAGGCAATCAGGATCAGAATTGCGTGGTGGGGCTGCCGGACGGGCGGTTTGTGGTCGCCTGGACATGCCTGGACATATCGGGGGTTCCGGTGCCGGCGATCCGGGCGCAGATCTTCAACGCGGATGGCAGCGCGTTTGGCGCGGAGTTTGTGGTGAACGCGCCGAGTGGGGCAACGCCGGTTGTGCCGGATATTGCCGTTTTGGCGGACGGCGGGTTTGTGATCGGCTGGTCGGCGACCTATGCGACCGGCAGCGATACATCCAATCGGGCCCTGCACGCGCAGCGGTTCACGGCGGATGGTGTAAAGCTGGGCGCGGAGTTTCAGCTTAATACGACGACCCTCGGCGACCAATATGACCCCGACATTGCCACGTTGGAGGATGGCCGGTTAGTCGTGGTCTGGTCGGATTTCAGCCAGACCGGTGCCGATCTTTCGAGCTACGCGGTCCGGGGGCAGGTGTTTAATGCAGATGGCAGCCTGTCGGGCGCGGAGTTCGTGGTGAACACGACTACCGCCAACGCGCAATCCTTGCCCAGCGTTACCGCACTGGCTGGCGGGGGATTTGCTGTTGCATGGTGGGATATGAGCAATGCCGGCGGCGACCAAAGCGCCTCTGCCGTAAGGGCGCAGGTGTATACCGCAACGGGCGTGCAATTGGGCAGCGAATTTCTGGTGAATTTCACCACCTTGTCCGATCAGTTCCTGCCGACTATCACCGCCTTGGCAAATGGCCGGTTTGTAGTTGTGTGGGACGATTATAGCGGGACGGGTCTGGATACTTCGCTGGGTGCGGTGCGGGGGCAGATGTTTGAGCCCGACGGCACCAAGTTCGGCTTTGAATTCCTGGTGAATTCAACAACCCTTAACTCGCAGAACAATACCGATGTTGTTGCGTTGCCCGATGGGCGTTTCATGGTTGTGTGGGATGACTACAGCCTGTTGTCGGGCGACCTGTCGCAGTCTGCCATTCATGCCCAGATGTTTGACGGTGATGGCAACCCGGTGGGCCGGGAGTTCCGGGTCAACACCACCACGGCATTGTATCAGTCCAATGCCTCGGTTGCCGCGCTGGCCGATGGGCGTGTGGTGGTGACATGGGACGATCCCAGCAAGGCGCGCGCCGATACGGATGGCATAGCCGTGTTTGGCCAGATCCTTGACCCGCGTGTGGCTGCGGTGACGCTGAACGGCACGGTGGGTTCGGATGACTATGTCGGCACGGCGTTTGCCGATCTGTTGGACGGATATCTGGGCGATGACCGGCTTTCGGGGGCGGGCGGCGATGACCGGATCGCGGGCGGCACCGGCAACGACGTGCTGCAGGGTGGCGGTGGCAACGATCGGATGGCGGGCGAGGATGGCAATGACACGCTGACCGGCGGCAACGGATCGGACGGGTTGGATGGCGGTGCCGGAAATGATGTGCTGAATGGCGGGCTGGGAGTGGATGCCAGCACCGGCGGGGCCGGCAATGATGTGCATGTGGTGGATGTGGCCGGTGATCTGGTGTTCGAGGCGGCGGGGGCGGCCGGTGGCGTGGACAGGGTGCAGTCGGCCACCATTTCGGTGACGCTGGGCGGCTATGCCAATGTCGAGAACGGGTCGGTGCTGGGTGTTCTGGCGCTGGACATCGTGGGCAATGCGGCGGCCAACACCCTGAGCGGCAACAATGCGGACAACCGGTTGCAGGGTCAGAGCGGCAATGACCTTCTGATCGGCAATGGTGGCGCAGACACGCTGGATGGCAGTGCCGGGGCGGATACGCTGCGCGGTGGCACGGGTCAGGACCTGCTTTCCGGGGGTACGCTGAACGACATTTTCATCTTTGCTTCGGCGGCAGAGGCCGGGGCCGGGATTGCCCGCGACCGGATCACCGACTTTCAGGCGGGCGTCGACGACATTGATCTGCGCGGCTTCATGGCGGGCGGCAGCTTCATCGGTTCGGCGGCATTCGTGGCCGGGAACGGGCCGCAGGTGCGGTTTGTCGTGGCCACCGGGATTTTGCTCGGGGACGTAACCGGGGACGCGGTGACGGATTTCTCGGTTCAGCTGGACGGCGGGCCGGTGCTGACGGCGGCGGATTTCCTGTTCTAGGGCGGGGCGGAAAGGCCGGGGCGGTGACGGGATGCAAGCTGCGGTTGCAGGGGGCGGGTTGGGCGGGCCAGGCACCGGAAGCCTGCGATCTGCAATGGGAATTGTGTTAACCTGCGGCCGTTAGGACCGATTCGATTTCAGTTTCCGGCAGCTTGCCGATTGCACCGCAGCAGGGGAGAATTCCGATGACCACGCCATTCAAATGGGGTGCCGAGTTTCTGGTCAGCACGCCGTTCACGAGTAGCCAGTTCCAACCAACGATCACCGCGCTGGACAATGGCAAGTTCGTGGTGGCCTGGACAGATGCCAGCCAGACCGGCGGCGATCCGTCGGGCTACGCCGTCCGGGCGCAGGTGTTTGATGCCGATGGATCGGCCTCGGGGGCGGCGTTTCTGGTCAACACGACGGTGACCAACAACCAGTCCGACCCCACGGTCGCAGCACTGACCGATGGCCGGTTCGTGGTGACATGGACGGATGACGGCCAGACCGGCGGCGATCCCTCGGGCTTTGCCATTCGGGCACAGATATTCTTGGCCGATGGTACGACCTCGGGTGCCGAGTTTCTGGTCAACACGACAGTGACAGCCGGCCAGTTCCAACCCTCGATCACCGTGCTGGCCAATGGCAGCTTTGTGGCTGCGTGGACTGATTTCAGCAACGGAACCGACAGTGACATCCGGGCGCAGGTTTTCAACGCCGATGGCTCGGCCTTGGGGGCCGAGTTTATGGTGAACACGACGGTGGCGTCGAACCAGCGCGCTTCAACCGTCACCGCGCTGGCCGATGGCAGGTTCGTGGTGGCCTGGTCGGATGGCAGCCAGGCTGCCATCGGGCGAGCGTTCATTGACGTCCGGGCGCAGGTGTTCAATGCCAATGGCTCGAAATCGGGGGCCGAGTTTGTGGTGAACACGACGGTGTCGCTTGTCCAACCCGAGCCCACGATCACCGCACTGGCCGATGGCAGGTTCGTAGTGGCCTGGACATTTGAATCCCAAAGCACCCTTAACTTAGGCTTCGAGGTTCTGGCGCAGGTGTTCAATGCCGATGGGTCAGCCTCTGGGGCCGAGTTCCCGGTCAACACGAGCTATTCAAGTAACGGTGACCAGTACAATCCCACGATCACCGCCCTTGCCGATGGCCGGTTCGTGGCGGCATGGACGGATTTCGGCCAGACCAGCGGCGATCCCTCGGGCTCTGGCATCCGGGCGCAAGTGTTCAATGCCGATGGCTCGCTGTCGGGGGCCGAGTTTCTGGTCAATACGACGGTGACGAATGCCCAGCACGAGCCCACGATCACCGCGCTGGCCGATGGCCGGTTCGTTGTGGCCTGGACTGATGACAGCAACGGAACAGATGTTGACATCCGCGCCCAGATTTTCGACCCGCGTGAGGTGGCGGTCAGCCTGAACGGCACGCTGGTGGCGGATGATTTCGTGGGCACGGCCTTCAGTGACCAGATCGCGGGATTCTTTGGCGATGATACATTGGCCGGGGCCGGTGGCGATGACCGGCTGATCGGCGAGTCCGGCAATGACGACCTGCGCGGCGGAAACGGCAATGACCGGCTGTACGGGGATGACGGCAACGACCGGCTGGCGGGTGGTGCCGGGTCCGACGGGCTGGACGGCGGGGCGGGGAATGACAGCCTGAACGGCGGTTTTGGTTCGGATGCGGCGACGGGCGGAGCCGGGAACGATGTCTATTCCGTCGATCAGGTCAACGATCTGGTGATCGAGGCGGCGGGGGCTGCAGGCGGCGTGGACCGGGTACAGTCTGCCGATATCGGGCTGAGCCTTTTCTACTATGCGAATGTCGAGAATGCGGCGCTGACGGGGTCGCGTGCGCTTCATCTGTTCGGGTCGGCGGGGGCCAATGTGCTGAGCGGCAACAGCGCGGTGAACTTGATTCTTGGGGGGGATGGCAATGACCGCCTGAACGGCAATGGCGGGGCCGACCAGTTGTATGGCGATGCCGGAAACGACACGCTGCGGGGCGGCACCGGGCAGGATCTGCTGACGGGCGGCGCAGGAAGCGATGTCTTTTTGTTTGTCGGTTCAGCCGAAACCGGCGCCGGGGCGCTGCGCGACCGGATCACCGATTTTCAGGCCGGGGTGGATCGTCTGGACCTCAGCGCCTTCATGGCCGGCGGTCTGTTCATCGGCAATGCCCAGATCAACTCGAACGGTCCGCCGAATGTGCGATACAACCCGACGACCGGTCTGCTGGTCGGCGATCAGAACAGCGACGGACAGGTGGATTTCGCCTTGCAGTTTGACGGATCGCCGGTGCTGACGGCGGCGGATTTTCTGTTCTAGGGCGGGCGGGAAGGCCGGGGCGTTGACCGGATGCAAGCTGCGGTTGCAGGGGGCGGGGTGGGCGGGTCAGGCAGCGGAAGCCCGCGATCTGCAATGGGAATTGTGTTAACTTGCGGCCAATAGGACCGATTCGATTTCAGCTTCCGGCAGCAGGCCGATTGCAATGCAGAGGGGGAGACTCCCGATGACCACGCCATTCAAATCGGGTGCCGAATTTCTGGTGAACACGACAGTGACGAACAACCAGGATCAACCCACCATCGCCGGGTTTGCCGATGGCCGGTTCGTGGTGGCGTGGAGGGATGGTGACTCTGTCACTGGTACAAACATCCGGGCGCAGGTGTTCAATGCCGATGGTTCAGCCTCGGGGGGCGAGTTTCCGGTGCACTCGGCGGTGACGAAGACGAGTGGCCATGGCCTTCCCTCGATCACCGTCCTTGCCGATGGCCGGTTCGTGGTGGCTTGGTCGGATTTCAGCAATGCCAGCAGTTTTGATATCCGGGCACAGATGTTCAACACGGATGGTTCGGCTTTTGGGGCTGAGTTTCTGGTGAACACGACAGTGACGAATGACCAGACAGACCCAACGATAACCGCCCTTGCCGATGGCCGGTTCGTGGTGGCCTGGTCGGATTTCAGCAATTCCAGCAGTTTAGACATCCGGGCGCAGGTCTTTAATGCGGATGGTTCTGCTTTTGGGGCTGAGTTTCTGGTGAATACGACGGTCTCGAACAACCAGTCCAAGCCTACGATCACCGGCCTTGCCGACGGCCGGTTCGTGGTGGCTTGGGATGATATCAACAATGGCAGCACTTTCGACATCCGGGCGCAGGTGTACAATGCCGACGGTTCTAGGTCGGGTACCGAATTTCTGGCGAATACCACGGTGGTATCCCAGCAGGATTCGCCGACAATCGCCGCCCTTGCCGATGGCCGGTTCGTGATGGCGTGGAATGATCAAAGCCTCGGCCTCGATTATAATATCAGGGGGCAGGTGTTCAACGCCGATGGTTCGGTCTCGGGGGCCGAGTTTCTGGTCAATACGAAAGTGGCGAATGACCAGTCCCACGCGATGATCACCGCACTCGCCGATGGCAGGTTCGTGGTGGTCTGGCACGATCAAACCAGGAACCGCATCAACGCGCAGGTGTTCAATGCCGATGGATCGACATCGGGGGCCCAGTTCTTGGTGAGTACGACACAGGCGAGCAGCCAGAACGACCCTACAATCACCGCCCTTGCCGATGGCCGCTTTGTGGTGGCCTGGACAGATGTCAGCCAGACCGGTGGCGATACCTCGGGTACTGCCGTTCGCGCCCAGATTTTCGACCCGCGCGAGGCGGCGGTCAGCCTTAACGGCACATTGGCGGCGGATTCGTTTGTGGGCACGATCTTTGCCGACCGGCTGGGCGGGTTCTTCGCGGATGACACGCTGGCCGGGGGGGCGGGGGATGATCTGCTGTATGGCGGCGTTGGCGATGATGATCTGGGGGGGAGTGCCGGCAACGATCAGGTGTTCGGCGAGGACGGCAACGACAATCTGGCCGGGGGCAACGGCTCGGACGGGCTGGATGGCGGCGCGGGCAATGACACGCTGAATGGCGGCTTTGGCGCCGATGTGGCCCGCGGCGGGGCCGGCAATGACATCTTTTTCGTCGACTTGGCCGCCGATCTGGTGATCGAGGCTGCCGGGGCTGGCGGCGGGGTGGACCGGGTGCAAAGCGCGGTGATCTCGCTTGACCTTGGCAACTACGCGAATGTCGAGAATGGCAATGTCACCGGCACGCTGGCGTTGAACCTGACCGGGTCGGGCGGCAACAATGTGCTGACCGGCAGCGTGGCCGGCAACCGGCTTCTGGGGCTGGGCGGCAATGACCGAATGACCGGCAACGGCGGCACGGACACGCTGGATGGCGGGATCGGGTTGGACACCCTGCAGGGCGGCACCGGGCAGGATTTGCTGATCGGCGGCAGTTCCGGCGGACGTGTTCGTGTTCGCCACCACGGCCGAGGCGGGCAAGGGGGCGCAGCGCGACCGGATCACCGATTTTCAGGCCGGGGCGGATGATCTGGATTTCAGCGGCTTCATGGCGGGGGGGACGTTCATCGGGGCGGCGCAGTTCACTGTCGGTGGTGGGCCGCAGGTGCGGTTTGTCGTGGCCACCGGGATTTTGCTCGGGGACGTAACCGGGGACGCGGTGACGGATTTCTCGGTTCAGCTGGACGGATCGCCGGCGCTGACGGCGGCGGATTTTCTGTTCTAGGGCGGGGGGCTGCCGATTCCAGGCGGGGCCGGCGGCGGACTGGGTTAACGTCCTGGAAAGAGTGATTCGATTTGAAACCATTGCCGGTCTGGCGGCAGGTGCCGGGAAGGAAAGTTTGATTTGTCCACATTGGTTAGATCCGGCTTCGAGTTTCTGATCAACTCCACTGTAACCAGCAGCCAGTTCAGTGCCGCCGTCACCGGATTGGCCAACGGCAGGTTTGTCGTCACGTGGGGGGACTCAAGTCGCAGCCCCGATGATCCGTCAAACAGTGCCGTCCGCGCGCAGCTGTTCAATGCCGACGGCTCGCGCGTTGGTGGCGAGTTTCTGGTGAACACGATCGTGTCGCTGGACCAGACAGCCCCGACGGTCACCGCGCTGGCCAATGGCGGCTTTGTGGTGGCGTGGACCGATTTCAGTTTCAGCCCCGATGATCCAGACCCCACGGGTGTACGGGCGCAGCTGTTCGATGCCAATGGCCAGCGCGTTGGCGCCGAGTTTCTGGTGAACACCGTTGTGGCGAACAGCCAGAACAGCCCAAGCATAACGGGCCTGAGCGATGGCAGGTTTGTGGTTGCCTGGACGCTCAATGGCAGCCAGACCGGCGGCGACACCTCGTTATCGTCGATCCGGGCGCAGATATTCAATGCCAACGGCACGGCTTCGGGGGCCGAGTTTCTGGTGAACACGACGGTTACGGACCGGCAGGAAGAACCCGCGATCACCGCACTGGCCAATGGTCGTTTTGTGATTGCGTGGACCGATGTCAGCAGAAGCCCTGATGATCCGTCCTTTCTTGCGATCCGTGCGCAGATGTTCAATGCCAGCGGCACGAAATCGGGGGCCGAGTTTCTGGTGAACACGACGGTGACGGGTTTTCAGCAGAATGCCACGATCACGGCGCTGGCCGGTGGTGGGTTTGTGGTCACATGGGTGGATCTGACCGGCTTTAACCCGCTGGATCCTGACGGCTATGACATCCGGGCGCAGGTCTTTGATGACAACGGTCTGGCTGTCGGCAGCGAGTTTCTGGTGAACACGACGATGGCGGGTGATCAGGGTGCCCCCGCTGTTACGTCGCTTGCCGACGGCAGGTTTGTGGTGGTGTGGACGGACGACAGCCAGACCGGCGGCGACACCTCGCTTGCAGCGATCCGGGCGCAGGTGTTCAATGCCGATGGAACCTTGTCGGGCACCGAATTTCTGGTGAACACGACGGTGACGAGCCTGCAGTTCGATCCCACCATCACCGCACTGGCCGACGGGCGGTTCGTGATCGGTTGGACCGATGCCAGCCTGAGCCCGGACGATCCTTCGGGTTCGGCGCTACGGGCGCAGATCTTTGATCCTCGCGATGCGCCGGTTTCGCTGATTGGAAGCGTGTCCGCAGAGTCGCTGGTCGGCACGATCTTTGCCGACGAGCTGAACGGGGCTGGGGGCAACGATTCGCTGTCGGGGGCGGCAGGGGATGACCTGATCGTCGGCGGCAGCGGCGACGATGACCTGTTTGGCGGCAACGGTGATGATCAGGTGTTTGGCGGCGGTGGCGATGACACGCTGTTGGGCGGGGCCGGGGCGGACAATCTGGACGGTGCGGCCGGGGCCGACACGCTGAATGGCGGGTTTGGCGTGGACACGATGACGGGCGGGTCGGGCCGGGATGTCTATACTGTCGATGTTGCGGGGGATGTGATTGTCGAGGCTGCCGGGGCGGCTGGCGGGACGGACAGGGTGCAGTCGGCGACGATTTCCCTGGACCTTGGCAATTACCCCAATGTCGAGAATGCAACGCTGACCGGGGCGCTGGCGTTGAACCTGAGCGGCACGGCAGGGGGCAATGCGCTGACCGGCAACGCTGCCGCCAATCAGGTTCTGGGGCTGGACGGCAATGACCGGCTTTCGGGGGCGGGCGGGGCCGATACGCTGGATGGCGGCATCGGGTCCGACCGGTTGCAAGGCGGGACCGGGCAGGATGTGCTGACCGGCGGGGCGCAGCGCGACGTTTTCCTGTTTGCTAGTGCGGCAGAGGCGAGCGTCGGCGTGGCGCTGGACCGCATCACCGATTTTCAGTCCGGGGTCGATGATCTGGATTTCAGTGCGTTCATGGCCGGCGGTGTTTTTATCGGCAGCACGGCATTTGCGGTTACGGGCGGGGCGCAGGTGCGATTCAATCCCGCCACCGGGCTGTTGCAGGGTGACACGAATGGCGACGGGGTGGCGGATTTCACGCTGCAACTTGACGGGCCGCCAGGGCTGACAGCGGCGGATATCCTGTTTTAGGGCGGGGCCAGCAGCGCCCACCCGTCCCGCGCGATCTGGCGTTCTTCGGCGGCGGGCACGATGTGGGCCGGGGCGCCGGTCCAGGCCAGCCCGGCCATGATCCGGGCCCGGACCGGGGCGGCATGTTCGCCGATGCCGCCGGTAAAAGCGACGGCGTCGACGCCACCCATGGCAGCAATCAGCGAGCCGCCGTGCCGGATGGCCCAGTAACAGAAATGATCCACCGCAAAGCGCGCGGTTTCCGAATGGTCGTTCATAAGTTGCTGCATGTCGGATATCCCGCCCGACAGGCCTGACAGGCCGCTGTGGCGGTTCAGAAGCGTGTGCGTGGCGTCCAGCCCGATCCGTACCACCAGCGTCAGCACGGCCTGCGGATCAAGGCTGCCTGGCCGTGTTCCCATCGTCAGCCCGTCCAGCGGTGAATAGCCCATGCTGGTGCAAACCGATTGTCCGTTCACAATCGCGCAGGCAGACGCGCCGTTGCCGAGGTGGAAGGCCAGAAGGCGCGCGGGCAAGGGCTGGCCGGTCAGCCGGGGCAGCGCCTCTGTCAGGCTGGCATAGCTGATCCCGTGGAAGCCATAGCGGCGCAGGCCCCTGGTGGCGGGGATGTCGGGCAGGGCATAGCGGGTGGCTTCGGGCGGGTTAAGGGCGTGAAAGGCGGTATCGAAGCTGGCGGTCTGCGGCAGGTCGGGGGCCAATGTCGCCAGCGCCCGGATGGCCGCAAGGTTGTGCGGATTGTGCAGCGGGGCCAGCGCTGAGCAGGCCGCAATAGTCGCCAGAACTTCGGGCGTGATCCGGCAGGGCGTGGTCAATTCTGTGCCGCCATGCACCACCCGGTGCGCCGCTGCCGTCAGACCTGAAAGTGCAAAACCGCGCTCTGCGATTGCAACAAGGGCGAGGCCAAGGGCTGCAGCATGGTCGGGGGCCACAACCTCGGCGGCGGTGCCGTCCATCTCCAGCCGGGCCTTGCGGCCGATTTCGCTGATCTGTCCCGACAGCCGCTGCGACAGCGCCGCGTCAAAGATCGCGAACTTGATCGACGACGATCCGGCGTTGATGACGAGAAGCATCTAAAGCACCGATTTCAGCAACCCGACAGCCGCCAGAACGGCCAGAAGGCCGATGGCGAACCGGCGGAAATCCTGCGGGTCGGTTTTCAGGAAATGCCGCCCGCCAAGCCAGACACCCAGGCCGATGATCGGCAGGGACAGGACGGCGACATACAGCGTATCCCACGACACCATGCCGTGCCACCACATCAGCGGCGCGGAAAACAGATCGAGAATGGCGAAATAGGCGATCAGGGTGCCGCGAAACACCGCCGCCGAAATGCCTTGCGCGGTGAAGTAGGTGGCGACCGGTAGCCCGGCCATGCCGACGGCATTGGCGGCACCGGCAAAGGTGCCGATCCCGACATGTGCGACCGCGCCCTGCGGCCGTTTTATCCGCCAGCCCAGCATCAGTACCACGCACATCAAAAGCACATAGCCGGCAATGATCGCCCGCCCGGTATCCACCCCCACCCGGTTGATGCCCCAAAGCCCCAGCGGCAGGCCGATGCAGGCCCCCAGCATCAGCGCCCCGACCCGGCCCCAGTCAACGTCGCGCCAGACTTGCCGCCATTGCTGGAACGTCATCAGAAACTCGCAGAACATCACCACCGCCACGAAATGCAGCGGGTTGGTGACCAACGCCGAAGCCGAAACCACCAGTGCCGAAAAGCCGAACCCGGAGTAGCCGCGCACAAAGGCGGCCACCAGGAAGGCCGCACCCATGAAGGCGGCGGCTGACGGGGAAAGATCGAAGGGCAGGGTCACGGGCGGTCGCCGCGCGCAAGCCTTCCCTCGATCTGGTCGATGACCCCGTCGATGTCGGCGACGGTATCAATTACGTAATGCGCGCCCGACAGGGTGAGGTTGGTGTAGGCTGCGGCCTTCATGGCGGCGAAGTCGGCCGGGGGCAGGGCGTCGGTGGCGGCGGGGGCCAGCCCGAAGGCGTTGCCGGTCAGGGCGACGCCGATGGTCCATGTCCCTGCATTCAGCCCCTCGGCGATGCCGACGCCGGTATCATCGACCTTGACCACGGCATGGGCCGGCCAGACGGCCAGATCGCAGAAGGTGCGGTACATCATCAGGGCCGAGGGGCGGCCCTGAGTGAGGTCCCCGGCGCAGACGAGATTGTCGGGCCGGTAGCCCTGTTCGGCGGCAAGAGGCAGGACGCGTTCCATGATCGAGCGGGTGTAGCCGGTGGTGGAGCCGATTTTCAGCCCGCGCGCGCGCAGGCGGTTGATGGCGGGCACTGCGCCCTCGATCATCGTGCAGAAATCGGTGACGGCTTCGACATTCATCGGCACGAACACGTCATAGACCCGGTCAATTGCCGCTTCATCCGGCACTCTGCCTTGCGCGGCTTGCCAGGCGGCGGCGATGCGGGGTTGGGCCATCAGCGCCGCGATGTGGTCACGCTTGGCCATGCCCATCGGGCCGCGCGCCTCGGCGATGGAAATGTCGACCCCGAACTGTTGGTAGGTTTTGACGAATACGCCCATGGGGGCCAGGCTGCCATGGTCGATCACGGTTCCGGCCCAGTCAAATACTGCCGCTTGCAACATGCCCATGTCAGGCCTTTCCAAAAAGATCGTCAATGGTTTCCTCGCCAATGGCAAAGGAGGTGCTGGCCCCGGTGCCGGAGGTGACGATGACCAGCCGTATGGTGGGGTCGATGATTTCGGAAACCACAAGCCGGTCGGGCAGCGAGGCATAGGTGCCGGACCAGCGTTCGGTGACCTCTGCGCCCGGCAGGTTCAGGACCTGATGCAGTTCCTGCAGGATCAGTGCATCGACTTCGGCGCGGGCGAAGGGCGAAGGGGACCATTCGTAATGGTGGCTGTCGCCCACGATCAGGCCGCCATCCGCGCCCTGCACCACGATCAGGTGGATGCCTTCTTCAAGGGAGCGGCGTTGTTCGGTCATTAGCCGGGCTTCGAGGGCGGCGGCTTCGGGGAGTTCGGAATAGCCGAGGTAGCGGACCAGCGACTGATCGGACATGACCGAGCCCGGCAGGCGGAAGCCGCCCGGTGGCATGACTTTCAGCATGTGCAGGCGGCAGCGGGTGATGCCGAGGGCTTTGATGCGTTCGGGGAACAGGGTCAGCAGGTCATCGCCGGGGCAGACCACGATCTTGTCGGCATGGATGGTGCCTGCGGTGGTGATGACGCGGCCCGTTTCCACGGCCTTGACCAGTGTGCGGCGCCGGAAGGTGACGCCCTGCGCCTCGATCCAGGCAGCGAGTTTGGGGATGGCGTGGCGGCTTTCGACGCGGCGGTCATGCGGGCTCCACATCGCGCCCTGGATGGGCTGGCCGGACAGGATCGCGCTATGGGTGGCCATGGTCTCGGCGGCAGTGAACAGCGGGCAATCGCGGCCCATTTCGGTCTTGGCGAAGGCTTCGAGCACGGCCATTGCTTCGGGGCGCTGCGCCACGACCAGCAGGCCCTGATGCTCGACCGGGATGCCCGCCTTCGGCGCCACCTCCATCCAGACGTCGCGCGACCGCATGGCGCGGCGCCAGCAATCGCCGGACTGTTGGCCGGTGACGGTGACAAAGCCGAAATTGCGGACTGAGGCACCGATGGCTTCGGCCTCGCGGTCGATCACCGCAACGCGCAGCCCGCGCCGGATGGCGGCAAGGGCATGAGCGAGGCCGAGGATCCCTGCGCCGACAACCGCGAGATCGAAGGTCTGCATCCGCTACCCCGCCTGTTGCGGGCGCATGTCGGCGCGGGAAATGCCCGCAACCTCGACCGGGGCTTTCATGGCATCGCGGCGGAACGGCTCGCCCAGCTCCTGATTGAGCACGACTTCGAGAAAGGTGGTGATGCCGCCCGCCTGATCCTTCAGCGCGGTGGCAAGGGCTTCGGTCAGGCCCTGCATGGTGGTGACCTGAACGCCTTTCAGCCCGCAAGAGTCTGCGATTTTGGCATAGCTGACCTGAAGATCGAGTTCGGTGCCCACGAAGTTGTCGGCGTACCACAGGGTCGTGTTGCGCTTTTCCGCGCCCCATTGATAGTTGCGGAAGATCACCATGGTGATGGCGGGCCAGCCGTCGCGGCCGACGGACACCATATCATTCATCGAAATGCCAAACGCGCCGTCACCGGCAAAGCCGACCACCGGCGTGTCGGGGTTGGCGATTTTTGCGCCGACGATGGACGGGAAGCCGTAGCCGCAGGGGCCAAACAGGCCGGGGGCCAGGTATTTGCGGCCTTGTTCAAACGTTGGGTAGGCATTGCCGATGGCGCAGTTGTTGCCGATATCCGACGAGATGATTGCCTGTTTCGGCAGCACCTGCGTGATGGCGCGCCATGCCATGCGGGGGGACATGTGATCGGGCTGGCGGCTGCGGGCGCGTTGGTTCCACGAAGTGCCGGGGTCATCCTGTTCGTGGTCCATCGAGGTAAGCTCTTGCGCCCAGGCGGATTTTGTTTGCGCGATCAGCGCTTTGCGTGCGGTGCGACCGTCGTCGCCCGCGGTGGGGGACAGGGCGGCAAGGATGGATTGCGCCACCGATTTCGCATCACCGACGATGCCAGTGCTGACCGGTTTGGTCAGGCCGATACGGTCGGGGTTGATATCGACTTGAATGAGTTTGGCGTCTTTGGGCCAATAGTCGAGACCGTAGCCCGGCAGGGTGGAAAACGGGTTCAGGCGGGTGCCGAGGGCGAGGACGACATCGGCCTTGGCGATCAGCGCCATGGCGGCCTTGGAGCCGTTGTAGCCAAGCGGGCCGACCGACAGCGGATGGCTGCCGGGGAAGGCGTCGTTGTGCTGGTAGTTGCAGCAGACCGGAGCATCCAGACGTTCCGCCAGCGCGGCAGAGGCAGGGATTGCGCCCGAAAGCACCACGCCCGCGCCGTTCAGGATCACCGGGAATTTGGCGGTGGACAGCAGTTTGGCAGCGGCGGCGATGGCATCCGTGCCGCCGATGGGGCGTTCGAAATCGACGATGGCAGGCAGGGCGATATCGATCACCTGGGTCCAGTAATCGCGGGGCACGTTGATCTGGCAGGGGGCGGACAGGCGTCGGGCCTTGGTGATCACGCGGTTCAGCACCTCGGCGATGCGGGACGGGTCGCGCACCTCTTCCTGATAGGCGACCATGTCCTTGAAGGTGGCCATCTGTTCCACCTCCTGAAAGCCACCCATGCCGATGGTCTTGTTGGCGGCCTGCGGGGTGACCAGCAGCATCGGCGTGTGGTTCCAGTAGGCGGTTTTCACGCAGGTGACAAAATTGGTGATGCCGGGGCCGTTTTGCGCGATGATCATCGCCATTTTGCCGGAACTGCGGGTGTAGCCGTCGGCCATGTAGCCGCCGTTGCATTCATGCGCCACATCCCAGAACTTGATGCCCGCCTTGGGGAAGATATCGGAAATCGGCATGAAGGCCGACCCGATGATGCCAAAGGCATGTTCGATGCCGTGCATTTGCAGCACTTTTACAAAGGCTTCTTCGGTGGTCATTTTCATGGCGGCGACTCCGGGTTGCGCCGCAGACTAGGGCGAAAGCCATGCCGTCGATAGGGCCAAACGCGGCAAGGGGCTAGCGCCAGTTGCTACCGCAGGGCCCGGCCCTTGACGATCGCCTCGGCTCCGAACTTCGCGCGGATCTGGTCGGTGGCCCGCTCGGCCAGGGCGCGCTTTGCTGCCCCGGGGTCCAACAAGTCGGCGGTCAGGTCGGCACCGGCGGCGGGAGCCAGGTCCGAAATGCCGACTCCGATCAGCCGGTACGGGCCTTGGGGGCCGGTCTGGTCGAACAGGTCGCGGGCAACGTGATAGATGCGGTCGGCGATCTGGGTCGGGTCGGGCAGGGTGTGGCGGCGGCTGATCAGGCTGAAGTTCGAGCGCTTCAGCTTCAGCGTCACCGTGCGCCCGGCCAGATCGCGGGCCTTGGCCCGGTCGGCAACCTGTTCGGCCAGCCGCCAGATGTGGCCATCCAGAAGGTCGGGGTCGGCGGTATCCTCGTTGAAGGTGGTTTCCTTGGAGATCGACTTAACCGGCTCGTCCGCCGAAACCCGGCGGAAGTCCTGACCGCGGGCAAGGTGATAGAGCCGGTCGCCCATGTGGCCGAACCTGCGGGACAGTTCGGCGCGGTCCCAGCGCAAGAGGTCGTCGAAGGTGCGGATGCCGTGGGATTCCAGCGCGGTCTGGGTGGCGGCGCCGACGCCCCAGATCAGGCGGACGGGTTTGTTGTGCAGGAACGCGGCGGTTTCCTGCACGCCGATGATGGCGAAGCCGCGGGGCTTGTCCTGGTCGGAGGCGATCTTGGCCAGGAACTTGTTGTGCGACAGGCCGATGGAGCCGGTGAGGCCAAGCTGGACCTCCATCTGCCGGACCAGCCGGGCGAGGAGGACGGCCGGGGGGGCGCCGTGCAGGCGTTCGGTGCCGGTCAGATCGAGGAAGGCCTCGTCGAGCGAGAGCGGTTCGATGGCCGGGGTCAGGGCTTCCATCAGCGCCCGGATTTCGCGGGAGGCGGCGACGTAGGCGTCGATCCGGGGTTTGATCACCACGGCTTCGGGGCAGAGCTTCAGCGCCTGAAACATCGGCATCGCGGATTTGACGCCCCGGATGCGGGCGATGTAGCAGGCGGTGGAAACGACGCCGCGGGTGCCGCCGCCGATGATGACGGGCAGGTCGCGCAGGGCGGGGTTGTCGCGTTTCTCGACCGATGCGTAGAAGGCGTCGCAGTCCATGTGGGCGATCTGCAGGGAATGGAGTTCGGGGTGGGTGAGGATGCGCGGGCCCCGGCAATCGGGGCAGCGGGTCGGGCCGGCGGGGAACTGGGCGAGGCAGTCGCGGCAGAGGGCGGGCATGATGGGGGGAGGGTAGCATGGGTTGAGGGGGTGTGAAATGGGGGGGGTTGCACGCGTGAAATGTTATCTATCTATTTCATTATATTCAATAATATTGTACTTCATTTGCTGACCAACAGCTTCAAGCCAACCCCCAGCTTTTCTTTCACTCGGTCGGAGCCGTACTCCAAACGAAGAGGGAGATCGAACGCTTCAAGAGACCTAAAAATTGAACTTACCGAAAAAGTCAACCTTACTGCTTCCCCATTCGATAAATCTTCATGCCTGGCGCGAAGGCTTATCCCCTTTGCTCCGGCTCCCCCACATCTTGTGCCGTGAAGGCTTGCGGCCGTGCCGCGTTCGCTCTATGTTCCCCCCATGCCGTCCCGCTGGAAAACGGACCGTCCGATGTCGCGCCAGGACTTCGAGGCGC
>JANNRR010000120.1:0-20801 GCA_031401675.1 Paracoccaceae bacterium
CGAAGCCCTTTGTCTGGAGCAAGACCGCCGATGACATCATCGCCCGCGAACGCCGTGCGCTTGATGCCCTCGATGAAATCAGGGGAAATCGGTAACAAGTGTCAGACTCGGAACACTAGATTGGGCTGACCTCAGCCATAGCGAATTTGTGGCCTCCAACCTCGAGGGAGCGACTTTGAGGTATGCAAATTTATTTGGAACGAATTTGGACAGTGCACAGTTTCAGTTGGCAAAGACTCAAGAAGCAGACTTTTCATTCGCGACAATGAAAAATGCCAAATTTGGCAGGGCTAGCCTTGCAGGTTCGACATTTGTCTTCAATAACTTTGATGGCGTCAGCTTTTATGAGTCTGATCTGAGCGGATCATATTTTGGATTCGTGACTTTTAGAGTAAATATGGTGACGAAGAATGCCAAGTTTGATGGCTCTGCACTCTTTCACACAGACCTCTCAAATTCGAAGGACCTTTTGAATATTGTCGGCCGACTGTTCGGAGATGCTTCGGTTACAATACCGCAGGCGGCAGGGATGATCGACAAAGGATGGCCCATTCATTGGCCGAAGGACACACTTGAACCCAAAGACTTCGAAACCCAATGGCGCGCCTGGCAGGCCTCCATCGGCTATACCCCGCCCAGCTGATCCACCCCTTCAAGAGCACCCGATCGTTAAAACTTCCCTAATTCCCCTTAGTAACCCCTTGAAATCCCTCACCCCGAAAATGTCCCGACCCGGGACACCCCCCCAGCAAATCCCCTCTTCCCTCCACTCCCCTGCCTCGGGCATACCCGTGCCACCCACCCCACCAGGGGCCAGCCCGGCCGGTCGGCCCGCGCCACGCCGGGGCCTTCCCGCCCGCCCCGTGTCAGCCGCCAGCCACCGGCACCACCACCGGCACCCGTCCGGCCGGCGGGGTGTTGCGGCTGCGCTGGCTGCAGATGACGCCGTCGATCACCGTCATGCCGACGCCCGGCAGGTTGCCCTGCTGCACCGACCCCAGGAGCGACCCGCCCGGCGCATGCTGCGCCTGATCCAGAAACACGAAGTCGGCGCACAGCCCCGCCGCGATCATGCCGGTGTCGAGCTCCCGCTGCCGCGCGGTGTTGCCGGTGGCAAAGCAGAACGCGATCTCGGCCGGGATGTTGCCCAGCGACGACAGCATCGCGACCATCCGCAGGATGCCCAGGGGCTGCACCCCCGACCCCGCCGGACCGTCGGTGCCCAGAATGATCCGCTCCAACTGCCCCAACTCGCGCGCCGTGTTCAGCGCCAGAAGCGCCGCCCGCTCGTTGCCATTGTGCACGATCTCCAGCGCCATGGCGCAGCCCTCGCACAGGCAGATGATCTGATCGTCCGGCAGCGCGGTATGGCCGCCGTTGACATGGCCGATCACGTCGGTGCCGGTTTCCAGCACCATCGCCGCATCGATCAGACCGGACCCCGGGATCGACGGGCCGCCGGTGTGGATCGTGCTCTGGATGCCGTATTTGCGCGCCCAGTCCACCATCTGCCGCGCGGTCTTGCCGTCCTTGACCGTGCCCAGCCCGACCTCGCCCAACAGCTTCACCCCGGCGGCGGCAAGATCGCGAAAATCCTCTTCGACCATGCCATGCTCGATCACCGGTGCCCCGGCGTGGACCTTGACGCCCGAGGGCCGGAAATTTTCGTACCAGCGCTGCGCCGCGATCGCCATCGCCTTCAATCCGACGATATCGCGCGGGCGGCCCGGCATGTGCACCTCGCCCGCCGAGATCAGCGTGGTGACGCCGCCGTGCAGCGTCGAATCGATCCAGTTCAGCTGTTGTTGCCGCGGCGTGTAGTCACCGACAACCGGATGCACGTGACTGTCGATCAGGCCGGGGCACAGGGAACAGCCCATGGCATCAATCAGCGTGGTTGCACCCGCGCAGTCCAGATCGCGTTCGCGGCCCCAGCCGGTGATCTTGCCATTGTCGGCAATCAGGCAATCAGCATCGAGGATCGGCTGTTCCATCCGGCCCGACAACATCAGCCCGACATTGCGGATCACCAGCCGGGTCGGGCCGGAAGCCGCAGCGGTGCCGGGGTCGTGTGACATGATCGGTCCTCCCTGATCGGGGCAGAGGCTAGCAGGGTTCCGGGCGCGATCAAGCGGGTCCGCAGCAGCCCCGGGGCCGGGCCTGCCCCTGCAATGGACCGAAGAGGGGCAACCGAAGGCATGGCCAGCCCATGCGCGTTTGCCGGTTGACCATTGCGCCGAAACAGCGATGATTGCCGGGGCGGTCTGGTGCCTGCCGGCGCGGGTTGACCGGCACGCCGGCCGCCTGACGAGTACGGACGAGCAAAGCCCGAGGCAAGGCGGCATGGCCTATCACACCCCGAACCGGCTGGATCAGGCCTTTGACATCCTGGAGGACGGGCAGGTCTCGCTGATTGCCGGCGGCACCGACTGGTTTCCCATGCGCGGCGACCGGATCAGCGGCGAGGCGCTGCTGGACGTCGCGGCCCTGCCCGGATTTCGCGGCATCAGCCGTGCCGACGGGCTGTGGCGGTTCGGGGCCGCGACCCGCTGGTCCGAAATCTTGCGCGCCGATCTGCCGCCGGCGTTCGACGGTCTGAAGGCGGCAGCGCGCGAGGTCGGGTCGGTGCAGATCCAGAATGCCGGGACGATTGCCGGCAATCTGTGCAATGCCTCGCCCGCTGCCGATGGCGTGCCACCGCTGCTGACGCTGGAGGCGTCGGTCGAACTGGTGTCGCGGGCCGGACGGCGCGCGTTGCGGCTGGACGATTTCCTGACCGGGGTGCGCCGGACCGATCTGCGGCAGGGCGAGTTGCTGGCGGCGGTGCTGGTTCCTGATCCGCCGGCAGGGGCGCTTGGCGGCTTCGTCAAGGCCGGAAACCGCCGCTATCTGGTGATTTCAACCGCCATGGTGGCGATGCTGCTGCGCCCGGTTGACGGCCGTATTGCCGAAGCGCGGGTAGCGGTCGGGGCCTGTTCGCCGGTGGCGATGCGCCTGTCGCAGTTGGAGGCTGACCTGCGGGGCCAGTTGCTGGACAGGTCGCCACTGGACGAACCACCGCCGGCGGTCACGCCCGCGCATCTTGCGCCGCTGACGCCGATATCCGACCTGCGCGGCAGTGCCGACCATCGCCGCGAACTGGCGGGCGAACTGATCGGCCGCTTGCTGGCGGACCTGAAGCGCCGGGGGGCTGACTAGGGTGGACATCCGCGCCGACAACACTCTGGTCAGCTTCATCCTGAATGACCTTCCCGTGCATGCCGCGCCGCAGGCTGGCGAGCGGTTGTCGCAGACCCTGCGCGAACGACTGGGGGCGCGCGAGGTCAAGGTCGGCTGCAATGCCGGCGATTGCGGTGCCTGCACGGTGCTGGTGGACGGCGCGCCGGTCTGCGCCTGCCTGATGGCGACGCAGCAGGCCGACGGCTGCCGGGTCGAAACCGCTGCCGGGCTGCGGCACGATCCGGTCGGGCTGGCGCTGAGCGAAAGCTTCATGGACCATCACGCGGCGCAGTGCGGCATCTGCACGCCGGGGATGTTGCTGGCGGCGGTGGCTTTGTTGCGGGCGGTGCCGCGACCTGATGTTGCCCAGGTGCAGGACGCACTTGGCGGCGTTCTGTGCCGCTGCACCGGCTATCGTCGGATCATCGACGCGGTCGTTGCGGCCGGACAGGGCCTTGCACCCCAGATCATTTCCGGTGCGGTGGGCAATGCCGTCCGCCGGATCGACGGTCTGGCCAAGGTCGACGGCACCGAAGCCTTTGGCGACGATGTGGCCCCGGAAGGCGCGCTGGTGGTGATGGTGATCCGCTCGCCGCATCCGCGCGCCGGCTTTGCCTTCGGCGACCTTGACGGTTTCATCGCGGCGAACCCCGGCCTCGTTTGCTGCCTGACCGCCCGCGACGTGCCGGGGCGCAACGCCTTCGGGGTAATCCCGGCCTTTGTCGATCAGCCGGTGTTTGCCGAAACCGAAACAAGGTTCCGGGGTGAGGCGGTGGCGGCCGTGGTCGGCGAGGCCGGGGCGATGGCCCGGTTCGACCCGCGCGGCTTTCCCGTGCACTGGACGCCGTTGGCCGGGGTGGCCGAGGTGCCCGCCGCTTTGGCCGACGGCGCCGTACAACTGCACGCAGGCAAACCCGGCAACGTCATGTGCGGCGGTTTCGTCAGATGCGGCGATGCCGATGCGGCGCTGGCGCGGGCCGATGTCGTGGTCGAAGCGTCGTTCGAGACCGGGTTTGTCGAACATGCCTATATCGAGCCCGAGGCGGGGTTCGCAGAGCTGCGTCAGGGCCGGGTCGAGATTCACGCCTGCACTCAGGCCCCCTACATGGACCGCGACAGCATGGCCGCGATTCTGGGCATGGACCCGGGCCTTGTGCGGATCGTGCCGACCGCCGTCGGCGGCGGCTTCGGCTCGAAGCTCGACATTTCAGTGCAGCCCTACATCGCCTTGGCCGCGCTGCGGACCGGCCGCCCCGCCCGGATCACCTATTCGCGGACGGAATCGATGCAGTCCACCACCAAACGCCACCCGTCCCGGATCAGCCTGCGGCTCGGGGCCACGCAGGACGGCAAGCTGTGCGGCATGACTTTTGCCGGTGATTTCAACACCGGGGCCTATGCCTCCTGGGGCCCGACCGTGGCGACACGGGTGCCGGTGCATGCCTCGGGCCCCTACCGGATCGCCGATTACACCGCCCGGTCGCGCGCGATCTACACCCACAACCCGCCCGCCGGGGCGTTTCGCGGTTTCGGTGTGCCGCAATCGGCCATCGCGCAGGAATGCCTGTTCGACCTGCTGGCGGACCGGCTGGGCCTCGATCCGCTGGAGTTCCGCATCCTGAATGCGCTGGACAACGGCATTCCGACCGTCTGCGGGCAGGTGTTTGCGGCCGGCGTCGGCATCCGCGAATGCCTGACCGCGCTGCGCCCGGCCTGGGCCTTGGCCCGCGCTGATTGTGCACGCTACAACGCGGCGCCCGGGGTGATGCGGCGCGGGGCCGGGGTCGCGGCGTGCTGGTACGGTTGCGGCAACACCTCGCTGGCCAATCCCTCGACGATCAAGTGCGGCGTGCGCCCGGATGGCACGGTCGTGCTGCATCAGGGGGCGACCGACATCGGGCAGGGGTCCAACACCGTGATCGCCCAGATATTCGCGCAAGCCTTGGGCGTGGCGGTCGAAACACTGGCGCTGCTCGGCCCCGATACCGCAACGACACCGGATGCCGGCAAGACCTCGGGCTCGCGCCAGACCTTTGTATCCGGCAATGCCGCCAAACTGGCCGGTGAAGCCCTGCGCCTGCAGGTACTGCGGCTCTGCAATGCCGCCAGTGATGCCGTGATCCGGTTCGGGGGTGGTGCGGTCCGGGTGGCCGATGCCACCGGCACGCAGGAAATCGACCTGGCCCGGCTGCCACCGGACGACGACGGCTACGTGCTGACCGCAACCGAAACCTACGATCCGCCGACGCAGCCTCTGGATCACAACGGTCAGGGCGCGCCCTATGCCCAGTTCGGCTATGCCGCGCATCTGGTGGTGGTCGAGGTTGACACCAAAACCGGCGCGGTGCGCCCCTTGCACGTCACCGCCGCTCACGACGTCGGCCATGCCATCAACCCCGGCCTGATCGAGGGGCAGGTACAGGGTGGCATCGCGCAGGGGCTGGGAATGGCCCTGATGGAGGAGTATGTGCCCGGGCGAACCGAAAACCTGCATGATTACCTGATCCCGACCATCGGCGACGTGCCACCCATTGACACCATCATCATCGAGGTGCCGGATCTGCACGGACCCTACGGCGCAAAAGGGTTGGGCGAGCATGTGCTGATCCCGACGGCCCCGGCGATCCTGAATGCGATCCGCAACGCCACCGGCGTGCTGCTGACCCGGGTTCCGGCCACCCCGCCCCGGGTCCGGGCCGCGTTGAAAGAGGCTGGCTATGGCTGACGACCCCGGTGCCCCCGACAAGATCCGCTGCGATGCCTGCCCGGTCATGTGCTACATCGCCGAAGGCCGGGCCGGGGCCTGCGACCGCTATGCCAACCGGCAAGGCGAACTGGTGCGGCTGGACCCGCTGACGGTGATTGCCGCCGGGCCGGATCTGGTGCCGTTTCTGGGCGACGGCGCTCTGGCGCAGGACTGGGACGGCGACCTGATTCAGGGCCACCGCCCGTTCATCACCGCCGTCGGTGCCGGGACCACCTATCCCGACTACAAACCGGCACCTTTCATCGTCAGCCAACGGGTCGCCGGTGTCGATATGGTCACCGTCGTCACCGAGGGCATTTTCAGCTACTGCGGTGCCAAGGTCAAAATCGATACCGACCGCCACGTCGGGCCGGAACGGGCCCTTGTCCGGGTAGACGGCGAACCGATCGGCCATGTGATGACCGGCGAATACGGCTCGAAGATGCTGTCGCTGGGTGGGGTGGAACATCTGACCGGCGGCTCGAAGAAAGAGGGCCGGGTGACCTGCGACGCGCTGATGCGGCTGTGCAACCGGCAGGCGGTCGCGGTGCAGATCGACGACGGCGCGGATGTGGTCATTCAGGCCGGGCAGCCGCCGGTGATCAACGGCGTGCCGGAAAAGCTGATGCGGGTCGGCTGCGGCTCGGCCACCATCGGCATGTTTGCCAGGCAGTGGCTCGGACAGGTGGACGAGGTGGTGGTGGTCGATGACCACATCACCGGCGTCCTGTCCGAGCATCAGGCCGGTAAGCTGCTGGACATCCCGCCCACCGGCATCCGGATGAAGGGTCGGCGCTCGACGCCGGGGCGGTATTTTCAGGTGGCGGGGCCTGGAACCGGTTGGGGCGGCACCAACATCGAAGACCCGTTGACGATCCTGAAGCCGTTTGATTCCAAAGTGGCGCGCCCGGGCCTGCGGCTGCTGATGATCTCGACCACCGGCGAGCAATGGGCCTATTACCGGCTTGACGACACCCTGACCCCGGTGCCGGCCGAGGCCCCGGACGCGCTGCGGGCCACTGCGGACCGGATCGCCGAAAACTGCGAGCCGTCTCTTTGTTCGGTGCTGTTCATGGGTGGGGCCGGCGGCAGCCTGCGCGCCGGGGTCACCAGCAATCCGGTCAAGCTGACGCACTCGGTCAAGGATGCGCTGACCTTTGTCTCCTGCGGTGGCGCCGAAGCCTATGTCTGGCCCGGCGGCGGCATCACGGTGATGGTCGATGTGATGAAGATGCCGACCAATGCCTTCGGCTACGTGCCGACCCCGGCCCTGGTGGCCCCGATCGAATTCACCCTGCGCTTGCAGGACTATGCGGCGCTGGGCGGGCATGTCGACCATATCCGCCCGGTCGAAAGCGTGCTGACCCCCGATATCCGCCGGGTGGCGGCAGCGGATCATGCGGCGGACCCGCATGACAGCCGCAATTACCGCTGGAACCGAACGGGCAGGGGCGGCAGATGATCGGTGCGGTGGCCGCCCTGTTGCCGGACGGCGAACGCCTGCACCTGCAGCATGGCCCGATCGATCTGATCATCGCGGCCGACGGTGACCGGCGCACGGCCTTTCGCGCGGCGGCGGTCAGATTCGCGACGGTGCTGCAGGAACTGGTGGCCGAACTGCCGCTGCTGCGCCGGCCCGTCGGGGCCGAGCCTTCGGGCCGGATCGCGCGCCGCATGGCCGATGCCGTCCGGCCCTACGGCGCGCAGACTTTCGTCACGCCGATGGCGGCTGTGGCCGGGGCGGTGGCCGAGGAGGTGTTGGCGGCAATGCGGGCGGCCACGCCGCTGGCCCGCGCCCATGTCAACAACGGCGGCGACATCGCGCTGCATCTGGCACCCGGTACCAGCTACCGGCTGGCCGTCGCCAGCCCGCAGGGCCGTGCTCTTGGCGTGGTGACGATCAGTGCCGCCGACCCGGTGCGCGGCGTCGCCACCAGCGGCCAGGGCGGGCGCAGCTTTTCCTTCGGCATCGCCGATGCGGTCACGGTGCTGGCGGCGACTGCGGCAGCGGCGGATGTCGCCGCCACCCTGATCGCCAATCAGGTGACGCTGCCCGGCCATGCCGCGATCCGGCGCGCGCCCGCCAATGAACTGCAGCCCGACACCGACCTTGGCAGCCGCCTGATCGTGACCCATGTCGGCCCGCTCGCGCCGGAGGAAGTGGCGCTGGCGTTGGAAAACGGCGTAACCGCAGCGCGGGCGATGCTGGCGCAAGGCCGGATCGTGGCGGCAGGGCTTTGGCTGCGCGGCCAGTCCCGCACGGTCGGCGATTGCTCCGGCCTGACCGGGGAAATTCTGGCGCATTGCTTGGAGCAAGATGAACATTGATGGAATCGCCTTCTCAATCATCACCGGTGCCGCCATTCGACGTGATGCGCCCGGGCCGATCAGTTGGCCGTCCAGTGGACGGACAACTGGCCCGTTGCCTGAAGGCGCAAGCCGTAGGGCAAGGGGGGTTGCGCCTGGCCCAATCTCTCCAATCAGACCGCGCCTGCCTGGGCTGGCGCACTCTACGCGCCTGCCAAGGGGCAGGCAGGCGCGGTCTGATTTGATTAAGATCAAATCCGACGAGAAGACAGAAGGATCATGCTGAACCCTAATCCTGGCATGCTGAACGGCTGCATTGATCACACAGAAGGGGTCCGACATGGTGATCTGTGTTTTCCACTTAACACAGCAATGCATTAACCGAAGGTTAAATCTCCAAAAATAATGCTGTAAAATCAATGGCCCTGTGCATGTCCCGACTCGGGACACCTGGGTCCGGATGAAACGGAGGAACCTGCCACATGCCCGAGATCGACCTGCGCAAACTGGCCACCTGTCTGGAAGAGATCTACCATGAGGGCGGCCCCCGCGCCGCCACGCCACACCGCCGCGCTGCCGCCCTGGCAGTGATCGCCAATCCCTTTGCCGGGCGCTACGTGGCCGACATCCAGCCGTTCATGGCCGACCTGAAGCCGCTGGGTCTGATGATGGCCCGCAGGCTGCTGGCGCTCCTGGGTGGCGACCCGGCGGCGGTGCAGGGCTACGGCAAGGGTGCCATTGTCGGCGCGGCGGGCGAGATCGAGCACGGCGCGCTCTGGCACGCCCCCGGCGGCTACGCCATGCGCGAGGTGCTGGGCGACACCCGCGCCATCGTGCCGTCCACCAAGAAGGTCGGCGGTGTCGGGGCCCGGCTGGATGTGCCGATCACCCACGTCAACGCCGCCTACGTCCGCAGCCATTTCGACGCGATGGAGGTCGGTCTGAACGACAGCCCGCGCGCCGGCGAGATGCTGCTGGCGCTGGTGATGACCACCGGGCCGCGCGTGCATGACCGGGCCGGCGGTCTGGCCGCCGCCGACATCAAGGGCGAGGACGGGCTGCGATGATCGCTAACATTCGCAGGCTTGCCGTCTGGGTCGAGGAAACCCACCGCGAAGCCGGCCGGCCGGTGGTGCCGCCAACCCGCAAGGCGGTGGCGGTAGCGGTGATCGCCAATCCCTTTGCCGGCCGCTACGTCGAGGACCTGAGCCTGCTGATCGAGATCGGGGCCGAGCTTGGTGGCCTGCTGGGGGCGCGCTGCGTGGCGGCGCTGGGAATCGAGCCGGGTCAGGCGCAAAGCTACGGCAAAGCCGCAATGGTCGGCGAGGCGGGCGAACTGGAACATGCGGCGGCAATCCTGCATCCCAAGCTTGGGGCGCCGCTGCGGCTGGCCGTTGTCAAGGGCGCGGCGCTGGTGCCGTCGTCCAAGAAGATGGGCGGACCGGGGCAGGCGCTGGACGTGCCGCTGGGCCACAAGGATGCCGCCTATGTCCGCAGCCATTTTGACGCCATCGAGGTGCGGCTGAACGATGCCCCGCGCGCCGACGAGATCATGGTGGCCGTCGCCATCACTGACAGCGGCCGCCCGCTGGCGCGGGTTGGCGGCCTGACCCATGCCGACGCCGAGGGCAAGGACGGGCTGCGGTAGCGCGCCCATTTGCCGTGGCGGGATTGCCGGGACCATGCCTGCGGGCGTGATGCGGGTTTCGCATAATGTGGTCAGGCCGCCGGTTTCAACGGCACGGACCGGGCGGGCCGGTCAGACCGGCAAGCCGCCGTCGGCTTTCAGCTGGTCCATCACGATCTGGCTTTGCACCCGCGCCACCGCCGGATGCGGCAACAGCGACTGATGGATCAGCCGGTTCAGCCCGGGCAGGTCGGCGCACCAGACCCGCAGCAGATAGTCAGCCTCGCCGGTCAGGGTCCAGGCGCTCACCACCTCCGGCAGGGTCGAGATCAGGCTGGCGAAACTGCGGGCCACGTCCGGTGCGTGGGTGGCCATCTGCACCTGCACAAAGGCCTGCACCGTCAACCCCAGATGCAGCGGATCGATGCGGGCGCCGTAGCCGGTGATGTAGCCTTCGGCCTCCAGCCGCTGACGGCGACGCCCGGCCTGGCTTGCCGAAAGGTTCAGGCTGTCGCCGAGGTCCTGCGCGGTCAGCATGGCGTTGCGCTGCAACGCGGCCAGCAGGCGGGAATCGGTGGAATCAAGCATGCGGGATTCTCGAGTTGTTGCGGGTTAGTGCGCTGTTCATTAGCAGATCTGGCAGGTATTCTGATCAAGAATGCGCAATGGGCGCGCAGATATCGCGGTATCCTGACGCGCAAGATGGTCAACTGCAGGAGTTTAGATGGGCCCCTTTCCGCACTCTGCCCCGCGCGCCGTGATATCCGACGAGAATCCTGCCGGCACTGACGGATTCGAGTTCGTGGAATTTGCCCACCCCGAGCCGGAAACGCTGCGCGAACTGTTTGCCCGGATGGGCTACGCTCTGACCGCGCGGCACAAGTCCAAGGACATCGAACTGTGGCAGCAGGGCGACATCACCTACATCCTGAACAACCAGCCCGGCAGTCAGGCCCGGCGTTTCGTCGAGGAGCATGGCCCCTGCGCGCCGTCGATGGGCTGGCGGGTGGCGGATGCGGGCCATGCCTTTGTCCATGCGGTCAAGAAAGGGGCGCAGCCCTACGAGGGCGCAGACAAGGCCCTGAACCTGCCGGCCATCGTCGGAATCGGCGGCTCACTGATCTATTTCACCGACCGCTACGGCGACGGCAGCAACCCCTATGATGCCGAATTCGACTGGCTGGCCCCTGCCAAACCCGAGGGCGTCGGGTTCCACTACCTCGATCACCTGACCCACAATGTCCTCAAGGGCAACATGGATGCCTGGTTCGATTTCTACAGCCGGATGTTCGGGTTCCACCAGATCCGGTTCTTTGACATCGAGGGCAAGTTCAGCGGCCTGTTCAGCCGGGCGCTGACCTCGCCCTGCGGGCGCATCCGGATTCCGATCAACGAGGACCGGGGCGAGACCGGGCAGATCGTCGAATACCTGAAGCGCTACAAGGGCGAGGGCATTCAGCATATCGCGGTCGGCGCGGTTGATCTTTATGCCGCCACCGACGAGATCGCGCGGCGCGGGGTGAAGTTCATGCCAAAGCCGCCGCTGGCCTATTACGAACTGTCGAAATCGCGGGTGGTCGGGCATCAGGAACCGGTCGACCGGATGGCCGAACACGGCATCCTGATCGACGGCGAAGGCGTGGTGGATGGTGGCGAGACCCGGATTCTGCTGCAGATATTCTCCAAGACCGTGATCGGCCCGATCTTTTTCGAGTTCATTCAGCGCAAGGGCGATGATGGCTTCGGCGAGGGCAATTTCCGGGCGCTGTTCGAAAGCATCGAGCAGGATCAGATTGACCGGGGTGTGCTGAAGGCATCATAGGGCAGCGGTAGCGCCGTCCGGGTCCGGCAGAACGGTCTGGCATGGGACCCGTGATGGGACCTGGCGGCTAGAACGCGACCCGGTCCGCGCCTTTCAGGTCCAGAATGCTGCGGGCCTCGTCGGCGGTTGCGACTTCGTACCCGAGATCCTCGATCAGGCGTCGGATCTTGCCGAACTGCTCGGCATTTGACGCGGCCAGTCTGCCGCGGGCGATCAGAAGCGAATCCTCCAGCCCGACCCGGACATTGCCACCCATCTGCGCGGCAACGGTGGCCAGCCCGATCTGCGCAGCCCCGGCCCTCTGGCACCAGTGCAATCCCCAGCGCCACGTTCAGCCGCTGTGCGGCAGACGACAGCGCACGCATACATGCTCGATCCAGACAATGGTGACACCCGAGCCCTGCACATCGCGCACGGCAGCCAGCAGCGACTGGCATTCGCGTTCGGTCAGCCCGCCGGCGATTTCATCGAGCAGCAGCAGTTCCGGGTCGGTCGCCAGCGCCCGCGCCAACTCCAGCCGCTTGTGCTCCAAGAGGGTCAGCGAGCCTGCCAGGGCGTTCGCCTTTGGCTTCAGGCCGGTCAGGTTCAGCACCTCGGCAGCGCGGGCCACTGGTCCGGAGGCGGTGGTTCCGCCAACCGAAGCGGTACGGCCAAAGGTGGCGCCGATCAGCACGTTTTCGAACACACTCATGCCGCCGAACGGGTGCGGGATCTGGAATGACCGCGAGATGCCGCGCCGACAGCGGTCCGAGACCGGCAGGGCGGAAATGTCCTGCCCCTTGAAATGCACGGTGCCGGAATTGGGGCGGACAGTGCCCGCGATCAGGTTGAACAGCGTGGTCTTGCCGGTGCCGTTCGGCCCGAGGATGCCGACAATCTCGCCCGGGGCCACGTCAAAGGAAACCTGATCGGTGACGACCAGCGCCCGGTAGCTTTTCGACAGATTCTGCAGGGAAAGCAACGCCATGTTGTGCGGGCCGGGGATTGCGCCTCGGCCCATGGCCTCAGCCGAGCAGCTTCAGCTCACCCGTCAGCGGGATATCGGGGTTCTGCTCGTTGTTGACGATCACCAGTTCCAGCTTGCCGTCCTTGCGCTGCCACTGGCCACCCGCAACCTTGGTCTTGGTCACGTTCTTCATCGGCCCGTTGGCCCCGTTGATCGGCCCGACGATGGTGTCGAGGCCGGTCGAGGTGATCGCGGCCATGATCGCGGCCTTGTCGGTCAGGTCTTCAGTGCGTTTCACCACATCCAGCGCGACCTCGAAGATCGCGTGCGCAAAGCCCAGCGTCGCCGACCGGGGCTTGCCCGACGTAGTCACGTAGGCGTCGCCAAGCTGGCGTGCCGATTGCCCGGTCAGGCTGGACGAGAACGGGTAGTCCGGGGTCCACCAGACCTCGGTCGTCAGTCCGTCGGCGCGGTCACCCATCGCGTCGACCGACGACGGGAACAACAGCGCCTTGCCGATAGTCACCACCTTGCGGTTGATGCCCTGCTGTGCGGCCTGGCTCCGGAACGTCGCGAAGTCGGGCGGGATCATCACGCCGGTCACGATCTCGCAGCCGGCGTCCTTGAAGGCGGTGATCTGGCTGGTGAAATTGTTGTTCAAGGGCTGATAGCGGCCCGGATCGAGCAGTTCGAACCCGTGTGCGGCCAAAGGCCCGGGACGACCCAGCGCCGGATCGCCCCAGGCATTGCCGTCGGCATCGTTCGGGAACAGCCCGCCGACCTTCTTCGCCGCACCGGACTGATTCCAGACGGCGGTGAAGTTGGCGATGATTTCCTCCAGCCCACAAGAAGAAGTGACAGGTGTAGGCAAAGCCGGATTCCGGGTTGCCGCCCCGGCCAAAGAACCACGGCTGCCTCGGGCAGTTGGTGGAAATGCAGGGGATTTCATTCAGCTCGGCCTGATCGCAGACCGGGTTGGTGGTATCGGGCGTATCCTTGGTGATGATCATGTTGACGCCATCATTCAGGATCAGTTCGCTTGCCACCTCGGCCGCGCGGTCGGGATTGGACTGGCTGTCCTTGGCGATGATCTCGATCTTGACCGGTGCGCCGTTGTTCATCGTGGCGTCGATCGCATCCTGAATGCCGGCAATGATCCAGTCCTGCGCTTTGCCGAACCCGGCCAACGGGCCGGTCAATGGCGAGTCCAGACCGATCTTGAACACGTTGTCCCGGGCGCTGGCGCGATTGGTCCGCAGGATCGCCGGCGCGGCCAGGAGCACGCAGCCGGTCCTGATAAAGCTTCGGCGGGTCTGTGAGGTTCCGGTTGTCATTTCGTCCTCCCTTGGGTCCCTGTCGCAGGCTTCTGCGCCGCTGATTGGGTCGTCTTGCCGTCAGTCCAGGCGCAGGGCGCGGTTTCACAATGTCTTTCGCCGAAATTTCATCCCGCCATCTGCACGTGCCGGTAAAGTTCCGGCAAAAGGTCGGCCAGAAACTCCATTTCCCCGGTTGCGTGCTGGTGCAGGTGACGTGCAAGATCGGGTGTCACCGGTGAATGGCGCGCGGCTTGGGCAGCTTCTGCTGCCACGGGCGCGGTCAACCGGTCATTGATCCGATCGCACCGCATCTCAGCCGCCCAACAGGTCGTTCATCAGAGCAGATGCGCTGTGACTCTGGCGCGCAGGTCGGCTTTTTCCGGTTCGGTCCAGTGCCGCAAGCCCTGATTGGTCTTGAACCCCAGCTTGCCCCCGGCGTTCAACGCCTCCAGATACGGGTTTGGGCCGGGCCGGCGGTTCAGGTGCGCCAGCAGGTATCGGTGGATATCAAGCGCCAAGTCGGTGCCGATCAGATCGGCGTTTTCCAGCGGGCCAAGCACGGCCAGGCGGCGGCCAAAGCCGGAATTTACTACCATATCAACGGTTTCGGCATCACACACGCCCTCCTCCACCAGCGCGATCGCTTTGCGCTATAGGGCATGTAGCAAGCAGTTGCCGACAAACCCCGGGACATCCCTGCGCACAGCCTCGCTGTCAGGCCGGGGGTTGACCTTTGCCACCTCGGCCCCGCCCGCCCGGCATTCATCGGCGATCGCGGCAAGATCGCCGGCTTTTCCGGCGGCCAGAACCAGCCTGCAGCCCGCACCGGCCAGCACCCGCGCCGCCACCATGCCCAATTCGCCGGACCCGCCGGTGATCAGGGCAACCTTGCCACTGACGGATCACCTGGCCGCAGGCCCTTTCCAGATCATCGGCGGTGATCGATTCCCACTTGTTCTTCGGCAGCCTGACCACGATGCCCGAGCCGAAGAAGTGCGGCAACGGCACCTCGTCGATAAAGGGTGTGCCCTGCGCCACATGCGCCGGCGCATCAATATGGGTGGTGGAATGCATCGATGTGGTGATGCGCCGGCTCAGCACGCCCGATTTGGCCATGTTGTGGATGCGCTCGATCTTCACATTCTGAAAATATGGCCAGTTCGGGCACTGATAACCCCAACGGTGCGACAGGTTGGTGAATTCCCGCCCCATCGCATTGTCCGGGTTGGATTGAAACTCGTTGCCGCGCGCCTTGATCATCTTGCCCCCCTTGGCTCCCGAACCCCGCAGGAGCAACGAAATCCGAATCTGCAATGCTTTCGTTCGGACGCTGTGTATTGCAATACAATACAGTTGCACCATAATGCGGTCAGAACTTCAGATCGGGACGTAGATGCCGCCAGAACTGCAGAACCACTCGCCGGTTGACCGCACGGCCGGAATTCAGGTCATCGCCCGGGCCGTTGCCGTTCTGCGCGCCCTGAAGGGCGAGGCCGGCGGCCTGAGCCTGGCGCAGATCGCCGAACGGGTCGATCTGCCACGCAGCACGGTTCAGCGCATCGTCCGGGCGCTGCAGACCGAGCGGATGGTCATCGCGTCGGGCTCGGGTGCCGGGATCCAGCTGGGGCCGGAACTGCATGCGCTGGCCGAGAATGCGCGCTACAACACCGTCGATCTGTTGCGCCCGGTGCTGTTGGACATCGCACGCGAAACCGGCGAGACCGTGGACCTGTCGGTTTTGCGCGGGAACAGCCTGATTTTCATCGACCAGCTGCCCGGCATCCACCGGCTGCGTACCGTTTCGCAAGTCGGTGAAGCGTTTCCCCTGACCACGACGGCAAATGGCAAGGCCTGCCTTGCCCTGCTGCCGGACAGCGAGGTGACGCGGTTGGCGCGGTCAGAATGGGCAAGGCAGCGGCGCGACGGCGATTTGCCGGCACTGTTCGACGAGATCGGCGCGGCCCGACGTCTGGGCTATGCGCAGGACCTCGACCAGCATACCGAGGGAATCTCGGCAGTCGGGGTCGGGTTTCGCAACTGGAAGGGCGATCTTTTCGCGGTATCGGTTCCGACCCCGTCAACCCGGTTTGCGCAGACAGGTGCCGAGTTGGCGAACGCCCTGCTGCAGGCGCTTCCCGCAATCCGCCTGCTGCTCGGTAGCTGAGGCGACTGGCGCCATGTTTCGGTGGCATGCCCCGAACCGGTTCCTTCCGCACCCTCGCCGGCAATCAATCCCGATTATTCGAGCCTTCGCCCGGGGCTGCGTGCTCGTCCATCAGGGCTTTGCGGATCAGCTGACCGAAATTCAGCAGGCCGAACAGATCGTGGATCATCGGCGCGACATGCGCGCGAAAGTCGACATCCACGCCGATGGGCGGCAATTCAAAGAAATTCGCATCCGTCGGCAGAAACAGAAAGATATCCCCGCCGCGCAATACGATGCGGGTGATGCCATCCGACCAGCGCCGGTCGAGCCAGGACACTGCTTTGCCCAGAGCTCCGTCAATCAGGGCGCGCGCTGCTCCGGTTGCGTCGCTGCGCAAGGCATGCAGACGGTTGATCTCGGGGTCTGCCGCGCCGATCTGGCTCAGGTGACGGTCGTCCGGGCCGCCGAACCAGAACCGATTGGCGGCAGACTGCAGCTTCGAGATGACCAAGATGCCGGGAAACGGCTGGTCGACCGTCGTGTGAAACAGGATGCCCTGAAATTCCTTGATCTCGCCCTTGCCCTGCTTCTGCCAGAAGCTGCATTCGCCAAGCTCGAACGCGGACCCGTTGTAGCTGCCTTGGATCATGTCATCATGGCTGACGCGCGTGTAGCGGATCACGGCAGAGGCAGGCAGGCCGGACATGAACCGGGGAACCGTGCCGCGCGAATGCCGCAACCCGTCGACAAAGCCGAAAATCTCGGGGAAAAGCGCTTGGCGGGCTGCGTCCTTCAGGTCTGTTGCCGGTTGCCAGATCCATTTCCACAGAGCCTGACCGCCATAGATCGCGCCAAAAATTATGGCCACCAACAGAAAGATGCGAATCTTGTCGTCGCGGTCTGCCGGCCAGAGCAGCCAGACCAGCACGGCAAGGACGCCGATGAACGGCACAAAATACAGCGCGATCTTCAGATAGACTGTGCGCTGTACGCCGCTGCGCCCGGCATTGTAGGTAGCGATTGCTTCAATCACCCGGGACAGGGCCGCATCGTCCGGCATCAGGGTATTGTCGTCAGCCTCGGCCATCATCTGCCTCGGACAAGCAGTGGCGGGGACCGCAGCAGCCGTGGGGGCGCGGATTTCCCGAGAGCCTGGTGTGACCAGGTGGGCACCAGATACCCGGACCACGATCCGGGCAGAGCCAGCGCCCTCGGAAGTGCTTATCGGCCACTGGAAAAAGGCCCCTCACGAGCCGAGCAGACCCGCCGGTCCCATTGATAGGCCGGTCCGGCAAGCACTGCAAGGCCCGGCGTTGCAAGGGGGCTTGTCAAGTGTTTACGTTTTGTTCAAGATTGCGCAATGGATGGACCGGCTTCCGACACGGCACCGCTTGCACCCGGCCAGCTTCTGGCGCGCGGGGTAGCGCGGCATTTGCTGGGGCATGATTTCGTCTCGCTGCAAGAGATTGTGCCCGCCCCGGGGCTTCGGGTGGATGTGATGGCCCTGGGTCCGCACGGCGAAGTCTGGGTGGTGGAGTGCAAGTCCGGCCGTACCGACTACATCACCGATCGCAAATGGCAGGGCTATCTGGACTGGTGCGACCGGTTCTTCTGGGCGGTGGACGCGGATTTTCCGACGGAGCTTCTGCCGGACGAAACCGGGCTGATGCTGGCAGACAGCTATGATGCCGAGATTGTGCGCATGGGGCCGGAGGCAAAGCTGGCCGGGGCCCGGCGCAAGGCGGTGCTGCAGAAGTTCGCGCGCCATGCGGCGCTGCGGTTGCAGACCCTGCGTGATCCCGGTGCTACTTCGTTTTTTTCGGGCCTTTGAGCATCCCGCGCGCCGCCGTCGCCGCCGCCCGCAGTTCGTCGGCGATCTCATCGGCCTCGTCAGGGTCGAAATCCAGCGGCAGATCGATGCCCTCCGCCTCGATGAAAATCCGCACCATTCCCATCGTTGTCGGCCCGATCTGGATGTTGGCGGCCATGTCGCTTTGCTTGTCGATGCCCATTGCGACCTCCTTTGCTTTGGGTTCGCTACAGGGAAAGCGGGGCAGGGGGCAAGCCTGCATCCCGCTTGCATTCAAACGTCCCCGGCAGTAAAGCGACGGCAAGTGCCGACATAGCTCAGTTGGTTAGAGCACCAGATTGTGGATCTGGGGGTCCCCCGTTCAAGCCGGGGTGTCGGTACCAAAAAATCAGGCACTTTGAACCGCGCCGGGTTTGCCGGGGCTCCAACTTCTGAGTAGGATGGAGCATCATGAGCAGGACAAAGAACAGGTTTTCCCCCGAAGTGCGTGAACGTGCGGCCCGGCTGGAGCCGGACGGTGAGGAGGCCCGCGCCATTGGTTCAAGCGGGACGCCGAACGGCCAGCATGGATCGCGCTGGCAGGCAGTCCTGTCGATTTCGGCAAAGATAGGCTGCGCGCCGCAGACCCTGAGTGACTGGGTCAACAAGGCCGAGGTCGACAGCGGCAAGCGGGCCGGTGTCTCCAGCGAGATGGCCGGAAAGACAATGCGCGTCCCATACTGGCCCACCCCCGTGGTGGACAGCTTGACGGTTCGGGCTGCACACAAAAGGGCGTTTCGAAAGATGACATTGCGCGGAAAGACAGCCTTGATCACCGGTACGGCGGGGGCGATCGGCGCGGCTGTGGGGGGCTGCATCTTGACTAAGCGTTTCGGGATGGTGATCGGATTGAAAGCCAAACGGGTAGCCGACTGCAAGCGACTGCGTGCCGCCGTCTGGCCCCGCGTGCTGGACAAGCTGCGCGCGCTGCCGGGCCTTCGTTTTGTCATCGTTCATATCGCCAAGCCCGAAATTGCCAAGAACCGGTTAGACGCTCGGGCAGAGCCGGTGCGGCGTCTCGGAACCAGGCGCCAGATCTGGGGCAAGCTGCCGAGGATGGTGACTGATGCCGATTGGGCGACATCGACGCCAGCGCCGATCGCGCCCCATTTCGCCGAGGTGTCGCGAATATCCGGGCCAAGCCGGTGCACGACCGGCACCGATTGGCTGGTCAGCCTGCTGGCGGCGGTCCATCAGCGCACCGTGGGTCTGGTGCGGGATGCGATTGCGACCTTGAACAAAGCTGGCCAGCGCGCGGTCTTGTGGGATGCGGCCTCGGATGCCTATTTTATGCGCGAGGGTCGCTTGTGACCCGGCTTTCCGACGCAACCTTGGGCCAGTTACCCGCCGATGTGGCGCGGCCGCGCTATGATCGGGCAGGGGTGCGGACCGGAATCGTGCATCTTGGCGTTGGTGCATTTCATCGCGCCCATCAGGCGGTGTTCACCGATGACTGCCTGAACGCTGGTGCCACCGAATGGGGGATTGCGGCAGCCTCCCTGCGCAATTCCGACACCCGCAATGCCCTGACCCCGCAAGATGGCCTCTACACGCTGGCGCTGCGCGAGAATGACGCGCAGGCCCTGCGGGTGATCGGCGCGATTGGCCCGATGTTCGTCGCCCCGGAAAATCCCGCGGCCTTGCTGGCCGCGATGGCCGACCCCTCCGTGCGGATCGTGTCGCTGACGGTGACGGAAAAGGGATACACGGCCAATGTCGCCAGCGGCGATCTGCGGCTGGATGATGCCGGGGTGCAGTTTGATCTGGCGAACCCCACGACCCCGCGTACCGCAATCGGGTATGTTGCACAGGCCTTGGCCATGCGGCGTACCGCCGGGATTGCCCCTTTTACCGTCCTGTCCTGTGACAATCTGCCGGGCAACGGCCAGTTGACGCATCGCGTGCTGACCCAGTTCGCCGAGGCGCGGGATCCGGATCTTGCCCGCTATGTCGCCGGCGAGGTGGCTTGCCCGTCCTGCATGGTCGATCGCATCGTGCCGGCGACGACCGACGCAGACCGCATAGTGATCGAAGCGCGCCTGGGGATGCGCGATGCCTGGCCAGTACTTGCAGAGCCGTTCTTTCAATGGGTGATCGAGGATCATTTCCCCAATGCTCGCCCGGAGTGGGAGCGTTCCGGCGTCGAATTCGTCGCCGATGTGGCCCCCTATGAGGCGATGAAGCTGCGACTTCTGAACGGCGCGCATTCGACAATTGCGGCGATGGGGCGGGTGTCTGGCCATGCAACCGTGGCCGAGGCCATCGGCAATCCGGTGATCCGCGCCTTCATCACTGCCTATTGGGCCGAGGTGGCCCCAACGATTGCCCCAGGCAGCGATGTTGCCGGATATACGGCCCGGCTCCTGAGCCGCTTTGACAACACGGCATTGCACCACAAAACCGCCCAGATCGCGACCGATGCCAGCCTGAAGGTGCCACTGCGGATCGTCGCGCCGTTGCGCGAGCTGATCGCCATGGGTCGCCCCGCGCCGATGCTCACCTTTGCCCTGGCCGCCTGGATCAGGTCTTGCCAAGGCGCGGATCAGGCCGGGGCCGCAATGCCGTTGTCGGACCCGCAGTTGCAGGCCTGGCCGGGGCTGCCGGGACCTCAGGTTCCGGTGGCAGAGACGGCGCGGGCCTTCCTTGGCCTTGGATCGGTGTTCGCGGCGGGTTTGGGCGAGGACTTTGCCGCAGCATTGCAAAGGAATCTGGCCGATATCCGCACCGTGGGTGTCTTGCCTGCGGCAAAGATGAGCTTGAGTGCGTGAACGGGAACGGTAATCCCCCCATCCTCCATCACCTATCCCCCATCCCCCATCCCCC
>JANNRR010000121.1:0-30037 GCA_031401675.1 Paracoccaceae bacterium
GCGCCTCGAAGTCCTGGCGCGACATCGGACGGTCCGTTTTCCAGCGGGACGGCATGGGGGGAACATAGAGCGAACGCGGCACGGCCGCAAGCCTTCACGGCACAAGATGTGGGGGAGCCGGAGCAAAGGGGATAAGCCTTCAACTAGACTATGGAAATGGGATATTTACATTCAGTCGACAGGGAACCCGGCCTTATTCCCGTGATTGAGTAAATTTCGCGCCTCCCCCCCCTCACTCCACCTCCCACCCATCCGGCCAGAACTCCAGCCCTACCACCGCTTCGGTCGCCAGCCGCTCCCACCGCCACACCTCCGCCGCCGTCAGCGCCATCGGCCCCGCCACCGCCTCCAGCACCCCCTCCGCCTCGTCCCGACGCACCGCAAACCCGGCAGCCGCCAAAGCCTTCTCGGCGGCAGGAAAATCCGGCGCCATATCCTCCGCCACGAATTGAAACGCCACCACTGCCCGCGCTGGCAGCCCCGCGCCCATCAAGGCGAAGGACTCGTACGTCCCCAACCGCTGCGCTTCATAGTCATGTGCCATCGCGTCCCCTCGCCCTTGCGGCACGGCTCCTGTCGCCGCACCAAACCCGCCCCGAAATCCGGCCAATTCCTAAAATCCGGTAAACCGAAAACCGCAACTCCCTGACATTCCACACATAAAAAATGTCCCGGCGCGGGACGCTACCCCATCAACCGCTTCGCCAGCCGGTTCTGTTCACGAACCACCGCCGCCAGATCGATCGTCACCACCCGCCCGTCCCGCACCACGCCGCGCCCCTCCACAAACAAATCCCGCACCCGTCCCGGCCCGCACAGCACCAGCGCCGCCACCGGGTCCCAGGCCCCCGCCGCCTCGACCCCGTTCAAGTCCCACACCGCCAGATCCGCGCGCTTGCCCACCTCGATCGAGCCGCAATCCCGCCGCCCCAGCACAAGCGCGCCGCCCAGGGTCGCAATCTCCAGAACCTCCCGCGCCCCCATCGCATCGGCTCCGTTCAGCACCCGCTGCAACAGCATCGCCTGCCGCGCCTCCCCGATCAGCGACCCGGCGTCATTGCTGGCCGACCCATCCACCCCCAGCCCCACCTTCACCCCGGCGTCCCGCATTGCCCGCACCGGCGCAATCCCCGACCCCAACCGGCAGTTCGAACAGGGACAATGCGCCACCCCGGTCCGGGTCCGGGAAAACAGCCCGATCTCCGCCGCGTCCAGCTTCACGCAATGCGCGTGCCAGACATCCGGCCCCACCCACCCCAGCCCCTCGGCATACTCCCCCGGCCGACAGCCGAACGTCGCCAGCGAATAGGCGACATCCTCGTCATTCTCGGCCAGATGCGTGTGCAGCATCACCCCCTTGTCGCGCGCCAGCAATGCCGCCTGCCGCATCAGATCGCGGCTTACGGAAAATGGCGAACAGGGCGCAATCCCCACCCGGCACATCGAGCCTTCGTCCGCATCATGAAACCCGTCCACCACCCGGATGCAGTCCGCAAGAATGGCCGGCTCGCCTTCCACCAACCGATCCGGCGGCAGCCCGCCGGCCGACTCGCCGATCGACATCGCCCCCCGCGTCGGATGAAACCGCAGCCCGACCTCGCGCGCGGCAAAGATCGTGTCGTCCAGCCGCGACCCGTTCGGGAACAGATACAGATGATCCGAGGTCAGCGAGCAACCGGTCAAAGCCAGTTCCGCCAGCCCGACCTCAGCCGACACGAACATCTCTTCCGGTCCGAACCGCGCCCAGATCGGATAGAGCGTCTTCAGCCAGCCGAACAACAGCGCGTTCTGCCCGCCCGGAACCGCCCGCGTCAGGGTCTGATAGAGATGATGGTGGGTGTTCACCAACCCCGGCGTCACCACACAACCCCGGGCGGCAACCATCACGGCACCCGGCGCAACCAGCCCGACCCCGACCGCAGCGATGATCCCGCCCGATATCAGGACATCGGCCCCGGCCAGCTCCCGCCGCCCGGCGTCCATCGTCACCACGACATCCGCGCCCCGGATCAGCACATCACCCATCTGGTCCCCCTCTTTGTTCCGAAAAAATCCCGGGGGGCACGGCACGTGCGGGGCAGAGCCCCTATGCCAGCAACGCCAGCGCCGCCGCATGCACATCGGCGTTGGCGGCAGCCAGCACCCGCCCGCCCTGATGCACCGGCCGCCCCCGCCAATCCGTCACGATGCCGCCGGCCGCCTCGATCACTGCAATCGGTGCCATGACGTCATAGGCCTGCAGCCCGGCCTCGATCACCAGATCAACCTGGCCGGCCGCCAGAAGCGCGTAGCCATAGCAGTCCATGCCGTAACGGGTCAGCCGGACCGCCGCCGCAACCCGGCGGAACGCGTCGCGCTCGGGCTCGGTGCCGATCTCGGGAAAAGTCGACAACAGGATCGCCTGATCCAGCGCGCGCCCGGGCCGGGTCCGCAGCGGGAACCGACCCAGCGGCCCGGTCACTTCGGCCAGACCGAAACCGCCAATGAAACGCTCGCGGATGAAGGGTTGATCGATGATGCCCAGAATGGGGCCGCTGTCATCGGCCAGGGCGATCAGCACCCCCCAGGTCGGCGTTCCGGCCAGATAGCCACGGGTGCCGTCGATCGGGTCCAGCACCCAGGTCAGGCCGCTGCTGCCGGGCTTTGCCCCGAACTCCTCGCCCAGAACGCCGTCCTGCGGCCGCCGCTGGTCCAGTACGGCGAGCATGTCCTGCTCGGCCTGCCGGTCGGCAACAGTGACAGGGTCGAACCGGCCGGTTTCCTTGGAGTCGGCGATCAGGCCCGCTTGCCGGAAATGCAGCAAGGTCGCCCGCCGCGCCGCGTCAGCCATCAGGCCTGCCGTCAGCAGGATTTCTGTCCGTTCTGCGTCACTCAGTCTGATCATCGGCGGCCCCCGCGACGGCATGACCGTCGCGGTAGCGGCTGCGCCGCCTTTGGTCAAGCCACCCCCCAGATCAGACCGGCCCGACCTCTCGGTCAGGCCGCGTCGCTCAGGACCCGGGCCAGGTCGAACAGGCGGCGGCGTTGTTGCTCGGGAATGGCGTAGTAGGAGCGGACGAGGTCCAGCGCTTCCTTGTCGGCAAGGATATCGCCCTCGACTTCTCCGGACTGGCCCTTGCGGGTCTCGATCCCCTCGAAAAAGAAGGCGATCGGAACGCCGAGCGTGCCCGAAATATCCCAAAGCCGCGACGCGCTGACACGGTTCATCCCGGTTTCGTACTTCTGAATCTGCTGGAACTTGATCCCGACCTGATCGGCCAACTGCTGCTGGGTCATGCCCACCATCCAGCGACGATGACGAATACGCTTGCCGACATGAACATCTACAGGGTGCTTCATCTATGACTCCCAAACCTTATACACTTGTATAAAACGGTATAGGCAATTTCCGTGCCAAGTCTGCGGGGCAAGGAAGAATATTTGCAGTGTCCCGCACCAGTCTGAGATTGCAGGCTGTTTTTCGCCGAGTCCGTTTGCCGATTTCCGCCCGTCACCGCTGCCGCGCCGGACGCGAGTCCTAATCGGCAACTCTCGCTCCACGTGTTTTGCATTTCGCAGTGCGTTTTGCGAATATGACGTCGCGCCAGCTGTTGCATACTGCAATCACCCAAGCCCCGCGTCTCTTGGAATCGGCAGGCATTCTCGAATAGGTTGCCGGCAGAGGATAGTCGCATGCCCCAATCACATCACCCCGCCATCCGACCGGGCACCACAGGCGATGCCAGCGCAAACCCGTCCCCCAACGCAAGCGGGGCAGGATGACGACGGTTCCGCCCGCAGGCCGTTTTGCCGCACGGCTGATGCAGCGCCGCGCCGCGCAGCAGCAGCAGCCGGTTCCGGCGACCCGGCGGATTCTGCTGCACATCGGCCCGCACAAGACCGGCACCACCTCGATCCAACATTTGCTGGAGGCCAATCATCTGCGCCTTCCCCTGACGCACGATCTGATCCGGCGGCGCGAACCGGCGCTGGCCAACCTGACGCAACCGATCCACAGGTTGCGCAACCCGGCGGATACCGATGCCGCTTTGCCCGGTATATTGCGGGCCGCCGAAGAACTGGCGCGGCAGGCGCGCCACGCCGCCGTAACCATCATCAGCCAGGAGGACCTGATGGGGCTGCTGCCGACACGGGGCAAGGTGCCGGGACTGTACCGGTTGGTGCCGCACCTGTTGCCGCAGCTGGTCCGGGCCATGGCGGCTGACGGCGAAAGAGCCGGGGTCGGCGTCGAGGTCGTGTTCTATCGGCGCGACTGGGCGGAATGGAAGCGCTCGCTTTTCACCTACAAGTCCGGTCCCGAAGGGAATCGGCCCTATGATCCCGACGAATTCGCCCGCGGCCATGACCTGCCCGACGGCTGGGATCATCTTCTGGACCAGCTCCGGGCCGGCCTTGCGCCGGTTCCGCTGCACGTCCTGTCGTTCGATGCGGACCGCGAGGCCGGCTTCATGGGGCTTGGACTTCTTCGACTTGCGGGCTTGACGCCGCCGCAGATCGGCCAATTGCTGCGGACGCCACCGCAGAAAGTAAGCCAGCCGGCAACGCTGCTGCCGCAGGCTTTGCGCGGTAACCCTGCCGGATAAGGTCGGCCAGATCGTCGATCACCCGGCCGCGCGACAGTTCGGGCAGGTACAGATTGATCTTGGTCTTGCACAGATCGGGCAAGGAACCGCCATGCTCGATCCGCTCCAGATAGCGCGGCTCGGCCCCGGCGACCGCGATATGAACCGCCAGATCGGCGCTGACCGACGCCTCGATGGTGCGCGAGCTTTCGGATTCGACCGCCATTTCCCAGGGAATTCCGGCCGCATCCAGTGCCTGCTGCGTAGCGGCGCGGAAAATGCAGGTATATTCGAATGCCAGCCGCAACGGCCGGGTTTTCCACGCGACCCCTCCCGGCGCCCCGACCCAGACCAGCGGCAGTTCGATCAGCGTTTCGCCGCCCGCGCCGCAGCTATCCTCGGTGGTCAGGATCATGTCGCATTCGCCGCGCGCGAACATCGCCTTGAGCCGGTTGGTATAGGAGGAGATTAGCTGCACCTTCATCCGCGGGAATGCCGCGTTGAAGTGCTGCAGCACCCGCGGGATCGCCGGGTAGACCACGTCGGCCGGTACTCCCAGCACGATCTCGCCCTCATAGGCCTGATGCGTCAACCGCCCATAGATCTCGTCGTTCAGCGCCAGCATGCGTCTGGCATAGCCCAGAAGCTGCTCGCCCGAGGCGGTCAATGCCACCTTGCGCGCCGAGCGGTCCAGGAGCTGCACATCAAGGCCCTCTTCCAGCCGCTTCAATTGCATCGACACCGCCGATTGCGTCAGGTTCAGAAATCCCGAGGCGCGGGTGACGCCGCCGGTTTCCGCCACCGCCACGAATGACCGCAGCGCGGTCAGGTCCAGATTGTGCGCCACATCACACTCCTTGATATGATTCGTCAAAATCATTCGTTTTACATATGATCCTCAGTCAGGCAAAAGGATCAAGAGAAATGATGAACTCTTCCTCTGGCATCACGGAAACACCAAAATGACGCTCCTGTCCACGCTCCGCTCCGTTCCTTCGATCTTTCGGCAGCCGCACGCCGGCAAAGGCCCGGTCCTGCGCCGCGCCCTGCAGCGGATCGTGCTGATGAACCGGGTCTACCGGCAGCGCCAGGCCTTGCTGTCGATGGAGCCGACGCTTCTGGACGACATCGGCCTGAATCGCGACGAGGCCCGGGCCGAGGCCGCCCGCCCGATCTGGGATGTACCGCAAACCTGGCGCGCCTGACCCGTGTCAGACAAGCGCGGATTCCGGTTTTGTCGCCGGACGCGCGCAAGAACATCGGGTTGGAATCTGTCCGGCGATTCTGGCATCGCCGGGCAGCTTCCGGGCCCCGAAAACCGCCCGTTAGCCAATTCTGAAGGAAATCGGTCAGGAAAGCCTTGAATCGCGGACCAATGCCGCCGATATCCCACCGGGAAGGCTGCCCCGCCAAAGGTGGCCATCGGGAAACCTAACGGAGGCTTTTGATGGCACAGTATGAGACGATCCGCTCGGTGGGCGCTGGCGCCCGCACTGCGCAGATTGATGAGGGCCTTCGCGCCCATATGAACAAAGTCTACGCCCTGATGTCGATCGGCATGCTGGTGACCGGCGGCGTGGCCTATATCGTCGGCAACAACGACGCCATGCTGGCCGCAATCTTCGGCACCCCGTTGAAATGGGTGGTGATGTTCGCGCCGCTGGCCGTGGTGTTCGCGTTCAGCGCGATGATCAACCGGATGTCGGTGGCGACCGCGCAGGCGGTGTTCTACGGTTTTGCCGCGCTGATGGGCCTGTCGATCAGCTATATCTTCGCGGTCTACACCGGCGTGTCGATTGCCACGACCTTCCTGACCACCGCCGTCGCCTTTGCCGGCCTCAGCCTTTATGGCTACACCACCAAGAAGGACCTGTCGGGCTTCGGCACCTTTCTGATGATGGGCGTGATCGGGCTGCTGGTCGCCTCGGTCGTCAACATCTTTCTGCAATCGGACGCGGTGACATTCGCGATCTCGGCGCTTGGCGTGCTGATCTTCGCCGGCCTGACCGCCTATGATACGCAGAGCATCAAGAACACCTATCTGCAGATGGCGCAGGCTGGTGATCAGGTATGGCTGGGCAAGGCGGCGATCATGGGGGCGCTGAACCTCTATCTCGACTTCCTGAACATGTTCATGTTCCTGCTGCAGTTCCTCGGCAACCGCGAGTGATCGCGGGCACCTGAGCTGGTCAGATTCAGAGGAAATCGGCGGCCGGGGGCAACCCCGGTCGCTTTTCCTTGCGGGACGCCCGTGGGGGCGCTGCCCCCGCCTGCGGCCCCCCCGGGATATTTGTGCCGGAATGAAGCTGGCGGGACGGGGTCAGGCAGGCTACAGGCGGCGCTGCATCCGGATGGCGGGAAAGCTGATGCCCGGACGCAGCGGCACCTCGACCGGACCCAGAACGCTGAAACCCATGGCCTGATAGAACGGCACCGCCGTTCGGGTTGCCTGACAGGCCAGAAGCGTGACCCCCACCGCACCGGCCTCGGCAAAGATACGGGTCATCAGCGTGCGCCCGATGCCCTGCCGCGTCCGCCGGTCATCGGTGACCACGTGCCGGATTTCGGCGATCCCGGCGTTGCGGCCCGCCCGTGTCCAGCCGCCGGCACCGACAATTCCACCGCCGATTTCGGCCACGTAATAGGTGCCGCAGACCAGCAGTTCCGGCCGGGCGCGGCTGATGAGCGGCAGGGCGGTGACCAGGATCGACGGCGGATAGTCGGCTTTGAGCAGACGCGGATAGGCCCGGGCCAGCAGCGCGTCGACCGCGGCGATGTCGCCGGCATCGGACGGTCGGATGATCAGCGCATCGATCATGGCGTCACCGCAAATCCCACAGGCTGCAAAAAAATCGGGACCGCAAAACGAAAAAGCCGCGCACCCGGCGCGGCTTGGCGGCATGCAGCGTCGGCGCGATCCTACTTGATCTTGCCTTCCTTGTATTCAACGTGTTCCCGCTTCACCGGATCATATTTCTTGATGCTGAATTTTTCCGTCATGGTGCGGGCATTCTTCTTGGTCACATAGAAATGCCCGGTCCCCGCTGTCGAATTCAGCCGGATCTTGATCGTTGTCGGCTTGGCCATCGGTCGTCTCCTGAAGGCGGGCGCTGGCTTAGCAGGCGGCACCCGGAAAATCCTTGAAGCCCGCCTTTTAGCGGGGCGCGCCGTGGTGTCAATCGCAAAAACCGGCAAGAGGCGAAGCGGCGACCGCACTGTCATCAGCGCGTTCCCGGTCCGCCCGTTGGCCAGGCGAACTGCATGCGCGCCCCACGCCACGCCCCCGTGCTTCAGGCCGACAACGGTTCCAGCCCCATCGCCGCATGCAGCCTGTCGCGGGTGGCGTCGTCAAGCCCGAGTGCCTTGGCCAGCCCGGCCAGATAGGCACGCTCGGCCGCCGTATCGACCCTGATCGACATCAGCGACGCGGAATAGACCTGCGACGCCAGTGCAGCGCCGGTCGCCGCCGCCAGCCCGGCCATGTCAGGCGCGGCCGCCAGCAGATCCTTGACATAGGCCAGTTCTTCGGGGCTTGCGTCCTTCAGGTGGTCCATGATGCCGGCCTGTTCGTCGGCGTCGATGGCACCGTCGGCCTTGGCCGCCTCGATCATGGCGCGGATCATCAGCTTGGCCTGACCCTCCATCATCTCGCCCGCCGGGGTGCCGCCGGTCAGCGACGCGATCATGTCGCCCATGGCCCCGGTTCCGGCCGCGGCCGCACCGGTCATCGCCGCCATCAACCCGCCGATACCGGACTGCGCTGCTGCCGTGCCCTGTGCCGCCGCCCCGCCGACCGAACCGAACACGCCGCGCACGGTTTCGGTGGCGTTCGGGATGCCGATCCGTTCGGCCATGCCGCCGATCACATCCGCCATGCCGCCCGGCGCCCCGGCAGTTTTCAGATTGCCCTGCAGCCCAGTCATGCCGCCGCCTTTCTGAAAGCGGTCAAAGCCCTTGGCTGCCGCAAAACCGATTGCCAATGTCGCCAGTGTCTTGATGAAGCTCATCGCACCCTCCCAAGGTTGTCTGCCCTGCGGATATAGCCACGATCCTGTAACAGCCATGCCGATCAACGCCGCCATCGGCGGCTTCTTGCCGAACAGCGGGAACTTGCGCGGACGGCCTGTAAGCCGGATTCTGTCCAAGGGCCCCGCCTTTCCGCGACACCCTCTGGATGACCATTCCTCTGCCCCCGCCGTTACCGGCGGGATCTAGCTGCCAACCCGGGCCCCCGGGCTGAAACGTCCCTGCGGCGGTATCCCCGGGCTTTCGCCTTCGGACCGGCCCGCACGAGGCCCCTATTCGGCATTGCTCCGGGTGGGGCTTGCCGTGCCAGTCCCGTTGCCGGGCCTGCGGTGGGCTTTTACCCCGCCGTTTCACCCTTGCCCCCGGATGTGCCATTGCTGGCGGACCGGAGGAGGTTTGTTTTCTGTGGCGCTTTCCCTCGGGTTGCCCCGGCCGGGCGTTACCCGGCACCCTTGTCTCATGGAGTCCGGACTTTCCTCGAAGCTTGCGCCCCGCGGTCATCCGGCCATCCGCGCAGACCGCGTGTTAGGCCGTTGCCGCGGTCCGGTCAACGGCAAAGCGCCGGGCCAGATCAGCGGCCATCGCCGCATCAACCGCATCTAGCGGACCGCGCACCCAAGGGCGAAACCGCAGGCGAAACGCGCCGAGCAGCGTCGGGTCGGGAACGTCGGGGTAGCCAAAGGCCCGCAGATCGGCGCAAAACAGATCCGCTCGCGGCGTCGGGTCCCGGACCGGCTGCGCATTGGGCTCGGGCCACACCGACAGCCGGGCCCGCGCCAGCCGCCGCCAGTCGAAACGCCCCCCCGGATCGGCCTTTCTCCCCGGCGCCATGTCGGAATGCCCGATGACCCGGTGTGCTGCGATCCTCCAACGCGCCATCGCGGCGCGCAAGACCGCTTCCAGCGCCAGCATCTGCGGCTCGGGAAACGGCTGTGCCCCGTCATTGGCCAACTCGATCCCGATGGAATGCGAATTCACGTCAGTGGTCCCGGCCCATTCCCCCGCCCCGGCATGCCAGGCCCGCATCGCCTCGTCCACCAGCGCCAGCACCGCCCCGGCCGGCGAAATCAGGTAATGCGCCGACACCTCGGCCGCCGGGTCGCACAACCGGTCGCGCGCCGCCTCATGACCTGGCATGGCGGTATAGTGGATCACGATGATCGAAGGCCGCACCCCGCCGCGCCGGTCACCGAAGTTCGGGCTGGGATGCCAGACCGGCTGCACGGCGCCCTAGTTCACCGCATTGCGGAACGGTGTCGGGTCCCAGGCACAGGCATAGCCGTCGCCATCGGGGTCCAGGCTCTTGCCGTCGCGCTCCGGGCCGCCCCGGATCAGGAACTCCTCCTGCGCCTGATCGGGCGATGCAAACTTGGCGCAGGCCGCCAATGACTGCTTTTCGCGGAACGGATTGGTGCGGCGGAACACCTGCTCGCCAAGCCGGTTGCCGGCAGTCAGGGCATATTCGACAATGTTGGGACCGTTCGATCCGCTGCGCTGCGGCAGCGCGGTCGGTGCAATCTCGGTATAGACCGACCGTTGCCGTGCCAGCCGCTCGGCGTTGCTATCGATGGTCTCGCGCGACGAAACCGCGCTGAACTCCTGTTCGTCGGAAATCTCCGGGCTTGCATCCAGCGCGGCGGCCTGCATTTCCCCGCTTTGCCGGGCGATCCCGGCCGGGATGGCGTCGCGGTCATTGGCCACCGTCGCGGGCAGCGCCTCGCCTGAAATCACCGGCCCGGGGGCAATCGTCGTGCCGCCGTTCAGCGCCGCCTCGCGGTCGCGGACATAGGCCGGGTAGTTTTCAAACCCAACGCCAGAGTCTGGCACCGTCGGCCCGCAGGCCGTGACAGCCAGCAACACCAGCACCGAAATTCCAAGCCGCATCAACGTCCCCTTGCCTGCACCGTCTGCCCCGCGCGCCCCGCATGTTTCCACCGGAACCTGCGGCATTTTTCCGCCCCTTACCACCATTTCGCCGGTTTGGAAACAAACCCAAGTGCCCGCTCCAGCACAAATGCGTGGTTCAAGAGCCCGGCCTCGTCCCAAGGCCGTCCGATCAGCTGCAGGCCAAGCGGCAGCCCCTGCCCGTCCAGCCCGGCCGGCACGGCAATCCCCGGCAGGCCCGCCAGGTTCACCGTCACCGTAAAGACGTCGTTCAGATACATCGCCACCGGGTCGGCATCGGCCATTTCCCCCAGACCAAAGGCCGCCGACGGCGTCGCCGGTGTCAGGATCGCGTCGATCCCGTCGGCAAAAGCTGTCTCGAAGTCGCGCTTGATCAGGGTCCGCACCTTGCGGGCGCGGTTGTAATAGGCGTCATAGAACCCCGCCGACAGCACATAGGTGCCGATCATGATCCGCCGCTGCACTTCCTTGCCAAAGCCTTCAGCGCGGGTCTTTTCATACATCTGGGTGATGCCGTCACCCTGCGCCAGCCTGGCGCGGTGGCCATAGCGCACGCCGTCATAGCGGGCCAGATTGCTCGACGCCTCGGCGGGTGCCACAACATAATAGGTCGGCAGCGCATATTTCGTATGCGGCAGGCTGATATCGACGATTGTGGCCCCGGCGTCGGCCATCATCGCCCGGCCCTCGGCCCACAACCGTTCGATCTCGGCAGGCATTCCCGCCATCCGGTACTCGCGCGGAATGCCGATCTTCTTGCCGCGAATGTCGCCGGTCAGCGCCGCCTCGAAATCCGGCACCGCCAGATCGGCGCTGGTGCTGTCTTTCGGATCATGCCCGGCCATGGCCTGCAACACGATCGCGGCATCGCGCACCGTCTTGGTCATCGGTCCCGCCTGATCCAACGACGAGGCAAAGGCGACGATCCCCCAGCGGCTGCAGCGGCCATAGGTCGGCTTGATCCCGACAATGCCGGTAAAGGCCGCAGGCTGGCGAATCGAGCCGCCGGTATCGGTCCCGGTTGCGGCCAGACACAGGTCCGCCGCCACCGCTGCCGCCGACCCGCCGGACGAGCCGCCGGGCGTCAGGGCGGCGGGGTAGTTGCCGCGCCGCCAGGGGCTGACCACAGCGCCGTAAGCCGAGGTCTCATTGCTGGAGCCCATGGCGAACTCGTCCATGTTCAGCTTGCCCAGCATGACCGCACCGGCGTCCCACAACTGCTGCGTGACGCTGGACTCGTACTCCGGCCGGAACCCCGCCAGAATGTTCGATCCGGCCTGCGACGCGACACCTTTGGTGCAGTACAGGTCCTTGATCCCCAACGGAATGCCGCACAGGTCCGGCGCATCGCCCGCCGCCAGCCGCGCATCCGCCGCCGCCGCCTGTGCCCGCGCAATCTCCGGCGTCTTGTGGACAAAGGCATTAAGCCGGTCCGCGCCATCGACGGCCGTCAGGCAGGCTTCGGTCAGTTCCGCTGCGGACATCTGCCGGGCGCGCAAGGCATCGCGGGCCGCCGCGACCGTGAGTGCGTTCAGCCCGCTCACTCCACCACCTTCGGCACCGCAAAGAAGCCTTCGCGCGCATCCGGCGCGTTCTTCAGGATCTGCCCCTGGATGTTGCCGTCGGTCACCACATCGGTGCGCCGCTTCAGCCGCATCGGCGTGACCGAGGTCATCGGCTCCACCCCGGTCACATCGACCTCGTTCAATTGCGCCATGAACCCCAGTATGCCCGACAATTCCCCGGCCAGTGCCGGCAGATCGGGCTCGGCTACCGCAATACGGGCCAGTTTCGCGACACGGCGCGCCGTGTCGATATCGATGCTCATCACGGGCTCCTGTGCCGGGTCCGCCACCGTTTAGCGTTCTGATCCGCAGGCTGCAAGCATCCGCCTCATGTGCCGCGCCAGCGCCGATACAGTGCCCTGCCGCCCAGCAAAACCGCCAGGATCACCACGTTGACCCCGATCCCGGTGCCGACGTGCAGGAACATCTGATCGCCGGCGGGCTTCAGTGTCGTCGGGATGATCACCGCCACGAACACCACCCCGGCAAGCAGCGGCACCACCATGCCGTTGACCGATGCGGTGCGCAGCGCCGTCAGCACCAGCCCGATCAGCAGGACGATGCGGAAGACGTCGGTGAACTGGCTCAGGATCAGATCGGTCAGGCTCATGGCCCATCTTGGCCCCCGGCGGCGCGCTGCGCAAGGTGGCGCCGCAGCACTTCGAGCATCCAGCCCAGCATTGCCGCGTTCATCAGATGCCAGATGAAGTGGGTGCCGGCGGGCCAGACACTGCAAAGCGGCCCGTCAACCGTCCGCGCCGCCAGCGACACGATCAGGATCGCCGCGCCAAGGCCAAGCCCCGCTGCAACCCTTGGCAACCGGTGCCGCAACAGGACGGCATAGATCAGGATCAACAGCGGCACCGGCGCATAGCCCGCCGACGACCCCAGCCCGGGCAGCAGCGCAAACACCGGCACCGTCAGCGCCGCATAGGGGACAAAAAGCGCCGTCGCCACAATCGCCGGCAGGACCGGCAAATGCCAGTAGTGCCGGTTTGCGGCATAGAGGTACGTCAGGACAAAGACCGCAATCGGGATCACATCCGCCGCCGCCGCCCAAACCTGCGCATGGGTGTGAAACAGCCATGACCCGACGCCGATGGCCGCCAGCATCGCCGCCAGCAGCACCGGCAAGGTCTGCCCCCACGCCCGCCGCGCCGCGATCAGCGCCGCCAGCAGAAACGCCAGATTGGTCAGCGCATTCAACGGCTCGGCCCAGTATTCCGGACCCACGCGCTCGCAATAGCCGTCCAGCGCATCGAACATCCCGGTTTCCTTTCGCAGTGACGCCCCTACACTTAGCTCAGAAAGCCATCGCGGAGGACATCATGAAAATCACCTGGCTCGGCCATTCCGGCTTCCGGATCGAGATCGAGGGGGCGGTTCTGCTGATCGACCCCTGGCTGACCGGCAATCCGATGTTTCCCGAAGCACGCCGGGCCGAGGCGTTGACGGGTGCCACGCATGTGCTGGTCACGCACGGCCACGGCGATCACAGCACCGACGGTCTGCTGATCGCGAAAGAGGCGGGGATCCCCATGGTCGGCATCTATGACCTGATCAGCTGGTGGGCGGCGCGCGACGGGATAACGGGAATCGGCTTCAACCGGGGCGGTACGGTGGATCTGAACGGTGCGAGGGTCACGCTGGTCAACGCCTGCCATTCCTCTTCGGTCGGATCCGAGCACGGCCCGATCTACGCCGGCGCCGAATCCGGCTTCATGATCGCGGGCGAGGGTCATGTGATCTACATCTCGGGCGACACCGACATCATGGCCGACATGGGCTGGATGGGCGAATATCATGCCCCCGACATCGGCATCCTGTGCGCCGGCGGGCACTATACGATGGACATGAAGCGGGCGGCCTATGCGGCGAGAAAGTATTTCGACTTCAAGCTGGTGATCCCCTGCCACTACCGGACCTTTCCGCTTTTGGAACAATCGGCCGCAGCCCTGCGCGACGGACTGCCGGGGGTTCGGGTCGTCGAGCCCGAGGTTCTGATCCCCATCGCAATCTGACCCCGCCCGCCGCCATCCCGGACCCAAAATCCTTCAACAAGGATTTTGCCAAGAATTTTCCTTAAAATTCTTGGTCCCGGCCGCGCCGCTCGGCAAAGAACCCGGTCAGCAGCGCTGCGGCTTCGGTGGCGGCAATCCCGTCATAGACCTCGGGCACATGGTGGCACTGCGGATGCGCGAACACCCTGGCCCCCTGCGCCACTCCGCCGGATTTCGGGTCCGGCGCGCCATAGTACAGCCGGGCGATCCGGGCCGCCGACAGCGCACCGGCGCACATCGGACAGGGTTCCAGCGTCACATAAAGATCATGTCGCGGCAGCCGCTCGGTGCCCAAGGCAGCACAGGCGGCCCGGATCGCCAGCACTTCGGCATGCGCCGTAGGATCATGCAGTTCGCGGGTACGGTTGCCGGCGCGGGCCAGAATTGTCCCGTCCGGCGAAACAATGACCGCCCCAACCGGCACCTCTCCCCGCAGTCCGGCGGCGCGGGCTTCAGCCAGGGCTGCATCCATATGACTGCGAAACCGGTTCATCCCGCTGTCTTGCCCGGCGCGGCGCGGCCCTGCAAGCGTCTTTCCCTTGGCCGCGATTGGCGTTATGCGGTCGGGGTGACACCTGATGACAAACCCAAGGCAAAACCGGCCAGATCCGACGCCCCTGCCAAGGACGGCGAGCGGATCGCCAAGGTTCTGGCCCGTGCCGGCGTCGCCTCGCGCCGTGAAGCAGAGCGGATGATCGCCCTGGGCCGTGTCGCGGTCAACGGCGCGCTGATCGACAGCCCGGCGCTGAACGTGACGGCCGCCGACCGGATTACGCTGGACGACAAACCCATAGCCGCTGCCGAACCGGCCCGGCTGTGGCTCTATTACAAACCGCTCGGCCTCGTCACCTCCGAACGCGATGAAAAGGGCCGTGCAACGGTGTTCGACAACCTGCCCGAGGCTTTGCCACGGGTGTTGTCGATCGGCCGGCTTGACCTCAATTCCGAAGGGTTGCTGCTCTTGACCAATGACGGCGAGATCAAGCGGCGACTGGAATTGCCCGCGACCGGCTGGCTGCGCAAATACCGGGTGCGGGTCAACGGCACCCCGACCGAGGACATGCTGGCCCCCCTGCGCGACGGCCTGACGGTCGATGGCATCCGGTTTCAGGGCATGACCGTCAGCATCGACAAGATCCAGGGCGCAAATGCCTGGCTGACTGTCGGCATCCGCGAAGGCAAGAACCGCGAAATTCGCCGTGCGATCAACCACATCGGCCTGATCGTCAACCGGCTGATCCGCACCGGCTACGGCCCGTTCAAGCTCGGCGTCATGGAGCCGGGACAGGTCGAGGAGGTCAAGGCCCGCGTCCTGCGCGACCAGCTGGGTCTGGGGGCCCCTGAAGAGCCGGCGCTGAAACCGAAGGTCCGGCACAGCCGGCCGGCGCCCCGCTCCGAGGGTCGCCCCGATATGTCGGGCCCGGCGCAAGCCGCAAGACCGCCGCGCCCGGCAAGCGCCGGCCCCAGCCGGCAACCGGTCCAGAAACCCGGCCCGAAGCGCGACCAGAAACCCGAGGCGAAATCCGGCACCCGCCCCGGCCCCAAACCGGGCCCACGTTCCGGCAAACCCAAACCCCGGGCCTGACGCCCAACGCTTCGGGAAACTGGCATCCCATGGGAATTGCCGCCGAACATTCCCCCTATCGGTGCTGGAATGACTGTTACCTATCGCCTATAGTCTGCGCGCCTGCGGAAACAATGCGACTGCAAACGGGCCGGGAGCTGGTAATGACCGACACTAGCCTGCAAAAGCTGGCCTTCTTTCTGCTTCTGGCCCTGATCGTCTATGTTGCCGGGTCGGGGGTTGCCTGATGGCCGAACGCTTTGGCGGAAAATTCAGCCCCGATCCGGCAGCCAGCGGCAGCAAACCGCCGACCGTCGCCCAGCCGGGTCAGCCATTTCAGGGCAGCCGCCGCACCCGCGCCGGCGGGCGGATCAACCTGCTGTTCTTCGTGCCCATCCTGTTCATCTTCACCGGCTTCCAGCAGGATCCGACCGGTCTGGCCCTCGACCTCGGGGCTTTTGCCGTCCTGATCCTTGCGGCCTGGCTGACACGAGAGGGGGTGCTGGCGCACGAGGCCTTTGACGCCCGCAAGGTGGCGCGCCGCCCGGCGTTTCCGCGCAAGATCTTCGCTTCGGTTCTGACCGGTGCCGGTCTGTTCATCGGCGGCTACAGCCTGGACGGCGGACTGCTGAACCCGGCGATCTTCGCCGTGATCGGCACGGCGCTGCATGCCTTTGCTTTTGGTCCTGACCCGTTGCGCGACAAGGGCATGACCGGCATCGACAGTTTTCAGACCGACCGCGTCGCCCGCGCCGTGGATGAGGGTGAAAAGCACCTGACCGCGATGAAGGATGCGATCCTGCGCGCCACCGACCGGGCACTGGAAACGCGCGTCGACACCTTCGCCACCACCGCCCGCGCCATGTTCCGCACCGTCGAAAATGACCCCCGCGATCTGACGGCCGCACGCAAGTACCTGAGCGTCTATCTGCAGGGCGCCCGCGACGCGACGGTGAAATTTGCCGACATCTATGCCCGAAATCGCGACCCGAAGGCGCGGGCCGACTACGAGGCGCTGCTGCGCGACCTCGAGTCCAACTTTGCCGCCCAGACCCAAAGCTTCCTGACCGACGACCGTTCGGATCTGACGGTAGAAATCGACGTCCTGCGGGAAAGGCTCCAGCGCGAAGGTGTTCGCCCCGACTAGCCGCTTCCCGCCCAATATGTTCCCGAAAGGATATCCAATGCCCGAATCGATCCGTGCCCAGGCGGCTTCCGACCTGGCCGATATTGAAAAAGTGACAGCGGTGCTGCTGCCCGAACCCTCGACGGCGGTGGTGCCGCTGGCCCAGGCGCAGCCGCCGGTCGCCGAGGCGATCCGCAAGCGGATGGGCGAACTGGACATGACCAACACCGGCTCGATCATCGGTTTCGGCTCTTCGGCCCAGGCCGAACTGCAGGTGATCAGCCAGCAGATGCTGCAGGATGTGAAGAACAAGGATGTCGGCCCGGCGGGCGACAGCCTGCGCCAGATCGTCACCACCATCCGCGGCTTTTCCGTCACCGAACTGGACGTCCGCCGCAAGGCCAGCTGGTGGGAACGGCTCTTGGGCCGCGCCGCACCCTTTGCCAATTTCGTGGCCCGTTTCGAATCGGTTCAGGGCCAGATCGACAAGATCACCGACAACCTGCTGACGCACGAGCATACCCTGCTCAAGGACATCAAGTCGCTGGACATGCTCTATGAAAAGACCCTCAACTTCTACGACGAACTGGCGCTCTACATCGCCGCCGGCGAAGAGAAGCTGAAACAGCTGGACACCACCACCATCCCGGCCAAGGAGGCCGAAGTGAAAGCGGCGCCCGAGGAAAAGCAGGTGATGCAGGCCCAGGAACTGCGCGACCTGCGCTCGGCCCGCGACGATCTGGAACGCCGGGTGCATGATCTGAAGCTGACCCGCCAGGTCACCATGCAATCGCTGCCCTCGATCCGTCTGGTGCAGGAAAACGACAAGTCGCTGGTCACCAAGATCAACTCGACACTGGTCAATACCGTGCCGCTTTGGGAAACCCAGCTGGCACAGGCCGTCACCATCCAGCGCAGCAAGGAGGCGGCGGAATCACTGCGCGCCGCCAACGACCTGACCAACGAACTGCTGACCGCCAACGCCGAGAACCTGCAGCAGGCCAACCGGGTGGTCCGCCAGGAAATGGAACGCGGCGTGTTCGACATCGAAGCGGTCAAGAAAGCCAACGCCACCCTGATCGCCACCATCAACGAAAGCCTGCAGATCGCCGATGAAGGCAAAGCCAAGCGCGCCGCCGCCGAGGCCGATCTGGTGAAGATGGAGGCTGACCTGCGCGACAAGCTGTCGTCGGCCAAGGCGCGCAAGGATGGCACCGGCAGCAACGTCGGTTCCGCAACCGGGGCCTGACTTTCGTCGATGATCCGGACGCCTCGCCTTGCGGCTTGCCTGACCCTGCTGGCCCTGCTTGGGCTGGCGGGCTGCGATCCGCTGCTGCCGGGCGATCCGCCGCCCCCGCCAGCCGTCCGGCCGCCTGACGCAGGCCCGCTGGTGGTCGAGCCGTCGGCGCTCAGCCGGGCCACCCGGGACTACTACGGCCAGGTGCAGGCGACACTGACCCGGCAGGGTCTGCTGCGGACGGATCGCGGCGGCCCAGACACGCCGTTTTCGGACCGCAATCTGGCGGAGAACTTCATCCGCATCGCGCTGTTCGATGAATATGCCACGTCCGGCGGCCAGTTCGTCCAGCGCCAGACGCCCAGCCGTCTGCGCCGGTGGGACAAGCCGGTCCGGATGACGGTGGAGTTCGGGGCCTCGGTTCCGCTGGCGCAACGCAGCAGGGATCAGGCCGACGTGCTGCGAACCGCCGCCGAACTGGCCGCCGCTTCCGGCCATCTGGTCGCGGTGTCCGCGCTGGCCCCGAATTTCCACATCCTGATCCTGAACGAGGATGACCGCCGCGCCGCCGCACCGCGCCTGCGCGCCCTGGTTCCCGGGATCAGCGTCGGCGACCTTGCCACCGTGATCGACATGCCGCGCGAAACCTTCTGTCTGGTGTTTGCCTATTCCAGCGGTGCCAGCAGCACCTACGGCACCGCTGTTGCCGTGATCCGGGGCGAGCATCCCGACCTGTTGCGATTGTCATGCATTCAGGAAGAACTGGCGCAGGGTCTGGGTCTGGCCAACGACAGCCCAGACGCCCGCCCCTCGATCTTCAACGACGACGAGGAGTTTGCGCTCCTGACCCGCCAGGATGCGCTGCTGCTGAAAATGCTCTACGATCCCCGCCTGAAGCCCGGCATGACCGCCGATGTCGCCGGACCGATAGCCAGAATCATTGCTGCCGAATTGCTCGGCGGTGAAAGCTGACCCCGGACTCAAGACCTACGACTGCCGCACCCCTTTCGCACCCCGACCGCCAACTTGTACAGGAGATTACCATGGGCATCCTCGACTTCCTCAAGGGCGAATTCATCGACGTCATCCACTGGACCGATGACACCCGCGACACCATGGTCTGGCGGTTCGAACGCGAGGGCCATGCCATCAAATATGGTGCCAAGCTGACAGTGCGCGAAGGCCAGGTGGCGGTGTTCATCCATGAGGGCCAGCTGGCCGACGTCTTCACCCCCGGGCTTTACATGTTGGAAACCAACAACATGCCGATCCTGACGACGTTGAACCACTGGGACCACGGCTTTCAGAGCCCGTTCAAGTCCGAGATCTATTTCATCAACACCACTCGGTTCAACGACCTGAAATGGGGCACCAAGAACCCGATCATGCTGCGCGACCCCGAGTTCGGCCCGCTGCGCATCCGCGCCTTCGGCACCTACAGCGCCCGGGTCAAGGATGCCGGCACCTTCATGAAGGAAATCGTCGGCACCGACGGCGAATTCACCATGGACGAAATCAGCTTTCAGATCCGCAACATCATCGTGCAGGAATTCTCCAGGGTGATCGCCACCGCCAACATCCCGGTGCTCGACATGGCGGGCAACACCGGCGACCTCAGCAAGCTGATCACCACGGCGATCGCCCCGACGCTGGAAGGCTACGGCCTGTCGATCCCGGAACTGTACATCGAGAATATCTCGCTGCCGGAAGAGGTGGAAAAGGCGCTGGACAAGCGCTCGTCCATCGGCATCGTCGGCGATCTGAACAAATACACCCAGTTCTCTGCCGCCGAAGCGATGACCGCCGCCGCCGCCAATCCCGGCGGTGCGATGGGGGCCGGGCTGGGCATGGGCATGGGCGTGGTGATGGGGCAGGCTGGGCCATGGGGCGCGGCACCGGCCGCACCGCAACCGCCGGCGCAAGCCCCGATGGCCGCCCCGCCGCCACCACCCGCCGAAAAGCAATGGCACCTGGCGGAAAACGGTGCGACCAAAGGCCCGTTCGGCCCGGCCGAGTTGCGGGCCTTGGCGCAGCAGGGCAGCCTGACCCGCAGCACTCAGGTCTGGTCGGCCGGCATGGCGGGCTGGCTGTCCGCCGGTGATGTGGCCGACCTGGCGCCGCTGTTCGCCCTGATGCCGCCGCCACCGCCACCCGGAGCGTAACCCGTGGCCCGCTCTGATGACGGCGAGGAGCTCGCCGGGGTCGGCGAACAGCACCGCTACCCCTGCGAACAGTGCGGGTCCGACCTGCGCTATGCCCCGGGCCAGACCCACCTGAAATGCGACCATTGCGGCCACGAACAGACCATCGCCGCGCCACCCAGCCGCAAACCATTGGGCGAGATCGACTATAACCGCGCCCTGAAATCCGAACTGCCCGCCGCCCAGATGCAGGAAACCCGCGTCACCTCCTGCCCGAACTGCGGCGCGCAGGTGCAGTTCGACGGGCCCGCCCATGCCGCCGAATGCCCGTTCTGCGCCACGCCGGTGGTGGCCGACACCGGCACCCACCGCCAGATCAAACCGCAGGCGCTGGTGGCCTTTGCCCTGGACGAGCCGACCGCACGCCAGTCGATGAGCGCGTGGCTGGGCCGTCTGTGGTTCGCCCCCAACGGCCTGCAGGACTATGCCCGCAAGGGCCGCAAGCTGGCCGGGCTCTATGTGCCCTACTGGACGCACGACGCCCATGCACAAAGCCGCTACCGCGGCCAGCGCGGCGAACATTACTATGAAACCCGCACGGTCACGGTCAACGTCAACGGCCGCAACGAACAGCGCCAGGAACGGGTGCAGAAGACCCGCTGGTACGCGGCCTCGGGGCAGGTGGAACGCCAGTTCGACGATGTGCTGGTGATGGCCTCCACCGCGCTGCCCCGCACCTATGCCGATGGGCTGGAGCCCTGGGACCTTGGCGCGCTGACCGCTTATGCCCCGGACTATCTGGCCGGCTTCGGGGCCGAAGGCTACACCGTCACGCTGGAACAGGGCCACGGCATCGCCCGCGAAAAGATGGATGTGGTGATCCGCGACGATGTCCGCCGCGATATCGGCGGCGACGAACAGCGGATCGACACCGTCGATACCGACCTGTCGTCGGAAACCTTCAAGCACATCCTGCTGCCGATCTGGATGGCGGCCTACAAGTACCGGGGCAAGACCTACCGTTTCATCGTCAACGCCCAGACCGGCATGGTGCAGGGCGAACGACCGTGGTCGGCGTGGAAAATCGCATTTGCGGTGGCTCTGGGGCTGATTGTGGCCGGGGTTGCGGCCTATGTTTACAGCCTGCAGCAGGGGGGGTAGCGGTAGCTGCCCGTTCTTGCCCGAAGGGACCTGCCGGTATATGGCTCAGGGCAAAAAGGGAGGAACGCGATGATCCTGAGCTGTGGCGAAGCACTGATCGACATGCTGCCGCGAACCAGCACCGAGGGCGAGCCGAGCTTTGCCCCCTATGCCGGCGGGGCGGTGATGAACACCGCGATTGCGCTTGGCCGCCTTGGTGCGCCCGCCGGCTTTCTGTCGGGCCTGTCGCGCGATCTGTTCGGCGATGTGCTGCGCGCCACACTGGCGGCCGCGCATGTCGATACCAGCCACGCCATCCTGTCGGACCGGCCCACCACGCTGGCCTTTGTCAAACTGACCAACGGTCAGGCCAGCTATGCCTTCTATGACGAAAACACCGCAGGGCGGCTGATCAGGCCGTCCGACCTGCCCACCCTGCCCGCCAGCATCACCGCGATGTTCTTTGGCGGCATCTCGCTGATGGTCGAACCGTGTGGTGCCACCTACGAGGCGCTGATGACCCGCGAAGCCGCCGCCCGCGTCACCATGATCGACCCCAACATCCGCCCGTCCTTCATCGCCGACCCCGCCCTGTACCGTGCCCGCATCGCCCGGATGATCGCGCTGGCCGATCTGGTGAAACTGTCCGACGAGGATCTGCACTGGCTGGAAGGTGCCGGCGACCTGACCAACCTCGCGCGCGCGCTCCTTGGCAAAGGGCCAAAGGCGGTGTTCATCACCGAAGGTGCACGCGGTGCCCGGGCGGTTACCGTGGCGCACGAGGTTTTCGTGGCCGCTCCGAAAGTCACCGTGGCCGATACCGTCGGCGCCGGCGACACTTTCAACGCAGGCGTTCTGGCCGCGCTGAATCAGGCCGCCGTCCTGAGCAAACCGGCGCTGGCCACCCTGTCACCGGACCTGCTGCGCGACGCGCTCAGCCTTGGCGTCCGCGCCGCCGCCATCACCGTCTCGCGCCCCGGTGCCAACCCGCCCTGGGCGCACGAGTTGAGCGCCTGAGCCAAAAAGACGGCAAACCAACCGCCGGAATCGCGCTTTGGCCACCGGTACATCCGGTGCTATGCTGGTTGAGCAAGTTTCCAAGAAAGGATTTCCGCAATGGCCAGCTTTTTCATCAGCACCGCAACCGCCACCGGCCAGACGCTCGCCGCGTTCGAGACCGGGTTCATCACCGCTGCCGGGTCGATTGTCACCACCGCGACCGCCGCCGTCACCATGGCGGGCGCGTCAAACTTGACCGTGCTCGGGGCCATCGGGCAGGACTTCGGCGGTGGCCTGATTTCCGGCACCGTGACGTTTCCAACCATCGTTGTCGGCGCGCAGGGCTACATCGGCAACACCGCCAACGACGCCATCTCGCTGTCGCTGTCCGATGTGCTGACCTTCGAGAATGCCGGGACGGTCCGGGGCGAAATTGCCGCCCTGCGCGTTTCGGAAACCGATGGAAATGCCAGCGTCAACCTGACCAACAGCGGCAATATGTCCGGTGCATTCAGCGACGCCATTGCCATTTCACTGGGAACCGGAACCCTGCAGATGTTTAACAGCGGCAGCATTACCGGGTCGGGCAGCGCCATCTCGTTGGCATCCGGCACCCTGCAGCTTTACAATACCGGCACATTGACGGGCCTGGCATTTGTGGGACTGCAGGTCGCGGGCGGGGATGACCGCATCTATAATCTGGGGCAAATGTTCGGCGACGTCATTCTGGGTGCCGGGGCGGATCTGTTCGATTCCGCATTGGGCCTTCAGACCAACGGCGAGGTTTTCGGCAGTCAGGGCAACGACACGCTGCTGGGCGGAGCAGGTGACAATACCCTGTTCGGCGGCACCGAGAACGACCTGTTGTCCGGCGGCGACGGTGACGATGTGCTGGCCGGTGCCGATGATTTCGACGTGCTCTATGGTGGCAACGGCGATGACAGCCTGTTCGGCGAGTTGCAGGCCGACCGGCTGGTCGGCGGTGCCGGTGCCGATGCGATTTTCGGCGGTGGCGGCTTTGATGTGGCCGAGTACCGGGCCTCCGGCGCGGGGGTAGAGGTTGATCTGACCACCGGTGCCGGTTCCGGCGGCGATGCCGAAGGCGACGTCTGCCTGCAGGTTGAAAACCTGATCGGCTCGGCGTTCGATGACGACCTGTTCGGCACCTCCGGCAGCAACCTGTTCAACGGCGGCCGCGGCGCTGACCTGCTGGATGGTCGCGCCGGCAACGATATCCTGACCGGCGGTGCTGGGGCCGACACCCTGATCGGCGGAACCGGGACCGACACCGCCAGCTACAGCGGTGCCAGTAGCGGTGTGACCCTGAACCTTGCCACCAACCTGAACCTCGGCAGCCATGCCGCAGGCGACATCCTGTCCGGCATCGAAGCGCTGGACGGTTCGGCCTTCAACGACCGGCTGACCGGCGACAGCGCCGCCAACAGCCTTGTCGGCAACGCCGGCAACGACACGCTGACGGGCGCTGCCGGCGCGGATACCCTGACCGGTGGTCTCGGCGCGGATACCTTCGTCTATGCCGCCGGGTTCCGCGCCGACCGGATCACCGACTATACGGATGCCGACGACCGCATCGATCTGACAGCCTACGGCTTTGCCAGCGTCGCGGCGGCGCTGGCGCTGGCGGCCACTGCCGGCCCCGACATCCTGTTCACCTTTGCCCCCGGCGACACCATGCGACTGGCGGGGGTGGTGACCTTGGGCATTGCCATTGCCGATCTGGCCGACAACATCCTGATCTGATGCGGGCTCTGTTGCAAAGGGTGTCGCAGGCGTCGGTGTCGGTGGCCGGCGAAACCGTCGGGGCCATCGGTCCCGGTCTGCTGATCCTGATCTGCGCCATGCAGGGCGACAGCGAAGCGCAGGCCGACACGCTTGCCGCCAGGATCGCCCGGCTCCGGATCTTTCAGGACGATCAGGGCAAGATGAACCGCAGCCTGACCGATACCGGCGGCGCAGCCCTCGTCGTCAGTCAGTTCACCCTGGCCGCCGACACTTCGCGCGGCAACCGCCCCGGCTTTTCCACCGCCGCCGCCCCCGACGACGGCCACCGCCTGTACCGCCATTTCATCGACGCCCTGCGCCGCCTCGGCCTGCCCGTCGCCACCGGCCGGTTCGCCGCCGACATGGCCGTCACCCTGACCAACGAAGGCCCGGTGACGATCTGGCTGGAAACCTGAACTGGCGACCCCGGGAGGACTCGAACCCCCAACCTCGGACTTAGAAGGTCCTTGCTCTATCCGGTTGAGCTACGGGGCCGCACGCGGGTCTTTTGCGCCATGCCGGGCAACGGATCAAGGGGCTGCCGTCAAGCCGTGTCGCCGCGCCCGGCAATTTCGCAGCGCATGAAGCCGCTGTCGGGACCCGTGCGATAGTCGCCGAACGGGCCGCAATCGACAAACCCTTGCCGCGCATAAAGCCGCCGCGCCGCTGCGTGTGCCGCACCCGGCCCGGTCTCCAGATACAGCCAGCCATAGCTGCGCCCCCGGGCCACCGCGATAAGATGCGCCACCAGCCGCTCGCCGATGCCGCGCCCGCGCGCCGCCTGCCGGACATGCATGGATTTCACCTCGCCCGCCGCCCCGCCTGCCGCCCCGCCTGCCGCACAGTCCATCGCCCTGATCGCCGCAATGCCCAGCAATGCCCCGGCCTGCCGCGCTGTGAACAGCGTGACGCCGGCGGCCTGCAAGCCCGCGCCATCCAGCGCATAAACACTTTCCGGCGGGGTCACGGCCCGCATCAGCCCCAGATGCGTCGCGATCAGCGCCGCCACGTCGTCGGCGCGCGGATCAGCCTCGGCAATCGTTACGTCCGGCACGCGCAGCCCCTGCCACCACTCCACACCGGGCTGGTCAGTTCTGGCCAAACACCGTCGACGGGTCAACCCCGTTGACCAGCACACTGCCATCAGGGGTCAACGATATTCTCCAGGTGAGCGTGCCATCGGCCTGCACCTTGGCCATGCCCTTTGCTGCCCCCAGACCAAGCGCAACCTCAGCCAGGTCAGGCGGTGCCGTCCGCAGCACGGCCAGCGCCGCGTCCAGCCCGGTGGCGGTGATCAGCGCCTGCCCCTGCGGCATCGCCACCGGCCCCGCCGTCATCGACCCGGTGGCGGTCACGTCGTACAGGTCATTCGTCACCCGGCCGCCCCTGATGGCCACCTCTACCACCCCGTCCGGCAACAGCGCCGCCAGCAGTTCATTCTCCATCCCCGGCGGAATCGGTTCCGGCGCCGCCAGATTCAATGCTTCGATCAGCATCGCCGCCGGGCTGGCCAGATCGTAGCCCGCCACGTCAAAATCCAGCGCCACATCCTTCGGCACCAGCGGCACCGCCCACGCCGGCACCAGCCCATCCGGCAACGTCAACCCGTGCACGGCGATGGCCTCGCCAATATGGCCATCCGCAACGATGCCGCGCATGCCGACCGATACTTCGGCGCTGGCGAATCCGATGGTGCCGACCGGTGTCAGCATGGTGACATCCTCGACCCGGCTTGTCGCCGACAGCTCCTCGATCAGAGGCAGCGCCGCACGCAACAACGGCTTCAGCGCCGCCTGATCCGCCGTGATCGCCTCTGGCGAGGCATGTGAAACCGCAAAGGCGATCAGGTCATACAGCCCCAGAGTGACGGCACCGGTATAGTCGATCTGGCTGCTGGCGGTCCGGGCGGTGATCGTCAGGTCCATTGCCATCGGCTGATCCGGCGATGCCGGAATCCGGATGCTTTCGGAAATGCCGCTCATCGTCGCGGTCACTTGTCCGTCCACCCCGCCCGCCGTGCCAGCGCTCGCCATCGCCTCGGCATGCGCTGCGTCGACCGAATAGGCCACGTCCATCGTCGGCCCGCCGGGTTCGGTCACAGTCTCCTGAAACGCAATCCCGGTATAGTCGGCGGACGAGCTGACAAAACTCGCCAGACTTTCGTCGAACACACCGGTGCCCGACACCCGGTCGACTGCCAGCGAAACCAGCAGCGCACCCGGGATCGTCATCGCAAGTTCGAACCTCTGGTCCTGCGTCACCAGCCAGGTGCCGTCGCCCTGATCGACCAGCTCCATCTGGATCGGCGACACCGTGACCGAACCGGCCCCGGCCGGGATCATCGCCGAAAACGGCGCGGCGTCGATGCTCAGTCGATAAAGGTCACCCGCCGGCACCACCTTTACCACGCCCGGCTGCGACCCCAGATAGGTCTGGAACAGGGCCAGCAGCCGGGCGCCACCCTCCGGCGTTGCCGGTACCGCCCCGGCGGTTCCGGCCAGGGTCGCCAGTGCCAGCGCAAGAAAAGTTCGGGTCAGGGTCACGCTCGGGCTCCTTCGGTGCAATGTTTGTTCGAAAGCCTGAATGGCAACGGTTGCCGGCAATGTCGGGCACCAAGCGCAAACCGTCAAGCCGCCGCGGCGCGCGCTTTGGCGGCTGGTGCCACCGTCCTTCAGCAGTCTGGCATGCCCGAGCCGCACAGGAAATCACCGCGCCGCGCCGCCACTGACACGTACGCCCGAGCCCCCCGGCCCTGCCGTCAATGCGTCCACTGCCCCTTGCGGTCGGTCGCGAAATTCTCGCCGTAGCCGCGCGGCCGGATGTTGGCCTTGCGCGGCTTTGGCTGGGTGATCAGATAGTCGATCCCGCGCTCGGTGGCATAGGCTGCCGCCGCCTCGGCCGTGTCGAACTGCAATCGCACCTGCGCTTGGGTATCATCGGAACTGGTCCAGCCCATCAGCGGGTCGACTTCGCGCGCCGTCTCCGGCGCAAACTCCAGCACCCAGCCCTTGGTCTTGGCGGTTCCCGATTGCATGGCGGTTCTGGCAGGCTGATAAATCCGGGCGGGCATCGGGATCCTCCTTGGGTGCGGTGCCGTTATCGCCAATGTAGGCTTGGGTGGCAAGTCCCGGCCGACGGCTGCACACGCCCTGTCGCCCCATCCCATGCGACAACGGCCCGCTGCGCCCTGTCAGAACAGGCGGCTGCCGATCGGGTGCTGGGAGTTGGGTGGGGTGGGGTGGTGCCCCCGATCGGCAGCCTGTTCTGCTGCTTGCCTCAGAAACCTACGATCAGCCCCGCCGCAACACAAGCGCCGATTACGGCCATTCTTCGTGTAACTCGTTACAATCGCAGAAACTTTCTTAACGATTTGTTAACCTCGCCACCGCCGCAACCGGCGCGCACCATTTCCAGTGATCACGCACCCTTGCACCAGAACAAAATGTGATCATCTTGGTGTCAACCGCAAGGAATCGCCCCGATGCCGCACAACAACATCAACGCCCCCACCCCCCGCCATGACGCCCTGACACGCCCGAAACTCGAAGGCGGCCGCCGCTTCGTCATGCAGACCGAATACACCGCCGCCGGCGACCAGCCGACCGCCATCGCCGAACTGTCCGCCGGGGTCGAGGCGGGCGAACAAAATCAGGTCCTGCTCGGCGCCACCGGCACCGGCAAGACCTTCACCATGGCCAAGATCATCGAGCAGACCCAGCGCCCGGCCATAATCCTCGCCCCCAACAAGACCCTCGCCGCGCAATTATACGGCGAGTTCAAGGGCTTCTTCCCCGACAACGCCGTCGAATACTTCGTCAGCTACTACGACTATTACCAGCCCGAGGCCTATGTCGCCCGCTCCGACACCTACATCGAGAAGGAATCCCAGATCAACGAACAGATCGACCGGATGCGCCATGCTGCCACCCGCTCGCTCCTGGAACGCGACGACGTCATCATCGTCGCCTCGGTGTCCTGCATCTACGGCATCGGCTCGGTGGAAACCTACTCGGCGATGACCCAGGACCTGGTGGTCGGCCAGCCCTACGACCTGCGCCAGATCATGGCCGAACTGGTCGCCCAGCAATACCGCCGCAATGATTCCGCCTTCCAGCGCGGCTCGTTCCGGGTGCGAGGCGACTCGCTCGAAGTCTGGCCCGCCCACCTCGACACCCGGGCCTGGCGCTTTTCCTTCTTCGGCGAAACCCTCGAATCCATTACCGAATTCGACCCCCTGACCGGCGAGAAGACCGACAGCTTCGCCAAGATCCGCATCTACGCCAATTCGCACTACGTGACGCCGCGCCCGACGCTGAACCAGGCCATCATCGGCATCAAACGCGAACTGCGCCAGACGCTTGATCTGTTCGTGCAACAGGGCAAGCTTCTCGAAGCCCAGCGGCTGGAACAGCGCTGCAACTTCGATCTGGAAATGCTCGAAGCCACCGGCTCCTGCGCCGGCATCGAGAACTACTCGCGCTACCTCACCGGCCGCGCCCCCGGCGAACCACCACCCACCCTGTTCGAATTCATACCCGACCACGCCATCGTCTTCGCCGACGAATCCCACGTCTCGGTCCCCCAGATCGGCGGCATGTACAAAGGCGACTACCGCCGCAAATTCACCCTCGCCGAATACGGCTTCCGCCTGCCGTCCTGCATGGACAACCGCCCGCTGAAGTTCGAGGAATGGGACGCCATGCGCCCGCAATCCGTCTTCGTCTCCGCCACCCCCGCCAGTTGGGAAATGGAGCAGACCGGCGGCGTCTTCACCGAACAGGTGATCCGCCCCACCGGCCTTGTCGACCCGATGATCGAGATCCGCCCCGTCGAAATGCAGGTCGACGACCTCCTGGACGAGGTGCGCCGCGTGGCGCTGGCCGGTTTCCGCACCCTGGTCACCACCCTGACCAAACGCATGGCCGAGGACCTGACCGAATACCTGCACGAACAGGGCATCCGGGTGCGCTACATGCACTCCGACATCGACACCATTGAAAGGATAGAGATTCTGCGCGACCTGCGGTTGGGTGCGTTCGACGTGCTGGTCGGCATCAACCTGTTGCGCGAGGGGCTGGATATCCCCGAATGCGGCCTCGTCGCCATCCTCGACGCCGACAAGGAGGGTTTCCTGCGCTCCGAAACCTCCCTGATCCAGACGATTGGGAGAGCCGCCCGCAACGTCGAAGGCCGCGTCATCATGTACGCCGACCGCATCACCGGCAGCATGGAACGCGCCATGCGCGAAACCGACCGGAGGCGTGAGAAACAGGTGGCCTACAACCTCGCCCACGACATCACCCCCCAGACCATCCGCAAGAACGTCGACGACGTGTTGTCCGGCTTGTACAAAGGCGACACCGACATGGCCCGGGTCACGGCGAAAATCGACAAACCCCTGTACGGATCGAACCTTTCCGCCCATCTCGATGCCCTGCGCCTCGCCATGCGCAAGGCGGCCGAAAACCTGGAATTCGAGGAAGCCGCCCGGCTGCGCGACGAAGTAAAACGGCTGGAAGCGGTGGAACTGGCGGTGGCCGACGACCCGCTGGCCCGGCAGTCAGCCGTGGACGAGGCGGTGGAGGCGGCAGTGAAAGGCGGCGGGCGATCGACGGGGGGGCGCGGCGGGATGCGGGGCGGGAAGCGAGGGGGGAGGCGGTGAAGGAGAAGACCAACGAAACGGCGCAAAAGTCTTCGTCAGGCGCTGTTCCAAAATTCCATGACGAAGTCGACTGCGTTGACGCCGCCCACCTGCTGCGCGAGATAAGTCCTTGGAGCGCAACTCATGACCTAGTGTTCTGCACCTGACATAGGATTCCCGACGGCGCCGCTCTGTGGCATGGTCGGCGGATGAGACGCTCTGATATCTGCCTTTACCTTGGCCCCGCCGACCGCGCTGAGCTTCAAGCTTTGCTGAGCAACCGCAACAC
>JANNRR010000122.1:0-14140 GCA_031401675.1 Paracoccaceae bacterium
AACTGGCTGAGGTTGCCGGCGTTGACCACGCCCACCCCGAACAGCACGCTCAGGTCGATAACATCAGCCGCCGCCAGATTGAAATCGGTGATCACATCGACGCCCTCGGTGGTCGAGGCAAAGACGAACGCATCATCATTGCCGCCGCCGGTCAGGGTGTCATTGCCCAGATCGCCCGACAGCCGGTCATTGCCGTTGGTCCCCAGCAGCAGATCGTTGCCGTCGCCGCCCGACAGGCTGTCAACACCGGCCCCGCCGTTCAGCGTATCGTCACCGATCCCGCCGATCAACCGGTCATCCTCGGTGCCGCCGATCAGCACGTCATTGCCGCTGCCGCCATCCAGCGTGTCGTTGCCCACGTTGCCCAACAGCCGGTCAAGCCCGGCGTCACCGAACAGCACGTCATTCTCGGTGCCGCCATTCAGCGTGTCATCGCCATTGCCGCCCCTCAACGTATCCAGCCCGGTCGATCCGGCCAAAAGGTCGTCGCCCTCGCCGCCTTCCAGAATGTCATTGCCGGCAGAGCCGTTCAGCCGGTCCAGCCCCAGCCCGCCGTTCAGCACGTCATTGCCCAGGCCACCGAACAGCGTATCGTTGCCATGTTCGCCGTACAGCTCGTCATTGCCGTTGCCACCCGACAGGCTGTCCTGGTCGTCGCCGCCGGCCAGCGTGTCAGTGCCGTCGCCGCCGTCCACGGTGTCATTGCCGGACAGGCTGACGATGTAGTTTCCCGTCGCATCGCCTGTGAACAAATTGGCGGAGGACGATCCGATCTGCGTCGGATTGCGGTGGATGATGACCTCGTAACCGCCGAGGGCCACCCCGGGGACGGTCCCGGTGCCGTCCAGCGCGTTGTAGGAGTTGTTCCCCTCGGCGGTGATGCCGACGTAGTAGTCGTCGAACAGCGGCACGTTGAAGATCAGTTCGGGGTCATCGCCAAAGCCCGAGTCAGTGTCGATGCCGATCTGCACGCCATTGTCATCGAACACCCGCAGCGTGGTGCCGATGGTGCTGCCGGTCAGGGCCCCGTTCACATCCACCACCACCACATCGCCCTTGTTCAGGTCGATGCGCGACATGTCCAGATCGGCGAGCGAGTCGATGAACCCGGTCACCTCGACGCGCATCGAGCCGTCGGTATCGCGCAGCATGTCGGTCAGGTCGTTGCTGGTTTCGGCGGTGATCGCATTGATCGCACCGCTCGCTCCCCAGGCACCAGCGCCGAAATCGGCCACCCTCAGCGTGCCCGCCGTAAACGACAGCGGATTTTCCCCGCTGACCCGACCAAGAATCGTGTTCGGATCATAGCTGTCCAGATACCACGGGCTGACCGCGACATAGTAGCGCCCGGTGTAGTTCGGCGTCATCTGCAGATAGGGGCTGAGCGAGAACACGACGTTGTCGCCTATCAAGTTGCCGTCGTCGTTGGCCCGGACCTCGACCCCGAACTGGTCGAAGATCCGCAGGTAAAAGTCGCCCGCCACGCCGTTGTCGATGTCGATCTCGTAGAACCGACCCTCCGTCAGATCCAGCGCGATCATGTTCACTTCGTTGCCACCGACATCGAAGGTATCGGTGAATGTGACGCCCGAAAAAACCCCCAGCGTGGCGGCACCTATGGTGGTGGCAGTGAATGGCATGGCTCAACCTGCTGAAAAATGATGCATTAAGTCTCGAATTATGGTCGAATCAGGAAATTCGGTCAAGTCGCGCCCTTGGAAACAATCAGAAGCCCCTTATCATCCCCTCCAGCGCATCCTTTTCCGCAGCCAGATCCATCAGCCGTGCCTTGACCACATCGCCGATGGAAATCAGCCCGATCATCTCGGCCCCCTGCATCACCGGCATGTGGCGGAACCGCCCGTCGGTCATCTTTTGCAGCACATGGTCGGCGGCCTCGTCGCGGGTGCAGCCGACGATGTCGCGGGTCATCACCGTATCGACGCGGGCCGTCAGACAGGCGGTGCCCACCCGCCCGAGTTCGCGCACCACATCACGTTCCGACAGGATGCCCGCCACCGTCTTGCCGTCGGGCGACACGATCACCGCGCCGATCCGCCGCGATGCCAAGAGTTCGACCGCCTGTGCCAGGCTGCGCTCCGGCGCGATCGTCACAACCCCGTCATCCGATTTGGATTTCAGTATCTGGTGAACCAGCATTCGGGCCTCCCTGTTACTGCGATGCAGAGTCCGCCTGTATCCGGGTTCTGTCAAGTCAGGGATGCGGGGACTGTCGGGTCATCAGGATGCCAGCGCCTCCAGCCGCGCCACTTCGGCCTGCAATCCCTGCCCCAGCCGTTCTGCGAACCGGTTCAGTCGCTCTACCCGGCGGTCATCGACATGCCGGATCAGATAGAAGCTGCGCACCAGCGACACCTGTCGGGTCAGCACCCGCTCCACCCCCGGCGCGCTTGGCAGCGCGAAGTCATGCACCACCGCCACGCCTGCGCCCGCCCGCACCCAGTTGAACTGCACCGACACCGAGTTGGAGGCCAGCGGCACCGTACTGATCCCGATCTCGGCCAGATAGTCCAGTTCCTTGTCGAAGATCATGTCGGGGATGTAGCCGATCACCCGGTGCCCGGCCAGATCGGCTGGCTCTCGGATCGGCCGATGCCGCGCCAGATAGGTGCGCGCTGCGGCCAGATGCAGCCGGTAATCGGTCAGTTTGGTTACCAGCAACCGCCCGGCGGTGGGGCGCGAAACCGCGATGGCCATGTCGGCCTCGCGCCTCGACAGGTTGAAGACGCGGGGCAGCGCCACGATCTGAACCTCCAGCCCCGGGTTTTCGTCGCAGATCGCCGCCAGCACTTGCGGCAGCAGATAGTTGGCGCAGCCATCCGGGGCACCGATGCGGATCTGCCCGGTCAGCCCGCCCGGCCGCCCGCGCAATTCGCCCTGCGCTGCCGCCACCGACTGCTCGGCCCGCACCGCATGATCAAGCAGGCGCTGGCCTTCATCAGTCAGGGCGTAGCCTTGCGGGCTTTTCGTGAACAGCCGGGCGGCCAGTGCCGCTTCCAGCCGGGCTACACGGCGGCCCACCGTCGCCGGGTCCATTTTCAGCACTTTGCCTGCCGCAGACAGGCTCTCGCCCCGCGCCACGGCCAGGAATACCCGCAGATCGTCCCAGTCGTTCAATTCCATACCTGCATCCCTGCAAAATGCGTTTGAAAAACTGCCTCTGTTACGCGCAAAATTGCAAGGTTATTATGAGGCCAGTCATAGGGAGGATGCCATGCAGGAACTCAGTCACTGGATCAACGGCCAGCACGTCAAGGGCCAGTCGGGTCGCTTTGCCGATGTGTTCAACCCCGCAACCGGCGAAGTGCAGGCCCGGGTGCCGCTGGCCTCGAAGTCCGAACTGGACGCCGCCGTTGCCAGTGCTGCGAAGGCCCAGCTGAAATGGGGCGCCACCAACCCGCAACGCCGCGCCCGGGTGATGATGGCCTTTGTCCAGTTGCTGAACCGCGACATGGACAGGCTGGCCGAGGCGCTGAGCCGCGAACACGGCAAGACCATTCCCGATGCCAAGGGCGACATCCAGCGCGGGCTGGAAGTGATGGAGTTCTGCATCGGTGCCCCCCACCTGCTGAAAGGCGAGTTTACCGACAGTGCCGGGCCGGGCATCGACATGTATTCGATGCGCCAGCCGCTGGGCGTCGTGGCCGGCATCACCCCGTTCAACTTCCCCGCCATGATCCCGATGTGGAAAATGGGCCCGGCGCTGTCATGCGGCAATGCCTTCATCCTGAAACCGTCCGAACGCGATCCTTCGGTGCCGCTGATGCTGGCCGAGTTGATGAAAGAAGCGGGGCTGCCCGACGGCATCCTGCAGGTGGTGAACGGCGACAAGGATGCGGTGGACGCCATTCTGGACAACCCGACCATCGCCGGTATCGGCTTTGTCGGATCGACCCCCATCGCCGAATACATCTATGGCCGGGGCTGTTCCAACGGCAAGCGGGTGCAGTGCTTTGGCGGTGCCAAGAACCACATGATCATCATGCCGGATGCCGACATGGATCAGGCGGCCGATGCGCTGGTCGGTGCCGGCTACGGCGCTGCCGGCGAACGCTGCATGGCCATTTCGGTGGCGGTGCCGGTTGGCGACGACACTGCCGACGCGCTGATTGCCAAACTGATCCCGCGGATCGAAAAGCTGAAGGTCGGCCCCTATACCGCCGGCAACGATGTGGATTACGGCCCGGTGGTTACGGCGGCGGCTAAGCATCGCATTCTGGGGTTGATCGAGTCCGGGATTGCGCAGGGCGCAAAGCTGGTGGTCGATGGCCGCACCTTCAAACTGCAGGGCTACGAGAACGGCTTTTTTGTCGGCCCACATCTGTTCGACCATGTCACCACCGACATGGACATCTACCGCCAGGAGATCTTTGGCCCGGTCCTGGCCACGGTCCGCGCCGCGACCTACGAACAGGCGCTGGCTTATGCGATGGACAACGAGTACGGCAACGGCACCGCGATCTATACCCGCGACGGCGATACCGCCCGCGATTTCGCCAACCGGGTGAATGTCGGCATGATCGGCATCAACGTGCCGATCCCGGTGCCACTGGCCTATCACACCTTCGGCGGCTGGAAGAAATCGGGGTTTGGCGATCTGAACCAGCACGGGCCGGACTCGTTCCGGTTTTACACCCGCACCAAGACCATCACCGCGCGCTGGCCGTCAGGGATCAAGGAAGGCGCGTCGCTGAACTTCAAGCAAATGGACTGAAACCAGATTGCTTGTACAACCCAAAGGCTGCCCCGCACCGGGCGGCCTTTCCCATTGCCCCGCCGCGCCAGTCCCCGCATCCTCTTCCCATGACCTGGACAGACAGCCTGCCCGCTTCCGATGCCACCCGCCATCTGCTGGCGGCATTGCCCCGCCACACCCTGCCCGTCGGTATCACACTGTTTCACGCGGGCGACCATGCGCAGGCTTTCGTCATCGTGCTGCAAGGCCGGATCGAGGTGCGGCTGACCGCGCAGTCGGGGCGCGAGATTCTGCTCTATGCCGTCGAGGCGGGGCAAAGCTGCGTGCAAACCACACTCGGCCTGCTGGGGGATGAACCCTATACCGGTGCGGCCATCACCACCCAGTCGACCGAGGCGGTGCTGATCGCCAAGACCGCCTTTCTGCGCCTGATGGACGAAGATCGAGGTTTTCGCGCCTATGTGCTGCAAGCCTTCGGGCGGCGGATGACCGATTTGACCCATGTGCTGGAACAGGTGGCCTTTGAACGGATCGAGGTGCGGCTGGCCAACCTTCTGCTTGCCCTGGCCGATCAAGGCCGCGTCCATGCCACCCAGGCCGACCTTGCCGCCCGTATAGGTTCGGAGCGCGAGGTGGTTTCGCGCCATTTGCACCAGTTCGGCCTGCAAGGGCTGACGAGAACCGAACGCGGCCATGTGGAAATCCTGGACGAATCTGCACTGAAACGGATTTCTTCGGGCTATGTGTGACCAAATCACAGACCCTGTGCCGATTCGCGGCTAATTTCCCGGCATAGCCTCAAGGGATCCTCCCGAGGCAGACAAAAGGGGACCATCATGTTCAAAACCAACGAAGGCACCTTGGACCGGGCGCTGCGCATCATCGTGGGGCTGGGGCTGTTGGCCTGGTTCTTCATGGATCAGGGCACGGGCTTCTGGCACTATGCCAAGCTGATCGGGGTGGTGCCGCTCTTGACCGGGATCGTCGGCACCTGCCCGGTCTATGCGCTGCTGGGGTTCAACACCTGCCCGATGAAGCAAGCCTGACCACCCAGGGACGGCGTCTGTCGGACCGCCGCACTAACCCCGCCCGATCCGGCCTAGATGGGTGTCGGCAAAGCCGCTGACGCCCTTCAGCCCATAGCCGAGCATCCGGTCGAAGCCGACATGGCCAACCCACAGCAACCCCAGCACCACAAGCCCTAGGTTGCCCAGCACGGCCATGCCCAGAACCGCCAGCAACAGGCCCGGGCCATAAAGGTGCAGCATGTTGTAGACCAAGGCCCCGATCCGAGGGCTGGCAAGATAGAACAGCATTCCCAGATCGGGCGAAAAGAACAGGACGGGCATCGCCCAGACCGGCACTCGGCATCTCGACCTGCGCGGTCAAAAGCTGAGACTTTGCCCGCCGGAGTGACCAGCCAGGGCGCGTTCCCTGCCATGACCATTCATATGCATGAAACCTGCATGAAACCTGCATGAAACCCACCTGCGGCGGGCGCGCTATTCCGCCGCCACCCGCCGCGCCTTCAGCATCTGTTTCAGATAACGGCCGGTGTGGCTGGCCGCCACCTCTGCCACCTGTTCTGGCGTGCCCACCGCCACGATCTCGCCGCCACCGTCCCCTCCCTCGGGGCCGATGTCGATGATCCAGTCGGCGGTCTTGACCACATCCAGATTGTGCTCGATCACGATCATCGAGTTGCCCTGGTCAACCAGTTCGTGCAGCACATCCAGCAGCTTCTTCACATCCTCGAAGTGCAGACCCGTGGTCGGTTCGTCCAGTATATACAATGTCTTGCCGGTCGCTCTGCGCGAAAGCTCCTTGCTCAGCTTCACCCGCTGCGCCTCACCGCCAGACAGTGTCGTGGCCGACTGGCCGACCTTGATGTAGCCAAGCCCGACCTGCACCAGCGCGTCCATCTTTTCCCGGATTGACGGCACTGCCTGAAACAGCGTCTGCGCTTCTTCAACCGTCATATCAAGAACATCGGCTATGCTGTTGTCCTTGAAGCGAACTTCAAGAGTCTCCCGGTTGTAGCGCTTACCCTTGCAGGTCTCGCAGGTCACATAGACGTCGGGCAGGAAGTTCATCTCGATCTTCAGCAAGCCGTCGCCCTGACAGGCTTCACAGCGCCCGCCCTTGACGTTGAACGAGAAGCGACCGGGTTTGTAACCCCTTGCTTTCGCTTCCGGAAGCCCCGCAAACCAGTCGCGGATCGGCGTGAAGGCCCCGGTATAGGTCGCCGGATTGGACCGCGGCGTCCGCCCGATCGGGCGCTGATCAATGTCGATGACCTTGTCCAGCAACTCCAGCCCGCGGATGGTTTCGCACGGGGCCGGGGTCTGTTTCGCCCCGTTCAGCCGGATCGAGGCGGTCTTGAACAGGGTCTCGATGGTCAATGTCGATTTGCCACCCCCGGAAACCCCGGTCACACAGATGAACTGCCCCAACGGAAACTCGACAGTGACGTCGCGCAGGTTGTTGCCGGTCGCCTTTACCACCACCAGTTTCTTGCCGTTGCCCCTGCGCCGCGCTTTCGGCACCCGGATCGACCGCGCGCCGCTCAGATACTGCCCAGTCAGACTGGCCGGGTCGGCGGCGATCTGCTCCGGCGTGCCTTCGGCCACGATCCGCCCGCCATGCACCCCGGCCCCCGGACCCATGTCGAACACATAGTCGGCTTCGCGGATCGCCTCTTCGTCATGCTCGACCACGATCACGCTATTGCCTTGATCGCGCAGGTTTTTCAGCGTGGTCAACAGCCGGTCGTTGTCGCGCTGATGCAGCCCGATCGAAGGCTCGTCGAGCACATAAAGCACGCCGGTCAGCCCCGATCCGATCTGGCTGGCCAAACGAATCCGCTGGCTTTCGCCACCCGACAGAGTGCCGGCATTGCGGGCCATCGTCAGATAATTCAGTCCGACATTGACCAGAAACCCCAGCCGTTCGCGAATTTCCTTGAGGATCGCCTTGGCTATTTCATTCTTCTGGTTGCTCAGCGTCGCCGGCACCCCTTCGACCCAGGCCAGCGCCTCGGCGATCGACATCTGCACCACCTGGCCGACATGCAGTCCGGCGATCTTGACCGCCAGCGCTTCGGGTCGCAGCCGGAAGCCGCCGCAGGTGCCGCAGGGGCGATTGTTCTGATACTGTTCGAATTCCTCGCGAATCCAGGCGGAATCGGTCTCGCGGTAGCGCCGTTCCATGTTCGGCACGATGCCTTCGAACACCCGGCTGACGTTGTAGACCCGGCCGCCCTCGTCATAACGAAAGGCAATCTCGTCTGTGCCCGAGCCATGCAGCAACACCTGTTGCACCTGTTCCGGCAGGTCCTTCCACGGCTTGCGCTTGTCGAATTCGTAATGTTTTGCCAGTGCATCGATGGTTTGCAGGAAATACGGGCTTTTGCCTTTGCGCCACGGCGCGATGGCACCGTTGGCAAGCGTCAGCGCCGCGTCCGGCACCATCAGCCGCTCGTCGAAAAACAACTCCATCCCCAGCCCGTCGCACACCGGGCAGGCCCCGAACGGCGCGTTGAAGCTGAAAAGGCGCGGCTCGATTTCCGGGATGGTAAAGCCTGAAACCGGGCAGGCGAACTTCTCGGAAAAGGTGATGCGTTGCGATTCGCCCTCGCCCGGTGCGGTTTCCAGAACGGCGATGCCGTCGGCCAGATCAAGCGCGGTGCGGAACGAATCGGCCAGCCGGGTCTGCAAGCCTTCGCGCACCACGATACGGTCGACTACAACGTCGATATCGTGGCGCAGCTTCTTGTCCAGCACCGGCGGGTCGTCCAGTTCGTGGAACGCGCCATTGACTTTCACCCGCTGAAAGCCCTGCTTGCGCAGTTCCAGAAATTCCTTTTTGTATTCGCCTTTGCGGTCACGGATGATCGGTGCCAGCAGATAGGCCCGGGTGCCGTCGGCCATCGCCATCACCCGGTCCACCATATCCTGCACCTGCTGCGCCTCGATCGGCAGGCCGGTCGTCGGGCTGAACGGGGTACCGGCGCGAGCAAACAGAAGCCGCATGTAGTCGTAAATCTCGGTCACCGTACCCACCGTCGAGCGCGGGTTCTTCGACGTGGTCTTTTGTTCGATCGAGATTGCCGGCGACAGGCCCGAGATGTGATCCACATCCGGCTTCTGCATCATGTCCAGAAACTGCCGGGCATAGGCCGACAGCGATTCCACATAGCGCCGCTGCCCTTCAGCATAGATCGTATCGAACGCCAGCGAGGATTTGCCCGAGCCCGACAGGCCGGTGATCACCACCAGCTGATCGCGCGGGATATCGACATCGACATTCTTGAGGTTGTGCTCGCGCGCACCCCGTACCGAAATTGTCTTCAGCTCAGCCATGACCCACCCATCGAACAACAACCATCATGTAGAGACTCACCCCCGAGTCTCCACCCATATTTTGGAACAAAACGGGAATATCCACAAGTTAAGTCTGCTTTGCCCGCCGCGTCGCCAGCCAGCCATGCACTGCGATTCCCATTATGCAAAGTGGCAGCGCAAAGACCACCACGCCGCTGATGCCGTACGCCAGGACAAGGGCCGCCAGCAGCGGGGTGCCGGTGGTGGTGCCAAGGTTGCCAAGTTGCGCCACCGCACCCGCCGCACGGGCCCGCGCGTCTGCCCCGGCGTTCAATTGCGGGATTGCGGAAAACGACGCGCCCTGTATCAGCCCCAATGCACCTGCGAGCAGAAAACCGGCTGCAACCACGCTGTCCGTACCCCACAGCGCCCAAAGCAGCCCGGTGAACAGGGCCGCAAGCCCCAGGCCGACCTGCACCAGCCGGACCGCTGACATCAGCCGCAGCAACTGAACGCCGAGCGTCAGCGACACCGCGATGCTGACCAGCGGCATCCCGGTCGCCACCAGCCCGCGCAACTCTGCCGGCAGCATCGGCGGCAACAGGGTAAGGATGGCCACATACATCAGGGTATAGAACACGAACCCCAATGCCGGGGCCGCCACCGAAGCCGAAGCATAGATCTCGCCATGCTGCCGGATCAGCACCGGCAGGGACAATGGTGACCGGGTTTCCGGTTCGGTGTCACGCGGCAGCAACCAATGCAGGATCACCGCGACCAGTCCCATGAACGCGGCATGGGCCAGGAACAACGCCTGCGGCCCATGCGACTGCGCCAGCGGCAATCCCAGCCACGCCGTCACCGCAAACGAGACGCCGAAGAAACTCGCCCAAAGCGTCATGGCCAGCGACTGATAGCGGACTGCAGTCACTTGTGCGATCAGCGTCGGCCCGATCACAACAATCGCCAGATGCGATGCGCCCTCGACTGCCCGGCTGGCCATCATCGGCCAGAACCCCGGCAGCGTCGCCTGAAACCCCGACATTGCGGCCCCAAGCAGCATCGCGCCGACCAGAACCCGGCGGTAGCCAAGGCGCTGCACCAGCAGCCCGGCGGTGGTTCCGAACACCAGCCCGACCAAACCGACCAGCGACACCATGAAGCCGATGCCCGGACCGGCCCCGGGATAAAGCGCGGTCAGCAGGTCGAACGTCACCGAGATCTTGGCAAACTGCGCCGCAGCTCCAAGCCCCGCTGCCCAGAGCGCAAGCACAAGGATCACCGTCATCTGCTGCGCGCGAGTCATGCAGGCGGTGTAGCTGTTGCAGCCGGCGGCGGCCATGGCTTTCACAGGCCACCCCATCCTCGCGGCAGCCACCGGCCGGCGACAGGCAGCCCATGGAACGGAAGTGGGACAGCGGGATGACGTGGCGGTCGTCCGTACGTTCCGCAGTCATTCACCGCAAGCGCCGAGGGCAGAGTGGAATGGTCTACCAGCAATGAGCAGCGGTCGGTGCCGCCGCGCTAGGTTTTTTGCCCGAGCGCCCAGGACACCAGCGGAAAAGCTGGATCGTTGGTCAGATCATCGGATTCGGGTCGGTATTCCGGCGGCCACGGTTGCTCCAGGTTGCGCAAGGCGGCAGCCCGGTTGCCCCATTGTTCGGCGCGTATCGTCTCCGGCGCGAATCCGGCCTCGATCAGCAGATTGGTGAGCCCGCGCGAAGTCCAACGCGAACAATCCACCGGAACCGCATGATAAGGCATGTAAAACGGCGTGGCGATCCAGAAGTACCCGCCCCGGCGCAACATCTTGAAGACATTGCGGGTCGCAGCATAGGGCCTGTCCAGATGTTCCCAGACCTGATTGGCCAGAATGATATCGAACCGCAATGGCTTGCCCGCCTCGTCGACAAAGGTCGCTTCGCACGGGTCATAGTCGGGAAAATAGAAGGAGCGGTGGCTGCGGAAGCCCTGCCCCTGTCCCCAGGCACCGGAGATTTCTGCGGCGTCAAGCCGGTCCGGCTGCAACGCCTTCAGCCATGCCCGGCTGGTCTTCTGCATCACGATCCGGTTCAGGCTGGACATGCCTCCCCCTAGAAATGCAGGGCCCTGCCATAGGCATCCAGCACGGCTTCGTGCATCATCTCGCTCAGCGTCGGATGCGGGAACACCGTGTTCATCAGGTCTTCTTCCGTGGTCTCCAACTGGCGGCCGATGATGTAGCCTTGGATCAGTTCTGTAACTTCGGCCCCGACCATGTGCGCCCCCAAGAGCTCGCCGGTCTTGGCATCAAACACGGTCTTGATCATGCCCTCGGTCTCGCCCAGGGCGATGGCCTTGCCGTTGCCGATGAACGGGAAGCGGCCGACCTTGACCTGATGCCCGACCTCTTTCGCCTTTGCTTCGGTCAGCCCCACCGAGGCGATCTGCGGCTGGCAATAGGTGCAGCCTGCAATGGAATTCGGCTTGATCGGGTGCGGATGCCCGCCCGCGATCAGTTCGGCCACCATTACGCCTTCGTGGCTGGCCTTGTGCGCCAGCCACGGCGCGCCGGCAATGTCGCCGATGGCATAAAGCCCCGGCACGCCGGTGCGACAGAATTCATCGGTCACCACATGGCTGCGGTCCAATTTTACACCCAGAGCTTCCAGGCCAAGCCCTTCGACATTGCCGACGATGCCAACGGCGGAAATCACGGTATCGAAGTCCTGCGTCTCGACCTTGCCGCCGATCTCGATATGAGCGACGATCTTGCCTGGCGAGCGGTCCAGTTGCTTCACGCTGGCCTTTTCCAGAATCTTCATGCCCTGCTTCACGAAGCTTTTTCTGGCAAAGGCCGCAATCTCGGCATCCTCTACCGGCAGGATGCGGTCCATGACTTCCACCACCGTCGTGTCGGCGCCGAGCGTGTTGTAAAAACTGGCAAACTCTATGCCGATGGCACCAGAGCCGATCACCAGCAACCGTTTTGGCATCCGTTTCGGCACCAGCGCGTGCCTGTAGGTCCAGACCAGATCACCGTCGGCTTCCAGCCCCGGAAGCGTCCGGGCCCGAGCGCCGGTGGCCAGCACGATGGCCTTGGCCGTCAGCTCTTCGCTGCCCTTGTCGGTCTTGACCGACACCAGGGCTTTGGCGGGCAGCGTCGCCTCACCCATGAACACGGTGATCTTGTTCTTTTTCATCAGATGGCCGATGCCGCCGGACAGTTGCTTGGCAACGGCGCGGCTGCGGGCCACCACGGCGTCAAGGTCATAGCCGATCCCTTCGGCTTTCAGCCCGAACTCCTTGGCGCGGTGCATCAGGTGAAACACTTCGGCGGACCGCAGCATCGCCTTGGTCGGGATGCACCCCCAGTTCAGGCAGATGCCGCCCAGAAGCTCGCGCTCGACGATGGCTACGTTCAGGCCAAGCTGTGCCGCCCGGATTGCTGCCACATAGCCGCCTGGCCCAGCACCGATCACCACCAGATCAAAGCTTTTCGCTGCCATCGCACCCTCCCGCATTGAACTGGTTTGGCGTTAAACCATTTCGCAGCATCGCACAATCAGCCGTCCTGCAACCCGCCATGCATCTGGCGCATGGCTTACCCCTGAAGCGCCTTTACCACCGCGCCGTAACCGCCGCCGACAAGGTAGGCCGCTTCGGCCGCCGTATTGGTTCGCCCCAAGGCGGCATTGCGGGTCGGAAAACGGCCGAACTTGCGGATCACCTCGCGGTGCGCCCGGGCGTGCAGCAGGTTGTCCCCGCCCCCATCGACATGGCGCATTGTGAAAAACCCGACCGAGCGGCTCTGATCAACCAACGTTTCGCTATGCATGAACGGCAGGTAAAAGAATTGCTGCTCGGGTCCCGCGAAGTGCCTGTCCCAGCCAAGGTGTACAGACCGGTTGGCTGCGGCATGGGCCAGAGTGTCGGTGGCAAAGGCATTCGCCGTGCCCCGGTGCATGTTTCGCGATAACTGGTCGGTCACGATCAGATAAGCCAGTGCGCCTTGAGGATCAGCCAGCCAGTCGGTCAGCGCTCCGTCGCGCGCCGCTGCCCAGGTTGCCGCAAAGCGCGCCCGGATCGTGGCATCCAGCGCCTCGCCCCCGGCATACCAATCCTTCTCTGTCAGTTCCTCCAGCCAGAAGGTCAGAACGTCGCTTGCCGTTTTCATCAGCCCCTCCCTCACCAACCCGCCAGCAGGTTCGGCCTGCCCGTCACTGGAAATCATGCAGCGTTTGCCTTTTTCTTGTCCATCACCGCCTCCAGTGCCACGGCCGACGCCGTTGGAACCAGCGATGTGTACTTGCCCGCGCCTGGCAGCACGGGTGCCTTGCGCCGGGTCATCCGATAGGCGGCATAACCTGCCAACAGCAACATCAACAGGGCAATGAACAGAAAATAGCCGCCGGGCCCGATCCGCCCCATCACCCATCCGACAATCAGCGGTCCGGCAATGGCCCCCAGCCCGTTGATGAAGATCATCCCGCCGGACGCCGCCGCCATTTCCTTGTTGTCCAGAAAATCGTTTGTGTGGGCAATCAGCAGTGAATACAGCGGATTTGTTATGCCGCCCGCCACGCTGGCCAGCACCAATGTTACCGCAAAGCCCGGCTGCAAGACGCCACCCACCGTCGCCACCGCGCCGACCAGCGCCAGGATCGAGATCAGGCGGCGACGGTCCATCCGGTCGGAAAGCCAGCCGATCGGGTACTGAAACAGCAAGCCCCCCAGATAGATGACCGCAACAAACAGCGATATCTGTCCGACCGTCATTCCGACCAGCGTTCCCCAGACTGCGGCCATCCCGAACAGGGCCGAAAACACCCCGCCGATCAGAAACATTCCGACACAACCCAAGGGCGACACCCGGAACAGGCGGCGCAAGCTGAGGGATTTGATCGCCGAGAACGTCGGGGCCGGTGCTTCCGACAGCAGGATCGGGGTGAAGGACAGCGACACCAGCACCGACGGGATAACAAACAGCAGAAAGCCGCCGGGTTCGCCCACTGTCATCAGGGCTTGCGATGCAATGATTCCCACCATCTGCACGATCATGTAGAGCGACAGCGTCTGCCCCCGCGTCTCGTTGGTGGCGGTGTCGTTCAGCCAGCTTTCG
>JANNRR010000123.1:0-19749 GCA_031401675.1 Paracoccaceae bacterium
CTTTGCGGGATGAGGGCACCAGTTATCACTACATGCCGCCCGCCGATTTCAGCGCAGCCCCCGCGCATCTGCTGCAAACGTTGTCCGGCGCCTTTGTGGGTTTTGGAGAGCCAGTCTTACAGGGGGCGACCTGGACCACCGATGCACCGTTCCGCGAGACCGCAGCGGCGATTGACGCGATGACACAGCGCGGCCTGCTGGCGGTCGAGATGGAGGCGGCGGCACTCTATGCCTTTGCCGCCGCGCGGGGGCGGGATGTGGTGTGTTTTGCCCATGTCACCAACCAGATGGGCCAGATTGAGGGCGATTTCGAAAAGGGCGAGGCGGATGGTGCAACGCACGCCCTTGCCCTGATTGCCACCGTCGCTGGCCGCCTGTGCGCCGTTCAGGCCGCCGGATAAGAGGTGAACACCGTGGTCGTCCCGTCGCGGGCGATCAGGAAGACGTCATAGGCATCCCGCGCGCTTTCATCCCCCATACCGGGCGAGCCGTAGGGCATGCCGGGCACTACAAGGCCGATGGCGTCGGGGCGATCTTGCAGAAGACGGCGGATATCTGCGGCGGGCACATGGCCTTCGATCATGTAGCCCTCGACCTTGCCGGTGTGGCAGGACGTCATGCCTTGCGGGATGCCGTTGTCGAGTTTGTAATTGATCAGCAGCATCCCGTAGAGTTCTTCCTCGGTGACGGTGAACCCTTCGGCGCGCAGGTGCTCCACCCAAGCCGTGCAACATTCGCAGCCCGTGCCCTTGGCGACATGAATCGGCTGCAGGCCTTCGGCGCGCAGCGGAAGGGCTGCGACCAGTCCGAGCGATGCGATGGATAGGAGCAGGAATCGGCGGTTCATCATCAACATGCGGGCTCTCCTTGTCAGTCAGGTCAGGATACGACGAATTTTCGGAATGGCGAAACGGCGATCTTCGTGGAAGTCGATGATCGAGGCAAAGCGGCCATCGGCATGGAACAGGAATACCCCCGCCGTGTGGTTCATTGTGTAGTCGCCATCGCGCGGCAGCTTTTCGAACATGGCCCGAAAACCGGCAACGGCCTTTTTGACTTCGGGAAGTTGTCCGGTCAGCCCGGTGATGCGCGCGTCGAAGTTGGACAGATAGTCGGCCAGAGCGGTGGGCGTATCACGTTCAGGGTCCACGGAAATCAGGGCCACGTTCAGCCGGTCAGCCTCAGGACCAAGGTCAGCCAGCCTGTCCGAGATGTCGGACAGCGTGGTCGGGCAAACATCAGGGCAGAAGGTGAAACCGAAGAACACTATCGTCGGACGCCCCAGCCAATCTGCAGGCACGAAGGGCTGGCCGCGATGATCTGTCAGGTTGAACGACATGTCCGGGATCGGGATCGGCAACAGATCTAGGCCAGGCGGCGGCGGCGCGCCGGTCCGCCACCAGCCCAGCGCCAACATGAAGCCCACTGCCCCTGCGCCAAACGCCGCACCGGTCATAATCGTGCGACGGGTCAGTGTCCGCATTCCGGACCCGTGGCACCAAGGGCCAGAACCTCTACATCGACAGTGACCGCTCCGGCCTTCTGAAACGTCAACGTCAAGGGAAAGCTCGCGCCCTTTTCCAAAGTGCTGGTCAGCCCCATCAGCATCCCGTGAAACCCGCCGGGTTCCAAAGCAACCGTCTGTCCGGCGGGCACGGGCACCGTCATCGCATGCGGCATCGAGGCGATCCCCTCGGTGATGACGGTTTCATGCAGCATCGGCATTCCCGCAACCGGGGTGGCGAGGCCGGTCAAGGCATCGTCGGTGCTGCCGGTGTTGCGGATGGTCAGATAGACAACCCCTGGCCTATCGGCCCCGATGGTGGCGCGCGACCAAGCTTGTTCCACTTCGATATCGCCAATGCGAACCACCTCGCAGGCCAGCGTGGGCGTGGCTGCCATCAGTGCGAAGAAAGGAATCAACAGGTATTTCATCGGGCGCTCACAATCGGGATTGAAGGTCGGCAAGTATTTCATCGGCAGAGGTTCCATAGCTGAACTGGCGCAGCCAATCACCACACGGTCCGACCAGATAGAGAGCCGGGCTGTGCGACATGGTGTAGCCGTCCGGGGCGGCCGCGTCGCTCTCACGGGCAAAGAAAATCTTGAAGCTGTCGGCCGCTGCGCGGGTCGAGGCGTCGTCCCCGGCGAGGCCGATGATCGACGGATGGAAGGCTGCCGTGAATTCTGCAAGACCCAGTTGGCGGTCCCGCTCGGGATCGACTGAGATGAACAGGGGCTGCACCCCTGCCGCATCAGGGCCAAGCCTCTCCATCACGCTGGCAACTTCAGACAGCGTGGTAGGGCAGACATCGGGACAATTGGTGAAGCCGAAGAACACCAGAAGAAACTTGCCCCCGAAGTCGGTGTTGGTCCTGATCTGGCCTCCCGCATCGGCAAGCGCAAACTCTGGGCGAAAGGCGGTGGCATCGGTGGTGGATGAATCAGATCCGTCAAATGCCTGCGGCACGATCCACACGAGCCACGCCACCAGGGCCAATCCCGCAGCAGCCCACAGCAGCTTTTGAACCATCGTCAGTCGCATCGAATCCCACAGCCTTATTGTTTGAAACTTCGTAAATGCTCCAGTGGCTTGAGGTGCAAGTCTGATTGCGCCGGATCACGGGCATATGAGCGGAATGCGCGTCTGCGGCGCAGCAGACGTCGCTGACGACCGGCAACATCAGCCATCCACTGTCAGATCTTGATGATGGCCGCCGTTACATACATGAACGCGATGCCACCCAGAAAACCCGTCACCACGGCCGGCGAGAACAGGGCCGCTTGCCGGTCCGGGTTCTGGCGCATGATGTAGGAAGTTACCTCGACGATCACCTGCAGGATCGCTCCGGCCCCGATGGCGAGCGCAAGCGCCGTCCATTGCGGTGCGTAAGCCAAGCTGCCCGTCCAGAGTCCGAGTATGGCCGGGCCTCCCGCCAGCAAAGTCAGCGCCGGAAAGGTCCAGAGCGGTGGTCTTGCCTTCAACATGGGCGCAGCGATACCGATGCCTTCGGTGACGTTGTGCAGCGCGAACCCGAGCACGAGGAATGTGCCAAGCCCCGCCGATCCGGCGGCAAAGGATGCACCGATGGCCAGCCCTTCGCCGAAATTGTGCAGCCCGATGCCAAGCGCGATGTAGAACGCCAGTGCGATGCCGGAAGGCGTGCCTCGCCAACGGCCGATGGCCATGAGCAGCAGGAAGCTCGCCAGAGCCGCAAGCCAGACCATCGCCGAGCCCTGGAACAGCGCGGCGGAGTCCGAAGCCATTTCCAGCGCCTCGCCCGTCATGTCGATCAGCAGAAAGACAAGCAGCCCCACTGTCAGCGCGAGAAGGAAGTTCATCCCCGACCGTCCGACACCGCGCATGGCCGGGAAGAACATGAGACCAAGCGCCACGGGCAGCAGCCCGACGATGGCTCCGACAATGGCCTGTTGCCGCAACTGGCCGCCGGTGGCCTTTGGCGACGGCAGGGCGACGGCAATCTCGTGCTCGAACCCGGTTCCGGTGTTCGACAGCATGTTGACCAGATGCGCCTCGCCCAGAACCCACGGATAGGGGATGCGGATCCATGCCGTATCGCCGCGCGCAATCGGCCCGGCCGGATCCTGCGCAAAGGTCCAGAAGGCATCATCGACGGCGACTTGCGCGATCACCATCGGCTCGGACCCGCCTGCGCGGACCAGCATCTGGATGCCGGTCTCGTCCAGGATGGTGCGCTCGACGGTCAGTGCTTCGACCGGCGGGGCGGAGTTGTTGAAACCGCGCAGCGGGTCCAGCGAGGCGATCCAGACGAAGGATGTCAGCATCAGTGCCAATGGCACCAGCACCAGCAGAAAGCGAATGGCAGGCGAGAGGGCGGGAGTGGACTGATCGCTCATGCGCCCGGCCCCCGCACGTCGAACATGCCGACCCAGCCAAGTTCGGTAAACTCGGATTGGTGCGGGTGGAACATGTACATCCCGTCCTCGTGTTCGGCGAAGCTGAACTCCAGAATTCCGCGCTGCGCCTGGCATTGGGTGATCAGGTCCACCGTTAGTAAAGTTGGCGTCAGCGTGGTTCCGGTGTCGAAGTAGTCGAAGAAATTTGCATGAAGGTGGAAAGAGTTGATCGGATCGAACTCGGTCACATTCACCAGATAGACCCGCACGGGACGCGTCTTGTCGATGACGATGGGCACGTTCATGTAGGCGTGGCCGACGGTGTTGGCGGCATACACCTCGTTGCCGCCGTCGAAGTTGGTATCGAAGGCGTTCATCACCATCATCAGTTCCTGCCATTCGGCATTCTCGGGCGTGCCGAGCAGGCGCGAAGCCGCGACGGCCGCATTCTCGGGGTGTCGGGCCGGGTCGGGGTCGATGACGAACATGCCATACATGCCCTTGTGCATGTGTCGCTTCAGCGGCAAGGCGTGGCAGTGATAGAGGTGACAGCCGAACGGCTTTGCGTCGAACTCGTAGACGAATTCCTCGCCGGGCCCGATCAGCCCGGCCCCGGGAACCCCGTCCATCCGTGCAGAATGGATGCCGTGGAAGTGCATCGAATGCGGGTGCGAGCCGTAATTGCGAAACACGATGCGCAGTCGCTCACCTTCTTTGGCGCGCAGCGCCGGTCCGGGGACGCGGCCATTGAATGTCCACGCTGGGAACATGATGCCTGGCGCAATCTCGATCTCCTTATCGATGGCGTCGACCTCGAAGGTGCGCAGGGTGCGACCGTCGGCCATGACCTCGGTGGTGCCGTTGTACCAGTCGGTCAGCATCGGTGTCGGGTCAAAGCCGTTGCGGGCATGATCGACCCGCCCGACCGTCATCATGTCGCCATGCGCCATGCCGTCCATCGGCACGGCATAGGCATTTGCACCGGCTGGCATCGCGGACATGTCATGGCCCGCCATCGCACCCTCGGCGGGGGCGGTTTGCGACAAGGCCCCTTTGGCAAGCACCGCAGCACCTCCCGCCGCGACCAGCCCGCCGACCAGCAAAGCGCGGCGGCCAGAGTTCACCGGTTGGTTGTCGTCGTCAGGCATGGGGCGCGGCTTTCTATGCAAGCAGACGCGCGAAGTCTTGGCGCGAAAAGTTACACAGTGCTAACATTTCACGATGCGCCTTTACCTGTCAATCCGTCTCGTGCCAGACTGCGCCGATGACACAGCGTGACCCTTTGGAATTTGCTCCCGCCGAACCAGCGCCCCGACCCGCCGACGCGAGGGTGGAGGCGTTTCAAGGCGTGCGCGACGCGCGACGCAGCGAACTGGCGGAAGACTATGTCGAGTTGATCGCAGACCTGATCCACAGCCACGGCGAAGCGCGCCCGGTGGATATCGCGACACGGCTGGGCGTTACGGCTCCCACAGTTGCCAAGACGCTCGACCGGCTGGCGCGGGATGGCCTAATCACCCGCGCAAAATACCGCTCGGTGTTTCTGACCGAAGAGGGCCGTACGCTCGCTGGGGAATGCCGTCGCCGCCACGAGATCGTTCTGCGATTCCTAGTCCGTATGGGTCTCGATGCCGAGACGGCCGAGCGCGATGCCGAAGGAATCGAGCACCATGTCAGCGAACGGACGCTGGCCCTGTTTGCGGCGTTTGCCGATCGCGACTGATCCGCGCCTAAGAGTTTTCCACGGCAAAGCGTACATCAGCGATCAGGCTCTCGGCGCTGAAGTTATCCAGCCGCCTGCCGTTCAGGAAGAAGGTCGGTGTCTGGCGGATGCCTAGGGCTTCGACATCGGCCATGTCCTGATTGAGAACGCCGCTGATGCCGGGAAAAAGCCGGTCGGTCTCGGCCTTGTCGAGATCAAGACCGGCAGAACCCGCAATCTCCCAGGCGACGTCCATCTGCGGGGCGCCATGCACGGCCCAACCGGGCTGTTGCTCCAGCAGGGCATCCAGAACCGGTGCGAACTTGTCCTGCATCCGCGCCGTTTCCTGAATCCGCACCGCCTCGTCGGCCCCCCCGTGGAACACGGTATAGCGCGGGATGATGCGCACCTGCGTGGGAAACTGGCGACGGATTTCCTGCACGACCGGATGGAACGCGCGACAGGCTTCGCAAGACGGGTCGAAGAACTCGACCAGCGTCACCGGCGCATCCTCGGGGCCGAAGCTGGGTGAATGGCTGCGGATCAACAGAGAAGAATCCACGGCAGGTGTGTCGGCAGCCGCAGCCTCCAGTTCGGCCTCGCGACGACGGTTGAAGACGAACGCAGCGCCCCCGAAGGCGGCGAGCGCGAGGGCGGAAGCTCCGATCAGAAGCGTGCGGCGGTTCATGTACGGTGTCCTTTCGGAAGAATGAGACAAGCCAGAATCGCGACGAAGGCAATCAACGACAGATTTGGGATCGGCAACCCGAAGATCATTTGGGCGTCGCCGGTGCAGGATGGCCCGTCCTGCGTGCACGGCACGACCGGCGCGGGGAGGATTTCAGCGTAAAGCCCGGAATGCCAGGTGGCCAGCCCGACCCCGGCCAGCGCCAGCGGCAGACCATAGACGCGACCCATGCCGTCGCCGCGCCAGAGGGCGAGGCCAAGGACCGGCACCAGCGGGAACATCGCGATGCGCTGATACCAGCAGAGCGTGCAAGGCATCTGCCCCAGCACTTCGCCGATGAACAGCGCGCCAAGGGTCGCCGCCAGCGCAAACAGGAACGCAGCCGCAAGAGGAAGGTCTTCGCGAGACAAGGCCTTGGGATCAGTTCCCGTCATGGCGCGGCCTTTCGTCCGATGCCGATCCAGCGCGGGACCGAGGCGGCGTAGCGGTCATACTCCGGCCCGAGGTCCGCGCGCAGGGCAGCTTCTTCCGAACGGATCTGTGCGCTTGCAGACCAAAGAAACAGGATTGGCGCAAGGATCGTTGGGGTGGATGGAACCGCGAGGGCAACTCCGGCCAGCAAGGTAGCCTGCCCGACAAAGGTCGGATTGCGGCTGAACCGGTAGAGCCCGCCCGAGACGAGAGCACCAGTCTCGCCGCCCGCTACCCCGACGCGCCACGAGGAGCCCATCGACATCTGCGCGGCAAAGGCGACCATCGCACCAAGGCCCGCGATGAAGATCCCGATCAGGCCCAAGGCGAGGGCATTCCCTTCGGTCCAGTACGGATCGACCTTGTGGAGTGTCGGCACGGCCAGCCAGAGAAGCGGCCCAAAGAAGGCAAGCGCAAAAGCCGCACGGAACCCGACGGCGGCAAGCCGATCACGCCCTTTGGCCCGCGCGAACAGCCAGACGGGCCGACCCGCCGCTTGGGCCGCAAGGGCGTTGCACCAGAAGAACAGCGCCAGATAGCCAAAGAGAAGGGCCAGCGCGGCCCAGCCGAAGCCGGAGATCATCGCCTTACGCCTCACTGTCCGGGTTAAACCGCAGCAGGCGCATCGCGTTCAGCGTGACCAGAACCGTCGCCCCGGTATCGGCCAGAATGGCGATCCAGAGGCCGGTCATGCCCAGCACCGTCGTCACCAGAAACACCGCCTTCAGCCCAAGCGCAATGGTCACGTTCTGGTGGATGTTGGCCATGGTGGCACGGCTCAGCCGGATCAGCCCGGGCACGTCGGTTACCTTGTCGCGCAGGATCGCGGCATCGGCCGTTTCCAGCGCCACATCGGTGCCCGACCCCATCGCCACGCCGACGCTTGCCTGTTTCAGGGCGGGCGCGTCGTTGATGCCGTCACCGATCATCATAACGCCGCCGCCCTCGGCCATCGTCTTGATGTAGTTCAGCTTGTCCTCTGGCATCATGTCGGCGCGGAACTCCATGCCCATGCCGCCCGCGATGGCCGCCGCCGTGCGTTCGTTGTCGCCGGTCAGGATAACTGACCCCACGCCAAGCGCCTTCAACTGCTGCACCGCTTTCACCGCATCCGAGCGCGGCTCGTCGCGCATGGCGATGATCCCAAGGCCACGACGCTCGCGGTAGATCACCACCGCTGTCTTGCCCTCCTCCTCCAACTGCGTCGCCCGCCGCAGGCCAAGCCCGTCCAGCGCGCCCGCATCTGTGGCATGGCGGGGTGAGGCGACCCACGCCTTGGCGTCGCCGACAATGGCCTCGACGCCCTTGCCGATGATCGGCTTGGCCTCGCGCGATGGCAGGGCGGTGATGCCCGCCTCCTTCGCGCGGTTCAGGATGGCGATGGCAAGGGGGTGGCTTGACCCGTTCTCGACCCCGGCGGCGACGGCGAGCAGTTCGGCCTCGGTCGCGCCGTCAAAGGTGATCAGGTCTGTCACAACCGGGCGGCCATGGGTCAGCGTGCCGGTCTTGTCGAAGGCGACCTTCGTTACCTTCGCGGTCGCCTCGATCACCGCGCCGCCCTTCATCAAGAGCCCGCGCCGGGCCCCTGCTGACAAAGACGAGGCGATGGAGGCGGGGACAGAGATTACCAGCGCGCAAGGGCAGCCGATCAGCAACAGCGCCAGGCCGCGATAGATCCACGTGTCCCAAGACTGACCAAAGGCCAGCGGCGGCAGCAGCACCACCAGCAGCGACACGCCGACGATGGCAGGCATGTAGATGCGGCTGAACTTGTCGATGAACCGTTCGGTCGGCGCACGCGAGGTTTCGGCCTCTTCCACCAGCTTGATGATGCGGGCGATGGTGTTGTCTTCGGCGGCCTTGGTCACTTTCACCCGAAGTGCTGCCTCGGTGTTGATCGATCCTGCGAAGACCGCATCGCCGGGGCCTTTGGTCACCGGCATGCTTTCACCCGTCACCGGGCTGTCATCGACGCCCGAGGTTCCCTCGACGATCTCGCCATCCGCGGGAACCCGGTCGCCGGGGCGCACCAGCACCATCTGGCCGATGGCCAGCGTGTCGGCGGCCACCTCGCGCGTCGCACCGTTCTCCTCGACCAGTGCGGTCTTAGGGATCAGGTTCGCCAGAGCCCGGATACCGTCGCGGGCCTTGTTGGCGGCCACGCCTTCCAGCACCTCGCCCACGGCGAACAGGAACACGACCAGCGCCGCCTCCTCAGCCGCTCCGATGAACAGAGCACCGATGGCGGCAATGGTCATCAGCATCTCGATGGTGAACGGCATACCCGCCTGAAGGGCCGAGAACGCCCGCCGCGCGACCGGGGCCACGCCGATCAGGCAATCCGCGATGAATGCCCAGTTTGCGATATCTTCGGACGCCAGCAGCTTGACCGCCCAGGCCGCAGCCAAGAGCAGACCCGTGCCGATGACAAGGCGGCCCTTGCCGGTTTCATACCAGCGCTTGCCCCGGTCGGCGGGGTCGTTGTGGACGTGGCCGGGAGAGCCATGACCATCCTCGCTATCGACAGGGGCGGCGGTGGCCTTGGCCTTCGTGTCGGACGAAGTGCCGTGGTCCTGTGCGGCATGGTCGGCGTGATCCGGTCCATCGTGGTCATCGTCTTTCCTGGCTTCCAGCGCACCGGGCATCACGAAGGCCTTGACCTTTTTGGCCTTCTTGGCCCCGATGCCAAAGCCCAGCTTCATCACTGCCGCCTCGATCTTGTCGCGCGGCGTGGTGCCCGGCTCGAGCTTCAGCGTCAACTTCTCAGCCATGACCGCTACGTTCACGTCGCTGACCCCTGGAAACCGCTCCACCGCCGTCCTGATCTTGACGGCACAGGATGCACAATCCATTCCCGAGACGGTCCATTCCTGCGATTCGGCGTCTGATTTCTGCGCCATTTCAAGCCTTTCCCGCCGGAGCCATAGCACCGGTTGTATGTGTTCAGGCACCTGTGTAATCTCTCTAGTAACTAGAGGTGCAAGGACAAACCATGCTGACCATCGGAAAACTCAGCGATGCCGCCGGGGTCAAAGTGCCGACCATCCGCTATTACGAAGAGATCGGCCTGCTGCCCGAGGCCGAACGCAGCGCGGGCAATCAGCGGCTTTACGGTCGCCGCGCGCAAGAGCGGCTGACCTTCATCCGCCACGCGCGCGAGCTGGGCTTTCCGCTTGAGGCCATCCGCGATCTGCTCAGTCTGTCGGACAGGCCCGACCAATCCTGTGCCGCGGTCGATGCGATTGCATCGGCGCAGCTTTTGGCCGTGGAGGCGCGCATCGCGCGGCTCGTGGCACTCAAGGCAGAGTTGGAGCGGATGGTTACGCAATGCGCCGGAGGCCGCATTGCCGAATGTCATGTGATCGAAGTGCTGGGCGATCATTCGCTTTGCGCGCACGACCATAGTGCCGACCAACAGGCGCTGGCATGACTGCCTCCACCATGAATTCAGTCCCGATAGTGGCGATCTACGGCGCAGCGGCATTAGCGGAAATCACCGGGTGCTTTGCGGTCTGGGCCTGGATGCGGCTTGGGGCCTCGGCGCTGTGGCTTGCGCCGGGTCTTGCCTCGCTTGCGGCCTTTGCCTGGCTGCTGACTCTCGCCCCGGCCGATGCAGCCGGGCGGGCCTATGCGGCCTATGGCGGCGTCTACATCGCGGCGTCCCTGGTCTGGCTTTGGATGGTCGAGGGGCAGCGCCCGGATGGCTGGGATGTAACCGGGGCCGCGGTCTGCCTGATCGGGGCGGCGATCATCCTGTTTGCACCGCGCGCCGCCTGAGGTCTTGGCGGCTGATCAGGTCAGGCCTTCTGGCGGGGCCAGTGCGGATGTAGTGGGTCGATCATGACGGGATGTCGGTGTGCGCCGTCATGAGATTCGCGCAGGTGCGGATGATCGGAGGCAAGGTCTGAGTGGTCGTGGTCCAACTCCACTGGGTCGACTGCGGGCCAAAGCCGGACCACAGCAACCATCGCCACGGCCCCGATCAGAGCCAACCCGAGGGCCGCCACCGACAGGCTGAACGCGGACCCAAGCCAGCCTGCCAGCGGATAGGTCACAAGCCACGCGGCATGGGACAGGGCGAATTGTGCGGCAAAGACCGCAGGACGGTCCTCCTCGCGGGCCGAACGGTTCAGGATGCGCCCGATGGGGGTCTGGGTGAACGAAAAACCGAACCCAATGAGCGCCCACAGCGACATCAGCCCAGCAAGCCCCGTCACCAGCGGCGTTACGGCGACGCCCGCGACCATAAGACCTGCGCCGGTGATCATAACGGGACGGTCCGCGACTCGCTCGAGGATGCGCGGCAGCAGGAACGCGGCGACAATGGAGCCTGCCCCGAAGGCCGCAAATGCAAGCGCCACTTGCGGTGCACCCAAGGAAAGACGGGCTTGCACCAGCACCACGGTGTTGACGTAGATCATCGCGCCCGCAGCGGCTACGGCAATTTCCATCACCATCAGCCCGCGCAGACGCGGCGTGGCGAGATAGATGCGGATGCCCTTGGTTGTGGATGCCCAAAAATGCCCGGGATCTGAAAGTGTCCGGGTTGGCAGCGTGACGGTGACGACCAACAGTGCCGACCCGACAAAGCCCGCGACTGTGCCGCCGAAGAGTACCGGAAAGCTGACCACCGTCAGCAGTGCCGCAGCTAGCATCGGGCTGAGCAGCTGTTCAAGATCCTCCGCCAGCCGCAGCAATGACAGGGCGTTGGTGTAGTCTTTCTCGTCCGGCAGAACATCGGGAATTGTCGCCTGAAACGCCGGCGTAAATCCCGCCGAAGCCGCCTGAAGGAAGAAGATCAAGACATAGATCTGCCAGACCTCTGTCACGAAGGGCAGGAACAGAACCACGCCCGCACGGATTAGGTCCAGCGCCACCAGAAACGCGCGGCGCGGCAGGCGCTCGGCCAATGCGGCTGCGACGGGTGCAAGGGTGACATAAGCGATCATCTTGATTGCCAGCGCGGTGCCCAGCACCAGCCCGGCATTCTCGCCTGCCAGTTGCCATGCCAACAGGCCAAGCGCCACTGTGGCCAGACCAGTGCCCAACAGGGCGATGACCTGTGCGGTAAACAGGTGGCGGAAAGTGCGGTTGGCAAGAACCTTTAGCATGGGGCCTGCTTTAGGGTATCGGGGGCAGCGCGCACAGAGTCCACGCCGAACCAGTCAAAGATCTTCTCTGGCATTCCAGCCTCACAAGTACTTGGTGATCAATTTGAATTCTTCGACCTGAGCCCGCTGATCGCGTGGCAGGGGGCCGGTGATATCTTCGAGGCAGTGGTCGATGTGATCGTGGATCAGCGCCCTTTTGGCCTGGGCTACCGCCTTTTCCACGGCCTGAAGTTGCTGGGCCACATCGAGGCAGGGCCGCCCGGCTTCCAGCATCTCGATGATGGAACGCAGATGACCATCCGCCCGCTTGAGGCGGTTGATGATATCCGGATGCGAGGTGTGTGGTGATGTGTCGGTCATCAGTAAGTCCTATCCCCCTGGAGAGGATAATATCAAGTGCCTTGCGCTGGGGGGGTCCAGCATCGCGAGCTGACATTGGCGCGATCTGGCTGTTCCTGAACCGATTGGGTTGCGTCCGGCGGGTGGGTTGGGTTATTTCTCTATTTAGAAGACCTTCGGGTTGATGATCTGGCCTTACCGGTGCGCATTCAGACACCGGGTGGCAATGAGGCGGCAGGCAATGGCGATGGATTGGATCAAAAGCGCTTTGCGGCGGGCTGCTGCCCTAGCCGTGCTGTGCGCGTTGATTCTTGCGCCCGTCATCATTGCAGCCACGCATGGACCTGGTCTGCCCGGTGACGGAACGCTGACAACCGAGCACCTTTTGCACGGCCATTCCCATGACGAGCCCGAGCCGGGACAGTCCGGCTTGGCGCATGATGCGACGGATCACGAGCACCAGACGCAGATGGTGCTGACGCAAAGCAGTGAATCCATATTTCAGTTCAGCGGCTTGCTTCTCGGCATGTCCGATGTTTTGGCGGGAAGCCTGCCGTGGTCAGGTCCGAGGCGACCACCGAAAGCGATGTCAGTCTGAGCGGGCCGAAGGGGAAACCCCGGCCCAGACCTGACACTCTCATTCGGATTTCAACATGATCACCACAACACCTCCAAGGCGGGGGCATAGCGGTATGGCATTGCCATGGACCTTTGCCATCATCGCCTCTCTGCTGATGCTGACTGCCCAAGGCGCGCTGGCCCACAATGTTACCGAAGGCGACGCCGGCTATGTGCAAGAAGTCTCGGGCTGGAACCTAATTCCGTTCTTGTATCTCGGAGCCAAGCACATGGTCACCGGCTACGACCACCTGCTGTTCCTGTTCGGCGTCGTGTTCTTCCTTTACCGCGCCCAACACATCGCCATCTACGTCAGCCTGTTCGCCATCGGTCACTCGACGACGATGCTTTTGGGCGTCTGGTTCGGCTGGAACGTCAACGCCTATCTGATCGACGCAATCATCGGGCTGTCGGTCGTCTACAAGGCGCTCGACAACCTCGGGGCCTATCAGCGCTGGTTCGGGTTCCAGCCCAACACCAAGGCCGCCACGCTGATCTTCGGCTTTTTCCACGGGCTGGGGCTGGCGACCAAGATCCTCGACTACGACATCGCGCCCGATGGCCTGCTGGCCAACTTGATCGCGTTCAACGTGGGCGTCGAGATCGGCCAGTTGATCGCACTGTCGATGATCCTGATCGTCATGGGCTACTGGCGCCGCACCTCAGGCTTCCTGCGCCACGCCTACACCGCCAACGTCGTCATGATGACGGCGGGTTTCATTCTGGTCGGCTATCAGCTGACCGGCCTCGCACTTTCCTGATCCCAGAAAGGATACTAGATGTACAACACTCCCAAACCGTCGATCGAAGACCTGCCGACCTCGGCGCAACTGCTGCGTTCTACCGGGATTGCCATCGCCGCAGCGGCGGTGATCCTGGTCACCGTCGTGATGCCTGCGGAATACAACCTCGATCCCACCGGCATCGGTGGCGTTCTGGGGCTGACCGAGATGGGCGAGATCAAGGCGCAATTGGCGGAAGAAGCCGAGGCAGATCGCCTGATGATGGAACAACAGGCGGTCGAGCCGCAATCCTCGCTGTCTCCGGGTTTTCTGGACACGATCTTTGGCCTTTTCGTCGGTGCCGCCCATGCTCAGGAAGCGCCAGTTGTGGCCCCGACCTGGACCGACGAAATCACCTTTTCGCTCGATCCCGGTCAGGGCATCGAGATCAAGCTGGTGATGGAGGAAGGGGCCGTCGCGCAATACGATTGGGCGGTGACTGGTGGTGCGGTGAACTATGACACGCACGGCGACGGCAGCGGCAACTCGATCAGCTACGAAAAAGGTCGCTCCGTCGAGGCGGATGCGGGCGATCTGACCGCGGCGTTCACCGGCAACCATGGCTGGTTCTGGCGCAACCGGGGCGATGCCCCCGTTTCGGTCACGTTGCGGGTCGCGGGCGCTTACACCGAAGTCAAGCGGTTCGACTGACACGTTGACTCCGTTAAAGGCGGGGGCAGGCAGGCCTGCTTCCCGACCTTTGGCGCGCCTTACAGTCTCGTTGCAGCCCTGCTGTCCGGCCCGAAACGCGCCGTCAAATCGAAAGCATCTCCCCGGAAGACCTGTTTTGCGATCGTGAGCGTTTCTGTGCCGCACCACGTCCGTCGTTCTACCAGAAGACATGGGCTCCCGACTCTGACTTCGAGGGCGCGCGCGATCGGTGCGTCAGCGCCAATGGCGGCGATGCGATGTTCCGCCTCGGTCCACGGGACGTGCGCCACCAGCCAGAGACCGGGCGGTTCATGGCGGAAATCAACTGATCCAACATCCGGGACGGCATCCAAAAAGATGTGCCGATCCTCGATCAGAACCGGGCTGTCATCGGCCAGATGCACGGACCGGATGAACCTGCTCTGTCCAAGGTGATGCCCTTCGGCACCCAGATGCACGCAGCAGGGCGGGCGCATCTCATCCAGCACAGGACGATAGCCATAGCGCGCGCCGCGCGCCTCGATGTCGGCGCGAATGTCAGGGATGGTCAGAACTGCCGCGTGCATCCGGGGGCGGGCGACCACGGTCCCGGCGCGGCGGTTGCGGCTGATCAGGCCCGTGGCCACGAGCGAAGCCATAGCCTTGTTCACCGTCATCCGCGAGCAGCCGTAACGCGCCATCAGTTCCGTTTCGGTCGGCAGCCGGTCGCCGGGTTTCCATTCGCCCGACAAGATGCGCGCCTCAACGTCGGCGCGAATGCGGGCATGCAAGGTCGCAGGGCGGGTGTCGGGGGCGTGATCGTGCATGGGTCAGATCATGGCATGAGCGGATGCATCCGCAAGGTGGCACGCAGCGACACCGCCGTGGGCGACGGGGCGGAGGATCGGCTCGGCCTCGCGGCAGTGGGGTTCGACCACCGGGCAGCGGGTGGAAAAGCGGCAACCGGGGGGCGGGTTTCGGGGCGATGGCGGATCACCCTGCAACAGGATGCGCGGGCGGGTGGCTTCGATCCGTGGGTTCGGCGAGGGCACCGCAGACAAGAGCGCCTGACTGTAAGGATGGGCGGGATCGGAGAAAACGGCCTTCGCGTCCCCTTCTTCCGCCACGCGGCCCAGATACATCACAGTGACGGATGAGCACACCTCACGCACGATTGCCAAGTCATGGGCCACGATGACGATGGTCAGGCCAAGCTGCGCTTGCAGCCGGGCGAACAGGTTGACGATTTGCGCCCGGACCGAGACGTCCAGTGCCGAGAGGGGTTCGTCGCAGATCAGGAGTTGCGGCGAAAGCGCCAGCGCACGGGCGATCGAGACTCGCTGCCGCTGCCCGCCAGACAGCGAGCGTGGCAGGCGGTCCAGCACGGTTTCCGGCAGCGCCTCGAGGTCGAGCAGCTCCTGCACCCGCGCGCGGCGGGCGGCCCGGTCGCCGATCCCATGGATTTGCAAGGGCTCTTCCAGCGTCTGACCGACGGTCTGTCGGCGGCTCATGCTGCCGAGCGGATCCTGAAAGATGAACTGCACGGCGCGGGCAAAGCCCTTGCGGTCAGCCTTTGCCCAGTCGGCGCGGTCACGGCCAAGAATGGATACCTGCCCCTCGGTCGCTTGTTGCAAGCCGATCAGCGCGCGGGCGAGCGTGGTCTTGCCACAGCCCGACTCGCCCACAATGCCGTGGAACGCGCCGCGCCGGACGGTCAGGTCCACGCCGTCGACAGCACGCACCAGCCCGGCGGCGGTCTGGAAATGGACCTTCAGGCCCTTTGCGACGATTGCGTCAGTCATTGTCGTTGGGGCGTCAGTCATGGGTGACAATCCCCTCGGCAGCAATGACAACGGGGCAAGCCACGCGATGGAGCACCGCTCCAGTGCCGACGGTTTGCAGCCTCGGGCGGCGGGTATGGCATTGCGGTTGCACCTGGTCGCAGCGGTCGGCAAAGCGACACCCCGCCTCCAGTTGCGCCTGATTGGGCGGGATGCCGGGAATTTCCTTGGTGCCAGAGGCGCAGTCGGACCGGAAGTCCGGGACCGATGCCAATAGGCCGCGCGTATAGGGATGCACCGGGGCGGTCAGCACGTCGATGGCGCTGCCTTCCTCGGCCACCTGGCCCGCGTAAAGCACAGCAACCCGGTCAGCCAGCACGGAGACTGCACCGATGTCATGCGTGATCAGGATCACGGCAATTCCGTCTTCCTCCTGGATCTGCCGGATCAGCGCAAGAATCTGCGCCTGAACCGTGGCATCCAGCGCGGTCGTCGGTTCATCCGCGATCAGCACGCGAGGGCGGGCGGCGAGGGCCAGCGCGATCATCGCGCGTTGCAGCATCCCGCCCGACAATTCATGCGGATAGCGGTCATAGCGATCCTCCGGGTCAGGGATGCCCGAACGTGCCAGCAGCGAGACGGCTTCCTTTTGTGACGCTTCGGCAGACAGACCGGCATAGCGCCGCGCCTGCCCAGCGAGTTGCGGGCCGATCTTCAACATTGGGTTCAGCGCCGACATCGGGTCCTGGAAGATCACGCCAAAGAACCCGCCGCGCAGCCGCGACAGGTCAGCGGGTGACATCGACAGGATGTCCTTGCCATCGGCGCGGGCCGTACCGCGCAGGTCTACCGCCACGCCTTCGGGCAGGAGGCCAAGGGGGCCAAGGGTCATCACCGTCTTGCCCGACCCGGACTCGCCCACAATCGCCAGTGTCTCGCCGGAGGCCACATGGAACCCCGCGCCATCGACCGCCCGGACCGAGACGGTGGGCGTGTAGAGGTCGATCACCAGCCCTTCGACTTCATAAATTGGCGCGGTCATGCCTCCACCGCCTTACGGGCGGCTTCTTCGGCCGCACGCGCGGCTTTCTTGCGGGCAAGGAACCGGCCCCGCACCGCGCGCGGTACCTTCTGCAGTGCGAACGCCTCACCCAGCAGGTTGAAGCTGACGACCACGGCGGTCAGCGCCAGTCCGGGGATGATGACGAGGGCCGCGTTCTCCTCGATATAGGACATGCCATCGACCAGCATCTGCCCCCATTCCGGGGTGGGCGGAGCAACGCCAAGCCCGAGGAACGACAGCGTGGCAATCGCCAGCACCAGTGCGCCCGCATCGGCAGAGGCATAGACGACAACCAGCCCCAGAACATGCGGCAGGATATGACGGGTGAAAATCCAGATATGCGACGCCCCCATAACCCGCGCCGCTTCGATGTAGGGTTGCTGCAACTCGGCCACCACGACAGCACGGCTCATGCGGGCATAGTTCGCCCACCAAGCCAGCGTCAGGGCGACAATCATCTTCCAGTAATCAGACATCCAGTCGAAGTTGGCCCCGGAAAACACCCCCATCAGGGCAAGGGCGATGACCAGGGACGGCAGGGCAAGGGCAATGTCGATCACCGAAATCAGCACCAGTTCCGTCTTGCCGCCAACATAACCCGCGAGGGACCCGATCACGACGCCAATCGCCAAAGCAGCCACCAACACAAACGCCATCGCGACCAGTGATGTCCGCGCGCCGCCGATGATCCTGCTGAACATGTCGCGGCCAAGGTAATCAGTGCCCAGCCAATGGGCCCAGCTTGGCCCCTCGAGCAGGGCGGCATAGTCCTGCGCCGCCGGGTCATGCGTCATAAGCCATGGTGAGAAGACACCGATCAGTACGAAAATGATTGCGGGTGCAAGGATCGCCCAGGGCCAGTTCTTCATGCTTTGCCCCTCATGCTTTTCTGGGCCTCCGCAGACGAGGATCTGACAGCATCGCCAGGAGATCGACGATCAAGTTGATCGAGACAAAGAACACCACGAACAGCGTCAGCGTCGCCTGCATGCCGATGAAGTCGCGAAAGCGGATTGCCTCGATGAAAAATGCACCGACACCGTTCAGGCCAAAGACCCGCTCCACCACAATGGCCCCGATGATCATCAGGGTGAACTGCGCGCCGAAGGTGGTCATGTAGGGAATGGCGATGTTCGGGAGCGCTTCGCGCAGCAGCACCGCGCGGCGCGTGAGGCCCTTGGCAAAGCCGGTTGTGGCAAAGGGGCGCGACATGGTGTCTTGCAGGTTCACCCGGACAACGCGGGCAAGAACCGAGGCCGGAAACAACGCAATCGTGATCCAGGGCAGCAGCCATGAGGTCAGGCCGGAGACGCCAAAGGTCGGCACCATCCCGAGCCAGACCGAGAACACGATCACCAGCATGGCGGCAACAAAGAAGTTCGGGGTCGATGCCCCGACCAGCGCAAGGCCATGCAACACGCGGTCAACGATCCCACCGTTCGAGGCTGCGCCAGCGATCCCCATCGCCAGCGATAGCACCAGAGCCAGAACACCGCCTCCCGCCAGCAGGGCCAAGGTCATTGGGATACGCTCGGCGAATTCCTCGGACATCGGCTTGCCGGTCCTCAGGCTGACCCCGAAATCTCCGGTCAAGGCTTCCCCCAGCCAGCGCCCATAGCGCACCGGCAAGGGGTCGTTCAGGCCCAGATCATTGGCGATCTTGGCGATCATCTCGCCATCCGCGCCCGCGCCCGCCGCCCTTTCAGCGATCAGGGCGGCCACGTTTCCGGGCGCGGCAGTGACCAGCCAGAAGGTCAGCGCCGTTGCCGCCAGCATCAGAAGGAGGGCAAGCCCCACACGCCGCATGAACATGCGTTGCATCGTAGTCGCCCTCCTTGGTTCGGTCAGCCCAGCGTGATGCCCTTGAACGGCAGGTCATAATCCGTAGCCGGAAGGGTGAAACCCTTGACCCGCGGGTTCACGGCCCAAAGGCGCTGCGTCACCACCAGTGGGCAGGCCGCCGTGTTGTCGCGCAGCCAGTCGTAGACCGCCTGCATCGCGCCTTCCCGCGCATCGCCGCCGGTTTCCAGCGCCGTCGCCACCAGTGCATCAAGATCGGGGTGGACATAGATCTTGCCATCCGGCCCGGTGTCGGACGCGGTGACGAAGGAAGCGCCAAGCGAGCCATGCGGATCGTAGGGCGCGCCATAGGTGCCGAAGAAGGTCAGGTCATAGTCGAACTTCGGACGGCGGTCGTGCATCGTGGCGTTGTCCACCGTCTCGATGTTGGTCTTGACGCCGACCTCGCTCAGCATGCCCTGGATCATCTCGGCGATGCGGCGCGATCCGGGGAAGGACTCTTCGGATACGAGGAAGGCAATCTCGAGCGCTGCGCCATCCTTGGTCCAGCCCGCAGCATCACCGGCCCAACCCCCTGCCATAAGTGCCGCTTGGGCTGCGGCGACATCGCGGGCCGGAACTGGGGTGCGGCTGCCTGCGGTGGGCACCGTTGCAGGAAAGATATCCACGGTCGGATCGGCGAAGCCTTCGAACAGCACGGTCGCCACCGCCGCCCGGTCAATGCCAAGGAAGATCGCATCGCGCACGGCCTTGTCCTGCATCATCGGCGAGTTTGGCGAGAAACCGAGGATCGTCGTTGCGGTGCCTGGTTCGGCGACGATGGTCATGCCTTCGCTTGCCAGTGCCTGCGCACGACGGGGCGACAAGGCTGCGACCCAGTCGCCG
>JANNRR010000124.1:0-5250 GCA_031401675.1 Paracoccaceae bacterium
GTCGTGAAACTCGGTGACGTTGCCGTGTTTCTTGAAGGTGGCCAGCGCCCGGCGCAGGCGGTCGGCCTCGTCCGGGGTGAAGCCCGCGCCGATGATGGCGATCTGCATCGCCTGTTCCTGAAACAAGGGCACGCCGAGGGTTTTGCCAAGCACGCGGCCAAGCTCATCCGAGGGGAAGCTGACGGTTTCCTGGCCGTTGCGGCGGCGCAGGAACGGGTGGACCATGTCGCCCTGAATGGGGCCGGGTCGGATGATGGCGACCTGAATGACCAGATCATAGAAACAGCGCGGCCGCATCCGGGGCAGGAAGTTCATCTGGGCGCGGCTTTCCACCTGAAACACCCCCAGGCTGTCGGCCTTGCACAGCATGTCGTAGGTGGCGGGATCCTCGGGCGGCAGGGTGGCCAGCGTGTAGTCGGCCTGATGGTGCTGTTCGATCAGGTCGAACGCCTTGCGGATGCAACTGAGCATGCCGAGGGCCAGCACATCGACCTTTAGAATACCAAGCGCGTCGATGTCATCCTTGTCCCATGGGATGACGGTGCGATCCTCCATCGTGGCGTTTTCGATGGGCACAAGCTCGTCCAGCCGGCCTTCGGTGATGATGAAGCCGCCGACATGCTGGGAGAGGTGGCGGGGGAAGCCCTGAATTTCATAGATCAGGGCCAGCGTCTGGCGCAGGCGCCTGTCGGTGGGGTCAAGGCCGACCTCGCGCAGGCGTTGATCCTCGACGGCTTTCAGCGAGCCGAAGCCCCAGATCTGCGAAGACATGGCCGACAGCGTATCCTCGGTCAGGCCCATGGCCTGGCCGACCTCGCGCACCGCGCGCTTGCCGCGATAGTGGATGACGGTGGCGCAAAGCCCGGCGCGGTGGCGGCCATAGCGTTCGTAGATGTGCTGGATCACCTCTTCGCGGCGCTCATGCTCGAAATCCACATCGATGTCGGGCGGTTCGTTGCGGGCCTCGGACACGAAACGCTCGAACACCATGGTGCCGATCTCGGGGGAAACCGAGGTGACGCCAAGCGCGTAGCAGACCACGGAATTGGCGGCGGAACCGCGGCCCTGACACAGGATGTTGCGGGAGCGGGCGAATTTCACGATGTCGTGGACGGTCAGGAAATAGGGCTCGTAGCCCAGTTTGGCGATCAGGGCCAATTCGTGGGCGACCATGGTTTTCACCCGGTCGGGGGCACCGGCGGGGTAGCGCCAGTCGAGCCCTTCGAGGGCGAGGCGTCGGAGGCGCTGGGCGGCGGTTTCGGTGCCGGTGAGTTCCGAGGGGTATTCGTAGCGCAGTTCGTCCAGGCTGAAGCTCAGGCGGGCGGCGATGTCGCCGCTGCGGTGGACCGCAGCCTCGTGGCCGCGGAACAGGCGCAGCATTTCGGGTTCCGAGCGCAGGCGCTGTTCGGCGTTGGCCTGGGCCTTGCGGCCAAGCTGCTCGATGCGCAGGCCGGTGCGGATGCAGGTCAGGATATCGGTCAGCTTGCGGCGGGTGGCGTGGTGCATGCGGGGTGCGGCCGAAGCGACGGCGGGCAGGTTCAGGCTGCCGGCCAGTGCCGCCAGCGCGTCAAACCGGGCGCGGTCCTGGCCGTCATAAAGCGGTGTCATCAACAGCGAGACCTGGCCGGGGAAGCGGCGGGCCAGCCGGTCGACCTGCGCCGCCCACGGGACCGCGCCGCTCGCCAATGCCGGGGTTGCTGGCACAGACGTGGGTGGCGCCGGGTGGAGCAGCAGATCCATGCCGGTGCCCCAGTCGAGGAGGTCGGCGAGGCACAGATCGCAGCTGCCCTTTTGCGCCCGCAGCCGCCCTAGGCTGAGGAGCCGGCAGAGCCGGCCCCAGGCGGCGCGGTCGCGCGGCAGGGCGGTGACGGTCAGCCCGTCACGCAGGACAAGGCGGGTGGCGGGGATCAGGCGCGGCGCGGTGATCAGGGGCGGCGGCCCGCCCGCTTCGGCGGCCCCGCCTGCCTCGCCTGCTTCGGCGGCTTCGGCGGCCAGACGGCGGAGGCGCGCCACCTCTCTGGTGTCGGTATGGGCGCGGACGATGCCGGCCACGGTATTATCATCGGCGATGGCCAGGGCCGGCATGCCCAGTTCGGCGGCGCGGCGGACATATTCCTCGGGGTGGGAACCGCCGGTGAGGAAAGTGAAGTTGGAGGTGATGTTGAGTTCAACGAACGGCATGCGGGCTGACCTGAGGACCGCAGCCAGCATATTCACGTTTTGTTCCGGTTGCGAGTCCCGTTTGCTGCAGATGCCGGTGCCTGCGGAAGCCGGGTTGAGAAGCCGGGCTTGGGTGACTATCGTACGGCCAGCCGATCCTGCCGAAAGCGACCGATGTGAGCGATGCGCCTGACCAGACCTATCCGGGCGGCTTCGAGCAGGTGGTGGCGCTGTGGCAGCGGCGGCGGCGGCCGCTGGATTACGCCCGGGGCGAGGCGCTGCCCGGGCTGGGGGTTGATCTGGCGGCGCTGGCCGTAGCAGTGGTGGCGGAGCCAGCGGCGCTGCCGGCGAAGGCCAGCGGCTATGCGACCAAGCGCTTTGAGCTGGCACGGATTTTTGTGGGCAAGTCGGAGCTGGCGCTGCTGAATGCGCTGCTGATCTCGAACCTGCGCAAGGCAAAGTGGCCCGGTCATGCCCCGACGCTGTTCCGCCGACTGTGGGCCGAACAGAGTGGCGTGCTGCTGGCGGAACTTGATACGCGGTGGCTGATCTCGTCGATCATCACCTTTTCCGATCACGGCATGACCGAGGCCGAGCGGCGGACCGGGCAGGCGTTTTCGCTGCTGTTCTCGCTGATGAAGCTGTACGAGTACGAGCGGCTGTTTTCCGGGCTGCCGCCCGAGAAGGCGTTTAGTGCGGCCAAGCGGCGGGTGGCAGCGTTGCCAATGCGGATGGAGCCGTTTTCGATCGCGCATGGCGGGCTGGACGTGAACCTGCTGGCGCCGATCTGGGAGGAGGCGACGCGCGCGCCCTTGATTGCGCCGCTGGCCCGGCACTTGTTGCAGGCGCTGGACCGGGATCCCGGGACGCTGTTCCGCCGGATCAAGACGATGAAGGCGGAGCGGCTGGCGACCAAGGCCCTGAAGCGGGCCGAGCCGGAGAGGAAGGGTGCGGACGCCGGGGGCGTGTGAGGCGGGGGCACCCGAGCGGGCGGGTGCTACCTGCGGCGTTGCAGGGAATGCAGGACGGCGATGGCGGCGGCCCTTGGGTCCGGGGCCTGCCAGATCGGGCGGCCGATGACAATGTGATCGGCCCCGGCGGCGATGGCATCGGCCGGGGTGGCGGTGCGTTTCTGGTCGGCCCTGTCGGCCCCGGTCGGGCGAACACCGGGGGTGACGATCAGTTTGCCCGCCGCCTCGGGCAGGGCGCGGATCAGTGCCGCTTCGACCGGCGAGGCGATGACGCCGTCGGCGCCGGCGGCGAAGGCGTTGCGGGCGCGTTCCAGCACGAGGTCAGGAAGCGCGCCGGGTTTGATCAGGCTGGCGTCAAGATCGGCGCGGTCGAGCGAGGTCAGGATGGTGACGGCAAGGATTTTCAGGCCGCTGCGGCCTTTGCCGTCGATGGCAGCGCGGACCACGTGCGGGTCGCCGTGGACTGTCAGGAAATCAAGATCGAACTGCGCCAGACCACGCACCGCAGCGGTGATCGTGGCCGGAATGTCGAACAGTTTCAGGTCAAGAAAGATGCGCTTGCCCTGTTCGCCCTTCAGGTCGATGGCCAGCGCCAGTCCGCCGCCGGTCAGCATGCCAAGGCCGATCTTGTAGAACGATACCGCGTCGCCAAGCCGGTCGGCCAGAGCCAGCCCGGCGACGGCGTTCGGCACATCGAGCGCAACGATCAGGCGTTCATCTGGCAGGCGTTCATCTGGCATGGGGCGTCCTTGGCGCTGACCGGGCGGTGATGCGGCGGGGCGTGACCCGTGTCAAGCGCGGGGTCAGGTCAGGCGCGGGCGATGTTGATATCGCCCCAGTCGTCTTGCGGGATCGGCGGGGCCGAGGGGGCGCCCTGCAAGAGCCAGCCGTCGGGGCCAAAGGTCAGCGCGGTGGGGCGCAGGAGCAGCGGCCGGGCCGAGCGCGAGCGGAGGCGAACCAGCCGGCCGTCGCGGATGGCGGCGGCAAGCGCGGCGATGCGCGGGTCTGGCAGAGCTGAGACGACAGGCAGGATGCGGAAGCGGGCCGAAGCTTCGGCGATGCCGGCGCGGACCTTGTCGGGAAAGCTTTCCAGCAGTTTGGCCCGGGCGCGCAGGGCGGGGGTTTCGATGCCAAGGGCGGCGATTGCTGCGGGCGGTTCGGCCATCCAGACCGCCAGCGCCTCGGCCTCGTCTCTGGCCAGCCCGGTCAGCCGGGTGCGGTAGTTGAAGCCAAGCTCGATGCCGCCACGATTGCCCTGATGCACGATGATCGGCAGCCCGGCCTCGGTCAAGGCATCGACATCGCGGAGGATGGTGCGGGGGGTGACTTCCAGTTCGCGGGCCAGCGCGGGCGAGGTGGTGCGGCCGCGGTTTTGCAGGATCAACAGGATTTGCAGCAGGCGGGCGGCGCGCATGGCGAATTCCGAACATGACAAAAGATGTCTGGTTTAGTCGGCTATACCGCGAATCGGAATGGGTTGGCAGAGGAATTGACGATGAAGGTGATTGAAGTGCGGCGGCAGATTGCCGCCCGGCCGGAGGCGGTCTGGGCGGTGCTGACCGACCCGGCGCGGCTGGTGGCGGGGGGGCTGGGTGTGGTGAAGCTGGACGGGCGGATTGCGGCGGGGCAGACCCTGAAGCTGGTCAGCGCCACCGCCCCGGGGCGGGTGTTTTCGCTGAAGGTGACGGTGTGCGAGGCACCGCGCCGGATGGTGTGGACCAGCGGCGCGCCGCTGATCTTCAACGGGACGCGGACCTTTACCCTGACCGCGACCCGCGACGGCACGGAGTTTCACATGGCCGAGGTCTACAAGGGGTTGATGTTGCCGCTGATCTGGAAATCGATGCCGGACATGCAGCCGGGGTTCGAGCAGTTCGGCGACGGGTTGAAGCGTTTGGCAGAAGGAAACTGAGATGAACATGATCACCTATGGCAGTGGCACCAAGGATGACCCCTGGGTGCTGAAGACGCCGCCGCAAAGTTCGGAGTTTCAGGCCTGGCATGACGAGGCCAAGGCGGCGCTGGTGGTGCAGGTCGGCACGACGCAACTGAGCTATCAGTGGCGCGGCATCGCGGATCTGCATGCGATGCTGCTGGCGCGCGGCGACTGGGTGGCGCT
>JANNRR010000125.1:0-100712 GCA_031401675.1 Paracoccaceae bacterium
TGCCAAAGCTGATGAACAATGCCGCCGCCAGCCATGTCAGCATGGAATTCAATCTGAAGGGCCCAAGCTTCACCGTGGCTACCGCCTGCGCCAGCAGCAATCACGCGATGGGGCAGGCGTTCCATCTGATCCGGTCCGGCATGACGACGGTGATGGTGACCGGCGGGTCGGAATCGATGCTGTGCTTTGGCGGGGTCAAGGCCTGGGAAGGGCTGCGCGTCATGTCAAAGGACGCCTGCCGGCCGTTCTCGGCCAACCGCAACGGCATGGTGCAGGGCGAAGGCGCCGCAGTCTTCGTGTTCGAGGAGTATGAACATGCCCGAGCACGGGGGGCAGAGATGCTGGCCGAGGTGATCGGTTTCGCGATGACGTCGGATGCCGCCGATATCGTGATGCCCAGCAAACAGGGGGCGGCGCGGGCGATGGCCGGGGCGATGCGGGATGCGCGGGTCAACCATGTGGATGTGGGTTACATCAACGCTCACGGCACCGGAACGGCCGCCAACGACAAGACCGAATGCGCCGCGGTGGCCGATGTGTTCGGCCATCATGCCGACCGGCTGATGATTTCATCGACCAAATCGATGCACGGGCATCTGATCGGCGGTACCGGGGCGGTGGAGTTGCTGGCCTGCATCATGGCGCTGCGCGACGGGGTGATTGCGCCCACCATCGGCTATGAGGAGCCCGATCTGGAATGCGCGCTGGACGTGGTGCCCAATGTGGCGCGCGAGGCGCGGGTCGAGGTGGTGCTGTCGAACGCCTTTGCCTTTGGCGGCCTGAATGCGGTGCTGGCGCTGCGCAAGGTCTGACTTTGGCGTGGTCTCGTGACTGGCGGCGGTCAGCCTGCTTGGCAGTGCACTTGAATTCATCCCGTGATTTCTCGCGACCCGCGCTGCCGGTGGATGTAATGCGTCCGGGCCGATCAGATTGCCGCACAGTGTGCGGACGTCCGGCCCGTTGCCCGAGAGCGCAAGCGAAGGGCAAGGGCGGTTGGGCCTGGCCCAGTGATCGGGAAATCAGGCCGCGCCTGCGTGGGCTGGCGCACACTACGCGCCTGCCAAGGGGAAGGCAGGCGCGGTCTGATTTGATTGAGATCAAATCCGACAGGAAAAAGAAGGATCAAGCGAACCGACTTTGCCGGGCAAGTGGGCCGCCGGTTACTTCGGCCCGATCATCATCACCATCTGGCGGCCTTCAAGCCGGGGAAAGCTTTCGATCTTGCCGACCGGGACGACATCATCCGATATCTTGTTCAGCAATTCGACGCCAAGCTGCTGGTGCGCCATTTCGCGACCGCGGAAGCGCAGGGTGATCTTTACCTTGTCGCCGCCTTCCAGGAACTTGAACACCGAGCGCATCTTGACGTCATAGTCATGGGTATCGGTTCCGGGGCGGAACTTGATTTCCTTGATCTCGATGATGTGCTGTTTCTTGCGGGCCTCGGCCTCGCGCTTCTGCGTCTCGTATTTGTATTTGCCGAAATCCATGATCTTGCACACGGGCGGTTCGGCGTTGGGCGAGATTTCCACCAGGTCGAGTCCGGCCTGAACGGCCATCGCCAGTGCCTGCGCAGGGGTCACCACCCCGACATTCTCGCCCTCGGCCCCGATCAGCCTGATTTCGGGCGAACGGATGCGGTCATTGATGCGGGGGCCGGTTTCGCGCTGCGGCGGGGCGTTGTGCGGTCTGCGGGCTATGGTGAAGGTCCTTCTGACGTTGCAATCTGCGGCGCAAGGTAGATGCTCCGGTGCGGTTCTTCAACCGCTTAATCCGATGATTCAGGCATGGTGGCGCTGCATTGCGGCACTGCATTGCGGCACTGGCCTTTTCATTTGGCGACGGAACTGCCATATGACGGTCAATCTTATGCAACCCGGTCAGAATAGGGAAACCGTGACATGAACAAGGGTATCATTGCTGCGATCGTCGCACTGGTCATCGCCGGGGGGGGCTACTATTACTATTCCACCCAGCAGGCAGCCAAGGAAGCTGCGGCGATGCTGGAAGCCAAGGCCGCCGAGGAAGCTGCTGCCGCTGCGAAAGCTGCCGAAGACGCCGCCGCCGCCGCCAAAGTTGCGGAAGAAGCCGCCGCTGCCGAAGCCAAGGCCGCTGCCGACAAGGTTGCCGCTGACGCTGCTGCTGCCGCCGCAGCTGCCACCGGCATGTCGCTGGAAGATCTGATGAAGCCCGAAAACTTCGATCTGGCCAAGATTTCAGCGGCGATTGACGCCACTGCGCTGGACGCGGCGATCAAGACCGAGATCAAGACCGCGCTGGAACGGGTCAAGGACAACGCGGCGCTGCGCGATGTGGTGCTGCAGCGGCTGAAGGCGGCGCTGGCGCAGTAATCCGGCCCAAGGATCGGCCCTGGCGGCATCTGCTGCCAGCGCCGGATTGCAGGCGGCCGGATCAGTCCGGTCTGTCCCAACTGTCGATTTCGTCGGCGGCAAGCTTCTGGATCGCCCACAGGTTGCGGTCCCGGATGCCAAGCTGTTCCAGGTGCGACACGGTGTTGTAAAGATATTCCGCCGCAGACCCATTGTGACCGCAGGCGTGCGCCAGACGGCGCGCCACATCCGGCAGCGGCAGGCGGCGTGGCACGTTCGGGCCCTTTGGCCCGGCCCAGAACACGATGGCTTCGGTGGTGTCATCGCCGATCCGCAGCCGGATCACCCGCATTGGGTCCAGGTCCGAATTCGGACCGGTTTCACGGAACACCACCCGGCGCACCACCGCCTCGGCTTCGTCCGGGTCGGGTCGCAGGGCGACGCCGGCGCAACGGCCGCCCGGTTGCAGCGCCAGCATCAGGCCGGGGTGCTGTTCAGTGCCGCGAAACCGGGTGGTACTGAGGCAGAACTCGCGGTGCCAGCCCAGTGCGGTGGCGCGGCGGGCCTCGGCCACCTCGAACTCGGGGCGCCAGATCAGCGAGCCATAGGCGAAAATCCACATTTTCGCAGGGTCCCGGTCCCCCATCAGCCGCTCTGCCAGTGCTTCACGGTCGGCATCGGTGACGGTGGGCGGCTTGGGGCTCGGCGCAGGTGCAGGCTCGGCGCGCCAGCAGCGCGCGACATGATCCGGCGTCAGGTCCATGCGGCGGGGTCGGGCGCCGGTGGCTTCAAATCGTGCAAGGTAAGCGGTGCTCATGCGTTGGCCCGGAACTTCGCGTGATGTTGCGCGCGGCTGACATGGCTGCGCCTAGACACCATCGCCGACAAAGGCCTTTTCCACCACATATTCCTGCGGTTCGGAATTGGCACCCTCGCGCAGGCCGAACTTTTCCAGCACGGCTTTCACATCATGGTTGAATGCCAGCGATCCGCAAACCATCGCCCGGTCTTCCTCGGGGTCGAGGCGGGGGATGTCGAGATCGGAAAAAACTTTTCCAGACAGGATGTTATCGGTGATTCTTCCCATGTGGGGCGAGGTTTCGCGCGTGGTGGTCGGGTAATACAGCAGCTTGCCCTCGACCATCTCGCCGATCAGCGGGTCATCCTGCAGCGCTTCGACCACCGTCCGCCCATACGCCAGTTCGGCGACGTCGCGGCAGGTGTGCATCATGATCACCTGATGATACTTGTCATAGGTCTCGGGGTCGCGCAGCAGGCTGGCAAACGGGGCAATGCCGGTGCCCGTGGCCAGAAAGAAGATACGGCTTCCGGGCAGCAGCGCATCATGCACCAGCGTGCCGACCGGTTTGGGGCGCAGGATGATCTGATCGCCGGGCTGTACGTGCTGAAGCCGGGAGGTCAGCGGGCCGTCTGGAACCTTGATCGAATAGAACTCCAGCTCGTCGTCCCAACTGGGCGACGCGATGGAATAGGCGCGCAAGAGCGGTTTGCCGTTGTCGCCCAACAGGCCGATCATCACGAATTCGCCGGAGCGGAAGCGCAGCGAGGCCGGGCGGGTGACGCGGAACGAAAACAGCCGGTCGGTCCAGTGAGTCACCGCAGTGACAGTCTGGGCATCCGGCAGAGTTTTCAGGGCGGGAATTGGCGGCAACGGGGTGGGGGCATTCATCGGGGTCGGGGCCTTTTAGGCGTCATTCGGCGGCGAGGGAAGAGGGATGCGCCACGGCGCGGGCGCGCAGACGCGATTGGTAGTCGTGCGCCTGCCAGTTGGCGCGGAACTGCCAGTGCGCGGCGGGCTGGCGTGCCGCCAACTCGTCGCTGATTTCCACCGCATCAAACCCGGCGCGGCGGGCCATGGCATATTGATCGGCGATGACATGGCCCTGGGCCCGCAGTGCGCCCTTGTACCCGGCAAGGCGCAGGCGGCGGGCCAGGGTGAAGCCGCGCCCGTCGCTGAAGGCGGGAAAGGCGATGCGGATCAGCGCCAACCTGCCCAGATGCGGCAGGATCTCGGCAAATGGCGTGGTTCCGGTGACATTCAGCGCCAGATGTCCGCCGGACTGATCGGCGATGCTGTCAAGCGTCGCGGCATCGCCGGTGAAGCCGTCGGCCGCAAAAGTGTCGGGAGTGAAACCAGCGTCGGAAATGATAACGCTCATGCCGCGTTCTCCTGTGTCAGCGGGATGCGCACCGCTTTGCCGTTGATGAAATGGATGCCGCATTCGACCTTGGACTGGCCGCGCCAGCGACCGGCGCGCGGGTCTTCGCCGGCGGCCACCGGCGAGGTGCAGGGGGCGCAGCCGATGCTGGGGTAGCCGCGTGCCACCAGCGGATGGCGGGGCAGGCGGTTGTTGATCATGTAGTCCTGAATGTCTTCGCGGCCCCAATGGGCCAGCGGGTTGACCTTGATGCGGATGTCGCCTTCGTTTTCGAAGAAATCAAGCGCGGCGCGGCTTTGGCCCTGAAACCGTTTGCGACCGGTGATCCAGGCACCATAGTGGGCAAGCGCCCTTTCCAGCGGCTCGGTCTTGCGGATGGCGCAACAGGCGTCAGGGTTGAAGAGATGCAGGGTGTTGTCGGGATCGTCGAAGGCCAGGGTTTTCGGGTTGGCCTTGACGGTGATGATATTGGTCAAGTCAAGCTTTCCGGCAACCTCGGCCTGATAGGCCAGGGTTTCGGGGAACAGCATTTCGGTGTCGATGAACAGGACCGGCGTGTGCCGGTCGATCACCGATACCATGTGCAGCAGCACAACCGATTCGGCTCCGAACGAGGATACAAGCGCGATCCTGCCGACCTCGGGGTCATGCAGCGCGCGGTCCAGCACTGCCGTGGCCGCGTGATGGCGGTAGCGGGTGTTCAGCGCCGCGACGCGGGTTGGAACCGGGCTGTCAAGCGGCATTGCGCGCGCCTTCCTCGGGGTAAAGCGCGGCCTTGAACGGGGCCTGACCCAGACGGCGGTAGGTTTGCAGAAAGGTTTCCGCCGGCGTTTCGCGAATCTCAAGATAAGCGTGGATCAGGCGTTCGATGGCGGGCAAGAGATCGGTGGCCGAAAAACCCGGGCCGGCGCGTTCGCCGATGGCTGCGGTTTCGGTGCCGTCGCCGCCAAGGGTGATCTGGTAGTTTTCCACTCCGGCCCGATCCAGCCCCAGAATTCCGATATGGCCGACATGGTGGTGGCCGCAGGCGTTGATGCAGCCGGAAATCTTGATCTTCATCGGGCCGATGTCGTGTTCCAGTTTCAATTCCTGAAACCGCAAAGCAATCTCCTGCGCGATGGGGATCGAGCGGGCGGTGGCCAGCGCGCAGTAGTCCATGCCGGGGCAGACGATCATGTCGGAGATCAGGCCGATGTTGGCGGTGCCAAGTCCGGCGGCGTACAGGGCAGCATGGACTAGCGGCAGGTGCGATTTGTGGACATGCGGCAGGATCACGTTCTGCTCATGGCTGATGCGCAGTTCGGAATGGCCGTAGCGTTCGGCCAGATCGGCCATCACCCGCATCTGATCGGCCGTAGCATCGCCGGGGGTTTCGCCATGCGCTTTCAGGCTGACGGTGACGATGGCATAGTCGGGGTTCTTGTGGGCGCTCAGGTTGGTATCGGCCCAGCTGCGGAACAACGGGTCGCCCTTGTAGAACGCATCATAGGCATCGGTTGCGGCCTGTTTGTAGGCGGGCGGGGCAAACGCGGCCTCGATTTCGGCCAGCAGTGCCTGATCGGCACCGCCAAAGGCCGGGCGCAGTTCGGCGAACCGCTCCTCGATCGTCGCGGTGATTTCCTCGACGCCGGTTTCAAAGACGGTGATCTTGATACGGGCCTTGTACTTGTTGTCGCGGCGGCCAAGCATGTTGTAGACGCTGAGGATTGCCTCGACATAGGGCAGCAGGTCGGCCTTGGGCAGGAAGGCGCGGACGGTGTGGCCGATCATCGGGGTGCGGCCGAGGCCGCCGCCGACGATCACCTCGAACCCCGGCGCGCCGACCGCGTTACGGACCATGCGCAGGCCGATGTCGTGCGCCTTGGTTACCGCGCGGTCGTTCGGGCTGCCGGTGATGGCGATCTTGAACTTGCGGGGCAGGAACTGGAACTCGGGGTGGTCGGTGGACCATTGCCGCAGGAGTTCAGCGACCGGGCGCGGGTCCTCGATTTCGTCGGCGGCGGCCCCGGCGAAATGGTCGGCAGTGACGTTGCGCACGCAATTGCCGGAAGTCTGGATAGCATGCATCTCGACATCGGCCAGCGCACCGAGGATGGCGGGCACGTCGCGCAGCACCGGCCAGTTGAACTGGATGTTCTGACGGGTGGTAAAGTGGCCGTAGCCCTTGTCCCAGGTCTCGGCGATGTGGGCCAGCTGGCGCATCTGGTGCGGGTTGATCGTGCCATAGGGGATCGCCACCCGCAGCATGTAGGCGTGCAGCTGCAGATAGAGGCCGTTCATCAGGCGCAGCGGGCGAAACTCATCCTCGGTCAGCGCGCCGTCGATGCGGCGCTGCACCTGCGCCGAAAACTGATCGACGCGGGCGCGAACGAAGGCTTCGTCGAAGTCGGAGTATCTATACATGGTCGGCCTGTTTGCCATGGGCGTAGTTCGAGGGGCCCCGGGTGCGGAACGCTTCGCGGAAATGCACGGGTTCGGGGCCGTTCGGGCCCGGGCGCGCATCGGCCAGATAGACGCCGACGACCACGTTTTTCTGTTTGACGGCGAAAAGTTCGCGGATTGTGGCGTGAGCCTCGTCCTCGATCAGTTCGGCCTCGTGGTGGTGGCGGGTCCAACGGTCGTCGGCGGTCAGATAGACCGCATCGCCGAGCAGCAGGTCGTTGGCGGTGACGACTTTGGCGGCATAGGGGCGGCTCATTGCATGGCCTCCTTCAGGTCGGGCAGGGCCCGGGCGGCCTGACGCGGGGCCAGGCCGTAGAGCAGGATGGCAGGGCCTTCGATGCCGGCGGCAACCTCTGGCAGCAGGCGCAGCGTGGTGGCCAGCGTGCGCTGATCCGGACGCGATACGTTTTCGACCACCGTCACCGGCGTATCGGCGGCGGCACCGTGCATCATCAGACGGCCCTGCAGGAAGCGGGCGGCGCGCTTGGCCATGTAGATGGCGGCAACCTCGCCGGGACGGGCCAGCGCTTTCCAGTCGTGATCGGCGAAACCGGCGACATCGTGGCCGGTCAGAAAGCGGACCGAGGCATTGCGGCCGCGCCGGGTCAGGCTTTGGCCGATGGCGGCGGCAGCGGCGGCGGCGGCGGTGATGCCGGGGATGACGGCATAGGACAGGCCGTGCGCGTCCAGCACCGCAATCTCCTCGTCCAGGCGGCCGAAGACGCCGCTGTCGCCGGATTTCAGGCGGACGACGCGGCGACCCTCGCTTGCGTGGGCAATCAGGGCGGCGTTGATCTCGGCCTGCGGCGTGGTGGGGCCGAAGCCGGTCTTGCCGGCATCGATGATCAGGGCTTCGCGGCGGGCGAGGTCGAGGATGGCCGGGGTGATCAGGCGGTCATGGATCACCACGTCGGCGCGGTCGAGTGCGCGGCGGGCCTTGAGCGTCATCAGATCGGGGTCGCCAGGACCGGCACCGACGAAATCGACATGGCCCTGCGCCGGTTCTGCCGCCAGATGCCGGGCAAGCAGGTCGTGCAGGGCCGGGGTCAGCGCCTGTTCGCCGTTGGCGAGAGCATCGGGGCCGGTGGTGGCGTAATACTCGGCCCAGAAATCGCGGCGTCTAGACCCCATGGGCAGGGCTTCGGCGGCATGGCGGAAGGATTTGCCGATGCGGGCAAGGATGCCCACGACCGGCGACAGGCGGGATTCGACATCGGCCTTGATGGCACGGGCGAGGACGGGGGCGGCACCTTCAGTGCCGATGGCGACCACCACCGGATCACGGTCGACGATGGCCGGGGTCAGGAACTGGCTGTCGGTGAGGTTGTCGACGATGTTGACCAGCGCGCCTTCGGCCCGGGCGATGGCCGCGACGCGGGCATCCTCGGCGGCATCCCCGGTTGCGCCGTAGACGAGGGCGGCACACAGCGCATCGCCTGGAGCAAAGGCGCGGCGGATCAGCCGTATGGCGGCGACGTCTGCCAGCCGTTCGACCTCGGGCGAGGGGAATTCGGCCACAACGGTCAGGTGCGCCGTGGTCTTCAGCAGCAGGCGCAGCTTGGCAATGGCGGCGTCACCGCCCCCGGCCACCACGATGCGGCGACCGTCGATATTCAGGAAGATTGGAAAGTGGTTCATGGGATTCCGCCGGTTTCAGGGGAGAATATAGGATATTTTCCTGCTTTTCCGCCAGAGACCCTTGCAGATAAGGAAGATTGTTCTGTATTCAGGTGGGAGAGCACTGGCTGTTCCGGTTTGGGGAGAAAAGGCGAATGGCGTTCCGCTTGGACGAGATGGACCGGAAAATCCTTGGCGAGTTGCAGCAGGATGCCAGCCAGTCGCTGGACGAAATTGCCCGCAAGGTCGGGTCATCGAAGACCCCGGTCTGGAACCGCGTGCGCAAGTTGCGCGAGGCCGGGGTGGTGCTGCGGACGACGGCGGTGCTGGACCCGGAAGCCTTGGGGCTGGAGGCGTGTTTCTTTGTGCTGATAAGGACTTCTGAGCACGAGGCGGAATGGCAGAAGAAGTTCCTGCGGGTGCTGCAGGATCGCCCGGAAGTGCTGGAGGCGCACCGGTTGGCGGGGGATATCGATTACATCCTGAAGGTGCGGGTGGCGAACGCGCGCGCCTATGACACGTTCTATCAGGCACTGATTTCCGAGGTGCGGATCTACAATGTGACGGCTTTGCTGAGCATGGAAGAGATCAAGTCGACGACGATCCTGCCACTTTAGAGCCGGGGGGCGTTGCCCCCTCGCGCTTTGCGCTCACCCCCGGGATATTCGAGGAACAAAGAAAGCTGCAGGGTCAGGCAGACAGCATCAGCCGGTCAAGGCCGTGGAAATGGAAGATGTCGCGGTACTTTGGCGGATCAACGATGCGGAGGCCGGGCAGTCGGTCAAACAGGATCGGCAGGGCGATTTGCAATTCCAGCCGGGCCAGCGGCGCACCGACACAGAAATGCAGGCCGGCGCCGAAGGCGAGGTGCGGTTTTTGCGGTCGGGCCGGGTCGAAGCGGTGCGGGTCGGCGAACATGTCGGGGTCGCGACCGGCAGCGGCCAAGAGGCAGCCGACGCGGTCGCCCCGGCGAAACCGGTGGCCCATGACCTCGACATCCTCGTAGGTGTGACGGGTGAAGAGGTGCAGCGGCGGATCGTAGCGCAGTATCTCCTCGACGGTGGCGTCGATGGCGTCGGGGCCAAGTGTGTCGGAGCCGAGGTCCGTGGCCAGGCTGCCCGCCTCGAGCAGGGCTTTGACGCCGTTGCCGATGGTGTGCACTGTCGCCTCGTGCCCGGCATTCAGCAACAGGATGCAGGTGGTGATCAGCTCGTCCGTGGACAGCCGGTCGCCGTCGGCTTCGGCGGCGATCAGGTGGGTGATCAGGTCGTCGGCGGGGCGGGTCCGGCGTTCTGCGATGTAGCCGCGCAGGAAGCCGGTAAAGCTTTCGGTGGCTGCAACGGCGCGGTCCTCGACCGTGCGACTGCGACCGGTAATGTACATCTGAACCATGGCGTTGGACCAGCGCAAGAGATCGGGGGCCATGTCCTCGGGGACGCCAAGCAGGCGGGCGATGATGATCACGGGGAGCTTCTGGGCGAGACCGGGCAGCAGGTCGAACGGGCCGAAGGGCAGGTCGTCGATCAACTGATGTGTCAGGGCGGTGATTTCGGGGGCAAGCGCGGCGATGCGGCGCGAGGTGAAGGCGCGCAGCACCAGACCGCGCAGCCTTGTGTGGCGCGGCGGTTCCAGTTCCAGCATCGAATGCGCCTCGACGGCATAGAACGGAGCAAGGTGCGGCGGGATGGGTTTGCGCGTCTGGACCGGCTCCTCGCGCCCGAAGCGGCGGTCGCGCAGGATGGCAGAGACGGCAGCGTAGCTGGTGGCCATTGGCAGGTCATATTCCTGCCAGTGCACGATCTGGCCAGCGGCGCGGGCACGGTCGTAGAAGCGGTAGGGATCCTGCACAAATCCGGGGTCGGTCGGCGACTGCGACAGGCTTTTCATCGGTTCACCGCTTCTATTGCCGGGACTGCGGCAACGGGATCAGGCCCTGTGCCACCAGAACGCCGATGCCAACGACGGCTGCGCCAAGCGCCTGTGTCCAGTTCCATGCGCTGCCAAGTGCGTAAAGGAAGATCATGACGTAAAACGGCGCGGCGTTCAGGTGCAGGCTGGACATGGCGATGCCGATCCGGCCGACCGACATGATCCACAAGAGCTGGCTGAGCGCGATGGAGCCGATCCCGAACAAAGCCAGCGCCGCCAGTTCCCGTGGCCCGATGGCAGCCCATTCCGGGGTCTGGCCGCCGAGCAGGGTGTGGGCGGCTGCGGCGGCTGCGGTGACGATTGCAGCACCGGTGACAGTGATGGCGGTGCGACCAAGCGGGGTCAGGCCGGGAAAGGCGGTCACCGTGGCGCGCGAGCCCCAGGTATAGGCGATGACCGAACTGAGGGCGGCAAGCGCGCCGAGGCCAAGGGCCAGATCGCCCATGGCGGCAGCATAGGCGCAAAGCCCTCCGGCGAGGCTGAGGAAAAGGCCCAGCACCAGGCGACGCGTGATCTTGCGCCCGTCCAGCAGCGCCTCGAGCGCGATCCCGGCCACCGGGGCCATGGCGCTGATGACCGCAACTGTGACAGCCCCGGTTTGCGACTGGGCATAGATCAGCAGCATCGAGCCGATGCCGAGGCAGATGCCGCCGACGGCAAGGCCGCGGCCCCAGTGTGCACCAAGGACAACGCGCCCGCCGTCGACAAGCCACCACAGCGGCAACATGACGGCAGCGGCAAGGGCAAGACGCAGGGCCGCAAGCGGGATCGGCGGGATCAGCGGGATCAGCACGTCGGCGGCCGGCAGACCGGCGGCCCAGACCAGCATGGAGGCCATGCAGATCAGGTTGGCAGCAAGAATGCCGATGGGGGCGGCGGGGGTCAGGGCGGTCATCCGCAGTCCTTCGGAAAGTGGTGCGGGCAGGATCATCGATTGCAAGGCGGGCAAACCGTCTGTGCGCGACAGGCGACCTGCCTCAGGCGGCGGAAAGTGCCGCGATGATCGCGCCGAAGTCGGCGGCTTTCAGGCTGGCGCCGCCGACCAGCGCGCCATCGACATCGGGCAGAGCGAATATCTCGGCAGCGTTGCCGGGTTTGACCGAGCCGCCATACAGCAGGCGGAAGCTGTCGGCGTCGGGACCGAAGCGGGCGATGAGGCGGGCACGGATGTCGCGGTGCACTTCGGCGATTTCGGGCAGGGTCGGGGTGCGGCCGGTGCCGATGGCCCAGACCGGTTCATAGGCGACAACGGTGTTGGCGCCGGTCGCGGTGTCGGGGATCGAGCCTGCCAGTTGCGCGGCGATGACGGCGAGGGCGGAGCCGTCGTTGCGCTGGCCTTCGGTTTCACCGACGCAGATCACCGCGATCAGCCCGGCGGCAAGGGCTGCGGTGGCCTTGGCGCGGACCGTTGCATCGGTTTCATGATGATCAGCGCGGCGTTCGGAATGGCCGACGATCACGTGGCTGGCCCCGGCGTCCTTCAGCATCGGTGCCGAGACGTCGCCGGTATGGGCACCGGACGCCTTGGGGTGGCAATCCTGCGCGCCGGTGACGATGGGTTTGCCCCCGGTGGCCAGGGCCATTTGCGCGATCAGGGTGGCGGGCGGGCAGATCAGGATATCGACGATGGGTGCGGGAAAGGCGGCGGCGAGCGTTGCAACCTCGGCCAGGCTGGCAGTGGTGCCGTTCATCTTCCAGTTTCCGGCGGCGAGTTTGCGGCGCATGGCGGCCCCTTTTGAGCGTGGTTTCGGGGAACCTGATACCGGCTCTGCGGCGACGATGCCAGCGGTCAGAGGTGCCGGTGCCGCCGGTTGCAGGGGCGACAGAACGCGGGGTTGCCCGGTCAAGGCTTGGTCGGCCGACGGATCCGCCGCAACGTCGCGTCCTTGATCTGTTGCAGTTGGTGCCGGCCTTGCAGACTGGCGGTAGCCCTCGTACGGGACGACGTCAGACCAGCCTCGGCCCGTGCTTGATCGGGACCGGCGGACAAGGACCGCTTTCAGTCAGCCTTTGGCTGGCGGGGTTTCGGCGAATTTCACCGACTCGCCGCAGCCACAGGCGTCGACCACGTTCGGATTGCGGAACTTGAAGCCGGATTCGAGCAGCGTGGTTTCATAGTCGATTTCGGTGCCGAACAGGAACATCTGCGCCATCGGCGCGATCATCACCCGCGCGCCGTCCTGTTCCACGGTTTCGTCGAGCGGATTGACCGCAGATACATAGTCCATGGTGTATTCCATGCCGGCGCAACCGCCCTTTTTCACGCCGATCCGCAGGCCCTGCGAGCCCTGGCGGGTCATCAGCGCCGCGATCCGGGCTGCGGCTTTCGGAGTGATGGTCACGGCCTGCTTGCCGGGGATGCCGAACATCGGGATGTTCCTTTTTTCTATTCATACATAAGAGTTTGGCGGTCGAAGCTCAAGCTACATGAACCCCAATTCCAGCCGGGCCTCGTCGGACATCATGTCCATGCCCCATTGCGGCTCGAAGGTCATGGCGACGTTCACCTGTTTCACGCCGGCCACCGGTTCGATCGCATCGGCCACCCAGCCGGGCATTTCGCCGGCCACCGGGCAGCCGGGGGCGGTCAGGGTCATGGTGACCTGAACCTCGTTTTCCTGCGAGATATCGATGGTGTAGACCAGCCCCAGATCATAAATGTTCACCGGAATCTCGGGGTCATAGACCGTGCGGCAGGCATCGACGACCGACGCATAGAGCGGGTGGTCGGTGGTGGAGGGGGCGATCAGGGGGATGCCCTCCAGCTTTTCGCCTTCCAGCTTTGCGGCTGTATGACTGGTCATCTTGGCCTCGCGGATATGTTGACAGAAGATATAAGGATTAACCCGGGCCGCGTCCAGTCCCGGAAGATCGGCAGGAATGCGGGATGACGGCGGAAAGCGAAGGCGCTGGTACTGCCCGGGGCCCGATGTGCTGCGGACCAGGCTTGGCATTTGGTTTGAACAAGGCGGCAACCGGCGGATGCCGGACCGGACCGCGCCAGCACGTGCGGCCGCCGGAATGTCAGGGACGGGCGCGGCGGCGCGGGATGGTGGGGCGGGCGTGACGCTCGATGTCGTCGAACAGATGTGCGGCGACGTTGCGGCCAGAGGCACCCTCGATGCCTTCGAACCCGGGCGAGGAGTTGACCTCCAGCACTTTCGGGCCGTCGGAGGCGCGCAACAGATCGACCCCGGCAAGGTTCAGACCGAAGGCGCGGGCGGCACGAACCGCCATGTCACGCTCGGCCTTGCTGATCCTGACCTTTTCGGCCTTGCCACCCTGATGCAGGTTGGACCGGAACTCGCCCGGTTCCGCCACCCGGCGCATGGCGGCGACCACCCGGCCACCGACGACGAGGCAGCGGATATCCTCGCCCGCCGCTTCCTTCACGAAGTGTTGCACCAGAAAGTTGGCTTTGAGCCCGCGAAACGCCGAAATCACCGATTGCGCCGCCTTCTTGGTTTCGGCCAGCACCACGCCCTTGCCTTGGCTGCTTTCCAAGAGCTTCACCACCAGCGGCGCGTTGCCGACGAGCGCCATCAGGTTGTCGGTATCCTTGGGGCTGGAGGCGAAGGCGGTGGCGGGCATGTCGATGTGGTAGCGGGCCAGAATCTGGTGGGCATGCAACTTGTCGCGGCTGGCGAGGATGCCTTCGGCCGGGTTCACCACATAGGTGCCGGACTGTTCGAACTGCCGGATCACGGCGGCACCGTAGGCGGTGACCGAAACGCCGATGCGCGGGATGATCGCGTCGTAGTGCGGCAGGCGCATGCCGTCGTAATGCACCTCGGGCGACAGGGCGTTGATCGCCATATAGCAGCGGGTGGTATCGATCACCTCGACCACGTGGCCGCGAGCTTCGCCTTCGGCGACGATGCGTTTGGTGGAGTAGGCACCGCCTTCGCGGCTGAGCACGGCGATGCGCAGCGTCCGCGCCGGGGCCTGGGTCTGGATGGCCGACGTCAGGTAGCCGTCGTAGCGCAGTTCCGGCTGGCAGAAGCTTTCGCCGGGCACGATCACCACATCCTCGGCCAGGCCCTGACGGCCAAGGAGCATGCGGTAGCTCATGGCGCCGCGGTCGGTCAGCGTCAGTTCGATCGGCCAGCGCCGCACCCCGACCGTCACCTGGCTGCGGATGACATAGCGGTACTCGACGTCGCCGTTGGACGACATCACCTCGCGCCGGTCGATCACTTCGGCGGAACAGGGGATGGTCACATCGGTGCGGCCCGGAATCGGATGCACGGCAAAGCGCACATGCGGAGCCCGGGCCGGGCCGAACGGTTCGATGTCGAAGGCATGCAGCGACGAGGTCTTGGCCCCGGTATCCACTTTGGCTTTCAGGGCGGGCAGGCCAAGATCGGGCAGGGACACCCACTCCTCCCATCCAAGACGGAACTGCTCGGAAAGTTCGGTGACCATATCCTTCATACCCGTCTCTCCTTGGCTTTTGCCGGGAAAAGCCTATCAACTGGCGCGCCTGATCCCCGAGCGGGCTTGAACTCGGGCAGGACGGGCCGAGATGCAAGATGACAAAGAAGTTCGACTTCCACGTGACATCCAGCGATGGGTACGCCCGTCTGGGGGTTATTTCGACGCCGCGCGGGGAAATCAGGACCCCGGCCTTCATGCCGGTGGGCACGGCGGCCACGGTCAAGGCGATGTTGCCGGGATCGGTGCGGGCCACCGGGGCGGATATCGTATTGGGCAACACCTACCATTTGATGTTGCGCCCCACGGCTGAACGGATTGACCGGCTGGGCGGTCTGCATCGTTTCATGAACTGGCCCCACCCGATCTTGACGGACAGCGGTGGCTTTCAGGTTATGAGCCTGACCGGTTTACGGAAAATGAACGAGGCTGGGGTCACGTTCAGATCGCATATCGACGGGTCGTCGCATCATCTGTCACCCGAGCGGAGCATGGAGATCCAGCGGCTTCTGGGTTCCGACATCGTGATGAGTTTCGATGAATGTACGCCGTTTCCGACAGATGAAAAGACGGCGCGTGCGTCGATGGAATTGTCGATGCGGTGGGCGGCGCGGTCACGGGCGGCATTCGGGGATCGGCTCGGCCATGCCCTGTTCGGGATCATGCAGGGCTCGGTGTTCCGCGACCAGCGGGAAGAAAGTGCCGAAAAGTTGCGGGCCATCGGCTTTGACGGCTATGCGATTGGCGGGCTGGCGGTGGGTGAGGGGCAGGCGGCGATGTTCGGCGTATTGGACTATGCGCCGGGGCTGCTGCCTGCGGACCGGCCGCGCTATCTGATGGGGGTGGGCAAGCCCGACGATGTCGTGGGTGCGGTGGTGCGCGGCGTCGACATGATTGACTGCGTGCTGCCGTCGCGGTCGGGGCGCACGGCGCAGGCATTTACCAGGGCCGGCGTGGTGAACCTTAGGAATGCGCGGCATCAGGATGACCCGCGCCCGCTGGATGCAGCCTGCGGCTGCCCGTGCTGTCGGGAGTTCAGCCGCGCTTACCTGCATCACGTCGTCCGCGCGCAGGAGATCATCGCAGCGATGCTGCTGACCTGGCATAACCTGCATTACTATCAGGAGCTCATGGCCGGCCTGCGGGCGGCGATTGCGGCGGGCGGGCTGACGGAGTTCGTGGCCGGGTTTCATGCCGGGCGGGAGTGTGGGGATATTGACCCCCTGTAGTATCTGTCCAGATCTGGACAGATGCCAGAATGATTTAATATCAATAGGTTGAAGAATTCTGTTAACCAGATGGCAACCAATCAGCGCCACGACTGATCCGCCATCTCTGCACGCCTTGGTTGCCGGTCATGCGCCGGATAACGTTGACCGCGCGGCTGGAGGTAGCTGTCTATGTCGCGCATGTCGAAAGCCTCGCACAGCAGGCGGGTCAGATGCCGGGCGTCCAGATCGTTCTGGCAGGTGTAGAGGTCGATGGTGATGAAGCCGCGCGCCGGAAAGGTGTGAAGGCTGAGATGGCTTTCGGCGATCATCACAAAGCCCGACAGGCCGCCCGGGTCCTTGCGGTTCCTGGGGCCGACCTCGACCACTACAGGCGCGCAAATCAGGTGCATGCCAATGCTTCGGGGATTGGTGTCGAGCACGCGGGACAGGAGTGCACGGCCGGCCAGTCGGGCCGGACTGTCCAGCATCCAATCGGGAAGGCAGGCAGGGAATCCCCCTGTTGACAACCGGAGCAAGAGCAATTGCGCGCGGCGGTCTGGCCTGTTGCTTGATGCAGTCCCCCGCATGCTATGCCCCGCATACGGTGTCTGGCAGCGGGCCGCACGCCAGAAGTTGAGACGGCTTGCGGATGCCAAACGGGCGAGAGGTTAATGGCACAGGCGCTCTTTTCGACAAAAGCCCGGCGAAGTCTGCTTGCCCCGCGCCGCCGAGAGGTTCATTCTGTGAGCAAGCTGTTAAGATGCCCAGTTGAAACTGCGGCAAAGCCGCCCCAGATATTGCGTTCTGAACAGGGGACAGGTCTAGTGCTGCCGATGACCGGGGCCGGAGCCGATCCGCCAAGAGCCAAGGAAACCAAATGCCGAATACACTCAGCCCGAGCTACCCCGTCCTGCCGCTGCGCGACATCGTGGTGTTTCCCCACATGATCGTGCCGCTGTTCGTCGGGCGTGAAAAGTCGGTGCGGGCGCTCGAGGAAGTGATGGCGGACGACAAGCAGATTCTGCTGTCCAGCCAGATCGATCCGTCGGTCGATGACCCGGCATCGGACGGCATCTATAAGGCCGGGGTGCTGGCCAATGTGCTGCAACTGCTGAAACTGCCTGACGGCACCGTCAAGGTGCTGGTCGAGGGGCGCAGCCGGGTTCGGATCGTCGAATACATCGACAACCCGAATTTCTTCGAGGCGCGGGCGGCGCTGCTGACCGAACTGCCGGGCGACAAGCAATCGGTGCAGGCTCTGGTCCGGTCGGTCGGCGAGGAGTTCGAGCGTTACGCCAAGATCAAGAAGAACATCCCCGAGGAAGCGCTGGCTGCCGTTTCGGAAACCAAGGAATCGGCCAAGCTGGCCGATCTGGTGTCGGGCCATCTGGGGGTCGACGTTGCGCAGAAGCAGCAGTTGCTAGAGACGCTGGATGTCGCCGAGCGGCTGGAAAAGGTCTATGGCCTGATGCAGGGCGAAATGTCGGTGATGCAGGTCGAAAAGAAGATCAAGACCCGCGTCAAATCGCAGATGGAGCGGACGCAGCGCGAATACTACCTGAACGAGCAGATGAAGGCGATCCAGCGGGAACTGGGCGATGGCGAGGAAGGCCAGAACGAGGTCGCCGAGCTGGAAGCCCGGATCGCCAAGACGGCGCTGTCGAAGGAAGCCCGTGAAAAGGCCGACGGCGAGGTCAAGAAGCTGAAGAACATGTCGCCGATGTCGGCAGAAGCCACGGTGGTGCGCAACTATCTGGAATGGATGCTGTCGATCCCGTGGGGCGTGAAGTCGCGCGTCAAGAAGGATCTGGGCGCGGCGCAGAAGATTCTGGATGCCGACCACTACGGGCTGGAAAAGGTCAAGGAGCGCATTGTCGAATATCTGGCAGTGCAGGCGCGGTCGGCCAAGTTGAAGGGTCCGATCCTGTGTCTGGTCGGTCCGCCCGGCGTAGGGAAAACCTCGCTCGGCCGGTCGGTGGCGCGGGCGACGGGGCGCGAGTTCATCCGGATTTCTCTGGGTGGCGTGCGCGACGAGTCCGAGATCAGGGGGCACCGGCGGACTTACATCGGCTCGATGCCCGGCAAGATCATTCAGGCCATGAAAAAGGCCAAGACCACCAACCCGCTGATCCTCCTGGACGAGATCGACAAGATGGGCCAGGATTTCCGCGGCGACCCGGCCAGCGCCATGCTGGAGGTGCTGGACCCGGAACAGAACGGGACCTTCATCGACCACTATCTGGAAGTGGAGTACGACCTGTCGAACGTGATGTTCATCACCACGGCGAACTCGTACAACATGCCGTCGCCGCTCTTGGACCGTATGGAGATCATCCCGCTGGCCGGCTACACCGAGGACGAAAAGCGCGAGATTGCCAAGGGCCATCTGGTCGACAAGCAGATGAAGAACCACGGGCTGAAAAAGGCCGAGTTCAGCATCAGCGACAGCGCCATGATGGAGATGATCCGCACCTACACGCGTGAAGCCGGCGTGCGGAACCTGGAGCGTGAAATCGCCAAGCTGGCGCGCAAGGCCGTGACCGAAATCATCAAGGGCAAGTCGAAATCGGTCGAAGTCACGCCCGAGCGGCTGGAAGCCTATCTTGGCGTCAAGCGGTTCCGCTATGGTCTGGCCGAGGCGACCGATCAGGTGGGTGTGGTGACCGGGCTGGCCTGGACATCGGTCGGCGGCGAGTTGCTGTCGATCGAGGCGCTGAAGCTGCCGGGCAAGGGCCGGATGAAGACCACCGGCAAGCTCGGCGATGTCATGAAGGAAAGCATCGAGGCGGCGTCAAGCTATGTCCGCTCGATCAGCCCGGAACTGGGGATCAAGCCGCCGGTGTTCGAAAAGATCGACATCCATGTGCATGTGCCGGAGGGGGCAACGCCCAAGGACGGCCCGTCGGCCGGTGTCGGCATGGTCACCTCGATCGTGTCGGTGCTGACCGGGATTCCGGTGCGCAAGGATATTGCCATGACCGGCGAAGTGACGCTGCGCGGCAATGTGCTGGGGATCGGCGGGCTGAAGGAAAAGCTGATGGCGGCGATGCGCGGTGGCATCAAGATCGTGATGATCCCCGAGGAAAACGCCAAGGACCTGCCCGAGATACCCGACAATGTGAAGGCGGGGCTGCAGATCATCCCGGTCGGCCATGTCCGCGACGTGCTGCGCCATGCCCTGGTACGGACCCCCGAGCCGGTGATCTGGGACGAGGCGGCCGAGGAGGCCGCTGCGGCGGCGCTGAAGACACCGGGCGGCGAAGCGGCGCAGACGGCGCACTGAGGACCGAATGAGGGGCCCGGCGGGGATTTCGCCGGGCCTTTCCACGGTGACGGTGCCGGGCGGCTGCGGCGTACAGGACGCATTTTCCGGGGATGCGATGTCACTGATCAATCCAAGGTGGCAAAGCTGACAGTATCGCGATAGGGTCCCCGGCAAGGTCAACAGTAGAGGCAAAGCCCACTATGGACAACGAAGACTCTGAGCCGAAATCCAAGGTCACGAAGCTGCGGGCGGCGGCAAAGCGGATTGCTGCGGTGCCGGTGGATGCGAAGGAACCGGCGGCTGCCGACGATGAGGCCGGCGACGTTGCCGGGACCGGCGCCGGGCCGGTGTTGCGCAAGAAGGATCTGCTGGAGCGGGTGCAGGCGCAATCGAAGGCGAAGAAGAAAGACGTCAAGGATGTCGTCGAGGCGGTGCTGACCGTGCTGGGCGAGGCGCTGGCCAAGGGCGAGGAGTTGAACCTGCCGCCGCTTGGCAAGGCCCGCGTCGGCCGGCACAAGGGCGTCAGCGGCGGCGAGTTGTACATCATCAAGCTGCGGCGGGCCGGGGCCAAGGGCGAGGGGCCGTCAGAGCCACTTGCGGGCGCTGCCGAGTAGGGCTATCAGACCCGCCGACGGGTGATTAGCTCAGTGGTAGAGCGCTTCGTTCACATCGAAGATGTCAGGGGTTCAAATCCCTTATCACCCACCAGAATTGCCGCCAGCGCGCACCTTTGGGCGCGCTTTGGTTTGCGGGCGGGGTTGCCAAGGGGGGCAGCGGCTTGCTAGGACGGGACCTGATGGGTCGTTAGCTCAGTTGGTAGAGCGTCTCGTTTACACCGAGAATGTCGGCGGTTCGAGCCCGTCACGACCCACCATCCCGTTTCCACCCAACCGGAGCCCGCGAAGAAAATCCCGCCGGGGTGGCTTGAGCGCTTGACGGCACCGGCTGGCTTGCCTAAGAAGCACCCCACGCCGGGATGCAGGTCCGGGCGGACGAAATGCGCGGTTGTAGCTCAGTTGGTTAGAGTACCGGCCTGTCACGCCGGGGGTCGCGGGTTCGAGCCCCGTCAACCGCGCCATTTTCCCCCGATGATTCCCGAAGCGTCCCGGCGCGGGACATTTTTATTGTTGTTGTATTGCAACCGGTTGACCTGTTCGCGTTAACGGAATTTTAGGGAATGGGGGGGGTGGCCGAGGTCCTTTGACTGCGCGAGAGTCATGACCATTGGTTGAGGGCATGACAACGGCAAGTTTGAGTTCGCAAGGAGCATTAACGCGGCGTCACAAGCAGTCAGATATCAAACGCTAGCTGCCTTATTGAAAGGACAGGGTCGGGCCATGGCCAAGTGTGTGGGTTTCTTTGATCTAGGCAAAGAGTACGCAGAGAGTGCTGATTTCCTCAGTAACTCTGTAAATTCGGAAGCTTTCAGGAATGGCTTCGATCGATCCGTCGATTTCCTGTACGCGCACGCATTCGAATTGATGCTGAAGGGCAGCCTGCTCGCGGACGATCCCAACACAGATGTGGAAGACTTCGGCCACGACCTTTTGCGACTTTACGACGAAGTCAAAGCTTCGAAAATACTGAACGATCTGGTCGGCTCCACCGAAAAGGTGTTGAAGGACCGCTGGAAGCATTATCTACAAGACGCGCGCGACCGATACGAATCCAAACTCGGGTTGGGCCAGCTTACCAGTAAGGAAAGAAGAGAGTTTGGTTCCTTGGACAACCAAGCAGTAGGCAGTAGCCTTCCCGAATTGCGGAAGCAAGTCATCTGGCTGAGCAAACGTCATATGAATTCTGGCAGCGAGTTCCGCTACCCGCAATGGGGCCTGGATCAAAGGCAGCGCGTTGCGAAATTTGGCCTCTCTGATGACGTGGTTAGGCGATCATCGCAATGGGCTTGCAAAGAGTTATATGACCGCTTTCGAGTGTGGTGGATTTCAAAACCAGGTGAACCGTAGCAAGTGTAAGGTGGGTGCAACCCAACATCGTGTAGGTGTAAGCCGCTTGGCTGGTTTCACCCGCCCTACGTACTGAATTCAAGGCTTCACCTTGGCCGTCAGGCGACATTCCCGAAGTGTGGAAATCAAGACGGGGCTCTGCCCCTCGGCTTCGCCTCACCCCGGGATATTTGGGAAAAGAAGATCGGGGAGCGGGCCGGATTTCCAGAAGTCAGATCGACAACCGCGCCCCGCCATGGCTGCCGCGCTCGCGGTACGGCGTGGTGTTGTAGTGGCTGCGGTAGCATTTCGAGAAATGCGACGGGCTGGCGAAGCCGCAGGCCAGCGCCACGTTGATCACGCTCATGTCGGTCTGCATCAGGAGGTTGCGGGCCTTTTGCAGGCGCAGTTCCATGTAGTAGCGTTTCGGCGAGCGGTTCAGGTAGCGGCGGAACAGGCGTTCCAGTTGCCGGGTCGACATGCCGACATCGCGGGCCAGGGTGGCGGGGGAAATCGGCTCCTCGATATTCTGCTCCATCATCTGGATCACCCCGGACAGTTTCGGGTGGCGCACGCCGATCCGGGTCGGGATCGATAGGCGCTGGGTGTCCTGATCGGTGCGGATCGAGGAATAGATCAGCTGGTCGGCGACGGTGTTGGCGAAATCCTCGCCGTGATCGTCGGCGATCAGTTTCAGCATCAGATCGATCGAGGAGGTGCCGCCGGCGGTCGACATGCGGTTGCCGTCGACCACGAACACCGATTTGGTCAGGTTGACCTCTTCGAACTCCTCCAGGAAACTGTCCTGATTTTCCCAGTGGATGGTGGCTTTCTTGCCGTCCAGCAGGCCGGCGCGGGCCAGGGTGTAGCTGCCGGTGCACAGGCCGCCGATAGTGACGCCGCGCCGGGCTTCGCGCCGCAGCCAGTTCAGCACCGGGCGGGTGGTCGCCGCCTGGATGTCGACACCGCCGCAGACCAGAAGGATGTCATCGCGCCCGACCTCGTCCAGGCCCATGTCGAGCTTGAAGGCGGCGCCGTTGGAGCAGGTGGCGGCAACCGCGCCTTCGCCGGCCAGCGCCCAGGCATAGACCTGGCTGCCGTTGACCCGGTTGGCGATGCGCAGGGGTTCGATGGCACCGGCAAAGGACAGCATGGTGAACTGATCGAGAAGCAGGAAGACGAAGCGCCGCACGGCGGGTGCATCGCCGTGTTTGCCATCCCTGCGCCGTGAATCCAGCATTATGCGACCCGTTTATGTCGTTTCTGGTGCCAGCAAGCAGGATTTCGGCGGGCTTGCAAGCGCGATCTGCGGCGGGGAGGGGGATTCCCGGTTTGCACCGGTTGGCGGGTCGTTCTATAAGGCCGCGCGAACCTGCAAACCGCTGGAGAACGAGAATGACCAAGGGCTGGACCAAAGCTGACTGGCGCGCCAAGCCGCGGGTTCAGATGCCCGACTATCCGGACCGCTCGGCACTGCAGGCGGTCGAGGCGCAACTGGCGAAGTACCCGCCGCTGGTGTTTGCCGGCGAGGCACGCAAGCTGAAAAAGGCGCTGGCGCAGGCGGTCGAGGGCCGGGCATTCCTGTTGCAGGGCGGCGATTGCGCCGAAAGCTTTGCCGAGTTTTCCGCCGACAACATCCGCGACACCTTCCGGGTGATGCTGCAGATGGCGGTGGTGCTGACCTTTGGCGCCAAGGTGCCGGTGATCAAGGTCGGGCGCATGGCCGGGCAGTTCGCCAAGCCGCGGTCGTCGGGGATGGAGGCGATCGGCGGGGTGGAATTGCCGAGCTACCGCGGCGACATCATCAACGGCTTCGATTTCACCCCCGAAGCGCGGATCCCCGACCCGGCGCGGATGTTGCAGGCCTATACCCAGGCGGCGGCCAGTCTGAACCTGCTGCGGGCGTTTTCGACGGGCGGTTTTGCCGATATTCACCGGGTGCATTCCTGGACGCTGGGATTTGCCGAGGCCGACAAGGCGGAGCGTTACCGCGAGTTGTCAAACCGCATTTCGGATGCTCTGGATTTCATGAATGCCGCCGGGGTGAATGCCGATACCGCGCACGAACTGGCGACGGTGGATTTCTATACCAGTCACGAGGCGCTGCTGCTGGAGTACGAGGAGGCGCTGTGCCGGATCGACTCGACGACCGGGCTGCCGGTGGCGGGGTCGGGGCACATGATCTGGATCGGCGACCGCACCCGGCAGCCGGACGGGGCGCATGTCGAATTTGCCCGCGGAGTGCAGAACCCGGTCGGGCTGAAATGCGGGCCGTCGCTGAAGGCGGACGATCTGAAGCGGCTGATCGAGGCGCTGAACCCGGGCAACGAGCCCGGGCGGCTGACGCTGATCGCGCGGTTCGGGGCCGGGCAGGTGGGTGAGCATCTGCCGCGACTGGTGCGGGCGGTGCAGGAGGTCGGGGCACGTGTGGTCTGGGTCTGCGATCCGATGCATGGCAATACCATCAAGTCGGTGACCGGCTACAAGACCCGGCCGTTCGATGCGGTGCTGCGCGAGGTGCGGGAGTTTTTCGGCATCCACAAGGCCGAGGGCACCATTCCGGGCGGCGTGCATTTCGAGATGACCGGGCAGGATGTGACCGAATGCACCGGCGGGGTGCGGGCGGTGACCGACGAGGATCTGTCGGACCGCTATCACACCGCGTGCGACCCGCGGCTGAATGCCAGCCAGTCGCTGGAACTGGCGTTTCTGGTGGCCGAGGAACTGTCGAACCGGCGGCAGGAGCAGCGGGCCAAGGCGGTCTGAGCCGTTTCAGGTTGGCCCGGGCGAATTGAATGCGCCCGGGCCGGATTAACCAATTGACCTCTTGCCTTTGCAATGCCGGAATTGTCGCTTAATTCCGCCGGAAAGGCTCAAGTGAGAAACTGTTTGCGGGTCAAATCAATCGGGCGGCGACCTGGAATGATCATCGCGTCGCCCGGGGTCTTGTCAGTTTATCGGATTGGAGGCGGCGCGGGTCGGGAATTGACCTTGCCGCGATGTTGGGCGGCAGGATTTATTCGTCGGACCTGACCAGCCGCAGTGACGGGCGCATCACAGCGGGCCGGGCCCGTTGCGGCTGATCGTCGTCGGCCATGATCTCGCCCGACAGCGGGGCGGTGTAGGCCGGGGCGGCTTCGCCGAAGCCTGCGACCGGGACCGGGCGGGCGGGGGCCTGATATGCCGGGGCGGTCTGCATCGGGGCGGGCGGAGCCGGTGCCGGTTCGCGGCGGGGGTCGGCCTTGTCGGGGCTGCCGATCCGGGTGACTTTCACCGAGACGATGTCGAAGCGGCGCGGCGCGCGGCCGACCGGGCCGACCGAGGCAAGACAACCAAGCGCCCGAGTAACCTCGCCCAAGTCGCTTTTCAGCGGCAGGATCAGCAACTTGCCCTCGATTGCCGGTTTGCCGATGCCGCGTTCGGCGGTCAGGGTGATCTCGGCGATTTCCGGGCCGCTGAACACCGCTTCGAGGATGCGCGCCATGTCTTCGCGGGCCTTGGGGGTGAAGAAGGCGGACAGCGGCATGCCGCGCACCTCCATGCCCATCAGGTCGTTCAGGTGCATGCCGGCCAGCCGGAAGCGGGCCATGCCGGGGGCGATGCGTTCCAGCACAAAGGCATTTTCCAGCGCGCGTTCGATGCCGCGGGGATCAACCTCGGCCCGCAGCGGCACCGGGCGGCCGCCACGAAGGCCATCCCAATAGGCCTGCACTTCGGATATGACCGGAAACCGCATGTCAGCCTTTGTCCTTGTCAGCGACACCACATTCGCGCCGCGTACCATCATCGAACCCATTTCAGACCCTTTCCCGAACAGACCTGTACCGACTTTGTTGTCCCGGGGATCGCGGTCTGTTAACCCTAGGTTCGCAAAGCTTACTCAAGTCTTAACATACAGCATTTGGGGACAATTTAAGAGGAGAAATTGTTAAATGGTTAATTCGATGACAGGGTTCGCGGCGGGGCGGGGATCGGCTCCGGGGGTGGAATGGGTCTGGGATCTGCGGTCGGTGAACGGCAAGGGCTTCGATCTGCGGCTGCGGCTGCCCGAGGGGATCGACGGGCTGGAAACGGTGCTGCGGGCCGAACTGGGCCGGGCGGTGTTGCGCGGCAATGTCGCGCTGGCGCTGAAGCTGACGCGCGAGGCCGGGGCCGGGTCGGTCCGGCTGAATGCGGGCGTGCTGGCGGCGGTGCTGACGGCGCTGCGGGCGGTCGAGGATGCGGCGGTCGAGGCTGATCTGCGGCTGGCACCGACCACGGGAGCCGATCTGCTGGCGCTGCGCGGGGTGCTGGAGGCGGGGACTGCAGAGGAGGACCAAGGCCGGATCATTGCGGCGCTGAGCCGGGATCTGCCGGGGCTGATTGCCGAGTTTCAGGCGGTGCGGGCGGCGGAAGGGCTGGCACTGGCGGTCATCATCGCCGGGCAGGTGACGGCGATTGCCGCCCTGGTGGCCGAGGCGCGGCGTCTGGCCGAGGCGCGACAGCCGGTGATGGCGGCGACGCTCCGCGACAATCTGGCCCGGGTGCTGGGCAACAGCGACGGTGCCGACCCGGCCCGGGTGGCGCAGGAACTGGCGCTGCTGGCGGTCAAGGCCGACGTGACCGAGGAGATCGACCGGCTGGAGGCGCATGTCGGGGCGGCGCGGGCGCTGCTGACCGAAGCGGGGCAGGTCGGGCGCAAGCTGGATTTCCTGATGCAGGAATTCATGCGCGAGGCCAACACTCTGTGTTCCAAGGCGGCGTCGGCAGAGCTGACACGCACCGGGCTTGACCTGAAAGTGGTGATCGATCAGATGCGCGAGCAGGTTCAGAACGTGGAGTAGGTGCCGATGCGGCGGGGGCTTCTGATCATCCTGTCGTCGCCGTCCGGGGCCGGCAAGTCGACGCTGGCGCACCGGCTGATGGTCTGGGATGCGACCATCCGGTTTTCGGTGTCGGCGACGACACGGCCGGCGCGGCCGGGCGAGGTTGACGGCCGGGATTACCTGTTCCGTTCGCGCCCCGCGTTCGAAGCCATGGTGGCGGCGGGCGAGATGCTGGAACATGCCGAGGTGTTCGGCCACCTGTACGGCTCGCCGCTGGCACCGGTGGCGACGGCGATGGAGGCCGGGCAGGATACGCTTTTCGACATCGACTGGCAGGGCGGGCAGCAGATCCGGAACTCGGCACTGGGGCGCGATGTGGTCAGCGTGTTCGTGCTGCCGCCGTCGATGGCGGAACTGCGGCGGCGGCTGGTGGCGCGTGGTCAGGACAGCGCGACGGTGATTGCCGGGCGGATGGCAAAAAGCCGTGACGAGATCAGCCATTGGGCGGAATACGACTATGTGCTGATCAACCGCGATCTGGAGGCGGCCGAGGCCGAGTTGCGGGTGATCCTGCAGGCCGAACGGATGCGGCGCGACCGCCAGCCGGGGTTGAGCGATTTCGTGCGCGGGCTGAACCGCGAGTTCGAGGCGGGAGGGGGGGCGGACGGGCGATGATCTATGCACTGGACGGGGTGGCACCGGAGTTTCCCGAGGACGGCGATTACTGGGTGGCGCCGGATGCCAATCTGATCGGCCGGGTGGTTCTGGGCAGCGGCGTGTCGGTCTGGTTCGGGGCGACGCTGCGCGGCGACAACGAGGCGATCCGGGTCGGGGCCGGCAGCAACATTCAGGAAAACTGCGTGCTGCACACCGACATCGGCTTTCCCCTGAGCATCGGCGCGGGCTGCACCATCGGGCACAAGGCCATGCTGCATGGCTGCAGCATCGGCGACGGCACCCTGATCGGCATGGGGGCGACGCTGTTGAACGGGGCGCGGATCGGCAGCGGCTGTCTGATCGGGGCCGGGGCGCTGATCACCGAAGGCAAGGTGATCCCGGATGGCGCGCTGGTGGTGGGGGCACCGGGCAAGGTGGTGCGGCTGCTGGATGACGTCGCGCGGGCAGGGCTGCTGCTGTCGGCCAGGGGCTACGCCGCCAACATGCGGCGGTTCCGGGACGGGTTGCGGGTTGTGCCGGGGTAGGTCTGCCCGGCCAGTTCCGGCGGACGGGGCGGAGCCTCCGGCGGGGATATTTTTGGAACAAAGATCGGGCAGGGTCGGTTTGGCGGGCCGTCGGGCGGGGCCATGGCGGGACTGGTCGGAGAGGGGTGGGGGGGGAATTGCGCGTGCGCCCGGGGCGCAATGGGGCCGCGCTTTGCGCAATTACCGGGCCGGAGCGGGCCCGTCGGCAACGGTGCCCAGGAGTGCAGGAGTGCCGACCAGATCGGCGAGGGTCAGCGATTCGATCATCAGAAGGTAGGCATAGAACACGTCGGCGAACAGTTTGCGCACGCGGCAGGTGGTTTCGTCGCTGCAATCCTCGCAGCGCTGATAGGCGGTGCGCGACAGGCAGGGCAAGGGCGCGATCGGGCCATCGACAAGACGCAGCAACTCGCCGATCGAGATCGCCCTTGGTTCCTTGATCAGGTGATAGCCGCCGGTGCGGCCGCGCTTTGACCCGATCATCCCGGCGTTCTTGATCTGCAGCAGGATATGTTCCAGAAAGCGCTTGGGCGTGGCCGAGCGCTGCGCGATTTCCTCGATGCGCAGGGCTTGCCCCGACCCGGCGGCTTCGTCGGCGAGCGCGATCATCGCCTTGAGCGCGTATTTTGTTTTCTGCGAGATCATGGTCTTGCGTAGGACGGAACGGGCCGGCGATCAACCGCCGTCCGGCGGGTTTTTGCGGCAATTCCGGGGCTTGGTGATAAATGACCCTGCCTGCAGGGATGGACAGGGCCGCGGAATGCGCAGAAACCGCTGCCGGAGCGTCCGAGCAGGCATGGAGCAGGGGCAGGAATGCTGAGGCGGTTCGGGACGATTTCGGGGCTGACGCTGGTGAGCCGCATCTTCGGGTTCCTGCGCGATCTGGTGCTGGCGGCGACGCTGGGGGCCGGGCCGGTGGCGGATGCGTTCATGCTGGCGTTCCGGCTGCCCAACCATTTCCGCGCGATCCTGGCCGAGGGGGCGTTCAATGCGGCGTTCGTGCCGACCTATGCCGGGCTGGATGCCGCCGGGGGCGAGGCACGCGTGCGGGCGTTCCGGTCCAACATTCTGAGTTGGGTGCTGTTAGTGAACGGCGGACTGCTGGCGGTGGCGCTGTTCGCCACCGGGGCGCTTCTGATGGTGCTGGCGCCGGGGCTGGCGGGCGACGATCCGCAACGCCCGCTGGTGGTGGCGCTGACGCGGATCACCTTTCCCTACCTGATCTGCATGTCGGTGGTGGTGCTGCTGTCGGGGGTGCTGAACGCGCGCGGGCGGTTTGCGGCGGCGGCGGGGGCGTCGGTGCTGTTGAACCTGGCGATGATCGCGGCGCTGCTCTTGGCCTGGCTGTTCCCGTCGGCGGCGCATGCGGCGGCGTGGGGCGTGCTGGCGGGCGGGGTCAGCCAGCTGGCGCTGCTGATCTGGGACACATGGCGGGCCGGGCTGGGCGTGGATGTGGTGCGGCCGCGGATCGATCCGGCCAGTGCCGAGTTCTTTCGGCGGCTGGGGCCGGCGGTTCTGACCTCTGGCGCCGTGCAGGTGGCGGTGTTTGCCGACACCATCATTGCGACGTTCCTGCCGGTAGGCGCGCTGTCGCATCTGTATTACGCCGACCGGCTGTATCAGCTGCCGCTCGGGGTGATCGGTATCGCACTCGGCACGCTTCTGTTGCCCGACATCGGCCGGCGGGTGGCGCTGGGGGACGAGGCCGGGATCCGGCGGATGGTGGCGCAGGCGTTGAGCCTTTGTCTGCTGGCCGGGCTACCCCTGATGGTGATCTTTGCCGGGATCGGTGACTGGATCATTGCGGTGCTGTTCCAGCGCGGGGCGTTCGATGCGGTGGCGGTCAGCGGCGCGGCGGGCGTGCTGGCGGCCTATAGTCTGGGGCTGATGCCGGGGCTGGCGATCCGCACGCTGGTGGCGGGATTTCAGGGGCGCGGCGACATGGGCACGCCCTTGCGCGCGCTGATCGGGGCGACGGTGGTGAATGTGGCGCTGAAGGCCGGGCTGGCCGGACCGCTGGGGGCGGCGGGGCTGGCGCTGGCGACATCGGCGGGGGTGTGGATCTATGCGGGCCTGTTGTACCGCGCGGCGCGGCGGGCGGGGCAAATTGCGCCGCTGGACCGGGTGCAGGTCGGCGGGCTGACCGGGGCTGCGGTGCTGGCGGGCGCGCTGGTCTGGGGGCTGCGCGGACCGGCGCTTGGTTTGGCGGAAGGGCTGCTGCCGGGCTATGGGCCGCTGCTGGCCGGGCTGGGGCTGGCAGCGCTGGTGCTGGCGCTGATCGGCGGGGCGGCGGTGAGCCTGAAGGTCGGGCGGCGCTGACGAACCGGGTTCGCCAAACGGGCAGGTACTGCCGGGGCGGGAATTGTGATATGAAGGCTGGAAGGGATATTGGCGCTGCCACGTCACCGAGGGGATTGCCCGGGCATGACAACCTTCACCCTAACCGGTTCGAACGACATTTTTCCGGATTTGACCCAGGATAATTCCGGCGATGACAGCATCTTTGGTCTGGCCGGGGTCGACATCATTCACGGCGGCGGCCCGGCCAGCGGTGCCTGTGTGTGGTTCGAGGAGTGTATCGTCGGCGGCACCGGCAATGCCGACAGCATCACCCTGCGCAACGGCAATGATCAGGGCTTCGGCGGCCTGGGCACTGACAGCCTGTCGGGGGGCGAGCGCGCGGAACGGCGTGAACACCCTGATCGCGATCAACACGGTCGGGACCACCGGTGCCGACATGATCATCACGCCGGGCGATTTCAGTGCCGCGTCGCTGACAGCCAGCGGCATCTTTCCCTGACCCAATCCCCGGCTCAACAAAGGAACGAAACCCCATGCCCACGACCAACCTAGGCAACGGCGACGACACGTTTTACGCAGGCAGCACCGCAGACAGTGTTTTCGGCAACGGCGGCAATGACTATCTGTACGGCGGTCTCGGCAGCGATACCCTGTTCGGCGGCATCGGCAACGACTACCTGCAGGACGGATCGGCCGGGGATCAGGACAGCTATTTCGCCGGCAACGGCAATGACACGGTTCAGGCCGGGTTCGGCGATTTCGGCGATGTGGCGGATGGCGGGGCCGGGCTGGACGTTATCGGGCTGCATTACGGAAATTTCACCCTGGGCGGGTTGTCGGTGCTGTTCGGGTCGTCGTTCTTTGTGCTGGCGGGCGGGGCGCAGGGGATTTCGGTCAACAACTTCGAGGCGATGATCCTGACCTGCACCAATCAGGCCGATCTGATCCAGTGCGGCAACTTCAACGACCGGGTGATCGGCGCGGCCGGGTTCGACACCATTCATGGCGGCGGCGGCGATGATTACATCGACGTCGGCGACGGTGATTTTCAGGTGGATGGCGGCGGCGGCAACGACACGTTCTACATCAACCTGTCAAGCGTCAGCGTCGCCGTGCAGTGGCAGGTTCGGCCAAGCTGGACCCTTGCGATTGCCGGATACTCCGGCACCGTGTTGCGGATGGAAAGCATCGTCATCCTGACGGGTTCGGGCAATGACGACATCCGGGGCGGGGCGCTGGCGGACCAGATCAATACCGGCAGCGGCAACGATCTGATCGTGGCCGGGGCCGGGGATGACACCATCGTCAGCGGCGGCGGTCAGGATCAGGTGTTCGGCGGCGACGGCAATGACCGGATCGACAACGGCAATTTTTCCGAAAGCGGGCCATCGGGCGACGGGGTCTATGGCGGGATCGGCAATGACAGCATCTATGGTGGCAATCGCGACGAAACCGTGCGGGGCGGTGACGGCGATGACGTGATCTTTGGCACGTTCGGGGTGGACCTGCTGTACGGCGACAACGGCAACGACATCATCGACGGCACCAACGACTGTACGATCTACGGCGGTGCCGGGAATGACCGGGTCTATGTCCAGACCGAGGTCACGCCTGATCTGCTGTTCGGGGGCAGTGGCATCGACTTTCTGTCGACGGTGATCGATTTCAATCTGCGCACCCGGGTGATGGTGGCCGAACTGGTGGCTGGTGGTTACCGGATTTCGCTGGACGGAGTGGTGATCGATCTGGCGGTGGGGTTCGAACGGTTCGAGGTGACCGGTGGCGAGAAGGGCGATACCTTGCGCGGCGGGGCGCTGGATGACGTGCTGACCGGCTATGCGTACGACGGTCCGGCCACCGACACCGATCAGCTGTTCGGCTATGCCGGCAATGACCTTTTGGTCGGGCGAGCGGGGGCGGATTTGCTGTATGGCGGGGCGGGCGCTGACACGCTGGATGGCGGTCTGGGCAAGGACCGGCTGTTCGGCAGCACCGGGGCGGATGTGTTCCGGTTCACTACGCTGGCGGACAGCCTGCTGGGGCCGACGCGCGATGTGATTCAGGATTTCGTCCCGGGACTGGACCGGATCGATCTGTCTGGGATCGACGCGAATTCGGTGTTGGCGGGCAACGACGCCTTCATCTTCATCGGGCGGACCGGTTTTACCAATGTGGCCGGGCAATTGCGGGTATCAGGGTCGACCACGACCACCTATGTCTCGGGCGATGTCGACGGCAATGGCACGGTCGATTTCCAGATCGAACTGGTGGGCCGGCTGGCGCTGACCACCAGCGACTTCCTGCTCTGACGGCTTCCCTTGTTCAACTGAGGAGCGAAACTCATGGCCACAATCTTCCTTGGCAACGGCAGCGACTTGTTTTTCGGCGGCAGTACCGCCGACAGCATTTACGGCAATGCCGGCTACGACTCCCTGTATGGCGGCATTGGCAGTGACACCTTGTTCGGCGGCAATGGCGACGACTTCCTGTCGGACACTTTGGGCGTCGATCAGAACAGTCTTTTTGGCGGCTTCGGCAATGACACGGTTCAGGTGGCGTTGGGCGATTTTCAGGTGGATGGCGGCGACGGCATCGATTTGATCGAGATCGACCTTTCCACTGTCAGCGTGGCCGTGCTGTGGCAGGTGCGCCCAAGCTGGACCCTGTCAGTCGCCGGGTTCAGCGGCACGGCGCTGCGGATGGAAAGCGTGCGGATCCAGTCGGGATCGGGCAATGACGAAATCAGTGGCGGAGCGCTGGCCGACTATTTCAGTACCGGGTCCGGTAACGATCTAATCTACGGCGGCGCGGGCGACGACCAGATCTTCAGCGGCACAGGCCAAGATCGGGTGTTCGGCGGCGACGGCAATGATCGTTTCAACCCCTACGGCAACCCACCCGAGAGCGGGCCGGGCGGTGACGCGTTGTTTGGCGGGGCCGGCAATGACGACATCCGTGGCGGCGGACGCGACGAGGACTTGCGGGGCGGCGACGGCGACGACGTGATCTACAGCGGCGGGGGCCAGGATCGGGTGTTCGGCGGCGACGGCAATGATTATACCTCCAACTACTTCTCTTCACCCGAGAGCGGGCCGGGCGGGGACGAGGTGTTCGGCGGGATCGGCAATGACAAGATCTTTGGCGGCAGCCGCGACGAGGACCTGCGGGGCGGCGACGGCGACGACGTGATCCGGGGCTATGGCGGTCTGGACCGTCTGAGTGGCGACCAAGGAAACGACAGAATTTATGGCACTGGCCAATGCACGATCTATGGTGGTGCCGGGGATGACGATATCCGTTTCAGTGCCGGGTTGACGCCGGGTCAGATGACTGGCGGCAGCGGCGTCGACCGCCTGTTGATCGTCACCAAAACCGATTTGCAAGCCCAGGTGTTGTTGGCGGAACGGGTGGCCGGAGGCCATCAGATTTCGCTGGGCGGGGTGGTGATCAGTCTGGCGGTGGGGTTCGAGCGGCTCGAGATGACCGGCGGCGAGTATGGCGATACCATGCACGGCGGGTCATGGGATGACAAATTTGTCGGCTGTGGGTTCAATGGTCCGGTCACCGACACCGATCAGTTGTACGGCAATGGCGGCAATGATCTGCTGATCGGGATGGCAGGCGATGATCTGCTGTATGGCGGCAGTGGCATTGACACGCTGGAAGGTGGGCGGGGCAAGGACCAGTTGTATGGCGGCACCGGGGCGGATGAGTTCCTCTTCACCTCGCTGGCTGAAAAGTCGCTGGGGCCGGGGCGCGATGTGATCCACGATTTCCGACCCGGGCTGGACCGGATCGATCTGGCGGGGATCGACGCGAACATTCTGGTCGCGGGCGACGACGCCTTCATCTTCATCGGGCGGACCGATTTTACCAATGTGGCCGGCCAGCTGCGGGTGTCGGGGTCGACCACGACCACCTATGTCTCGGGCGATGTCGACGGCGATGGCACGGTCGATTTCCAGATCGAACTGGTGGGTCGGCTGGCGCTGGATGCGGGTGATTTCGCGCTGTAGCCCCGGCCCGGCGCATCGCGGGGACCGGGGCTGCGGCAGCGGTCAGTACCGGCGCGGGGCTTCGGGTTTGTTGGCCATGATGGTTTCGATCGCGGCCAGCACGTCGGGGGTCAGCCTGGCCTTGTGCTCCAGTGCCGCCAGATTGTCGGTCAGCTGCGCCGTGCGCGAGGCGCCTAGGATCACCGTGGAGACGCGCGGGTTGGCGAGGCACCACAGCAGCGCCAGATGGTGGATCGGCAGGCCCGCCGTGTCGGCCAGCGCCGCCAGTCTGGCCACCTGTGCCAGCCGGGTCTTGCCCTTGTCGCTGGCCCATTCGTCGCGCAGCCATTCGTAGCCGGGCAGCTTCATGCGGCTGTCGGACGGGATGCCCGTGTTGTATTTGCCGGTCAGCACGCCCGAGGCCAGCGGCGACCAGATCGTGGTGCCAAGCCCGAAGGTGTCATAAAGCGGGGCATAATCCGCCTCGACCTTGTGGCGTTCGAACAGGTTGTATTGCGGCTGCTCCATCGTCGGCGGGGTCAGGTGGTTGGCACGGGCCACGGCATGCGCCTCGGTGATCTGCTGGGCGTTCCATTCCGAGGTGCCCCAGTACAGCACCTTGCCCTGCTGGATCAGGCTGTCCATCGCCCGCACGGTTTCCTCGACCGGAGTGTCGAGATCGGGGCGGTGGCAGAAGTAGAGGTCAAGGTAGTCGACCCGCAGGCGTTTCAGCGCGGCGTGGCAGGCATCGGTGACGTGCTTGCGGCTGAGGCCGCGCTGGGTCGGCTTCGGCCCGCCCCAGAACACCTTGGACGAAACGATGTAGCTGTCACGGCGCCAGCCTAGACTGGCCAGCGCGTCGCCCATCAGGGTTTCCGAAGCCCCCGCCTCGTAGCCTTCGGCATTGTCGAAGAAATTGATGCCGGCGTCGTAGGCGGTGGTCATCAGACCAAGGGCAGCGGAGGTGTCGACCTGTTTGGCAAAGGTGACCCAGGAGCCGAGCGAGAATTCGCTGACCTGCAGGCCGGATTTTCCGAGGCGGCGGTAGTGCATGGAATGCTCTCCAAATAGGTTCAGTGTTCGGGCACCCAAACCAGCATCGATCCCTGACCACGGTTGTTCCACAAGTAGTAGGGAATCGCGGCAAGCGCCTGCGGACGCAGGGGCGGCGGGGCGGCGCTGTAAAGCGGGGTGTCGGCCTGAGGGTCGCACAGCAGGGCGTCGGCTGCAAGGCAGACCGTACCGCCCAGAAGATCGGGGGCCGGGCTGTCGCGCAAGACCGCCGCCCGGGGCAGGCGCAGCCGCTGAACGGGTTGGCCGAGATCCGCCTGCTCGACACAATAGACCAGCGGCCCGCGCATCAGCGCCACCCGGCCGGCATCTGCCGCCACGTCGGGATGGGCGTGCTGGCGCAGGGGCGGCATCGGCAAGTCGAGGTCCAGCCGGTCGCCATCGGTCCATGTCCGGGTCAGCGATACATAGCCGCGCACGGGTTTGAGCGCGACGGTTTCGCCGTTCAGCGACAGGCTGGCCGCCCGGGCCCAGCCCGGAATGCGCAGCGACAGGGTGAACTGCGCCGGCTGTTCCGGGCTGACATCGATCCTGATCTGCCCGTCCAGCGGATAACGGCTGGACTCAAACAGGGTCACCGGCACGCCGCCGAGGGTCAGCGTGGTCCGCACCCCGCCATAGAGGTGAAATACCACCCGGTCCGGATCGGCAGACAGGAAATAGCCCGCAACCGAGGCCACCAGACGCGAGACATTCATCGTGCAGCAGGGGCAATCGTGCCAATGCCAGCGCGTGGCGGTGCCATCGCTTTCCAGCGGGTTGGCATAGAAATAGCGCGTGCCCTCGCGGCTGAGGCCGACCAGCGCACCATTGAACAGCGCCCGTTCCAGCACGTCGGCGTAGCGGCCGTCCAGATCCAGATGCAGCATTCGCTGCGCCCAGAAGATCAGCGCCACCGAGGCGCAGGTTTCGGCATAGGCGTTGGCATTGGGCAGGTCGTAGGGTTTGGTAAAACCCTCGTTGCGCGCTTCGGGGCCGATGCCGCCGGTGACATACATCTTGGTCAGGATCAGATCGTCCCACAGCGCTTCGCAGGCCGATCTAAGGCCTTTGTCGTTGTTTGCCAGCGCCAGATCGGCCATCGCGGCGTAAAGATACATCGCCCGCACGGCATGGCCGACCACGCGCCGCTGCGCGCGGACCGGCAGGTGCGATTGCGAATATTCGTGGGTTCTTTGCGGGAACGCTGCCGGGTCTTCACCGCGCGCCTGCGCTTCAAGATCGAAATAGTGCGGGGCGGCCCCGCGCTCGTCGACGAAATAGGCGGCCAGATCGCGCCATTTGACCGCGCCCGTCAGCCGAAAGAGCCGCATCAGCGCCAGTTCGATCTCTGGATGGCCGCAATAGCCGCGCTTTTGCCCGGGGCCGCGCCCGAAGGTGGCGGCGATATGGTCCAGATAGCGTTCCATCAGGTCCAGCAGCCGGCGCTGGCCGGTCGCCTGAAAATGGGCGATCGCCCCTTCGAGCAGGTGGCCGGCGTTGTAAAGCTCGTGGTTGTCGCGCAGGTTGGTCCAGCGGTTCTGCGGCTCGCGGTCCAGATACCAGCAATTCAGATAGCCGTCCGGGGCCTGCGCTGCCGCCAGATCGTCGATGATCGCCTCGATCTGCGCCGCGATGGCCGGGTCGCGGCGGTGGGCCAGCGCATAGCTTGCCGCCTCGATCCATTTGCCGACGTCGCTGTCCCAGAACACCTGTACCGAAAAGCCGTTGGCATGGCGCTTGATCACCAGGGGCGGCGGCGGTTGCGGCAGCTACAGCGAGGCCAGGATTGTCATCTCGGTCCGTTTGGCGTGCTGGCTCGGGATGGTGCGGGCCAGCACGGTTTTCAGCCGTTCGGCCCAGAAGCCACCGGTGATTGCCACATCGGCGAAGGGCAGGGGCGACAGCACATTGGAGCGAGATGAGATCAAGGAGAATCTTCCTCCTGCTTCATCAGGGCCGGTGGGGGTTTTGCACCCCCACACCCCGACAGGATATTTGAGCCAAAGTGAAGCGAAATTTGAGTCAAAGTGTGTGGAGCGGGTCTGGTGCGGTGGTTCCGGCAATCCTCATCCCGCTCTGGCGCCCGGTGGCCGCAACCGCCTGCCCGGCGGCGTCGAAGAGGTGTAGCTGCTCTGTCTCCAGCCGCAGGCCGACATTGGTGCCGGGCAGGATCCGGGCGCCGCCGCCGGCCTCGACGATGATCTGGCCAAGCGCGGTATCGACATAGACATAGGTGGTGTTGCCCAACTGTTCGACCACCGAAGTGCGCCCCTTGAGTGCCGCCGCGCCGTCGTCAGGGCCGGTCAGATGCACGTGTTCGGGCCGCACCCCGATTTCCACCGAACCGGCGGCGGCGCGAGCGGGCAATGCGATTGCGGTTCCGCCGGCCTGCACCATGGTCTGGCCATCGGCAGTGCTGGCCTGCCCGGGCAGGAAGTTCATTGCCGGCGAGCCGATGAAGCCTGCGACAAAGCGGTTGGCGGGGCTGTTGTACAGCTCCAGCGGGCTGCCGGCCTGGCTGATCCTGCCCTTGTCCAGCACGACGATGCGGTCGGCAAGGGTCATCGCCTCGACCTGATCATGCGTCACGTAGATCATCGTGGTTTTCAGATCGTGGTGCAGTTTGGCCAGTTCAAGCCGCATCTGCACCCGCAGGAGGGCGTCGAGGTTGGACAAGGGTTCGTCGAACAGGAACACCTCGGGGTCGCGGACCAGGGCGCGGCCGATGGCGACGCGCTGGCGCTGGCCGCCCGAAAGCTGCGCCGGGCGGCGGTCCATCAGGGATTCGAGTTGCAGCATTTTGGCGACGCGGTCGCCCTGTTCCTTTTGCACCGCCCTGGAGGCCCCGGCCAGCGACAGGCTGAAGCAGATGTTCTGGGCCACGGTCAGATGCGGATAGAGCGCATAGGACTGGAACACCATTGCCACCCGGCGTTTGGCGGGAAGCTCGTGAGTGACATCGATGCCGCCGATGCTGATCGACCCTTCGGTCACGGTTTCCAGCCCGGCAATCATCCGCAGCAGGGTGGATTTGCCGCAGCCAGAGGGGCCGAGCAGGGCGGTGAAGGTGCCATCTTCGACCGTGAGGCTGAGGTTGCGGATCACCTCGACCGCGCCGAACCTTTTGCTGATGTTGGTCAGTTCGACCGATGCCATGCGATTCCCCTAAGCTCTTAGCCCTTGATACCCGCCGAAAGTGCGATGGCCTGTGTTACCCGGCGCTGGAACAGAAGATAGGCCAGCGCCACCGGCAGGCCTGCCATCACCGCCCCGGCCAGAATGCGCGCGTATGCCACGCCGAAAGCGTCCCGCACCTGCGAAATGCCGACCGTCACCGTCATCATGTTTTCGGTATTGGCGACCAAGAAAGGCCACAGGAAAGCGTTCCACACCCCGATAAAGGTGATGATCGCCAAGGCCGCCGTGACCCCCCAGTTCATCGGGATGAAGACCCGGAACAGGAGTTGAAACTCGTTGGCGCCGTCCATCACCGCCGCCTCGCGGAACTCTTTCGGCAGGCCGTCGAAGAACTGTTTGTAGACGATGACGGTGACCGGATGGATCAGCATGGGCAGGATGATGCCGGCATAGGTATTCAACAGGTCAACCCCGGCGATGATGACATAATGGTTCACGATCAGTCCCTGCACCGGCACCATGAAAGACGCCAGAATGGTCCACCACAGCAGCGTCCGCCCGGGAAAGCGCAGTTGCGAAATGGCATAGCCGGCACAGGCCGACGTCGCCACCACGAGGAAGGTGATGATGACGGTGGTGATGGTGGAATTCAGATACCAGCGCATGATGTTGGAGTGCTGGATGACATAGAGATAGCCGCCAAGGGTCGGTTCATCGGGCCACAGATCGAAGCCGGCCCGCACCGCCTCGTCATCGGTGCGGATCGAGGTCAGGATGGCCCAGTAGAGCGGGAAGAACCAGATCAGGGCGCACAGCACGGTCAGCAGGGTCAGCAGGAGGCTGCCAAGGTTGAAGCGGCGGGAGGGTTTCGTTGTCATCGTGCCCCCCGCATCCGCAAAAGCTGAAACTGCAGCACCGAGCAGGCGATGACGATGATGAACAGCGCCACCGCGACGGTGGCACCGTAGCCGCCGGCATTGTGCACGAAGGCCTGATCAAAGATGTACTGCACCAGAACCATGGTCGTCTGGGTGCGGCCACCCGAGGCAAAGAGGTAGACCTGATCGAAGATTTTCAACTGCAGGATCAACTGGATTGTCAGGCAGAGCACGGTGATCGGCCAGATCAGCGGCCAGGTGATGCGGAAAAAGCTTTGCAGGCGGGTGGCGCCGTCCAGCTCGGCCGCCTCATAGAGCTCGCGCGGAATGTTGCGCAGACCGGCGAGGAACAAGAGGATCGAAAAGCCGTTGGTCCACCAGATGGTCAGTAGGGCGACCGTCGGCATGAACCACGGCAGGCGGCGCCAGACGTTGACGGTCTGGCCCATGATCGGTTCAATGACCTGTTGCATGATGCCGAACTGGGTGTCGAACATCCATTGCCAGATCAGAAAGATCACAGTGACCGGCAGCACGAAAGGCAGAAAGAACGCCGACAGGATCAGGCTTTGCAGCCAGCCGCTCAAACGGCTGACCATCAGGGCGATGCCAAGGGCGACGGCGGTGCCCGGAATGACGGTCAGCAGGACGAAATACGAGGTGTTCCAGATCGCACGGCCAAACACCTTGTCATGGATCAGCCGGTCATAGTTCGCCAGACCGACCCAGTTGCCGTCGCCGATCAGCGGCGCGTCGGTGAAGCTGAGCCCCACCATCTGGATCGTCGGGTAGATGAACATCCAGCCATAGATCGCGACAAAGGGTGCGATCAATGTCGCCGCAACCAGTATCTCGCTTCGTCCGCTTTTGAGCATGGCACCTGCGCTCCCGCCTTCTGTCGGATGCGGTGCCGCCCCGTTCGGGACGGCACCAGGTTCACGGGTTACTGCAGCGCGTCCAGTGTGGCCTTCATTTCGGCCACGCCATCGGCGGGCGAAACTTCGCCGTTCATCGCGGCCGTGAAGGCGTTGCCTGCGGCATCAAACAGCGGCGAGGCGACGCCGGCGAACTTGGACTTGGGGTCGAAGACCGCGTTGGCCGTCAGCGGCTGATAGGTCGCCTGGGGCTGCATGGCCGTGTATTCGGCGGATTCGGTCACGGCTTTGTTGGCCGGGACGTGACCCGCGGTCGCCCAGAAAAGCGAGTGACCTTCCATCCACTTGATCACTTCCAGAACGGCGGCGTGTTTGGCGGGATCGGCCGCTTTGCCGGCATTGTTCGGGAGCGCGAAGGCATGGCTGTCCGAATAGGTGCAGGGCTTGTCGAACATCACCGGCAGTTCGATCGCGCCCCAGTTGAACAGCTTGCCCGCCTTTTCAAGGTCGACCATCGTGGGCACTTCCCACACGCCATTGACCATGAAGGCCGCCTCGCCCGTGGTGAACAGGGCCACGGCGGCGGGGTAATCGGTGTAGGACGGGACCTGACCAGCAGCAACCCAGTCCGCGATGATGCCAACCGCATTGGCCAGCTTGTCCGGGCTGTCGCCGGGCAACCATGCGCCGTCCGACCCCAGATCGCCGCCCTGCTGGCAGAGGTAGGAATAGATCAGACGGAACGCAAAGTTGCCATCCGCCGTGGTCAGCGCCATGCCGTACTTGGTGCCGCCTTCCTGAAGCTTGGCCATCGCGGCTGCGAAGTTCTCCTTGCCGTTCAGGCCGCTCGGCAGACCATCCGCGCCGATCAGACCGGCCGCTTCCAGCTTGTCCTTGTTGTAATACAGGACGATCGGATGGGTGTCGAAGGGCACGGCATATTGCTTGCCATCCACCTTGACCGCCTCATAGGTCGCGGGAGCAAAGGTGTCCGCCGACAGGCCCATCGCCGCCATGTCATCGGCGGTGATTTCGCTGAGCGTGCCCTGACTGACCGCCAGCGGCAGGCGCGAGGCGTGGTAGGTCATGATGTCCGGGCCTTCGCCCACGGCGGCCGAGGTCTGCACCTTGGTGTAGAACGGCACGCCCCATGGGAGCGTGGTCGCCTGAATCTCGATGGTGTCGGCATGTTCCTTGTTGAAGTCATCCAGCAGGGACTTCATCCGGACGCCGTCGCCGCCGCTGAGAAAGTCCCACCAGATCACGGTTTCCTTGGCCTGGGCCGCGGTCACGAACAGAGCCGATGACAGCAGCACGGCCTTCAGTGTTGTTCTGATCATATCATTCCTCCCTTGCGGGCTTTCGCCCTACGCCATCCGGATTGTCCCTGGCTGCGGGCGCGCGCGGCCTGGTTCTGGCAGTGACCGCTTTCCGAAGCCAGCCGCAGCGGTGCGGCGGCACGGGCAGGGTCGCTGCGTGCAGGGTACGGAACCCGCCGGTTTGTTGTCAACAGATTTTCAGATATGTATCTGTAAAGCCGATATGGTCAGGGGTCCGTCACGAGTTCGGCGGCGCAGCGGGTCAGCGCGTCGAACAGCGCCGAGGCCACCGGGTCGGTGCCGGGCGGGTCGCAGCAGAGCCGGAAGGTGGTGGCCACCAGCCCGCCGCGGCCGACCCGGCGCTCGGCGATCAGGGCGGCGGGTTTGTGGACCCAGCCGACCACTAGCCCGGCATGGACGGCACCGCCATATTCCCACGGGCGAAAGCCGGTCATCACATGATGCGGCACCACCCGGTCATAGGACAGATCTAGGAGCGGTCCGCCGGGCAGGTCGGCGAACGGCCCCTGCCGCCGGATCCAGCTGAAACCCGCGATCCAGTCGCCGCGCCAGATGGTACCGTCGCGTGGGGTCAGGATGATGTCGGGCAGCAGCATCTGGTCCGGTGCGTCGAGCCGCAGCGAGGTGGTCAGAGCGTCGGTGCCGTCGGCCAGCACCAGATAGCGGGCGCCGGCCTGCATGGCTGCGATGTCGGCTGCCACCAACCCGTGCGTCAGGATCAGGTCGGCCCGGTCGCGCGGCACGATGCGGTAACCGAGGCCCCGGGCGTGCGCCGCCAGGCCCGGGGCGTCGGTGGCGAGGCTTGGCAGGTCGGTGCGGTGGCGCGGGGCGTAGCTGGCGATATCGACGGCGTTGCGGGCCAGCACCTTGAGGCCCGAGGTCAAGGTCAGGTCGACCCGGTGCATGCGGTTGGCGGTGCCGGCGGGCAGGGTCGGGGTGATCGTGCCAAGGTCGGCCACGTCGCATGGCATGGCTGCGGGCACCGGCAGGCTGCCGGTGTCGCCGCCCGCCAGCGACCAGTTCAGGGTAGCGCCCGACGGCAGGCTGCCCCCGCCAAGCGCTACCGACAGCCCGATTCTGACCGGCTGCCCGGCGGTGCCGGCATAGTGGCTGACCTGCGGCACGATGATGATATCGGCGTTGATCGTGGCGAATTCGTCGTGAAAGACGCGGGGATTGCGGTTCATGTCCAGCAGGCCGTTGGCTTCCCAGTGGACGTCGGTGAATTCGGTGATGACATAGCCCATGATCGGGGCATGGCGGCGCATCACCTCGATTTCATATTTCAGGTTGGCGAACTGATACCATTGCACGGCGGTGATGAACGCGTCGAAGCTTTGGAACACCGTATCCAGCCGGTAGGTGGCAAAGCGGTTCTGGATGCCGTGCGGATAGGCGACACCGTCGCCCCAGGCTGCGCCGGTTTCCATCCACCAGGGTTCCGCGCCGTCGGGACCGGCCAGCAGGTCGGGGTCGGGCAGGCCCCAGACTCCGAATTCCGACAGGATCAGCGGCTCGTCGCCCCGGCGCTGCGCATCGCCGTTCGGTGACCAGATCCAGTCGGGGCGGGTGGCGAAATCGGCGATAAGTTCATCCCACTCGGTGCGGCGTTCCGGGATCGAGCGATAGAAATGGTAGTCGTCCAGGTCTGATTTCACATGGAAATTCTGGTGGCAGGGCGAGTTGTCGACCACCAGCCGGGTCGGGTCGGCCTGTTTCAGCCAATCATACATGCCCGCCAGCCAGGCGCGGTGGCTGGCATCCTCGATCAGCCTTGTGCCCCAATCCTCGTTGATCAGGGTCCAGATCACGATGCAGGGGTGGTTGCCGTCGCGGTTCAGGATACCCTGCATCGTGTCGCGCATTCGGCGTGCCGAAGCGGCGGTGAAGCCTGCGACGTTGGGTATTTCGGTCCAGATCAGCATGCCGAGCCGGTCGGCGGCCTCATAATACCGTGGATCCGGGACCTTGATGTGGCAGCGCAGCATGTTCAGGCCGAGCGCCTTGGCCTTGTGCAACTGATCCTCGAGGAATTCGAGCGAGGGCGGGTTGCAGATGCCGGTGGGGTAATAGTCCTGATCGAGGGCGGCGCGCATGTAGAACGGCGCGCCGTTCAGCAAAAGCTGGCCGTTGCGGGTCTGAAAGCTGCGAAAGCCGAAGCTGTGGTTCGTGATGTCCTTGGGCTGGCCCGCCTGCAGCAGGGTGACGCGGGCAGTGTAGAGGGCGGGATGATCCGGGTGCCAGGGTTGGACCTGCGGCACCGTCAGGGTCAGGGTGCCGGCATCGGTCTGGCCTGTTGCGATCGCGGTGCCGGTCTGGCTGGTGGCGACGGCGCTGCCGTCGGGGGCGAGGAGGGTGACGGCAACGGTGGTGCCTTCTGCGGTTGGGCCGGTCAGGGTCAGCGCGAGCGCGACCTGACCGGTGGCCAGATCGGCAGTGATGGCGCAATGTTGCAGATGGAAGCGGTTGCGGCGTTCCAGCCGGACCGATTGCCAGATGCCGCCGGTCGGGCCGTACCAGCTTTGCTTGCCATGCGGGATCTCGGCAAACGGGAAATCCGGGGTGGCGGTGGAGCCGTCGGGCAGAATCACCGTGACATCCAGTTGATTTTCGTCATGCAGCAGGCCGTCGGGGATGGGGCATTCGAACGGCAGCCAGCCGCCTTCGTGACTGCCGATGGGGATGCCGTTCAGTCGCACCGTCGTGTGGTAGCCGACCGCGCCGAAGCAAAGCAGCCAGTGTTCGTCGGGGTTGGCCGGGGGTGCCGGGAAACTGCGGCGATAATGCGCGGTGCCCGACACCTGCCGCAGATCGTCGAACTGCGCCTGCCACGGCATCGGCACCACGATGTCACGCTGACGCCCGTCGATTTCATGGGTGAAGCGCCAGATGCCGTCGAGCGAGAGGCAGAGGCGTTCGGGATCGGGATGGGGCATTACTGTCCTTTGCAACCTCGGGAGGCGTTGACTTGGGAGGCGCTAATTCGGGGGCGTTGGCTGATCGGTACGCCCGCCAATCGGTTCCGGCAAGGGCGATGCTGCGGGCCGCGGTCGTGAAGGTGGTTTGACCAAACCCGAATTGCTGATATAGAGCCAGCCTTGTTCCAATTGTCGTGAAGTCGCCACATGAGCCGGAATTTCCTGATCGTGGACCCCGAAGAGGGGCTGGATATCCTGAAGGCCTTTGCCTCGCCAGCCCGGGTCAAGGTGTTGAAACTGCTGCACACCACCGGCCCGAAGAACGTGAACGAGATCGCGCAAGCGCTTGACATGCCACAATCTTCCATCTCGTCCAACATCCAGATACTGGAGGATGCCGGCCTGATCCGCACCGAAACCCAGCGGGCGCGCAAGGGCAACCAGAAGATCTGCCACACGTTGTTCGACGAGTTGCTGGTGATGTTCAAGGACGATCCGAAGCCGAACGCGGCGCATGTGATCGAAGTGGCGATGCCCTTGGGGCTGTACACAAGTTGCGAGGTTTCGGCACCGTGCGGGCTGTGTTCGACGGCGGGGATTGTCGGGCTCTTGGATGTGCCGGACACCTTTCTGGACCCCGACAGGATGAAGGCGGGGCTGATCTGGTTTACCCGCGGCTATCTGGAGTATCAGTTCCCCAACAACACCAAGCTGATGGAAACCGAAGTCGAGGCGCTGGAATTCAGCATGGAATTGTCGTCGGAGGTGCCGGGCACGGCGGCGAACTGGCCATCCGACATCACGGTGTCGGTGAATCGGGTGGACATCGGCACCTGGACCAGCCCCGGCGATTTCGGTGACAAGCGCGGGGTGTTTACGCCGGACTGGTGGAAACTGAAGGGTAGCCAGTATGGCAAGCTGAAGGCGTGGCGGGTGACCGACGGCGGCACCTTTGTCGACGGAGTGAAAATCTCGCCGGTGTCGCTCAAGGATCTGGATCTGGGGGTGCACCGCTCGATCCGGCTGCGGATCGGGGTGCGCGACGATGCCCATCACCCTGGCGGCGTAAACATTTTTGGCCGGGGCTTTGGCAACTATGATCAGGATATCGTGCTGCGGCTGACAACGCGGCGCTAGCTGATCCGGCAAAGAATCCGGCGCGGCCCTGTTGGGGCTTGACGTAACCCCCACGTTTTCCGATACATATCTGTAAATCCGATATGAAACCGGACGACTTCGGCTGGGAGGCTGGGATGAAAGCGACCGTCACTGCGCACAGGGACTATAGCGTTGCCCGGATCGATGACCGGGTCTATTCGGCGTTTCTGGAGCATCTGGGCCGGGCGATCTATACCGGCATCTACGAGCCGAGCCACCCGACCGCCGACAAGAACGGCATGCACAGCGATGTGGCGCAACTGGTGCGCGAGCTGAACATTCCCTATGTCCGCTATCCCGGTGGCAATTTCGTGTCGGCCTACAACTGGGAGGACGGGGTCGGGCCGCGCGACCAGCGTCCGGTGCGGCTGGACCTGGCCTGGCACACATCCGACAGCAACGCGGTCGGGGTGCACGAGTTTTCCGACTGGTGCGACACGGTCGGCACCAAGATGATGCTGGCGATCAACCTAGGCTCGCGCGGGCTGGATGAGGCGCGGAATTTCGTCGAATATGTCAACGGGCCGGTTGGGTCGCATTGGGGCGATCTGCGCAAGAAGAACGGCCGGGCAGAGCCGTTCGACTGCCGGCTTTGGTGTCTGGGCAACGAGATGGACGGGCCCTGGCAGGTCGGCCACAAGACGGCGGATGAATATGGCCGTCTGGCCAACGAGGTCGCCAAGACTCTGCGGGCGTTCGACAAAACGCTGGAACTGATCGTTTGCGGGTCGTCCAATTCCGACATGAAGACCTATCCGGAATGGGAACGGATCGTGCTGGAACACACCTACGAGGTGGTCGATCACATCAGCCTGCACATGTATTTCCGCAATCCGGCGAAGAACACCGCCAACTATCTGGCGCTGAACCACAAGCTGGACCGCTATATTTCCACTATCGAAGCGACGATCAGTCTGGTCAAGGCCAACAAGCGGTCAAAGCATGATGTGTTCATCAGCTTTGACGAATGGAACGTCTGGTATCACTCCAACAAGCAGGACCGCGCCATTCTGGACGGCAATCAGGGCTGGCCGCATGCGCCCCGGCTGCTGGAGGACATCTACAATTTCGAGGATGTGCTGCAGGTCGGCTGCATCCTGAACACCTTCATCCGCAAGTCGAACGTGGTGAAGATCGCCTGTATCGCGCAGCTGGTGAACGTGATTGCCCCGATCATGACCGACCCCAAGGGCGCGGCCTGGCGGCAGACGATCTATTACCCGTATTACTTCGCCTCGATCTACGGGCGGGGGACGGCGTTGAACCTGGCGGTGTCTTGTCCCGGCTATGATGCCGATGTTGCCGACAACGTCCCCTATGTCGACATTGCTGGGGTGCATGACGAAGCGGCGGGCAGCATCGCGTTCTTTGCGGTGAACCGGCACCCGAGCGAGGTGCTGGAGGTCGAGATCAGCCTGCAGGGCTTTGGGGCGCAAGGCTCAGGCGGGGCGCGGATCATCGATCATCAGGTGATGACCCACGCCATGCTGGAAGCGGTGAATACCGCCGCCAGCCCGAGCAATGTCGCACCGAAGCCGGGGCAGGGCGCGTTGGTCGAGGGCGGTGCGGTCAAAGTGCAGCTGCCGCCGCTGTCGTATCAGATGCTGCGGGTAGCGGTCTGATCCTCCAGCCGGTTACTTCGCCCGCGCCAGCATGAAGATCGCGACCAAGTCTTCTTTGGTCAGCGGGGCGTTCTTGTCCGGCGGCGGGGGCGGAGGGTTCGCCGTCCCGGCATTGGCCCCAACCGCCGCTACGAGACTGGCGGACAGCCCAGCCAGCGGCGCTATCGAGGCGATCCGCCGGTACAGATCGAACCAGAACGGCGCACCGAGGCCGATCAGGGCACCGGTGAGCAGGATCGACAGGAGCCATGCCGCAAGGGAAAGCAAGAAGGTCGGCTTGTCTTTTCCCGGACAACGGGCATCGACCACCGCTGGGTCGGCAGCGGACCGGCAATAGGGGAAATAGCTGTAGCCGATGGGCAGGCCCAGCCCCTCCAGCGTCGCCTGATTGGTGGACAGGATCACCTGCGCAGCCTCCGGCGCTGCGGCCTCGCATGCGGTTCTATCGTCGCCCGTCAGGGTGCTGCAGGACAGTTTTTCCTGTTCTTCCGCGAGTTTCTGCAATTCTTCGGCGCTGTAGGCCAGTACGACCCTTTCCCCGAGGGCGGAATCGCTGAAGAGTTGGACAACCACCAAGCGGCCATCGACATTCATGAACGCCGCCAACGCCATCCCGGCCAGTGCTGCATAGAGCCCAGAGCGGTGCTTGAAAATCGTGTGCATCCCCGCCGCAAGGCGTTCAAAGTTCGCGGCAATCGCCTCCAGCCGGTCGGCCAGAGTTGCCACCGGTGCCGTTGGAGGGACGGAAGCTGCCGGAGGTGGCGGCGAGACGAGCGGAGCCGTCGCGGGGGCTACGAGAGCCGCCGCTGGTTGGGCCGCCAATCCCGCCGGATCGGACAGAGGTGCTACAGGATCGGGCACCGGCACGGCAGGGTCGGCCAAAGTTGGCGTTGGGGCGACCGGTGCGGCAGGAGCGACCGGCAGTGCGGCTGAATCAATCGGCGCGGCTGCTAGTTTAGCGAGTTCGGTGCCGATGTCGGTGTTGGCCAGTTGCTGGATGAACTGGCGCAGGTCCAGCCAGTCGAGCCGCCCGGGGCTGGCCAGCGGGAACCACGACAGCCCGCGCCCGGCTTCGGTACTGGCTGCCGGGTTTCGGGTCATGGCATTCACGAATTCGGCGCGCAGATTGGGCTTGCTGCCATCCCCCAGCGCCCTCTTTTCTGCTTTGAACAAATCATCGAACATGGTCCCGATCAGGCTTTGCAGGCCCTTGACCCTTTGCCGGACAAACCCGTGAATCACTTCGACAAAGGCGGTGGCAAGGGTCGACAGCACGATTAGAACGGCGATAAGCGCCAGCAGGCTGGTGACGAAGTTCATTTCCCACTCCTCCGGTTAGAATAAGATTTGCGTCGACTTAATTACCGGCAGAATAGCACGCCGAGGACGTTCAGAATAGCAGGTAGTATCGCTGGAAAGGCCTGCCGTCGGTTGCACAGGAATTGCCGCGCTGTGGATTGCAGAGATTGGCTGTGGCCAAGCCGAAACAGTCGCCCGCAGCGGAGCGGCTAATGGGGCCGGGCTGCGGGATCATTCTGAAGGCGGTGGCAGATCCGGGCAACTTGCGCCGGATGGCTGGGGCGGGAGGGATCGAACCTCCGTATGTCGGTACCAAAAACCGATGCCTTACCGCTTGGCGACGCCCCAACTGCGCGAGTGTTTACGGGAGCAGGGGCAAGGCCGCAAGCCAAAAAACCCTGACAATCGGGCCGAGCCGGGCACCGGCAAGGCGCGGATTGCAGCGGCCGCCGGGCTTGGCTATGCCGGGCCCATGCAGGATGCGGATGTCATCATACTGGGTGCCGGGGCTGCCGGGATGATGTGCGCCATCGAGGCGGGGCGTCGCGGGCGGCGGGTGCTCTTGATCGATCATGTGGCGGCGGCGGGCGAGAAGATCCGGATTTCGGGCGGCGGGCGCTGCAACTTTACCAACCTGGAGATCGCGCCGGAGCGGTTCCTGTCGCAGAACCCGCGATTTGCGCTGTCGGCGCTGAAGCGCTTCACGGCGGCGGATTTCATTGCCCGGGTCGATGCGGCGGGGATCGCCTGGCATGAGAAGGGGCTGGGGCAGCTGTTCTGCGACGGACCGGCCACGCAGATCACCGCGATGCTGCTGCGCGACATGGCCGGGGCCGGGGTCGGGCTGCAACTCGCGACCGAGGTGCGCACCGTGCGGCAGGCCACCGGGTTTGTGGTCGAGACCAGCCGGGGGGAGGTGGCGGCGCCGGCGCTGGTGGTGGCGACAGGTGGCAAGTCGATCCCGAAGATGGGGGCGACGGGTTTTGGGTACCGGCTGGCCGAGCAGTTCGGGGTGCCGCTGGTTGACACGAGGCCGGGGCTGGTGCCGCTGACCTTTGGCGGGGCGGCGCTGGAGGCGATGCGCGGGCTGGCGGGGGTGGCGGTCGAGGCGCGGGTTTCGTGCAACGGCATCGGCTTTGACGAGGGCCTGCTGTTCACGCACCGCGGGCTGTCGGGGCCGTCGATCCTGCAGATATCGAGCTACTGGCGCGAGGGCGACGGGTTGGTGATCGATCTGGCGCGGGGCCGCGATCTGGCGGCGGAACTGCGGGGGTTGCGGCGCGAGACCGGGCGGATCTCAGTGAAGAACGCGCTGGCGCGGGTGTTGCCGGAAAAGCTGGCGCAGCTGATGACCGGTGGCACCGAAGGCACGATCGGCGACCAGTCGAACGCGGGTATCGACCGGCTGGCGGCGGCGGTACAGCGCTGGCCGGTGCTGCCGACCGGGTCCGAGGGCTACCGTACCGCCGAGGTGACGCTGGGCGGGGTCTCGACGGCGGCGCTGGACGCGCGGACGATGGAGGTGCGGTCGGTGCCGGGGCTGTATTTCATCGGCGAGGTGGTCGATGTGACCGGCTGGCTGGGCGGCTACAACTTCCAGTGGGCCTGGTCGTCGGGCTGGGCGGCGGGGCAGGTTGTCTGAGGCTGGCCGGGCGGCGGGGTCGGGGCTCCGGCGGGGATATTCTTAGAACAAAGAGGGGGGAGCTCGGAGCGTCCCGACTCGGGACATTTTTGGACTGTTTGATATCAAGGGCTTAAGGGTTTCGATTAACCCGTTCTTAAGTCCTTTGCCGGGTCAGTCGGTTTCGATCTGCAAGTGCGGCAGTGCGGCATCACGCAAGACGCGCGTCCGTGCGCGTGAGAGGTGCGGGGGCCGCATGGGCTGTCGGTCGTGCGTCCAGACCCTTCTTTGTCGGGTCGCGGTGCTGTTCAAAGCCGGAACGGGTCGGCCTTGGCCAGGCGGTCCAGAGCCATCAGCGTGTCCAGCAAGCGCGGCATGTCGGCCAGCGCCATCATGTTGGGGCCGTCGGAGGGCGCATTGTCGGGGTCCTGATGGGTTTCGATGAACAGGCCGGCGATGCCGAGGCTGACGGCGGCGCGGGCCATCACCGGAGCGAACCGGCGGTCGCCGCCCGAAGCGCTGCCGAGACCGCCAGGCTGCTGCACCGAATGGGTGGCATCCATGATCACCGGGTAGAGGGTCTGCATCATGATCGGCAGGGCGCGCATGTCGGTGACCAGAGTGTTGTAGCCAAAGCTGCTGCCGCGTTCGGTCAGGATTATGCGGGTATTGCCGGTCGAGGCGACCTTGGCCGCGACATTTTCCATGTCCCACGGGGCGAGGAACTGGCCTTTCTTGATGTTGATGGCGGCGCCGGTGGCCCCGGCGGCCAGCAGGAGGTCGGTCTGGCGGCAGAGGAAGGCGGGGATCTGCAGCACATCGACGACGCCGGCCACTTCGGCGCAGTGCGCCTGTTCATGCACATCGGTCAGGACCGGCACGCCGAGTGCTGCCTTGACCGCGGCCAGCACCTGCAGCCCGGCCGCCATGCCGAGGCCGCGTTTGCCGGTCAGCGAAGTGCGGTTGGCCTTGTCATAGCTGGCCTTGAAGATGAACTGCGCCCCGGCGGCGGCGCAGGCGTCGCGCATGCTGCCGGCAATCATCTGGGCGTGGTCGGCGCTTTCCAGCTGGCACGGGCCGGCGATCAGGGTCAGCGGGCGGTCGTTGCCGACGGTCACGCCGCCAATCGTGACCTCACGCATCACCGGCCCGCTGGTCACGCCGAGACCTGTTCACGCAGGATCGAGGCGGTCATCGACAGCATCAGGTAGATGCCGGCAAAGATCATGAAGGCCATGAACGTATCCTCGAACGCGCGCGGGTAGGTCGGTTCGTCCGGGGCGACCGGGTTGACGCTGACCGAGAGGTAGCGGACCTGACGATTGGCTTCGACCCGGGCGGTTTCCATCGATTCCAGGGCCGAGGCCAGCATCAGTTGCCGGGTCTGGACATCGGCCTGCGCGGCAAGAAGCTCGGACTGGATCTGGGCCAGCGACAGGCCCCCAGCCTCGCCCACCGTCATCTTGGCCCGGGTCGCCGCAATCTGTTCCTCCAGATTGGCGATGCGGTTGCGGACCGGATCGACGCGGGCCTTGCTGGGGTTGGCGTTGGCAAGGAGTTCGTCCAGCGTCAGTTGTTCCTGGGTCAGTTGCGACTGCAGCGTGCTGATCTGGGTGGCCAGCATCGACAGTTCGACTTCGGAATTCAGCACCTTGTAGGTTTCCTGCAGGTCCACCACCTTGCGCTGCGCCGCCAGCATGTTGGCTTCGGCATCGGCAAAGCTTTCGCGGGCACCCTGCATCTGATCCTCGCGGACCCGCTGCGTCAGCTGATCGACCTGTTGTTCGGCGTAGGAAATCAGCGCCTTGGAAAAGCTGGCCGACACTTGCGGGTCAAGGGCGATCACCTCCATCCGGATGATGCCTTCGGTCGGGTCGAAACCGATCTTGACGTTGCGTTTGTAGAGCCGGTACGCCGCTTCGTCGGTGGCGTCGGCTTCAAGGCGCTGCAGGGCGTCGACGTCGGCCTGGCTGAAGTGCGCCTTGAAGTCCTGGTCGGCATCCAGCCGCTGCATGGCGTCGCGCGATTCCAGATAGTCCTGCACGTTGATCGAGTCGGTAGCGGTGGCGAAGGCGGTGCCGGAAAACAGCCCGCCCATGGCCGAGGCCCCGGGTGCTTCGGCCTGGGTGATCACGAAGGCCGAGCGGGTGGCATAAAGCGGCGTTGCGATGGTGTAGAAATAGATTGCCGCCAGTACCGTCGGCAGCGCGATGAAGAAAGCGAGGCGGGCGGTGAGCAGCAGCGATTTGCGCCGCCGCCGTTTGGCCAGGTCGCGCTGGATCGTCATGATGTCCTGCACCCGGCTGACCTCTGGCCGGACGTCCTTTGACGGCGGCGGGGCCGGGCGCACGGTCTGGGGCAGGTTGGCAGGGCCGGGTTGCGGCGTGGTCTGCAGCGCGCGGGACGGATCGTCCGGGACCACCAGTTCCAGCATGTTCGAACGCTGGAACGGATCGATGCCCTGGCGGCGCAACAGCCGGACGGCGTCGAAATCCGAGGTGGCGGGCAGCCCGTATTTCTGGGCCATGCGCCGGGCCATGCGCAACTGCCGCCCGGTCAGGCTTTCGCGGCGGATGGCGTCCTGTTCGGCTTCGGCGTCGACATCCTGCGGCGAGGATATGTTGGGGTTTATGGCGGTGGGAAAGCGGTCGGTGCCAAAGCCGTCATCGGCGGGGTGAAACAATCCCGGGTCGTCGGAGGCGGCGGGCGGCGTGACGGACACAGGATCGGCGCGGGCGCCGCCGGAGCCCGGCCCGGTCGGATGAGCCTGCTGCCCGGGTGCTGCGGCGACGGGTGCTGTGGGGCCGGTTGCGGTGGGGGCACGCACGGATTGCGACATCCGCATGATTTCGATCACCGAGCGTGACGCCGACCCGCCAACCTCGGTCGAGGTCGGGACCGTCAGCGGGGCGGCCCGCCGGATGCGGAACTTCTTAGCCCTGGGTTTCATAGTCATAAAGGCGCTTCGCTTCTTCCAAGGTGTCGAACATGTGCAACTGGCCGTTCAGGAGCACGGCGGCCGAACGGCAGAATTTCTCGAGCGTGGCGGCCTGATGCGACACCACGATCACGGTGGCGTTCTTCAGCCGGTCCTTCAACATCGAGCCCGCCTTGCGGTTGAACTCGACATCGGTGGTGGCGGGCATGCCTTCGTCGATCAGGTAGATGTCGAACTCCAGCGCCAGCATCAGCGCAAAGGAAAACCGCGCCTTCATGCCCTGGCTGTAGGTGCCGAGCGGCATGTCGAAATACTCCTCGATGCCGCAGAGCCAGCGGCAGAACGCCTCGACATAGTCGGGATCAAGTCCGTAGAGGCGGGCGATGTAGCGGGCATTTTCGGTGGCTGTGTGTTTGGAGACGACGCCGCCCATGAAGCCGAGCGGGAAAGAGATGCGGCAGCCCCGCCGGATCTCGCCCTCATCCGGTTTTTCCAGACCGGCCATCATGTTGATGACGGTGGTCTTGCCGGTGCCGTTCGGGGCCAGGATGCCGAGGGAATTGCCGAGTTCCACGCGGAACGACGCCCGATCGAGGATGATCTTGCGTTGCTTGCCCGTCCAGAAGGACTTGCTGACGTTACTGAACTCGAGCATCACGACCAACCGGCACTGCTTGCCTGTACCCGTCTGTACGGGATTATTATTAACGACAGTTGTTAGACCGTCTTTCTGGCGGCATTATGTCGGATTGCGCGGGGGATTTACAACGCTGATCGCGCCGGGGCGGTGATTTTTCGGTGAAGATGCACCGATATCGCGCGGGATCGCGGCTTGACGCGGCTTAACGCGGCTGCCGGGCCCAGCGGCCAAGGCGCAGAACGCGGGCGGCCAAGAGGCCTGCGGGTGCGGTGAACAGGCTGAAGACGATGCCAAGCCGCGCCGCTTCCTGCACCGCGCCGCCGGGCAGGGCAGCGCTGGTCATCAAGAGCGGTACGCAGAAGCCGGTGCCGGTGATGATGCCGACGACGGCCAGATCGGCACGGCTGATGCCCTTTGGCAGGCCAAGACCGCTGAGCCGCGCCGCCAGCAGGCCGCCGGCAAGGACACCCAGCGGCTTGCCAAGGGTCAGGGCAAAGAACACGACGGTGGTGGCGGGCAGGAAGGCATCAGTGACGGCGCCGCCGTTCAGCAGGCCGAACAGAAACAGCGTGCCGGCGACCGGAATGGTCAGCAAGTGCGCGATGCGGTTCAGCATGTCGTTCAGGTATTCCTCGACTTCGGCAAAGAAGCCGAAGGCCCGGTCGGAATGCGGAATTGCGGGGATGACCGGCAACAGACCGAGGGCCGGGTGCAGGCCGGCCTCCTGAAACCCGAACCAGCTGGCGAGGCCCGCAACCAGCCAGGGGGCGACGCCGGCCCGGCGGACCAGACGGGAAAACGGCCGCGCCGGATTGGCATTGTCGAACCGGCGCGGGCTCCAGACGCAGAGGCCGTAGGCCAGTCCGACCGCCGCCGCCGGCAGAATGAGCCAGAGCGGTTTCAGATCGCCAAGCGGGTTGACCAGGCCGAGGATCAGCAGGGTGCCGAGATCGCCGACAATTGCCAGCAGCATCAGGAACCGCAGCGCCGGATGTGTCGGGCCGAACACGGCGCGGCCGACGACATAGGCCAGCACCAGGTCGGTCGCCGCCGGGATTGCCCAGCCACCGCGCAGATCGACCCATTCGGCGTTGCGGGTGGTGGCGGCAATGGCCAGATAGATCAGCATCGGCAGGACCATGCTGCCAAGGGCTGCGGCCAGCGGCACGATGGCGTGTTCGCCGCGCAGCGCCCCGCCACGTTGCGCCAGGTCCTCCCACAACTCCTTGCCCGCCAACAGGAAGAACAGCGCCATCAGCACGGTGTTGACCAGATAGTGCAGCGTCAGGGTGCGGTGGCCGAGCCCGGTGGCGTCGGGGTTGGGATAGCCGATCGGAAAGCCGTCGATCAGCCGCCATTCGATCAGGTCGAGGTAGGAAAACGGCGCGATGTTGGCCCAGACCAGTCCGACCAGGGCACCCGCCAGCAGGCAGAGCGCGAATGTGGTCATGAAATGCGAGACGCGGTACACGCTGGTCTGATCCCCGGGGGTCTGGGCGGGGCATAGTCGATAGGCCGGGCGCTGGCAATCGGGCGGTGGCTCGGCGGAGGATCGGGGAGGCCGGGCGGGCGGATCGCGTGTACACCGGGGTGGGGCGGATACGGCGGGGCCTGTCTCCGGCGGGGGTCCTTGTGGAAAAAGGGCGCATGATGAGGCGGGGGGGTGGCCGAGGAAGAACGCGCGAACCGGGGCTGGGCGGGTGTGGTGGAGGGGCCGGCCTCCGGCGGGGATGTTTGAAGAACAAAGAAGTGCGGGGGGCGGGGCGGGGCGGGTGTGTGATTGGCGATTTCCGGATTTAGCGCCTGTGCCGGGCGGACCGCGCACCTATGAGGGTGCGAGGCTTATTGCAGCAGGGTTAAGGGCCCCTGGCAGTCACGCTTGAGGATATGGGAAGTGCACGGGGATCGGTGGGGTTGGCGGCCGGTGGAAGGGCGGGATTGGCGTCGGAGATCGCCGGATGCCGGTGTTGTGCCGAGCGGTTCGCGGTGACGGCAACGGCGCATGAACCGCGCCCGGTGGCGTGGTTCCGGCCGGGCGCGCGGATCCTGCTGGCAGGGCAGGCGCCGGGGGTGCGGGTGCCGGGCGGGTTTGGCGGGGGTGACGGCCCCAGGCCGCGGTGCTTGGGGAACACGGATGCGCATGCGGGGAGGGGTGGAGTTGGGGTCGGACAGCGGGGCGGGATTGACGTCGGAGATCGCCGGATGCCGGATTTGTGCCGACCGGTTCGCGGCAACGGCCACGGCGCATGTGCCGCGCCCGGTGGTGTGGTTCCGGCCGGGTGCGCGGATACTGCTGGCGGGGCAGGCGCCGGGGATGCGGGTGCATCTGGCGGGTGTGCCGTTTCAGGACGCTTCGGGCGATCGATTGCGCGACTGGATGGGAGTGAGTGCGGCGGAGTTCTATGATCTGGACCGGGTGGCGGTGGTGCCGATTGCCTTTTGTTTTCCGGGTTACGATGCGCGCGGGGCCGACCTGCCGCCGCCGCCGATCTGTGCCGCCACCTGGCACCACCGGGTGATGGCGGGGTTTGCCGGGTTGCGGCTGCGGCTCTTGATCGGAGGCGCGGCGCAACGCTGGCATCTGGGTCGCGATGCGGCGGCAGCCGGGGTGACGGGATCGGTTGCCGGCTGGCGGGCGCATGCGCCGGCGGTGTTTCCCTTGCCGCATCCGTCGTGGAGGAATACGGCTTGGTTGCAGCGCAATCCATGGTTCGAGGCGGACCTGTTGCCGGCGCTGCGGGCCCGGGTGCGGGCCGTCCTGCAAGAGGAGTGAAAGATGACCCCGCTGGACCAGGCTTTTGCCGCGATGCAGGCCGACCCCGAAGACGATGCGGCGCGGCTGCGCTATTACGACCGGCTGGCGGACACCGACCTGTTCCTGCTGCTGTCGGAGGAGGCCGGGCCGCGCAGCGTCACGCCGCAGGTGTTCGATCTGGAGGGCGGGCGGTTTGTGCTGGTGTTCGAGGGCGACGAGCGGCTGGCCGGGTTTGTCGGGGCGGCGTCGCCCTATGCCGCGCTGCCCGGGCGGGTGATTGCGGGCTTGTTGCAGGGACGCGGGATCGGCATGGGGATCAATCTGGAAGGCAGCAGCAGCCTGCTGATGCCCGCCGAAGCGGTGACCTGGCTGGCCGAGGTTCTGGCCCGGGTGCCCGATGAGGTCGAGGCGCTACCCGAGCAGGTGCGGGCACTGGCCGGGTCCATCCCCGACATGGTCATTGCAGCGCTGACCGAGAAGCTGGCGCACCGGGCCGGGCTGGCGCAGGCGGCGCTGTTGGTGGCGGTGGACTATGCCGGCGGGCGGCCTGGGCACATGCTGGCCTTTGTCGGGACCCGCCCCGGGGCCCGGGCGGCGCTAGCCAAGGCGGTCGGCGAAGCGCTGACCTTTTCGGGGGTGGACGCGGGCGAGATCGATGTGGGGTTTGTCGCCGAGAGTGACGCGATCCTGCCGGCGCTGCTGCGGCATGGGCTGGCATTCGAAATGGCCAGAGACGCTGCCAATGACATGGCCGGAGACACGGCCAGTGACACTGCCGGAAAGTCCGCCGGTACGTCGGCAATCGAGCCGGCGGCGCGCCCTGCCCCCGGTACCGACCCGGAAAAGCCGCCGATCCTGCGGTAGGGAATGGTGGGGTATTTAGATACCTAAATCGTAAGTGCCTGTTTTTCTGCGGGAATAGGCCGTGTTTTGCGCTTGACTGCGGCGCCGGTTCGCTTAGAAAGCGCCATCCGGCAGTCAGGGGTTGCGCCCCGAGCCGCCATCTGTCTGACAATAGGGCATCCGATGAAAACCTTTACCGCGACTCCGGCGGACATCGACAAGAAATGGATCCTGATCGACGCCGAAGGCGTGGTTCTGGGCCGTCTTGCCTCGATCGTCGCCATGCGCCTGCGTGGCAAGCACAAACCGTCGTTCACACCGCACATGGACATGGGCGACAATGTCATCATCGTCAACGCCGAAAAGGTGCAGATGACCGGCAAGAAGCGCACCGACAAGCGCTATTACTGGCACACCGGCCATCCCGGCGGCATCAAGTTCCGCACCGCCGAGCAGGTGCTGGAGGGTGCGCACCCCGAGCGCGTGGTGGAAAAGGCGGTGCAGCGCATGCTGCCGGGCGGCAAGCTGAGCCGCCAGCAGATGACCAACCTGCGCATCTACGCCGGGGCCGCACACCCGCACGAGGCGCAGCAGCCCGACGTGCTGGACGTGAAGCCGCTGAACCCGAAAAACACCCGGAGCGCATGAGCATGGACGAAATCAAATCGCTTGACGCGCTGAAATCGGCCGTATCCGGCACACCGGCCGCGGCGCCGGTTGTGGTGGCCATGGCCCCGCGCACCCCGATGCGCGATGCGCTCGGCCGCTCCTACGCCACCGGCAAGCGCAAGGACGCGGTGGCCCGGGTCTGGATCAAGCCGGGGTCCGGCAAGGTCGTGATCAATGGCAAGGACATGAAGGCGTATTTTGCCCGTCCGGTGCTGCAGATGATCCTGCGCCAGCCGTTCACGGTGGCCGGTGTCGATGGCCAGTTCGACGTGATGGCGACGGTGGCCGGCGGCGGATTGTCCGGTCAGGCCGGGGCGGTCAAGCACGGCATCTCGAAAGCGCTGCAGCTTTATGAGCCGTCTTTGCGCGGGGCGTTGAAGGCGGCAGGCTTCCTGACCCGCGACAGCCGCGTGGTCGAGCGCAAGAAATACGGCCGCCGCAAGGCCCGCCGCAGCTTCCAGTTCAGCAAGCGCTGATTCCGTCCTGCAGATGCGAAGGGGCCCGCCGTTGTGCGGGCCCTTTTTGTTTGTCGCGTGGTGGCCGACTTTTCCGGCACTGCCGATCGGCGGCGATGCCAGCGCGAGATGAGATCAGATAGAATCGTCCGCTTGCTGTTTCGGGGCAGGTGGGGGTTTTGCCCCCCGCGTCCACCGGCACTCGGACCGGTGGCGCACCGATGGACGCATCCCGCAGGATATTTGCAACAGAGTGAAGTGCAATTTGAATCAATCTGCGCGGAGCGGGTCAGGTTGGGTGGTCCTGCCAAACCTCATCCCGCACTATGTTCGGTGTCGTGGCAACAGCGAAGGAAAGCGGCATGAGCACGGACGGGCAGACGGGAGGAACCAAGGGCTACTGGATCGCCTCGGTCGATGTGAGCGATCCCGAAGCCTACAAGGCCTATGTCGCCGAAAACGCCAAGGCGTTCCGCAAGTTTGGCGCGCGGTTTCTGGTGCGGGGCGGGGCGCGCGAAGTGCCGGAGGGCCAGGTCCGGGCGCGGGTGGTGGTGATCGAATTTCCGAGCCATGCGGCGGCGCTGGCCTGTTATCGCTCGCCGGAATATTCGGTGGCCATCGGGTTGCGGCGGGGCGCATCGCTGGCGGATCTGGCGATTGTCGAGGGCTATGGCGGGCCGCAACCGGGCGATCCCTGATCGCTGCTGCCATGGCGGGTCGCCGAGGCCGGGCAAATCGGCGGGAGGCGCAGGTGCGCCGATAGGCCGGCGGCGGTGTTGCGCGCAGGACTCTGTCGCCGCATCAAGATCGCCGGGACGCACTGCCAGCGTTGACGGTTCACGGTTTGCACCTCATCCATCAGGGATTGAGGCATCAAAGCGAGACCAGCAAATGGCAAGCGTATCGGCATATCACAGCGCCCTCGGCGGCGCTGACTTTCTGGGGTTGCGCACGACCCCGCGCGGCATGGAGATTGTCTATGATGACGGGGTGGCGCGCCGGATGGTGTGGCGCGTCGCGTCATTGTCGACCGAAGACACCATCGGCGAGGCGCTGCGGGTGGCGGTCGGACAGGCACGGGTGGTGCCGGCGCTATATACCGAGCTGAAAAAGCGGGCGGTGGCAATCGAGGCGGTGGTGGGCTGAGGCCCTTTGACCTGTGCGCGCGGGTCCGGCGATCCGGGTGGATCCCGGCTGTCGTTGCAGTCGGCTCCGGCGTGGTCAGTCCCGGCATCGCCGAATTCCTGTGCCTGCAGCATGGGCGTGCACCGTCATCCCCATGATCTTAGGGCTTTCCACACCGGTTTGCATGTGCATAACTCGGGGCAAGACCAAAGGGGTACGGGGACAGCATGAATTCGCGCACGCCGCTTGACCGGTTGCGCCGGTCAGAGGCCGCCCAGGGGTGGCTGCTGATCAGCCCGACGGCGCTCTATGCGCTCTTGCTGCTGGCGGCACCGTTGGTCACCATCGTGGCGCTGAGCTTTATGACCTTCAGCGAAGGCGCCGTGGTCGGCAGCCTGACCTTCGAGAACTATCTGCGCAGCTGGAGCGACCCGATCTATCGGTTCATCATGATGCGCTCGCTGATCGTATCCGGTCTGGTGGCGTTGGCCACCGTGCTGTTGGCCTATCCGATTGCCTATTTCGTGTCGTTCCACCTGCGGCCGGATCAGAAGTCGCTGTGGCTGTTCCTGATCACCATTCCGTTCTGGACCAGCTATCTGATCCGGGTGTTCCTGTGGAAGGTCATCCTCGGCTACGGCGGTGTGGTCAGCTCGGGGTTGGAGGGCGTGGGCATTCTGAGCGGGCCGATGTCGTTCCTGACCAACGGGACGGCCGCGATGGTGGTGACGCTGGCGCATGCCTATGCTCCGTTTGCTATCCTGCCGATCTTCGTTGCCCTGGAAAAGATCGACCGCTCGCTGCTGGAGGCCGGGCGCGATCTGGGCGAGGGCTATTTCAGAACTTTCCTGCGGGTGACCTTGCCGCTGTCGATGACCGGCGTGGTATCGGCGGTGCTGATCGTGTTCATCCCGACGGTCGGCGACTATGTGACGCCGATCCTGATCGGTGGCGGCAAGATCCCGTTGATCGCCAATGTCATTCAAAGCCAGATGCTGGACATCGGCAACAAGCCGCTGGGGTCGGCGATTGCGGTCACCGCCATGCTGATCGTGACCCTGGTCAGCGTGATCTTTCTGTTTCTGAACCGACGATACCTGAAGGCGAACAAATGAAATCAGGGTGGCTGAAAGTCTATGCGGTCGGCTATCTGGTGTTTCTCTATGCACCGATCGTGCTGTTGCCGCTGTTCGCGTTCAACGACGCCAAGATCATCGCCTTTCCGCTGACGGGTTTCACCACCAAGTGGTTTGTCGAACTGGCGGCAATTCCGGCGCTGCATGATGCGCTGAAGAACAGTCTGCTGATCGCGGTCTGCGCTTCGGTCATTGCCACCATTCTGGGGGTGTTCGCGGCGCGGGCCTCGACCCGCTATGCCTTTCCGGGAAAGGCCGGCATCATGGGGCTGATCATGTTGCCGCTGGTGCTGCCCGAGGTGATCCTTGCGATCTCGCTTCTGGTGGTGCTGTTGCAGATCGGGCTGGAACTGACGACGTTCACCGTGATCCTGGGCCATGTGCTGGTGTGCACGCCCTTTACCATCGCTATCCTGAACTCGGCCTTTCTGTCGCTGGACCGGTCGCTGGAAGAGGCGGCGATCGATCTGGGGGAAACCAGAGCCTCGACCTTTCGGCTGGTGACATTGCCGCTGGTGCTGCCGGGGATCATTTCGTCGTTGCTGATCGCCTTTACCATCTCTCTGGATGAATTCATCATTTCGTTCTTTCTGACCGGCGCGAACCCGACGTTGCCGGTCTACATCTTCTCGCAGTTCCGGTTTCCCGCGAAAGTGCCGGTGATCATGGCCCTGGGCACGCTGTTGGTGCTGGGGTCCATCCTGCTGCTTGCAATCGCAGAGTTTTTCCGCCGGCGCGGCATCAGGCGTCAGGGCGGCAAAGATACCGGAGGCTTCCTGTGAACGTTGCACCTGAACCCGTCGCCATGGCCAACGGCAAGGCCATCATCGAATTGCGCGACATCCAGAAATACTACGGCGACTATCATGCTCTGCGCGGCATCACGACCGACATACGGCAAGGCGAGTTCTTCAGCCTGCTGGGGCCGTCGGGCTGTGGCAAGACCACGCTGTTGCGCACCATCGCCGGGTTCGAGGAGCCGTCGTCTGGGGTACTGAAGATCGATGGCAAGGACATGGACGGGGTGCCGGCCAATGTGCGCCCGACCAACATGGTGTTTCAGTCCTATGCGATCTTTCCGCATCTGACGGTGGCGCAGAACGTCGGGTTCGGGCTGCGCCGCGAAGGGCTGAGCAAGGACGAGATGGCGCGGCAGGTCGGGGCGGCGCTGGACATGGTCGGGCTGACGGGCTACGGCGACCGGGCGGCGCATGCCCTGTCGGGCGGGCAGCGGCAGCGGGTGGCGCTGGCCCGCGCGCTGATCCTGAAGCCGCAGGTGCTGCTGCTGGACGAGCCCCTGTCGGCGCTGGACAAGAAGATGCGCGAACAGATGCAGATCGAGTTGCGGCGGTTGCAGCGCCAGGTCGGCATCACCTTCATTCTGGTGACGCATGATCAGGAAGAGGCGCTGATCATGTCGGACCGGATCGCGGTGATGTTCGAGGGAGAGATCGCGCAACTGGCCAGCCCGCAGCAGTTGTACCGCCGCCCGGTCAGCCGCAAGGTGGCGGAGTTCATCGGCGTGATGAATTTTCTGGCCGCCAAGGTGGTGGGCGAGGTTGGCGGCATGATCGAGTTGCAGGTGTCGGGGCTGGGCCGGGTGGCGATCCCGGCCGAACAATGCCCGGGCGGCGTCAAGGCCGGCGAGGCCTCGGTCGGGTTCCGCCCGGAGACCGTCACCATCCTGTTCGAAGCCGATCAGGCCAAGGGCCGCACCGTGAACGGCGTGGTCGACGAGGTGCACTATTTCGGCGACATGACCTATTACGAGGTCAAGCTGGACGGGGTCGAGAAGCCGGTGACCATATCGATGCGCAATCTGGTGGGCCGCAAGGTGCTGGAGCGCGGCGACAAGACGGTGATTGCCTGGGAAGAGGGCTCGCTGGTCCTGTTCTGCTGACATGTGAATCCCAAGGGCGAAACGGCCAAAATCCTTCGAGGGGTTCTGCCAAAGATTTTCGGAGATCTTTGCTTTCAGCCCCCTGACGTCGTTTCTCGCCGGGCCGGCGTGGGGCGGCATTCGGAGCTTAAGTTCGGACCCTGGACGACAGAAAGACGCGCCAGATCACACGTCCGGCGGCAGCAGGCCCAATCCGCGCAGATAGATGCCGATGCCGGTTTCCAGCAGGTCTTCGGGGGGGAACGGTGCGCGGGCACCGGGGGCGCCGCGGGTGAACAACTCGACGACGCCGTGGCTGAGCGCCCAGATATGGGCCGAGAACATCGCGGGCGGCGGGCGTTTGCCGGGGGGGATGTGTTCCGAGAGCCGGGTGGCGGCCTGTTCCAGCACGTTGCGGGCCCGGGTCGCGGCCAGCGCCAGATCGGCGCTGAGGTTCATCGAAATGCCGCTTTCGAACATCGCCTGATAGTGGCCGGGATAGCGGCGGGCAAAGGCGAGGTAAGCGCGCCCCGTCGCCTCGAACGCCGCAAGCGCCGAAGGTTGGCCCTTGTTGAAGGCAAATTCCATCAGGTCGGCAAAGATCTCATAGCCCTGCCGCGCCGCCTCGGCGATCAGGTCGTCGCGCCCGGCGAAATGGCGGTAGACGGCGGCGGGGGTGACATCGGCGACCTTGGCGGCTTCGGACAGGGTGAAGCCCTGCGGCCCCTTTTCGGTGATCAGCGCCAGGGCCGCATCGACCAGTGCCTGTTTCAGATTGCCGTGATGGTAGCCGCGTTTGGGCATCAGCTGGGGTGCCAGAGTTCGGGGCCGCCGCAGATCAGCGGGTCGGGCTTGCCAAGTGCGGCCCTGTTCTTGCCGTCGTAGTCGATGCCCGCCAGGACCGACCGGATCACGGTCAGGCGGGCGCGCAGCTTGTCGTCGGACAGGATCACCGTCCACGGCGCCCGGGCCGTATGCGACAGGGCAAAGGTTTCCTTTATCGCCGCACTGTACTCATCCCATTTGGTCAGCCCGTCGATGTCGATCGAGCTGAGCTTCCACTGTTTCAGCAGATCCTGTTCGCGGTCGAGGAACCGGCGGAGCTGCTCGGCGCGGCTGACCTCGAGCCAGATCTTGGCGACGATGAAGCCTTCGTCGACCAGCGATGTCTCGAACCCCGGCAACTGCTGGAAAAAGCGTTTGCGCTGGTCGGGTGTGCAGAAGCCGAACACATGCTCGACGATGGCGCGGTTGTACCAGGACCGGTCGAACAGCACGATTTCACCATCGGCCGGCAGCCAATCCACGTAGCGCTGAAAATACCACTGCGTCGCCTCGCGGTCCGAGGGTTTGGACAGGGCGGCGATCTGGGCCAGACGCGGGTTCATGTGCATGGTGAAGTACTTGATGGCTCCGCCCTTGCCGGCGGCATCGCGGCCTTCGAACAGGACCATGAGGCGCTTGCCGCTGGCCTTGACCCAATACTGGAACTTGGCAAGCTCGATCTGCAGATTGTGCATCTGTTCTTCGTAGGGTTCGGATTCGATCTGGCGATCATAGGGATAGAGGCTGGACAGGATGTCCTTCTTCTTGGCTTTCTCTACCGCCAGCCGGACCGCTTCTGGCGCGCCGTTGTGGTAGAATTTGCTGATCGCCCCGTCAAATGGCAGTTCCATGGATCATCCCCCCGCTTTGCCCTGACTATGGCGATTGCTGCGGCCAGCGCAATGCGGTCGCTGGGAGGGCGCTGGGCCGACAGCGGGCTGCTGCGGCCGATGCGGCCGATGCGCCCGGGTCGCCATTGGGTCGCCACTGGAGCGTTACCGGGGTGGTCGGCCGATCTGCGTCAGGTCAAAGGGCGTGGACTGATAGATCTCGTTGATCCAGTTGCCGTAAAGCAGATGCGCGTGGCTGCGCCAGCGGTTCAAGGGCGGGCGTGCCGGATCGTCGCCAGGATAATAGTTGGCGGGTACGTTGATCGGGGTGCCGTTGGCCACGTCGCGGTCATACTCTTCCTTCAGCGTGCCGCTGTCATATTCGAAGTGATTGAAGATGTAGAGCGCACGATGTGCCACATCCTCGACCAGACAGGGGCCGACTTCGGTGCTGCCGACAAGGGTGGTCAGGCCGGGGGCTGCGGCAATCTCGGTCTGTTTCATTTCGGTCCAGCGGCTGACCGGGATGATGAAATCATCGGAAAAGCCGCGCAAATAGGGCGAGGCGGGGATCAGGCAGCGGTGGCGGAAGCAGCCGAACGCCTTGGCGGGCAGCAGGTGTTTGGCGACGCCGTGAAAATGGTTGATCATCGCCATGCCGCCCCAGCAGACGCCGAAGGTGGAGTGGACATGGGTCTGGGACCAGTCCATCACCTCGGTCAGTTCGTCCCAGTAGGTGACCTGTTCGAACGGCAGATGCTCGATCGGCGCGCCGGTGATGATCAGCCCGTCGAAATGCTGGCCCTTCACCTCCTGAAAGGTGTGATAGAACGCCTCCATGTGCTCGGGGGCGGTGGTCTTGGTCTGATGCTCGGTCATCCGGATCAGCGTCAGGTCGATCTGCAGCGGCGTGGCGCCGATCAGGCGGGCGAACTGGGTTTCGGTCTGGATCTTCTTGGGCATCAGGTTCAACAGGCCGATGCGCAGGGGCCGGATGTCCTGTCGTGCCGCGCGGGTCTGCCCCATCACCATCACGCCCTCTTTCGACAGGATGCCGAAGGCGGGCAGGGTTTCGGGCAGGGTGATCGGCATGACAGGTCCTTTGCGGGGTGGGCAGACCAGATAGGCGGATCAGGCCCGGGTCGCAAGGGCCCGCATGATCAGCGCGTCGAAGTCGGCGGCGGTGCGGACCTGCGCCACGGCTTCGGCGGTGACGGTCAGGCCCCAGTTGTCGGCCATTGCCGCGTAGCGCGGCTGGCGGTGCGCCAGCGCGCGGGCGAAGGTGAAGCGCACGAAGGCATCCGGATCAACTTCATCCTCGGACACCTTGTTTGTGTTGAGATATTCGCGCCAGATATCCCTCAGGAATGCCGGCTGGTAGTACATCGGTTTTGGGGCGCGGTCGAAGCGGCGGATTAGTTCGGCGGTGTGGGCATCCGAGCCCTTGATCCAGACCATCAGGAGGTTGTCCGACAGCCGGGTCAGTCCCGGATCGGAGCGGTCAAAGGGGTCGGCAACCTCGCAGATCGAGCCGCCGCTGTCGCAGATGAAGTTGGGGTAACCATAGAGCGCCTTGGCGCGGTCGATGAAATGCGGGGTGTCCATCAGCGCCGCCACCTCAGCCACGCGGTGCTGTTCCTGGCGTTCCAGGTACTCGGCGAAGGGCAGGCCGCCCTGCGCCGGGTTGCCGGGTTTGCCGAGGTAGGTCGACAGCGGCGCCAGATTGTTGAAGGTGATGTTGGAGGCGATGTAGATCGAATCCGTCATCAGCAGCTCGGCAAGGAACGGGTTGCGCATCGCCTCGCGCTTGAAATTGTCGACGATGTGCTCGCCCATGTAGCGGGTGCCGATGCGGTAATCGACCGAGTAGTGAAACCAGGTGCCGGCGTCGCGCAGAAGGTTGGCGAGGGTGGTCTTGCCCAAGCCGGACATGCCGAACAACAGGACGCGCTTTTGCGTGGCGCGTTGCCAGTCTGCGCCTGTGGAATAGATCATGGCCGCCCCCTGTTGCCCGTTCCCATCTATCGGGCTTGACTATCGGGCCGCACAAGGTCTGGTCAATGCTTGAAAATCCCGAGCACCCGGCCATCGATGATCAGAAGGCCGAGCGCCAGCAGGGCAAAGCCGGCATAGGCGTTGGCGGGCAGGGCTTCGGCAAAGGTCACGGCACCCAGAAGGATGGCGACCGGGGCGACCAGCAGCGTGGTCAGTGACAGATTGCCCGCCCCCGCCATTGCCAGCACCCGGTAGAACAGCAGGTACGCCAGTGCCGCCGCAACAAAGGCAAGATAGGCTACGGCCCCCCAGGTGGCCGGTGCGTAGTTCAGCGGGGGCCAGCCTTCGGTCATCAGTGCCAGCGGCAGCATCACCAGCGTCGCGGCGGTGAGCATGCCGGCGGTGGCGACTTGCGGGCTGGTGTCGCGAAACATGGCGCGGGCAAAGACTCCGGAAATGGCATAGGACAGGGTGGCGGCGATCACCGCCAGTTGCGAGATCGAGGTGATGTCGAGATCGGCCATTGCCTCGATTCCGATGGCGGTCGCGACCCCCAGAAAGCCGAGCCCCACGCCGGCAGCCTTGCGCCAGGTCAGCCGCTCGTCGGCGAACACCAATGCGGCGATCAGCACGCCGAAGATGGCGGTGGAGGCGTTGAGGATCGAGGCGAGGCCGCTGGCGATGTGTTGCTGGCCCCAGACGATCAGTGAAAACGGCAGGGCGTTGTTCAGGATGCCCATGGCGAGGAAGGCGGCCCAGATGCGGGGGGCGCGCGGAACCGCAAGGCCGCGGGCCAGGACATAGGCCCACATCGCAACCATGCCGCCGGTCACGCGCAATGCGACCAGCGTGAAGACTCCGATTTCGGCCAGTGCTACGCGGTTGCACAGGAACGACCCGCCCCAGATCGTGGCCAGCAGCAGCAATTCGGCCCAGGCGCGGGGCGAGAGGGATTTTTGTTCGGTCATGGCGACGGCTTAACAGGGCACACGGCGGCGCGCGACCCGGAAGGTGATGAATGGCTGCGATACGCCTGAGGCGCGCCGCTGTCTGGCCGTCTAGAAGGTGAAACCGACCTTGATCCCGGCGGCAAGGGCAGTGTTGCCGCGGAAGTTGCCGGCGGCAACGCCGGACGGGGCGCTGAGCGTGGTGTCGGCGTCGCCGATCGCAACGTAGCGGATGCCGCCGGTGACCTTCATGTTGTTCCTGGTATAGGTTCCGCCCAACCCGATGCTCCAATAGCCGTCGGTCGGCCCGAGGTTGGAGGCAAAGCCGCCTGTCTGGCTCTCATAGCCCAGCGTGACGGCGCCCGACCAGGTATCGCTGAACTTGCGGCCCACCCCAAGCGTGTAGCTGACGGTATTGCTGTCATAGGACACGATCGGTGTGGTCGGCGGATAGTTCAGCGGATCGAGCGCGAACTTTGACCATTCGACCCAGCGGACCGAACCGAACAGCAATGTATCCTTGGCGACGCCGCTTTGGAATTCGAGGCTGACCGACTGCGGTGTTTCAAGCGTGGTGATCGAATTGACGGGCAGCTGGCCGGTGAAGACGCTGGCATCCACGGTCGGCAACTCGTGTTTGACCTTGGAATTATAGGTGAGGGCGACACGGAGCGCGATTTCGGGCTTCTCAAAGGCGACCCCGACCAGATAGCCGATCCCGGCATCCTTGCTGCCATTGGCGGTATAGCCGCCACCCGGAATGAATGGCACCGAGGCCACCGCCGAAAGGGTCTGATAGCGCAGGCCGCCAAATGCGCTGAAGTTGGACGGCAGAGTGTATTTCAGCACGCCGGTCAGGGCAGTCGTTTTCAGTTCCGCAGTTGAGCCGCGCGCATAGTAGGTGGAACCGGCCGGATACTCGACGTTTGCCCCGAACGGCGCGTCGAAAATAATGGCGGCGGAAAGGCCATTCGGGAACTGGTGTTTGTAGGCGCCCGCAAAGGTTACATAATTGCGTGTCATGTCGCCGGAGGCCTGGCCCGGTGTCGGGGTGAGGGCGGACAGCGCGGCCCCGGCCCCGACGCCTTCGACGGTCGGCGATACCGCACCAAGCGAGAACTCGGCATAATTGCCCTTCTCGAATATCACGCCGATTGATTGGCCGGAGCGGTCAAGCCCGCCTGCGAATGCCGATGCTGCGGTCAGGGCAAGTGTGCCCGCTGTCGCGACCAGAAGTCTCATGGTGGTCTTCCTCCCCGAAGAACTCGTATGATTTCATAATTCTGTGATCATGGCGACGCGGTCCGTCAACCAATAACGTCGCGTCAGAAATGAATCGCGGGGATTTTCACCGGTTTGACCAGATTTTGGCAACAGGGTCAGATCGCTCGCTCCCCGATAGAATTCAAGTTTTCGCGCGCCGGGTCATGGCGGACCGGTTTCCGGCAGGCCCGATTGCAGCGGGCCCGATTGTGGCGGGCCTGACTGCGGCATGCCTGTGATCTGAAAGGCGCGGTGCAGGTGGGTCGTGGCCCGGCCCCAGGCCGAGGCTTTGCTGCGGACCTGATGCGCGGCAAAGGCCGCCTGATCGGTGAAGCGTTCGGCGACAAAGAACCGGCAGGGATCGCAGCGGTCGGCCACGATCTGAAACAGGAGGCACCCCGGTTCTTCACGGGTCAGGCGCAGATGTTCGGGCAGCAGCGCCTCGACCATGGCGCGGTCGGCGGGCTGGCAGATCAGCGTTCCGGTCAGCGCAATCGGTTGTGCTGCGGCGGCTTGCGGCGGATGCTTGGACATGCGGTGATCCCGGCGGGTTCTATGTCGATCAGACCCGGAATTCCGGCGCACTGCAAGCCTGTCGTCCTGCAGAAACTGGCCCCAGCGCGCCGTGCTGCCCGGGCGCGCCGATCCGGATCGCCGGTTAGAACGCAGATTGCGACAGGGCTGCAAAAGACTTGCCAGAGCCGCCAAAGCATCGCTAGGTAGATTGAAGCCGGGAAACACCGGCGGGATTTTCGGGAGGTTGGCTCTGGAAGGATTTCTGAAGCTTTCCGGCATCATCGACAGGATCAATCAGGGATTTTCCTGGATCGCGGCGGTACTGGTGCTGATCAGTTGTCTGATTTCCGCCGGCAATGCGGCGCTGCGCTATACGTTCAGCATATCGTCGAATGCCTGGCTGGAAATTCAGTGGCAGATGTTTGCCGGGGTGTTCCTGCTGGGCGCGCCCTATGTGCTGAAGCTGAACGAGCATGTCCGGGTGGATATCCTTTATGGCGGCGCATCGGCGCGGACCAAGGCCTGGATCGATGTCTTTGGGCTGATCGTGTTCCTGTTTCCGGCGACCATCCTGATTTCTGTGCTGGGCTGGCCCTTCTTCTGGTCGAGCTTTGTCAGTGGCGAGCATTCGTCGAATGCCGGCGGGCTGATCCTCTGGCCGGTCAAGCTGTTGTTGCCGGTGGGCTTTGGCCTGATCGCGCTGCAGGGGGTTTCGGAATTGATCAAGCGCATCGCGGCGTTGCAGGGCGCGGCGCAACTGACCGTCGCCTACGAGAAGCCGCTGCAATGACAACGGGCAGAAGGCGCACCCGATGCTAGAATATGGTGCGCTGGCCCCGGCGATGTTTGCCGGGTTGATCATGTTCATGCTGATCGGATTCCCGGTGGCGTTCTCGCTGGCGGCCCTGGGGCTGTTCTTTGGCTTCATCGCCATCGAGATCGGCTATTTCGATGTGGCGTTTCTGCAGGCGCTGCCGTTCCGGGTGTTCGGCATCATGTCGAACGATCTGTTGCTGGCGATTCCGTTTTTTACTTTCATGGGCGTCATATTGGAGCGAAGCGGGCTGGCCGAGGATTTGCTGGAAGGCGTCGGGCAGGCCTTCGGCTCGGTGCCGGGCGGGCTGGCCTATGCGGTGATCTTTGTCGGCGCGATTCTGGGGGCTATCACCGGGACGGTGGCGGCTTCGGTGATTGCCATGGGCATGATCAGCCTGCCGATCATGATGAAGTATGGCTATGATATGAAGATCGGCACCGGGGTGATTGCGGCCTCGGGCACCATCACCCAGGTGATCCCGCCGTCGCTGGTGCTGATCGTGCTGGCGGATCAGCTGGGGGTTTCGGTCGGCGACATGTATCTGGGGGCGTTCGGGCCGTCGGTGTTGCAGGTGGCGCTGTTCGTGGCCTTCATCTTCTTCATCGCGACATTCCAGCCGCACAAGGTGCCGGCGCTGCCGCCCGAGGCGCGGACGCTGCGGGGCTGGCCGCTGGTATCAAAGATCGCCTGGGGGATGATCCCGTCGGTTGCGCTGATCTTTCTGGTGCTGGGCACGATCTTTCTGGGGTTCGCCACCCCGACCGAGGCGGGCGCGATGGGTGCCGTGGGGGCGATAGTGCTGGCAGTGCTGCACGGACGCGCCAGCCTGAAGCTGTTGTGGAGCGCCATGGAAGGCACCATGCGGATCACCGCGATGGTGGTGTTCATTCTGGTCGGTGCCACGGTGTTCAGCCTGGTGTTTCAGGGGGTGAACGGCGGGCGCTGGATCGAGCATCTGCTGTCGGGGATTCCGGGCGGGGTGATCGGGTTCCTGATCTTTGTCAACATCTTCATCTTCTTTCTGGCCTTCTTCCTCGATTTCTTCGAGATCGTGTTCATCGTGGTGCCGCTGTTGGTACCGGTGGCCGTGGCGCTGGACATCAACCTGATCTGGTTCGGTGTACTGCTCTGCGTGAACATGCAGACCAGCTTCATGCATCCGCCGTTCGGGTTCGCGCTGTTCTATCTGCGCGGGATCGCCCCGCCCGAGGTGAAAAGCCGCGACATCTATCTGGGCTCGATCCCGTGGATCGGGCTGCAGGTCATCCTGGTTGCGGTGCTGATCTTCTGGCCCGAATCGGTGACGTACTGGCTGGCAAGGGATCAGGTGCTGGATGCCGGGGCGGTGACCCAGACGCTGGATGCGATTCCGCTGCCCGAGTTGAACCTTGATCTGGAGGGACTTGGTGCTGCCCCGGACTTGGGGATTGAACCGGCGCCCGCTGGCAATAACTAGTCATCACGAAACTGTCTCAGGGAGGAATGAAAATGAAAAGACGCAATTTCTTGACCACCGCCGCCATCGGCGCGGCCGCGACCAGTCTGGCGGCACCATTGGTGGCGCAGACGATGCCGAAAGTCGCCTGGCGGCTGTCGTCGGGCTTTCCGAAATCGCTGGACACGATCTATGGCGCGGCCGAGGTCTTTGCCAAGAACGTCCTGGAGGCAACGGACGGCAATTTCCAGATTCAGCCGTTTGCCGCCGGCGAGATCGTCAAGACCCCGGAACTGGCCGAAGCGGTCGGCAATGGCACTGTCGAGTTGGGGCACACCGCCAGCTACTATTACTGGGGCAAGGATGCGGCCTATGCGCTGGGCACGGCGGTGCCGTTCGGCCTGAATGCCCGGGGGGCCAATGCCTGGCATTACCACGGCGGCGGCATCGATCTGATGAACGCCTTTTACGCCAAGCAGAACCTGTACGGGCTGCCGGGCGGCAATACCGGTTCGCAGATGGGGGGCTGGTTCCGCAAGGAAATCAACTCGGTCGCCGACATGGCGGGCATCAAGTTCCGGATCGGCGGCATGGGCGGCAAGGTGCTGGAAGCACTGGGCGTGGTGCCGCAGCAGTTGCCGGGCGGCGACATCTATCCCGCGCTGGAACGCGGCACCATCGACGCTGCCGAGTGGGTCGGGCCTTATGACGATGAAAAGCTGGGGTTCAACAAGGTGGCACCCTATTACTATTACCCCGGTTTCTGGGAGGGTGGGCCGACCCTGCATTTCCTGTTCAACCTGGGCAAATGGAACGAGCTGCCGGCGGCCTACAAGGCAGTGGTCACATCGGCGGCGGCGCATGCCAATGTCGACATGCTGGCCAAGTACGACGCCAAGAACCCGGCGGCGCTGCGCAGTCTGATCGGCGGCGGCGCGCAGTTGCGCCCCTATCCGCAAGACGTGCTGGAGGCGGCGTTTGCCTCGGCCAATGCGCTCTATGCCGAAATCTCTGCGACAAACGCCGACTTTGCGACCATCTTTGCCTCGATGGAGGCGTTCCGCAACGAGGCTAACCTGTGGAACCAGGTCGCTGAGTACGCGTTCGACAGCTTCCAGATCCGCAACCGCCCGAAGGGCTGATCGGCGGCGACATCAAGAGGGGCGGGCCTATCGGGTCCGCCCTTTGGCTGTCCGGCGCAGTGGTCAGCGCCCGGCCCTACTCCAGTTCGATGGTGCCGGGAGGTTTCGAGGTCACGTCGTAGAACACCCGGTTGATGCCCGGCACTTCGTTGATGATCCGGGTAGCGGTTTCGCCCAGGAATTCGTGGGTGAACGGGTAATAGTCGGCGGTCATGCCATCGACCGAGGTGACGGCGCGCAGGGCCAGGGCGTAATCGTAGGTGCGCCCGTCGCCCATGACGCCCACGGTTTTCATCGGTAGAAGCGCCGCGAAGGCCTGCCAGATCTCGTCGTAAAGCCCGTGCTTGCGAATCTGGTCGATATACACGGCGTCGGCCCGGCGCAGGATCGCCAGTTTTTCGCGGGTAATCTCGCCCGGGCAGCGGATGGCAAGGCCGGGGCCGGGAAAGGGGTGGCGGCAGATGAAGCTGTCGGGCAGGCCAAGCTCGCGGCCCAGGGCGCGGACTTCGTCCTTGAACAGTTCGCGCAGCGGCTCGACCAGTTTGAGCCCCATCTTTTCCGGCAGGCCACCGACATTGTGGTGCGATTTGATGGTGACCGACGGGCCGCCGGAAAAGCTGACGCTTTCGATGACATCGGGATAGAGCGTGCCCTGCGCCAGGAACTGCGCGCCGCCGATGGCCGCCGCATGTTTCTGAAACACCTCGATGAACAGCCGGCCGATGGTCTTGCGCTTTGCTTCCGGATCGGAAACGCCGTCGAGGGCGTTCAGAAACAATTCCGACTCGTCGGCATGGATCAGCGGGATGTTGTAGGTGCCGCGAAACATCGACAGCACCTGCGCCGCCTCGTCCTGCCGCAGCAGGCCGTGATCGACAAAGACGCAAGTCAGTTGATCGCCGATCGCCTCGTGGATCAGCACGGCGGCGACCGAACTGTCGACGCCGCCGGACAGGCCGCAGATCACCCGGGCGCTGCCGACCTGATCGCGGATTTTACGGATCGCCTCGTCGCGGTAGGACGCCATGGTCCAGTCGCCGCTGAAACCGGCGAGGCGGACGAAGTTTTCGTAAAGCTTCGCGCCGTTCGGGGTGTGGTGCACCTCGGGGTGGAACTGCACGGCATAGAACCGGCGGGCGGGGTCGGCGGTGATGGCGAAGGGCGCGTTGGGCGAAGTGCCGTAGACCCGAAATCCCGGTGCGATCTCCGAGTCATGGTCGCCGTGGCTCATCCAGACCTGTTCGCGGATATCCTTGAACCAGCCCTGCAGCAGCGGCAGCCGGTCCGGGGTCGGCGTGACATAGGCGCGGCCGAACTCGGCGGTGCCGTGGCCGCGTTCGACGCGGCCGCCCAACAGGTGCATCATCACCTGCTGGCCGTAGCAGATGCCGAGGATCGGCACGTTCAGGCTGAAGAGGGCCATGGGCGGCATCGGCGCGCCGTCGGCAAACACCGAAGCCGGGCCGCCGGACAGGATCACAGCTTTCGGCGCGAACGCCCGCAGGAACGCGGCGTCGACCCGGTTGAACGGATGAATCTCGCAATAGACATTGAGCTCGCGCAAGCGGCGGGCGATCAGCTGGGTGACCTGGGAGCCGAAGTCGATGATCAAGAGGCGGTCGTGCGGGGACTGGGTCATGCGGCGGGGATAATGCGCGCGCTGCACGAGGGCAAGGGTGAGTGGAGGTGCCGGGGCTGCTCGCCCCGGACCCCGGGGATATTTCGAGAACAAAGAGATGCAGGCAGCAGGGCGATGTCGTTTTGTGCCCGCAACGGGCGGTATTTGCGCATTCGTGACCTGGGCGAGCGCGTAAACCGGGATCGAGCGGGATGGAGGACACGGCGATGACGGAACAGGCGGGGCGGCGGGCGCGGACCGGGGGCGGGGCGACGCGGCGGGCCGAGCGGGCGGTGGTCAGTTTCGAGACGGCGCGGTTCATCGAGCGCAACATCCCGAATTTCGAGATCCTGAACGAGGAGGCGCTGCAGATTATCGAGTGGAACGCCGATACGGTGCTGGAGGAGATCGGGGTGAATTTCCCCGAGAATCCGGGGGCGTTGGCGTTGTGGAAGGCCGCCGGGGCCGATGTGCGCGGCGAGCGGGTGCGGATGCCGCGCGGGCTGGCGCGGGCCTTGTGCAAGACCGCGCCGGGGCGGATCGTGCAGCATGCCCGCAACCCCGAGCGGAATGTCGAGATCGGCGGGCGGTCGCTGGTGCTGGCCCCGGTCTATGGCCCGCCGTTCGTGCGCGATGCGGCCGGCGGGCGGCGCTATGCGACGATGGCGGATTTCCGCAATTTCGTGAAGCTGGGCTACATGTCGAAATGGCTGCACCATTCCGGCGGCACGGTGTGCGAGCCGACCGACGTGCCGGTGAACAAGCGGCATCTTGACATGCTGCATGCCCACATGACGCTGAGCGACAAGCCCTACATGGGGTCGGTCACTGAACCCAGCCGGGCGGCGGATTCGGTCGAAATGAGCAAGATCCTGTTTGGTGCCGATTTTGTTGATCAGAACGTAGTGATGACCAGCCTGATCAACATCAACAGCCCGCTGACCTTCGACAGCACCATGATGGGGGCCTTGGAGGTCTATGCCCGCGCCGGGCAGGCCTGCGTGATCTCACCCTTCATCGTCGGTGGCGCGATGGCACCGGTGTCGGTCGCGGGCACGCTGACCCAGGTGCTGGCCGAGGTGTTGACCGGCGTGGCCTATAGCCAGTTGCTGCGCCAGGGCGCGCCGGTAGTCTTTGGGGCTTTTGTTGCCTCGATCGACATGAACTCCGGGGCACCGACATTCGGCACGCCCGAAGCCAGCCTGGTGACATACGGTGCCGGCCAATTGGCGCGGCGGATGGGGTTGCCCTACCGTTCCGGCGGGGCTTTCTGCGGATCGAAACTGCCCGATGCGCAGGCCGCTTATGAAACCGCCAACAGCCTGAACATGGCGTTGCTGGCCGGGGTGAATTTCATGCTGCATGCCTGCGGCTGGCTGGAAGGCGGGCTGGTGTCGTCTTACGAGAAATTCGTGATGGACGCCGATCAATTGGGCATCCTGCACCACCTGGCACGCGGTATCGACATGTCGGAAAACGGGCTGGCCATGGATGCGATCCGCGAGGTCGGCCCCGGCTCGCACTATCTTGGCAGCGCCCATACCCAGGCGAATTTCAAGGACGCCTTCTGGCGCAGCGACCTGTTTGACTATCGCCCGTTCGAGACTTGGGACGAGGATGGCGGCAAGGATACCCAGGCGCTGGCTTCGGCGCGGGTGGCCAAGCTGATGGCCGATTATCAGCCGCCACAGCAGGATGTCGCGGTGACCGAGGCGCTTGATGACTATGTCGCGCGCAAAAAGGCCGCCATGCCGGACGCGTTTGTCTGACCGGCACGCCCGATGACAGGAAAGACGGGCGCAAGCCAGCCTGCGCCCGTTTCGCTTCAGACGGCGGCGCGGCGCGGCAACAGCCGGGCCTCGGCCATCATGGCGATCAGCACTTCGACATGGCGCGATACCGAATAGGCGGCGTCGCCCAGGCGGCGGGTTTCTTCCAGCCGCTGTTCTTCCGACATCAGGATGCCCAGGGCGCGGTCCGGTGACGGGATCGACCCTGTGTGTGTCAGGCCACGCAAATCCCGTTCGCGACGATAGTCGGTCATTCCGATGCGGGCGGCGCGGATCAGAAGCGACGGGCGTCGCAAGGTGTTCAGCAGCGCAAGTGGGTCGGTCATCACAGCCTCCTTCAATTCCGGGGGCAGATTTGCACAACCTATGCGGGTGTTGCGGAAAGCGCGCAACCAACGCGCGATCCCTTACGAACAGTTTAGGTTTTTGACTCAATTATCCAGAAAAACCGTTTGCATTAACCATGGTGTAACGAATGCCCCTCTAGGTTGAGTCGGCTGGGGGCGCCATTTGGACACACGTTGCGGGAGGCGTGTGACGATGACATGACCGCGTCTGCCAAGCCATGCCCAAACCTGCCAGGCCCCACCCTGCCAGGCCCGAACCTGCCAGGCCCGAACCTGCCGGGCGCCAATCTGCCATGCCTGACCCTGCCTGTCCCGGCTTTGCCAGGCTGGATCCCGCATTCGGTCCGGCTGTATCTGTCGCACACCGAGGGCGGCTTGTCGCTGCGGGCCCTGGCGCGGCGCGAGGGCTGCCATGCCTCGACAGTGTTGCGACTGGTGCGCCGGTTCGAGAACCGCCGGGATGATCCCTTGGTCGACGAAGCCCTGACCCGGCTTGGCGGTGCCGCGAAGCCTGAGTTTGACATGATCGAATCCAAGGAGACCCCCGCAATGACGGCACCATTCCGCCATGACCCGATGCTGACGGACGAAGCCACGATCCTGCGCGAAGCCCGGCGCATTCTGCGCCGGTTGTGCGAGACGGGGGCGGTGTTGGCCGTGGCCCAGGATATGGAAAAGGCGGTTGTTCTGCGCACCATGCCGGATGGACGCAGCAACCGGACCGGCGTCGTGGACCGGACGGTGGCGCAGGCCTTTGCCCTGAAGGACTGGATCAGCTGCCGGCAGACCGGACGGGTGGCCGCCTATGAGATCACCGGAGTCGGGCGGGCGGCGCTGAAGCGGATGCTGGCCGAGGAGCAGCAGGTCAGGGCCGGATTTGCCGAAGCCCCGATGCCGTTCGCCGACCAGCACCGGCTCTGGGGGGAACGCGCGGTGCCGGGTGCCGGCGAAGCCGAGCCAAGCCGGATGCGCCACAACCTGGCGGAAAGCCCGATTGCGCTGCTGGCCCGACGCCGCGACAAGGACGGGCAGGCTTTTTTGACACCGGAGATGGTGACGGCGGCGGAACGGCTGCGCGAGGATTTCGAACTGGCGCAGATGGGGCCGCGGGTGGCACAGAACTGGGACCGGTTCCTGACGGCCGGAGACCGGGGCGGCTTTGCCACCGACAACGGCATTGCCGAGGGGCCGCGGGCGGCGCGCGACCGGGTGGCGTCGGCGCTGCGTGATCTGGGGCCGGGCCTCGGTGACATGGTGCTGCGCTGCTGCTGCTTTCTGGAAGGCATGGAGCAGGCGGAAAAGCGGCTGGGCTGGTCGGCGCGGTCGGGCAAGATCGTGCTTCGGATCGCGCTGATCCGGTTGGAGCGGCACTATGAGGAAACCGGTGGCAAATCGTCGCCGCTGATCGGTTGAGCGGGCTGGCGCTGTCCTACGGGACCGCGCCAGCCATTTCTGTCAGCGCAGGTCGAACCGGTCCAGCTCCATCACCTTGGTCCAAGCGGCGGCAAAGTCGCGCACGAACTTGCCCGCGTTGTCGGCCTGTGCATACAACTCGGCCAGTGCGCGCAACTGCGAGTTCGACCCGAACACCAGATCCACCCGGCTGGCCGCCCACTTGACCGCCCCTGTCAGGCGGTCGCGGCCCTCAAAGGCAGATTCAGACTCGTCCGTCGGTGTCCAGGTCGTGGCAATGTCCAGCACCTGCGCGAAGAAGTCCGTGGTCAGGACACCCGGGCGAAGTGTGAACACGCCCTGAGCATTGCCGCCGTGGTTCGCGCCCAACACGCGCAGACCGCCGACCAGCACCGTCATCTCGGGAGCCGACAGCGTCAGAAGCTGGGCCTTGTCGACCAGCATCTCTTCAGCCGTGGTGCGGAACACGGCGCGCTGCCAGTTGCGCAAGCCGTCAGCCTCGGGCTCCATCACCGCAAAGCTGTCCACATCGGTCTGATCCTGCCGCGCGTCCATCCGGCCGGGGTGGAAGGCCACGGCAACCGGATGCCCGGCAGCGATGGCAGCCTGTTCGACCGCCGCCGACCCCGCCAGCACGATCAGATCGGCCAGCGACACCTTCTTGCCACCCGCAGCGGTCGCGTTGAAGTCGTCTCGGATCGCCGTCAGGGCTGCGATCACCGGCGCGGTGCGGGCGGGTTCGTTCACCTCCCAGTCCTTTTGCGGCGACAGGGCCAGACGCGCGCCGTTGGCCCCGCCCCGCTTGTCCGATCCACGGAACGACGAGGCAGCCGACCAGGCGGTAAAGACCAGATCGGCCGCCGCCAGGCCGGACGACAGTATCCGGGATTTCAGCGCGGCAATGTCGGCCTCATCGACCATCGCGTGGTCGCAGGGCGCAATCGGGTCCTGCCAGATCAGGTCTTCGGCCGGCACTTCGGGGCCAAGGTACAGCACCTTGGGGCCCATGTCGCGGTGCGTCAGCTTGAACCAGGCGCGGGCGAAGGCATCGGCGAATTCGTCCGGGTTGGCATGGAACCGCCGCGAGATCGCCTCGTAGGCGGGGTCTACCCGCATCGCAATGTCGGCGGTCGTCATGATGATCGGGCGGTTGCGTTCGCCGGTTTCGGGGTCGGGCGCATGGTCCTCGGGCTTCAATCCCTTCGGGGTCCACTGCCAGGCACCGGCCGGGCTTTTCACCAGATCCCATTCATAGCCGAACAGAACGTCGAAGTAGCCCATGTCCCAGCGGGTTGGATGCGGCGTCCAGGCCCCCTCGATGCCGCTGGTAATGGCGTCGCGGCCCTTGCCCGACCCGAAGCTGGAAATCCAGCCCAGACCTGCGTTCTGCAGCGGGGCGGACTCGGGGTCGGGGCCGACGTGGCTATCCGGCCCGGCCCCATGGGTCTTGCCGAAGGTGTGGCCACCGGCCGTCAGCGCCACGGTTTCCTCGTCGTTCATCGCCATGCGGGCGAAGGTTTCGCGGATGTCCCGCGCACTTGCGGCGGGGTCGGGGGTGCCGTTCGGGCCCTGCGGGTTGACATAGATCAGTCCCATCTGCACCGCCGCCAGCGGTGCCTCCAGTTCCCGGTCGCCCGAGTACCGGGCATCGCCCAGCCACACATCCTCTTTGCCCCAGTAGATGTCCTCTTCCGGTGCCCAGGTATCGGCGCGCCCTCCACCAAAGCCGAAGGTCTTGAACCCCATCGTCTCCATCGCGACATTGCCCGCCAGGATGATCAGGTCGGCCCAGCTGATCGCGTTGCCGTACTTCTGCTTGACCGGCCATAACAGGCGCCGTGCCTTGTCCAGGTTGGCATTGTCCGGCCAGGAATTCAGCGGCGCGAATCGCTGCGATCCCGCCCCTGCGCCGCCACGCCCGTCTGCGGTGCGGTAGGTGCCCGCCGAATGCCACGCCATGCGCACCATCAGCCCGCCATAGTGACCATAGTCCGCCGGCCACCAGTCCTGGCTTTCGGTCATGAGGCCGGCAAGATCGGCCTTCAGTGCCGCGAAATCCAGCCCGCCAAAGCTGCGGCGATAGTCAAAACCAGACCCCATCGGATCCTGGGCCGCGCCGTGCTGGTGCAGGATCGCCAGGTTCAGCTGGTTCGGCCACCACTGGCGGTTGCCCCGCCCGCTGAAGCGCGCAGCAGGCCGCGCCGCGCCGTGTACCACCGGGCACACGCCCGCCGAGTCGTTTCCATCCATGAAGTCTACCGCCCTGTTGCAGTGGCCGCCCGGGCAGGTCCGTTACGCGTCCTGCCGCCGTCCAGTTTAGAATGATTCCAGCCCCCGGAAGGTAAGAATGATTCCGGCGAAGAACAAGCCTGTTCGTCTTTCTTGCCAGCCCAATGCCTGTGCGCCACCGGCCCGGCATGGTCTGACAGGTCGGGCCAAACAGCCCTGTCGCCGGTGCGGGGATCCGCCTGCGTCGGGCGGGCACGGCGCCTTGGCCACGGCCCGCCCGACAATGGCGAACTCAATCGGCGCGGGTGATCCCGGCGGCGTACAGCATGCCGGCCACAGCACCGCCGGCCAACGGTGCCACGATGAACACCCACAGATCGGCCAGTGCCTTGCCGCCGACAAACAGCGCCGGGCCGATCGACCGCGCCGGATTGACCGAGACGCCGGTGACGTTGATGCCGACGAGGTGGATGCCGGCGAGCGTCAGGCCGATGGCCAGGCCGGCCATTGCCGCCGGCGCCCCGTCCTGGGTTGCCCCCAGAATGACGGTCACGAACAGGAATGTAGCGACCAACTCGAAGATCAGTGCCGCGATCAGGGAATACTCGCCCAGATAGCCGGTGCCGAAACCGTTCTGCCCGAGGCCGTTGCCGGCAACGGTGTAATCTGCCTTGCCGGTGGCGATCAGCAGGATAACCAGCGCGCCGAGGATGGCACCAGCCACTTGTGCAATGGCGTAGCCGACGAAGTCACCGATGCTCATCCGCCCCGCTGTCACCATCCCGAGCGATACCGCCGGGTTGAGATGCGCCCCCGATATCGCGCCAAGCCCATAGGCCGCTGCGACGATGGAAATGCCGAAGGCCAGCGAAATGCCCAGCATGCCGATTTGCGCCCCCATCAGCACGGCAGAGCCGCAGCCGAAGAACACCAGTATGAAGGTGCCAAGCACCTCTGCGATCAGTTTTTTCGTCATCTCTGTCCCTCTCGGCCGGTTCGGGCCGTTCATTGCAGGTGCCAGCGGCGCAGCATGGCAGGCATGCCGCCAAGTTCGTTGCCTGTTCAGTCTAATCAGCTTATGTGACAGAGCATCGAAAGACAGGGGGAAAATTCCTTGCGCGACCTCAAGATCCCGTCCGAACGTCACCCGGAAAAGGCGCATCGCCCGGACGCCGCGCGGCTGCCGAAGCCGGAATGGATCCGGGTCAGGGCCCCGACCTCGGCCAGATACAAGGAAACCCGCGACATTCTGCGCGACAACCGGCTGGTCACGGTCTGTGAAGAGGCGGGATGCCCGAATGTCGGCGAATGCTGGAGCCAGGGCCACGCCACCATGATGATCATGGGCGAGATCTGCACGCGCGGCTGCACATTCTGCAATGTGGCCACCGGCAAGCCGCAGACGCTGGACGCATTCGAGCCGGGGCGGGTGGCGCATGCGGTGGCGACGCTGGGGCTGGCGCATGTCGTCGTCACGTCGGTGGACCGCGACGATCTGGAGGATGGCGGGGCCGCGCATTTCGCGCAGGTGATCCGGGCGATCCGGCATCGGGCGCCGGGCACGACGATCGAGATTCTGACCCCCGATTTCCTGAAGTGCCCGGCCAGCGCGCTGGAAACCGTGGTCGAGGCCCGGCCGGACGTGTTCAACCACAATCTGGAAACCGTGCCGGGCCTGTACGCCGAGGTGCGCCCCGGTGCCCGCTATTTCCACTCGCTGCGCCTGTTGCAGCGGATCAAGGAACTGGACCCGGCGATGTTCACCAAGTCGGGGATCATGGTCGGGTTGGGCGAGGACCGGGCGGCGGTGCTGCAAGTGATGGATGACATGCGCTCGGCCGATGTGGATTTTCTGACCATCGGCCAGTATCTGCAACCGACGGCGAAACATCACGCTGTGGCGCGCTATGTGACGCCGGACGAATTTGTGGCGTACGAGGCGGCGGCGCGCGGCAAGGGCTTTGCCATGGTCTCTGCCACGCCGCTGACGCGGTCGAGCTATCATGCCGGAGAGGATTTTGCCCGGCTGCGTGCGGCGCGGCTGGACCGGCTGGGGCGGAGCTGAGCCCGGACCTGCGACCGCAACCAAAATCCTTGCCAAGGATTTTGCCAAGAGTTTTGCTGAAAACTCTTGGGGCTACGGCACCGCCGGGACTAGTTTCAGATAGGCTGCGATGGCGGCGCGGTCGGTGACCGGCAGCATCGCCAGATTCTCCACCACATAGGCCATGTGGCCGCCGACCGAATCGAACTCGGGCGTAAAGCCGGTGGTGAAGAATTCCACCAGATCGGCCTCGCTCCACGTCAGTTTGGCCGGTGTGACGTTGGGGATGGTGCCCTTGCCGGACGGGTCGGGCGCGCCGGCCAGCCAGCGCGACCGGTCTGGCCCGCCGAGCACGTTGCGCGGCGTGTGGCATTCGCCGCAATGCGCCAGTGCTTCGGCCAGATAGCGGCCGCGCGCGGCCGTTGGCGGCATGTCGCCGTCGACCGCCCAGTTGTCGGAATAGAACAGCAATTTCCAGCCGCCAAGGCTCAGGCGGATGTTGAACGGAAAGCCGACTTCGTGAGGCTCATTGGCCCGGTCGGACGCCGGCAAGGTGTCGAGATAGGCCTTCAGATCGACGATATCCTGCAGCGTGGCCTTGGCGTAGGAGGTATAGGGAAACGCCGGATAATAGTGCGACCCTTCCGGCGAGGTACCGAAATGCATGGCGTTGGCCAGGTCAAGCGCGGTCCAGCCGGCGATCCCCTGATCCGACGGCGAAATGTTCGGCACCAGGAAATCGCCAAAGGGTGAGGCCAGCCGCCGCCCGCCCTGCAGGACCAACCGCGCCTCGCCCACTGCCTTGACATCGGCGTGGCAAGAAGCGCAGCCCCCCGCCCAGAACACCTGCTGCCCGTGCGACAGATCGCCGGTAAGCCCGGCGAGGTCAGCCTCGGCGAAGCTGCGGGGTTTAGTGATGAACAGGAATCCCGCGAACCCGATCAGGCCCAACAGCACCAGACCAATCAACCAGCGGATCATGCGGCCCCTCCTGCGGTTCGGACGGGCCTCCCGGGCCCTTTTGGCCTATTCTGCGGCGCGGAACGCCTTGTGGCAAGCACCACATGCCCCGCCCAGGGCCGCCATTCCACCCTGCAGCGCCGCAAGATCGGTTCCGGCGGCAACCTGCATGGCGACGGCGGCGGCATTCAGGTTGGTGACGTTGGTCATGATGTCGGAGTCAGCGGCCCAGATTGCGGGCAACGCCTTGGTGCCGGTGTGGGCGACATTGTCCGAGCCTTCGGGCCAGAGCGCGCTTTGATTGAGCGAGGACAGCGCCACCAGATTGCCGGCGGCAGCATTGGCGGCACCGGCATCATAGGGCAGATCGCCCTGAGCCATCGCCCCAAGCTGGCCGATGTTGAACGCGAACAGCCCCATCAGGGCCTGGCGCGCCTTGATCGCCCCGTCATGCGGCCCCTCGGCCAGGACGGCGCTGCCCAGAAGGGCCAGGGCAGCGGACACGGCGAGCGTACGGATCGGTTTCATTGCGGTTTCTCCTGATGACTTGGGTCCAGCCCAAGGATGCTGTGTGACGGAATGCATTACCATTCACGAAATCCGCATGATAATATGCGATTCATGCACAAGAGGTCGCCTGCCGCGCCGTTTGCCCTAGCCGCATCAAATCCCGAAAACTGGGACGATCTGCGCTTTGTTCTGGCGGTTGCCGAAGCGGGCACGGTCAGCGAGGCGGCACGCCGGCTTGGGGTGAATCATGCCACGGTCCTGCGCCGGGTGGCCGCGTTCGAGGATCGCCATGGCGGCCCGCTGTTCCAGAAGTCCCGATTCGGTTACAGCGTTCCGGCCGACCGCTTGCGGGTGATCGAGGCGCTGCGCGAGGTGCAGGGGGCCATTCAGGCAGTGACGCGCCTGATGCAGGGCGGGTTGGCAGCGCCCAGCGGTGCGGTGCGGCTGACCTCGACCGACAGTCTGTGCCAGGTGATCCTGCCGCCGATTCTGGCCGCTATCAGGGCAGAGGCACCGAACCTGCGGTTTGATCTGTTCAGCACCAACGCGCATCTGGAGTTGGGCCGGTTGCAGGCCGACATCACGATCCGCCCGGCCGTCTCCCTGCCCGATGACCTGTTCGGCGTCGCAGCCGCCAAACTGGGGTTTGCCGCCTATCGTTCGGCGACCGTTGATCCCGGCGACTGCTGGCTGGGGATTGGCGGGCCTTCGGCACGGTCGGTTGCGGCGGTCTGGCTGGAGCGCAATGTGGCGGCGTCGCGGATCAGCGGTGGTGCCGACAGCTTTCTGATCTTGCGCGAAATGGCGGCGATGGGGCAGGGCAGGGCGATCCTGCCGTGTTGTCTGGGCGAAGGTGACGCCCGGCTGATCAGGCTGCCGGGGTTGCTGCCGGAAATGTCGGTGGATATCTGGGTGGCCAGTCACGTCGATCTGGCCGACACGCCGCGCATCCGGCTGGTGCGGGATCTGCTGTCGGCGGGGTTGCGGGCGCGGGCCGGTTGGCTGCTGGGCCCCGGACCGGCGGATTGAGCCAACGGTCGAAGCGGTCAGAACTTCGGCAAACGCCGAGTGCCTTGATTGACCTGCAGCCAGTCCGGCCAGCCGAACAGATACTCGAACCCGGCGAGGCCGAGACAAAGGGCGATGATCCCGCCGAACAGCAGCACCTTGCGCAGCGACGGCGGATGCCGGGCCCAGCGTGACGCCCGCAAGAGCCACATCAGGTTCATTGGGTGAACCTGACCTTGCCGATGTAGGGCAGGTTGCGGTTGCGCTGCGCGAAATCGATGCCGTAGCCGACCACGAACTCGTCGGGAATGGCGAAGCCGGTCCAGGTCGCGGTCATCTCTGCCTCGCGCCGCGACGGCTTGTCCAGCAGTGCGCACACTTCCAGCCGTTTCGGGCCCCGGCTTTTCAGCAGGTTCACCACGTGATGCAGCGTCCAGCCGGTATCGACGATATCCTCGACCACAAGCACGTCGCGCCCGGCAATCTCGCCGCGCAAGTCCTTGAGGATGCGCACTTCCCGGCTGGAATGCATGGTGTCGCCGTAGCTTGACGCCTCCAGAAAATCCACCTCGACCGGCAGATCGATCTCGCGCACCAGATCGGCGATGAACACGAAGGACCCGCGCAGCAGTCCGACCACCACCAGCTTGTCGGTGCCGGCAAAATGCGCGGTGATGTCGCGCGCCAGCGCCTCGACCCGGGCAGCAATGGCCTTGGCCGAGATCAATTGATCGATGACGTAAGATCGGTCGGTCATGCGCGCCCCTTGATTTCCCGGCGGCAGTCTACGAAATGACGAAGCCACGATACAGCCCAAACCGGAGCCTTATGCCCAGCCATTCGGAACAGCGCGTTCTGCCCTACACCGCCCGCCAGATGTATGATCTGGTGGCGGATGTCGCCCGTTACCCGGAATTTCTGCCCTGGACATCGGCGGCCCGCATCCGGTCGCGGCAGCCGGTCGATGGCGGGGCGAACGGCATGGGCGAAGTGATGGAGGCGGACCTTGTCATCAGCTTCAAGCTGTTCCGCGAACGGTTCGGCAGCCGGGTGACGCTGTGGCCCACTGCGCTGAAAATCGATACCGAGTATCTTGACGGGCCGTTCCGGCATCTGAAATCCGGCTGGTCGTTTGCCGACCGGCCCGGTGGCTGCATGGTCGATTTCCATGTGGATTTCGAATTTCGCAATGTGATCCTGCAAGCCCTGATCGGGGTGGTTTTCAACGAGGCGATGCAGCGCGTGGTGCGGGCGTTCGAGCGCCGGGCGGCGGAACTGTATGGGGCCGCGCCGGCTCAGGAGTTCAACTCATAGGCCCGTTCGCCGTGGGCTGACAGGTCCAGCCCGTTCGCCTCGGCCTCGGCATCCACCCGCAGGGGCGTGACCAATCCGACCAGCTTGACCAGGATGAAGCTGACGATGACCGTATAAAGCCCGACGACGAGCAGTGACCCGGCTTGCGCCGCGAATGTGCCGTAACCGAATACCGCCACCATGATCGTGCCAAAGATGCCTCCGACACCATGCACCGCGAACACGTCCAGCGTGTCGTCGATGCGCAGCCGGTGCCGCATCAGCATCACCGCCTCCTGACAAAGCACACCGGCAATGCCGCCGATCAGCACCGCCTGCAGTGGCCCGACATAGCCCGAGGCCGGGGTGATCGATGCCAGCCCGGCAATCGCACCGGTGACGATGCCGACCATCGAGGAGCGCCCGAACTTGATCCGTTCCCAAAGCGCCCAGCTGAGTGCTGCGCTGGCGGCCGACAGATGCGTGACCAGAACCGCCATTGCCGCCCCACCATCGGCGGCCAGTTGCGAGCCGCCGTTGAAACCGAACCAGCCGACCCACAGCATCGCCGCCCCGACCATCACCATGCCGGGGTTGTGCGGCGGCGTCTTCTGGTTCTTGCGCGGGCCGATCAGCACGGCAACCACCAGTGCGGCCAGCCCGGCGGTTTCATGCACGACGATGCCGCCGGCAAAGTCCTTGACCCCGACCGCGCCAAAGATGCCGCCGGCTGCCAGAAAACCGCCGCCCCTGACCCAATGTGCCACCGGCGCATAGACCAGGAGCATCCACAGGGCGGAAAAGCCCAGCACAAAGCCGAAGCCGGCGCGCTCGACATAGGCCCCGACGATCAGAGCCGGGGTGATGATGGCAAAGGTCATCTGAAACGCCAGAAACAGCGGCTCTGGCAGGGTGCCGGTCAGGCTGTCACGGGTAATGCCGGCCATGAAGGCCTTGCCGAGGCCGCCCCAAAGCCAGCCGCCGCTGCCAAAGGCAATCGAATAGCCCGCCGCAATCCACAAAAGGCTGATCAGGCAAGCGATGGTGAAGCAGTGCATGAACACGCTCAGCACGTTGCGGGCCCTGACCAGACCGCCGTAAAACAGCGCCAGACCCGGCAGGGTCATGAACAGGACCAGTGCCGTTGCCACCAGAATCCACGCCGTATCCGCGCCGTTCATGCCGTTTCCCCCAAATCAACAACCCAGAAGGCTGCAAAGCGGGGAATGGTCGGCGCGAAAAGCAGCCAGCGTCGCGAATCATGCCGAAAAAGCGGGCAGTTCGTCAGTTGCCCGAAAACCGGGCGGTCTGAGGCCGCATGGGCGTGATTTCAGGCGGTTGACGAAAGACCCGCCAGAAGCAGGCGCAAGGCATGATCGACACTGGCCGCCCGCACCCGGTCGCGGCCGATTGCGCCGAACTCCACGGTTTCCGCCCGGGTGACTTGCCCGGTGACAGCCAGCGCGAAACAGACCCGGCCTTCGGGTTTGTGCTCTGATCCGCCGGGGCCGGCAATGCCGGTGATGGCCACGGCAAGCTGTGCGTCGGACCGGCGCAGAGCACCGTCAGCCATTTCCAGCGCCACCGGTTCGGATACCGCGCCATGCGCCGCCAGTACCGGGGCGGTGACGCCTAGCATCGCCTGCTTGGCGGCATTGGAATAGGTAACGAAACCCCGGTCGAACACCACGGACGATCCGGCGACGTCGGTGATTGCCCCGGCCACCAGCCCGCCGGTACAGCTTTCGGCGGTGGCGATCAGTGCGCCCCGGGCACGGGCCGCATCGATCAGAGCCAGCGCCAGCGGATTCACCACCCGGCCAGTCCGTGATACAGCCCGGCGGCAAGCAGCACCACCGCCCCCGCCATCATGCCGGCAAAGATGTCATCGAGCATGACGCCGAGCGCGCCGGGCCGGCGGTCGGCCCAGCCGACCGGGCCGGGTTTCCAGATGTCGAACAGCCGGAACAACAGGAAGGCGCCGACCCAACCCGGCCACGGAAAAGTCCAAGGATCGAGCCCGGCGTTCCAGAACCCGGCCGAGACCGGCAACAGCGCGATCCACTGGCCGGCAACCTCGTCGATCACCACTTCCGACGGATCCTGATCGATCGAATGGCGCAGGACCTGACCGACCACGATCAAACCCAACACGGTCACCGCCGCCGTCACCAGAGCAAAGCCGGGAAAACCCAAGGTGGCATGCAGCAGATACCCGATCAGGATCGCCACCGCCGACGCCAGCGTACCCGAAGCCGGGCGCAGGTATCCCAGCCCGAACACCGTGGCCAGTGCCCGGCTCACACCGAGACCAGGGTACAGGTCGCCATCGCCGCAATCCCCTCTTCGCGCCCGGTGAAGCCCAGACGTTCTGTCGTTGTTGCCTTTACGCTGATCCGGTCCGGGTCCAGATCCATGATCTCGGCCAGCGTTTCGCGCATTTCCTCGGCGTGCGGGCCGATTTTCGGACGCTCGCAGATCAGCGTAACATCGACATTGCCGATGCGATAGCCGCGCTCGTCGGCCAGAGCGCAGGCATGTTCCAGAAAGACCCGGCTGGCGGCACCTTTCCAGCGCATCTCGGTCGGCGGAAAGTGCCGGCCGATGTCGCCTTCGGCCAAGGCGCCATAGATCGCGTCGGTCAGGGCATGTATGCCGACATCGGCGTCGGAATGGCCGTCCAGGCCCTTTGCGAACGGCAGTTTCACGCCGCAAAGCCAGAGGTGGTCGCCGGGTCGGAATCGGTGAACGTCAAAGCCGTTGCCGACGCGGATATCCATGTCGTCGCCTCGCAGGATCTCTTCGGCGCGGGCAAGATCGCCGGGCCAGGTCAGCTTCAGGTTGCGTTCTTCGCCGTCGATGATCGCGACCGCGATGCCGTGGGCGCGCGCGACGGCGACATCATCAGCGGCGTCGCCGGTATGGGCGCGGTGGGCGGCGAGGATGGCGTCATAGGCAAAGGCCTGCGGCGTCTGGGCGCGCCAAAGCCCGTCGCGCGGTACCGTTCCGGTGACGCGGCAATTGGACCCGCGCCAAAGCGCATCGGTGACGGCCAGGGCCGGTGCCGCCGCAGTAACGCCAGCCATCGCCGCGATCATCCGTTCGATCAGGTCCGGCGTGACCAGCGGCCGGGCGGCATCGTGGATCAGCACGGTCTTGACCCCCTGGCCCGCCAGCGCTTCCAATGCCGCGCGAACCGAAGCCGTGCGGGTGGTACCGCCGGTTACCGCCGTGACCGGCCCGCCCAGAAAGGCGACCGCCCGGCCCATATCCTGCGGGTGCAGCACCAGAAGGATGCGGGCGATCTGATCGACCTGCTGAAATGCCCGGATTGCATGCGCCAGCACCGGTTGCCCGGCCAGCATCTGCCACTGCTTCGGCAGATCGCCACCTGCCCGGGTTCCGCGCCCGGCGGCGACAATGATCGCGGCAATCGTCATGCGGCTTCCTCAATTCCCCGCCATCTGTCTAGAAGATGCGGGCAAGGCTGACAATGCAGCGCCGCTTTCAGTCAGACAGCCCGTTTTTTGGGCAATTGCGGTTTGAGGAGGGCGACGGGTTGTGGTTCAATTGCCACCGGCGGCCGAACACGCTACCTGCAAGGCTGACGCACAAGGAATAGGCACTTGTCCATAAAGGTGGCAAATCTGACGCTGAACTCGCCGGTTTTCCTGTCGCCATTGGCCGGAATAACCGATCTGCCGTTCCGCCGGCTGGTCGCAGGCTTCGGGGCCGGGCTGGTCGTCTCCGAGATGGTGGCAAGCTCCGAGATCGTCACCGCGCAGCCCTCGGACCGCGCCAAGGCAAAGCTGGACCTTGGGTTGGAGGATCAGGGCGTTCCCACTTCGGTGCAACTGGCAGGGCGCGAGGCGCGCTGGATGGCGGAAGCCGCCCGTATTGTTGCGGGGCAGGGGGCGCGGATCATCGACATCAACATGGGCTGCCCGGCAAAGAAGGTGGTGAACGGCTATTCCGGTTCGGCGCTGATGCGCGATCTGGATCACGCGCTGACGCTGATCGATGCGGTGGTCGGGGCGGTTGATGTGCCGGTGACACTGAAGACCCGGCTGGGCTGGGATGATCAGATGTTGAACGCGCCCGACCTTGCCCGCCGCGCCGAAGCGGCCGGGGTGGCGATGATCACCATTCATGGTCGCACCCGCTGCCAGTTCTACAAGGGGACGGCGGATTGGGCGGCAATCCGGGCGATCAAGCAGGCGGTGCGGATCCCGGTGATCGCCAATGGCGACATCACCGGTCCGGCATCGGCAGCGACGGCGTTGGCGGCATCTGGTGCCGATGGCGTGATGGTGGGGCGCGGCGCGCAGGGCCGGCCATGGATGCTGGCCGAAATCGCGGCGCGGCTGTTCGGTACGCCGCCGCCGGAGATCCCGACCGGTGCGGCGCTAGCCGATCTGGTTGCGGGGCACTACCGTGACATGCTCGCCTTCTACGGTACCGCACTTGGCCTGCGCGTGGCCCGCAAGCATCTGGGCTGGTACATGGATGCGGCGGCAACGCCCACCGCGCTGCGGACCGGCATCCTGACCGATTCTGACCCGGTGTCCGTGCTGGCACGGCTCGAGCGTGCCTTTGCCTCCGACTTCAGGCTGGCCGCATGAGCCCGGCATCACAGCTGCCGCTTGTCCCCGGCCAGATCTGGGCGTCATTGCCGATCCCGGCGTTCCTGATCGATGGCGACGACCGGATTCTGGATGCCAACCCGGCGGCAGAGACCTTTCTGAACGCATCGGCCCGGTCGCTGAAGGCGCTGCCGCTGCTGGAACGGCTGCTGATCGACGCCCCGATGAACGAAGCCCTTGCCCGGGTGCGGGCGAATGCCTCGGCCCTGTTTGTCAACGATGTCGACGTGGCGACCGGCGACCGGATCCAGGGTCAGTGCAACATCCAGTTGGCACCTTTGAATGACGATCCCAGCACCATCCTGCTGCTGGTCAGCCCGCGTGAGATCGCCGACCGTCTGGGCCGTTCGCTTTCGGTGACGTCGTCGGCGAAATCGGCAATCGGCATGGCCGAGATGCTGGCGCACGAGATCAAGAATCCGCTGGCCGGGATTTCAGGTGCCGCGCAGCTGATTTCAATGAACGCATCACCCGAAGACCGGGAACTGACCGATCTGATCGTAGGGGAAACCCGCCGCATCGTGAAGCTGCTGGAGCAGGTCGAGCAATTCGGCAATCTGCGCCGCCCGGACTGCCGTGCGGTGAATATCCATGATCTCCTGGACCGGGCCCGCAAATCGGCGCTGGTCGGGTTTGCCGCCAGAATGACGATCATCGTGGACTATGACCCGAGTTTGCCGCAGACATGGGCCGACGGCGATCAGTTGTTGCAGGTGTTCCTGAACCTTCTGAAAAATGCCGCCGAAGCGGCCGGGCCAAAGGGCGGCACCATCCGCCTGCATACCTTTTACGACATGTCGCTGCGCCGCCGCCACAGGGACGGGACCGGAAGCAAGCTGCCGCTGCAGATCGAGATCATCGACGACGGCCCGGGGATCAAGCCCGACATTGCGAACGACATCTTTGAACCCTTTGTTTCCGGGCGCGAAAACGGCACCGGGCTTGGGCTGGCACTGGTGTCGAAGATCATTTCGGATCACGACGGCTGGATATCGGTGGAGTCGGTGCCGGGGCGCACCGCCTTCCGTATTTCGTTGCCGGTAGCCCCGAGCAGCAAGGAGTAGGCGGATGGATGGCACGGTTCTGGTGGCGGATGATGACCGGACGATCCGCACGGTCCTGACCCAGGCACTGACCCGGGCCGGCTGCAAGGTGCACGCGACATCGTCGCTGATGACGCTGATGCGGTGGGTGGAAGAGGGCAAGGGCGATCTGGTCATCACCGACGTGATCATGCCCGACGGCAACGGCCTCGAATCGCTGCCGCGCATTGCCAAGGAACGGCCCGGCCTGCCGGTGATCGTGATTTCGGCGCAGAATACCATCATGACGGCGATTCAGGCGGCCGAGGCCGACGCCTATGACTATCTGCCCAAACCCTTTGACCTTCCCGATCTGATGAAGCGGGCGGCCCGGGCCCTGGACACCAAGCGCCGTCTGCCGCCGCGCCCGGCGACCCCGCGAGAGCCGGGGGACGATCTGCCGCTGGTGGGCCGCACGGCGGTGATGCAGGCGCTGTACCGGTTGGTGGCAAGGGTGATGAACACGGATCTGCCGGTTCTGATCACCGGCGAATCGGGCACGGGAAAATCGCTGATTGCCCGCGCAATCCATGATTTCTCGGACCGGCGCAGCCAACCCTACACGATCGTGACGGCTGCCGATCTGGTCGGGGTCGACGGGCCCGCCAATGTCGTGGCCCGGGCCCGTGGCGGGTCGATGCTGTTCGAGGAAGTTTCGGACTTTGACGACGATGCCCAGGCCCGGATCGTTCGCCTGCTGGACACATTGGGCGATCATGCGCCGCGCATCACCGCCACCAGTCAGGCCGACCTGATGCTGAAGATGGAGGCGGGCGCGTTTCGGCAGGATCTGTTCTACCGGCTGGGCGGGGTGACGATCAACGTGCCGTCGCTGCGGGAACGGGTCGATGACATTCCGCTGCTGGCCGAGCATTTTCTGGCGCGGGGAGAGCGCGACGGAGGCGTGGTCCGGCGATTCTCTGCCGATGCGATGGATTTGATCCGCGCCTATTCCTGGCCGGGCAATGTGCGTCAGTTGCACAACAACGTCCGCCGTCTGCTGGTCACCGCCTCGGAGGAAGAGATTTCGCGCACCGAGGTCGAACTGGTGCTGGGCAACCAGCCGGCGATGGAACCCCTGCGCGGCGGCGGCGAGGGCGAACGGCTTTCTGCCTCGGTTTTCAAGCATCTGAAACGCTACTTTGATCTGCATGGCGGCGTATTGCCGCCGCCCGGCCTGCACCAGCGCATCCTGCGCGAGGTCGAGGGACCGCTGATCGAGATTGCCCTGGATGCGACGGCGGGCAATCAGGCCAAATGTGCCGACCTTCTGGGCATCAACCGCAATACCTTGCGCAAGAAGATCACGGAGCTGGATATTCGCGTGACACGCCGGCGCAAATTGATGTAAAACCGCAACAGAAACTGTGGCCCATCGGTGCCAGCCCCTTAACAGGCTGAGCCCAAACGAGGCCACGAAGAGCGGTCTGCCGGCTGGTCGGGTGGCCAAACGGCGCATTAGAGGGCATTTCGTGCAGCGCACCTTGCGGAGCGCCACCTTGCAACGGCTGGACCGGCTGCGGCGGCAGCGGCGGGTGCAGAACGGTGCCACATTGGGGCTAGTGCTGGTTGGCCCGGTGCTGGCCCTGGCGACGTTTGCCGCCCTTGGCCCATTGAACGAAGGCGCCGAATCGCCCGGGTTGCGGCTGATCCTGCTGGCCGATCTGGTCTATGTGCTGGTGGTGGCGGCGCTGGTGCTGGTGCGGGTGGCGCGGATGATCGCCGACCGCCGCGCCCGCTCGGCGGGATCGCGGTTGCATCTGCGGCTGACGGCGGTGTTCACGCTGGTAGCGCTGATCCCGACCGTGCTGGTCGCGGTGTTTGCCGGTCTGACCATCAACGTCGGCATGGAGGGCTGGTTTTCCGACCGCGTGCGCGGTGTGGTCAACAATTCCCTGGCTGCCGCCATTGCCTATGAGGGCGAACACCGGGCCGACCTTGCTACCGATGCAACGGCGCTGGCGGCGTACCTGAATGCCGCGCGCGAGGGCCGTTTTCTGTTGCAGGACAGTGATCTGCGCCCGATTCTTACCCAGGGTCAGGCGCAGGTGCAGCGCGGGTTGCGCGAAGCCTATGTGATCGACGGCACTGCCGAGATCAGGGCGCGGGGCGAGCGGTCCTATCTGTTCAACTACGAGCCGCCGGACGCCGAAGCGATTGCCCTTGCCCGGACCGGCGAGGTCGTGCTGATCGAGGACTGGGACAACGGCGAGTTCCGGGCGCTGGTCGCGCTTGATCCGTTTGCCGACCGTTTCCTTTTCGTGTCGCGCAACGTCGATGGCAATATTCTGAGGCTGCTGGACGAAACCCAGGAAACCGTCCGGCTTTACAACCAGCTGGAATCAGAACGCGGGCGGTTGTTGTTCGAATTCGGACTGTTGTACCTGGGCTTTGCGGTGATCCTGATCCTGGCGGCGATCTGGTTCGGGCTGTGGTTCGCCGAGCGGCTGGCCCGCCCGGTCGGTCGTCTGGCCGGGGCGGCGCAGCGCATCGGGTCGGGCGATCTGGATGTGCAGGTCATCGAAGAAGGCGGCGACGACGAGATTGCGATGCTGGGCCGGGTATTCAATCAGATGACCCGGCAGTTGAAGGGCCAGCGCGAAACGCTGCTGGAAAACACCCGCCAAATCGAGGGTCGGCGGCGGCTGTTTGATTCGGTGCTGAGTTCGGTGACTGCCGGGGTGATCGGGCTGGATGCCGAGGGTCAGGTGGATTTCGTCAACCGCTCGGGCCGGCGCCTGCTGGATTTCGACGCCGGACAGGGCGAACAGCTGGCGCGCGCCGTTCCCGAATTCGGCCCGCTGCTGGCCCGTTTGCGCGACGAGGCCGCCGAAGTGGCGCAGGAAGAGATTCGCGTCAGCCGCAATGGCCGCATGGAAAACCTGCTGGTGCGGATGGCGGTTCGGCGTTCCGACGCGGGCCGGCTGGAAGGTTACGTCGTGGCGTTTGACGACGTGACCGAACTAGTCAGCGCCCAGCGCATGGCGGCCTGGGGCGACGTGGCACGGCGGATTGCGCACGAGATCAAGAATCCGCTGACCCCGATCCAGCTTTCGGCGGAACGGATCAAGCGCAAGTTCCGGCCCCTGGTCGGGGACGAAGCGGCAAGTCTGGATCAATACACCGATGTCATCGTGCGCCAGACCAACGATCTGCGCCGAATCGTCGACGAGTTTTCCAAGTTCGCCCGGATGCCCGAGCCAGAGCGGCGCAATCAGGATCTGGTCACGGTGGTGCGCGATGCGGTGGTGCTGCAGGAAACCGCGTTGACCCACCTGCGGCTGGTAGCCGATTTGCCCGATGGGCCGGTGCTGCTGGAATTCGACGCCACCCTGATTTCGCAGGCGCTGACAAACCTGTTGAAGAACGGCGGCGAGTCCATTGAAACGCTGACAGAAAAAGGCGCGCCCGTCGGCTATGCGCCGGAACTGCGCATCAGCCTGACCGCGACCGAGGATCAGGTGCTGATCCGGATCGCCGACAATGGCATCGGCCTGCCAGAGGACCGTGCCCGCCTGTTCGAGCCCTATGTTACGACGCGCGACAAGGGCACCGGGCTGGGATTGCCGATCGTGAAAAAGATCATCGAGGAACATGGCGGCACGTTGACCCTGGTCGATGCGCCGCTGTTCGAAGGGGCAACGCACCGCGGTGCAATGGCCGAAATACGATTGCCGCGCGGGCCACGCGCGGCGCGCAAAAGTGCGGACAAGTTGAGCCAATGAGGGGCTGATATGGGCGATATTCTGATTGTCGATGACGAACGCGACATCCGGGAACTGATCTCGGACATCCTGCGCGATGAAGGGTTCACCACCCGACTGGCCGGGAACTCCGACGACTGCATGACCGAGATCAACGCCGATCCGCCGGCCCTGATGATTCTGGACATCTGGCTGAAAGACAGCCGGATGGACGGGATCGACATCCTGAAAACCGTGCGCCGCGACAATCCGGACATCCCGGTGGTGATCATCTCGGGTCACGGCAACATCGAGATTGCGGTGGCCGCCATCAAGCAGGGGGCCTATGATTTCATCGAAAAGCCGTTCAACATCGATCAGTTGATGGTGGTGATCAGCCGGGCGATGGAAACCTCGCGGTTGCGGCGCGAGAATTCCGATCTGCGGCGACGCGATGTGACCAGCGCCGAGATGTTCGGATCAAGTCCGGCCTTCAAGGCGTTGAAATCGCAACTGGACAAGGTCACGAAAAGCAATGGCCGCACCATGCTGACCGGACCGTCGGGGTCGGGCAAGGAAGTGGCGGCCCGCTATATCCATGCCCATTCCGCCCGGGCCAGCGCGCCGTTCGTCACCGTCAGTTCGGCGTCGGTGGAGCCGGAACGGATGGAGGAGGTGCTGTTTGGCCGCGAAAGCCCGGACCGCGGGCTGGAACCGGGGCTCTTGGAACAGGCACATGGCGGCGTGGTCTATTTCGACGAGGTCGCCGACATGCCGATCGGCACCCAGTCGAAGATCCTGCGGGTGCTGGTCGAACAGCAATTCAGCCGGGTCGGTGGCACCGACAAGGTCCGGGTCGATCTGCGGGTGATCTCGTCCACCACCCGCGACCTGAAGGCGGAAATTTCGGCCGGTCGGTTCCGGCAGGAACTCTATGACCGGCTGAACGTGGTTCCGGTTACCGTGCCGGGGCTGGAGGACCGGCGCGAGGATATTCCGGAACTGGCCCGGCATTTCATCGAACTGTTCAACAAGACGCAAGGGTTGCCGCTGCGGGCGCTGTCGGAGGAGGCGCAGGCGCTGTTGCAGACCATGCACTGGCCCGGCAACGTCCGCCAGTTGCGCAATGTGATCGAGCGGGCACTAATCCTGGGCGACAGTTCCGGGCCGATCGAAGCCCGGGAGCTGCCCGGGCAGGAGGATGCGGCGGCCGAGGACGGGCGGATCGTCTTGTCCGGCGGGTTGGCGACGCTGCCGCTGCGCGAGGCGCGCGAGTTGTTTGAGCGCGAATATCTGCTGACGCAGATCAACCGATTTGGCGGCAACATCAGCCGCACCGCGTCCTTTGTCGGGATGGAACGAAGCGCCCTGCACCGCAAGCTGAAATCGTTGGGGGTGGTGACCACCAACAAGGCCGGGGCGCGCATTGCGCATCTGGAAGACGAGGACGACGGCGACTGAGGATCGGTTGACCTGAGGGAACTGTTCTGCCACTGAAATCTGCGGACCTGGGAAGGATCAGGCATGAAGGTCATCATCTGCGGCGCGGGGCAAGTCGGCTGGCAGATCGCCCGGCATCTGTCTGGGGAGAAGAATGATGTGACCATCGTCGACAGCAACCCAGACCTGATCCGCCGTGCTACGGATACGCTGGATGTTCAGGGGGTTGTGGGCTTTGCCTCATACCCGGACGTGCTGGAGCGGGCCGGAGCCCGCGATGCCGACATGATCATTGCCGCCACCCTGTCGGACGAAGTGAACATGGTCACCTGTCAGGTGGCGCATTCGATCTTTGGAATCACCCGCAAGATTGCCCGGCTGCGGGCGCAGAGCTATCTGGACGCGATCTATTCCGACCTGTACCGGCGCGATCACCTGCCGATCGACGTGGTGATTTCGCCGGAACGCGAAGTGGCCGAGGCGGCGTTGCGGCGGCTGGCGGCACCGGCGGCGTTTGATACCGAAAGTTTCTTCAACGGCCGGACGCATCTCTTGGGAATCGCGCTCGAAAGCGACTGCCCGGTCCTGGCAACGCCGCTGCGCCAGTTGACTGACCTGTTTTCCACCCTGCGCGCCATCGTGGTCGGGGTGCGTCGAGAGGGCCGCCTGTTTGCGCCCGATGCGGATGTTCAGCTGTTCGAGGGGGATCAGGTCTATGTGTTCACCCATGCGGATGACGTGAACAGGACGCTGGAAATCTTTGGAAAGGTGACAAAAAAGCAGGAGCGGATCGTCATCGTCGGCGGCGGCAACGTTGGCCTGGCGGTGGCGCGCGCGCTGGAGGCACGCCGGTCGCGGGTACAGGTCAAGATCATCGAGCTGGACCGGGCCCGGGCGGAACTGGCCGCCGATCAGCTGGGCCGCACCCTGGTCCTGAATGGCGACGGCATGGACATGGAACTGCTGAACGAGGCCGGAATCGGTGCGGCCGATGCGCTGCTGGCGGTGACCGATGACGACCGCACCAACCTTCTGGTGTCGGTGCGGGCCAAGTCGGCCGGATGCCCGATGACCATCGCGCTGGTCAATGACCCGAGCCTGGTGCCGTTGATGGGGCCGATGGATATTGACGCCTACATCAACCCGCGCGCGACCACGGTGTCATCGATTCTGCGGCATATCCGCCATGGCCGGGTGCGGGCCATCTATTCGATCGGCGACGCGGAAGCAGAAGTGATCGAGGCGCAGGTGCTGCTGACGTCGCCGATTGCGGGCCAGTTGATCCGCGATATCGAGTTTCCCGAGGGCGTGCTGGTCGGGGCCATCCTGAAAGGCGACGTGGTGGTCAAGCCGACCGGGGATGTGCGGGTGGACGAGGGCGATGTGATCGCCATTTTCGCAATGGCCGCCGACGTGCCGCAGGTCGAGCGTCTGCTGCAGGTCTCGGTCGAATTCTTCTGAGGTGCGCCGCCCGCTGGATCAGCCGCTGATGGTGATCCTGCTGGGGGTCGGCGGGGCGGCGATGGCGCTGCCTGCCGGGCATGCGGCGACTGTTGGCAACCATGCCCTGGCAAGGGACTTCCTGTATTCGGGCCTGATCATTCTGGTGCTGACTCTCCTGGTCGCCATCGCCCTGTCGGGGTATCGCCCGGCCAACGTGGCCCGCAGCCACCTGTTGCAGCTGGCCGGATCCTATCTGCTGGTGCCGCTGGCGCTGGCGCTCCCGGTCACGCAAGGAGTGCCCGGCATCAGCGTTCTGGCTGCCTGGTTCGAAATGACCTCGTCCTTCACCACGACCGGGGCCAGCCTGCTGGACCCCGCCACCACGCCGCCATCGCTGCATCTGTGGCGCGCTTTGGTCGGCTGGATGGGGGGGGTCCTGACTCTGGTGGCGGCAGTGGCGATCCTGGCACCGATGACGCTTGGCGGGTTCGAGGTCATCTCGGGTCTGGCGGCCGGGCGCGGGGCCGGGGGGCCGATCACCGGCAAGCCGTCCCGCGGCTCTGCCCCGCAGATCACCCGGATCATTGATCCGGCCGAACGGATCAAGCGTTACGCCGGGCAGATCCTGCCGGTCTATGCCGGGCTGACGCTTGTGCTGTGGATTCTGCTGGTCGTGGCAGGCGATCCGGTTCTGGTTGGCCTGTGTCATGCGATGTCGACACTGTCGACCAGCGGCATTACACCGCTGGCCGGGTTTTCGGACGCGCCTTCCGGGCAATGGGGTCAGGGGTTCATCCTGCTGTTCCTTGGCTTTGCTTTGACGCGCCGCGCCTTTCCCGGTGCCGCGCGCCGGATGTCCGGCCCGCCGCTGCTGCGGGACCCGGAGTTTCGCGTCGGGCTTGCCATCGCCGCCGGCACCGTTGTGATCTTCGGCAGCTTTCATGTTCTGCAATTGGCGGCACCATCCCCGGCTCTGCTAGCCGCCACGCTTTGGTCGGACCTGTTCACCGTCCTGTCGTTCCTGACCACCACCGGTTTTCTGCCTGTCGGCGCACCTTTGGCAACAGCGGCGGGCGGGATCAGCTTGCCGGGTCTGGTGCTGATTGCGCTGGCACTGACCGGTGGCGGCGTGGCAACAACCGCCGGCGGCATCAAGCTGATGCGGGTTTTCGCCATGACCCGGCAAGCCAGGCACGAGGTGCAGCGATTGGCGCATCCGCATGCGGTCAGCCGATCCGGCCCGCTGGGGCGAAATCTGCGGGAACGGGGTGCCTATGCCGCGTGGATATTCCTGATGCTTTTCCTGATCACATTAGCTGTTGTTTGCGGGGTGCTGACGCTGATGGGTGCCGGCCTGCAGGATGCCGTGGTGCTGGCGGTCGCCGCCTTGAGCAACACCGGGCCGCTGGCGGGTGCTGCAACCGGCAATGCAGCGAACTGGGCCGGGCTAAGTGACACGGCGATTATCACCCTTGCCGCAGCAATGGTGCTCGGTCGGCTGGAAATGCTGGCGCTGGTGGCACTGATCGGTGCGGGCAGCTGGCGCAGATAGCCGCCGGAAGCGGTTCGCGCAAGGCACTGAATTAGGGGCTGGAAACTCACCCAAAGCCAAAGCATAGTAGCTTTACGCAAAGGTCAGCATGCGGCTGGCCGACGGTTTGCCTTTGCGTCAACAACGACAGCAACCAAGAAACGAAAAGAACAAAGGCTCAATAAATGGCTGCCGATAAACAGAACTTGCAGGACGCGTTCCTGAATCACGTCCGAAAGACCAAGATTGCCGTGACGATTTTCCTGATCAACGGAGTCAAGCTGCAAGGGGTCATCACCTGGTTTGACAATTTCTGCGTGCTTCTGCGCCGCGATGGTCAGTCGCAACTGGTGTACAAACACGCCATTTCGACCATCATGCCGGGTCAGCCGATCAGCCTTTATGACGGCGAAGACTGACCCTGACAGACGCATCCGACCATTGCCAGACTGCCCCGGCCGCCATGCGCGCCTGGGTTCTGCATCCCGACATCAAGGCCGACCGTCAGCGTCGTCTGCCCGAACATGGGCTGGCCGAAGCCGTTGCCTTGGCCGCGGCCTTGCCCGACATGCTTATCCTTGGGTCCGAGGTGGTGCGCCTGCCGAAAATGTCACCGGCAACCCTGTTCGGGTCCGGCAAGGTGGCGGAATTGAAGGCGCGCTTTGCCGAGGCCGATGTCGGCCTGGTGTTCATCGACGGCCCGGTGACGCCGGTGCAACAGCGCAATCTGGAGCGGGAATGGAAGGTCAAGCTTCTGGACCGCACCGGGCTGATCCTGGAGATTTTCGGCGACCGGGCCCGTACCCGCGAAGGCGTGCTGCAGGTCGAACTGGCGGCGCTCAGTTACCAGCGCACCCGGCTGGTGCGGGCCTGGACGCATCTGGAGCGGCAGCGCGGCTCGACCGCGACGGTCGGCGGTCCGGGTGAAACTCAACAGGAAACCGACCGCCGCGCCATCGACGATGCCGTGCTGCGCATCAAGGCGTCCCTGGCGAAAGTGGTGAAAACCCGCGAGCTGCACCGCGCCGCTCGGCGCAAGGTGCCGTTTCCGCTGGTGGCACTGGTGGGCTACACCAATGCCGGCAAATCCACCCTGTTCAACCGCATGACCGGTGCCGATGTGCTGGCCAAGGACATGCTGTTTGCGACGCTTGACCCGACGATGCGCGGTGTCGTGCTGCCTTCGGGGCGCAAGGTCATCCTGTCCGATACTGTCGGTTTCATATCCGACCTGCCGACGCAGCTGGTCGCCGCCTTCCGCGCCACGCTGGAAGAGGTGCTGGAGGCCGACCTGATCTGCCATGTCCGCGATATCTCGCATCCCGAAACCGCCGAGCAGAAGCAGGACGTGATGGAGATATTGCCGCTGCTCGGCGTCAAGCCGTCAACGCCGCTTATTGAAGTCTGGAACAAGCTGGACCTGACCACGGGCGAGGCGCGCGAGGCGCTGACGGTTCTGGCCGGGCGCAGCGACACGACCTTTGCCATCTCGGCGCACACCGGCGACGGTGTGCCAGAACTGCTCGGTGCCATGTCGGCTGCGTTTGACGAAGTCAGGACCGAATGCGCGCTGGTCCTGCCCTATGCCGACGGCAAACGCCGGGCCTGGCTGCATCGGCATGGGCTGGTGCTGGCTGAACTGGCCGACGAATCCGGATACCAGATCACGGTTGGCTGGACTGCCCGCCAGGAAAAGCGCTACCGCGATCTGTAACCATGACCGTCTGGCCACGGCTGCCTCCTCGCCCCGGGAAGGCATAGGCTAACAGTACGCACACTACACGACTCCCAGGTTTTTGAGTGTTTTTGGGAGGTTGATCCATTCGACAAGAATGTTCGGGTGATCTGAGCGGAGGCGGTTTCTGAGGAAGGTGAAGCCGGTTCGGAAGTAGGACCTTGCGAGGTATCCGTG
>JANNRR010000126.1:0-2583 GCA_031401675.1 Paracoccaceae bacterium
CCTCCTGTTTTTGCTCAATTTCTTGCTGGATTTGATTTCAATCAAATCCAGCCGCGCCTGTCTGCCCCTTGGCAGGCGCGAAGTGTGCGCCAGCCCAGGCAGGCGCGTCCGGATTGGCGAGTATTGGTCCCGGCCCAACCCCCCTTGCCCTGCGGCTTGCGCCTTCAGGCAACGGACCGGGCGTCCGCACACAGTGCGGCCACCTGATCGGCCCGGGCGCATCACATCGACCGGCAATGCAAGTGGCGAGGGCTAAGGCGACTGGATCACCGCTCATCCTGCCCCAGACGCCGCTCGCCAACCGGCCGCGCCGCCCGATAGATCTTGAACCCGCCCCTGGCAGGACCCAAGGGCTGCGTGACCTCGCGGAACACCTCGTTCAGCACCCGCTCGTAAGGCAGATGCAGGTTGGCAACCATCCACAGCACTCCCGACGGCACCAGCATCGCGGCAGCGGCCTTGATGAACGCCACCCCCAGCGCCGGATCGGCCGCCCGCCCGACGTGAAACGGCGGGTTCATCACCACCGTCTCGAACTTCTGCGCCGGTTTGAACCTTGTGGCGTCGGCCCAGTGAAACTGCGCTCGCGGGTCGCTGACGTTCAGCCGCGCCAGCGCCAGCGCCGCATGATCCGCCTCGATCAGATGCAGCGCCCGGACGCCGCCGCGTTGCAGGATGGCCTGCGCCAGATAGCCCCATCCCGCCCCCAGATCAGCCACCCGCCCTCCAAGCTTGGCCGGCAACGCCGCCGCCAAAGCCGCCGACCCCGGGTCGATGCCATCGGCAGAAAACAGACCGGGGCAGGTATGAAACCCGCCCGCAATCACCCGTGGTGCCGCCAGCGCCGCCCAATCGTCCAGCGCTACGGCGCGGAACCAGAACAGCTTGCCATGCGCCTTGGTCACCGGCTCGGGCACCGCCACCCGGCCCCGGCATTCGCGCAACAGCGAATCGATGCCGTCGGTCTTCTGCCCGTCCACCAGCACCAGCCCGCCCGGCCCGACCAGCGCCGCCGCCTGCGCAATCAGCGCCCGCGCCTGATCCTTGGCGCGCGGCACACAGACCAGCGCCGCCGCGAACGCCCCCTCGGCCACTACCGACGTGGCATAGCCCGCCTGCTGAAAATGCGCATGATCCTGCCAGAACCCCTGAACCACCTGCACCCGCTCGCGCGGCAGCGCCGACAGATCATCGCCCGCCTGTGGCGACAACACCGCAATCCGCCCCTCGGGCAGGATCAGGCCACCGGACTCCAGGGCAAGGTTCAGACGGGCCGCCCTCATCGGCGCGGCGCAAACGTTGCCAGAGCCTATTCCTTTTCCATGGTGCATTGCAGCGGATGCTGGTGCCGGCGCGCGAAATCCATCACCTGCGCCACCTTGGTTTCCGCCACCTCGAACGAAAACACCCCCACCACCGCCAGCCCCTTCTTGTGCACGGTCAGCATGATCTCGAACGCCTGCGCGTGCGTCAGCCCGAAAAACCGCTCCAGCACATGCACCACGAACTCCATCGGCGTGTAATCGTCGTTCAAGAGCAATACCTTGTACAGCGGCGGCCGCTGCGTCTTGGGCTTGGTCTTGGTTGCAACCATGCCTTCGCCCTCGCGGTCGTCCATCGGGCCGGACATCACGGGGGGCAAATAGCGCACGGCAAGACACTCCACAGACTCATGTGCTGGATATAGGCTGAATATAACCGCTCTGCGCCGCGTGAAAAGGGGATGCATGCACGATTGCAAGACCCCGGCTTTCGCGCAACAAACAACCCTGATGACCAACCGAGCATTGCCCGCCCCAAGCCTCTCCCGACCTGCCGGGCCGGACCATCCCGGCTCCGGCCTGACCACCATCGGTTTCGATGCCGATGACACGCTTTGGCACAACGAACAATTCTTCCGCCTGACCGAGGCGCGGTTCGCCGCCCTCTTGGCCGACTATGCCCCCGCCGATCATCTGCAGGAAAGGTTACTGGCTGCTGAACGCCGCAACCTCGGTTTCTACGGCTTCGGCATCAAGGGCTTCGTGCTGTCGATGATCGAAACCGCCATCGAGGTCACCGATGCCAAAGTGCCCGCCACCGTCATCGCCGATCTGGTCGCCGCCGGGCGCGAAATGCTGGCCCACCCGATCGACCTTTTGCCGCAGGCGCAGCAGGTGGTGACAGCACTGTCGCACCGGTTCCGGCTGGTCCTGATCACCAAGGGCGACCTTCTGGATCAGGAGCGCAAGCTGGCGCAGTCCGGCCTTGGCGATCTGTTTCACGCGGTCGAGATCGTGTCCGACAAGACCCCCGACAGCTACGCCCGCATCTTTGCCCGCCATGGGCACGGCGCCGCCCGCGCGATGATGGTCGGCAATTCGCTGCGCTCGGACGTGATCCCGGTGCTGACCGCCGGCGGCTGGGGCGTGCATGTGCCGCACGATCTGACCTGGGCGCTGGAACATGCCGACGTCCCGGCCCATCACCCCCGCTTCCGTGCGCTGCCCGATCTCGGCGGCCTGCTGCCCCTGATCGACAGCCTGACCTGACCGGCCCGCGCCCGGTCCGGCGACCCGGGGGCATCATCTTGCGGCCACAGCC
>JANNRR010000127.1:0-5271 GCA_031401675.1 Paracoccaceae bacterium
GGTTTTATTTTGTTTTTTTATTTTTTTTATTTTTGGTGGTGGGGCCGTTATTTGGTTTCGTACTTTGGGGCCTCGGGTTGGGGGGGGGGGGGGGGGGCGCGCCCCCCCCACCCCCGGGATATTTGGGAAAAGAAGAGGGGACAGGGCGGGCATCAGTCCCTTAGGCTTTCTTCGCGCAAGCCGTCGGCCAAGAGGTTGAGGCCGAGCACCAGGCTCATCAGCGCCAGCGCCGGCACCACGGCCGGATGCGGGAACACCGACAGAAGCTTGCGTCCGTCGTTGATGGTCGAGCCCCAGTCGGGCGATTCCGGGGATACGCCGAGGCCGAAGAAGCCCAAGGTGCCCAGCAGGATGGTGGTATAGCCGATGCGCAGGCAGAAATCGACGATCAGCGGGCCGCGGGCGTTGGGCAGGATCTCCCACAGCATGATGTACCACGGGCCTTCGCCCCGGGTCATGCCGGCGGCGACATAGTCGCGGGACTTGATGTCGAGCACGATGCCGCGGACGATGCGAAACACGGTGGGGGCGTTGACGAACACCACCGAGACGAAGACGTTCAGAAGGTTGGGGTCCATCGAGAACACGCCGAGCGGGTCGGCGTTGAAGGCCAGGCCGGAATAGGCCCAGAGGCCGAGGACCAGCGTGATCCCGACATAGAGGTTGCGCTGCGGCGGATTGGTGAAATAGCGGCTGTTCCACAGCACGACCAGAAACACGATCGGGAACAGGAACAGCAGCGCCGCCAGGATGATCGGGATGCCGGTGACGCGAATTTCGGGCGTGACCAGCAGGTAGAACAAGAGGATCACCGGGAACGCCAGCACCAGATTGGCCAGGAACGACAGGCCGGTATCGAGCCTGCCGCCGAAATAGCCCGCCGGCAGGCCGAGCGTGATCCCGACCATATAGGCAAAGGTGGTGGCGGCAGGGGCGATCGACAGCACCCGGCGCGCCCCCATCACCATCCGCGAAAACACGTCGCGCGCCAGATTGTCGCCGCCGAACAGGTAGTGCGCATAGAGGCCCGAGCCGTCGGGCAGCGCCGATCCCGGCACCTTGTTCTTCATCCCCGAGATCTGCGCCAAGGGGTCGTGGGTGATGATCAGATCGGCAAAGACCGCGGTGAATACCCAGAACATCACCAGACCGAAGCCCATCATCCCGACCGGGCTGTCATAAAGCTTGCCATAGAGCCCGAGGCGGCGCTTGTAGCGGATCGACAGCACGAACATCGCCACCAGCGCAATCCACACCGGCAGGAACTGCACCATCACGGCGAGAAAGATCTGACCCCAGCTGATCGGTTCCACGGGACTCTCCTCAGGATATGCGGATGCGGGGGTTCAGATAGACATAGCCGATGTCGGACAGCAGCTGGGTGACCAGCACCACGATCACCGCCACCACCGAACAGCCGAGCAGAAGCTCGATGTCGTTGTTGCCGGCGGCTTCGACCAGCGTCCAGCCGAAGCCCTTGTAGTTGAACAGGGTTTCGACGATGACCACGCCGTTCAACAGCCAGGGTATCTGCAGCATGATCACGGTAAAGGGCGCAATCAGTGCGTTGCGCAGCGCATGTTTCAAGACGACATCGCGGAAGGCGACGCCCTTGAGCCGGGCGGTGCGGATGTACTGGGCCGTCATCACTTCGGTCATAGAGGCGCGGGTCATCCGGGCGATGTAGCCGATGCCGTAAAGGGCGATGGTCATCACCGGCAGGGTGAAGTTCCAGAAGGTGATGTCGTCCATGGCGCTGGTGGCGGTGCCCTTGAACAGGGTCTTGTCGGTGATCCAGCCCCAGTCGTGCAGGATCGGCGAAATCCCGAGGGTGCTGGAGGAAAAGATCACGATCAGCAGCACGCCCGAGACATATTCCGGTGTGGCCGTGGTGGCGATGGAAATGGCCGACAGGCCACGGTCGGTGCGGCTGCCCTCACGCATGCCGGCCATGACCCCCAGCACCAGCGACACCGGCACCATCACCAGCATCACCGCCAGCATCAGCCAGCCGGTCAGGCCCAGCCTTGTGGCGATGATGGCGCTGACCGGTTGCTTGAACACGGTCGAAAAGCCCCAGTAGCCCTGCAGCACGCCGCAGCGTTTTGGCGCTGCCGCCGGATCGGTCCCGGCGGTGAGGCAGCGCCCGAACATCTTGCCATCCTCGTCCTGCCGCACCCAGCCGCGCGACACGCCCAGCCATTCGCCATAGCGCTTCAGCACCGGCTGCGCGTAGCCGTTCTTTTCGATCCAGCTGATCACGTCCTCGTCGGACATCCGGGCCGAAGCCTCGGTCTTGGCCAGCTTTTCCAGGTTCGGCGGCAGGTTGGTCAGATAGAACACAACGAAGGTCAGGGCGATGGCGGTCAGGACCATCGTGCCGAAACGTCGTGCAAGGAACATCAGCATGGCTTGTCCTTTCCCGGGCCGACGCCCCATTGCAGGCGAAGGCGCAGCGGTGGTGCCGTCAACAACACGATGGAAAGACTGAGGAAAAAACAGGAATCACGAGCATGGAGTCGGGCCAGTCCAGGCGGGCCGGTCCAGGCGGGCAAACCCAGGCGGGCAATCAGGGGGTGGTCGGGGGCCACCGTTGGCGGCCCCCGACCGGATCAGGCCTGAATCCAGTACTTGTACAGATGCAACTCGAAGGTCGGGTGCATTTCGGCCCCCATCACCGTCGGCTTGTAATGCCGGAAGATCGAGCGCCAGTAGGGCTGGATCAGCACGCCTTCGTTCTGCATAATTGCCTCGATCTTGGCCATCACTTCGCGGCGCTTGTCGGCGTCGGCGATCGAGTTGGCTTCGGCCAGCAGCGCATCGAACTCGGCGTTGGCAAAGGCAGATTCGTTCCAGGGGACACCCGATTTGTACGCCAGCCCCAGAATCTGCACGCCAAGCGGGCGCATGTTCCATTCGGTGGCCGAGAACGGGAACTTCAGCCAGTCGTTCCAGAAGGTCGAGCCCGGCAGGATCGTGTGCTTGATCTTGATGCCGGCGTCGGAGATCTGGGCCTTGACCGCAGCACCCGAGTTGGCCTGCCAGGCATCGTCGAGCGTGATCAGTTCGAACTCGGTGTCGGCATGGCCGGCGGCATCGATCGCGGCCTTGGCGGCTGCCGGATCGACCACCAGCGGCGGCAATTGCGCAAATTCCGGGTGGATCGGGCAGACATGGTGGTTTTCGGCCACCGTGCCCAGACCGTCATAGCCCAGTTCCAGGATGACGGCGTTGTTGACCGCCAGCTGCAGCGCCTTGCGCACCGCGACATCCTTGTAAAGGTCGGACTGTTGATTGAAGCGCACGGCCAGCGTGGCCGCCGTTACCGCTTCGGACTTGGTCCAGCCCAGTCCGTCGAACACCCCCAGGAACTCGCCGGTGGTCTGATAGATCATGTCAAGTTCATCGGATTCGGCCGCCGCGACGAAGGCCGACGGGTCGGTGCCCAGATCGACGAACTCGATCCGGTCCAGATAGGCACCGGTGCCCCACCAGGTGTGGTTGGCATTCTTGATCAGCGCCGCCTTGACGCCAACCTCATAGCCGTCGGGCATGTAGGGGCCGGTTCCGATCGGGGTGGCGACCGGGTCGACGCCGTCGAACGACTGGTGCACGACCGCAGCCGGATAGTCGGCCATGCCGGGGATGATGGTGATGTCGGGGGTCGACAGCGTCAGCTTGACGGTATGGTCATCGACCACGGTGATCGCACCGTCGCGGGCCATCTTGGTGGCTTCGTCGACCAGCGCGCTCATCCGGCTGGCCATAGAGTTGCCCTCGACATTGCCGTCGCACCAGCGGGTGATGTTGTAGGCGACGTCGGCGGCGGTGAAATCGTCGCCGTTGTTCCACTTTACACCCTTGCGGACGTTAAGCGTATATTCGGTGGCATTGTCGTTGGTGGTCCAGCTTTCCACCAGGATGCCGGCAAAGGTGCCATCGCGGTTGTATTCGACCAGATATTCCAGCCAGCCACGGGCATAGTTGGCCAGTTCCGACCAGTCCCACAAGCGCGGGTCCTTGTTGGCCAGGATGTTCATCTGGGTGCGCAGCGTGCCGCCGGCTGTGGCATGGGCATCGGCCAGCGCCGGCGGGGCGCCAAGGCCGATGAGACCATAGGCGACAGCCGCCGAAGCACCAAGCGCCGAGGCGCGGGTCAGGAATTCGCGGCGGCTCAGCTTGCCGGCCTTGCATTCCTCTGCATACATCGCGACGCCCGGGTGCAGCGCCGGGGCATCATGGCTAAGTTCGGACATCAGTATCTCCCTGTCTGACGATTTTTATTTTGGGTGAGCAGTACGTGGCGCTGAACCTTGGAACCATTTGCATTTTATCACGCATCCCGGTCCGTGGTGCGGCACTGCGCTTTCCTTCACTGCGCCAATTCGCACATCTTTTGTGGCAGCCGTCAATGACTGCATTCGGCACTTGGCAGCAAGAATGCGACATAGACCGGAATTGACAGACGCAATTTGCCGTTTGCGACACGGAATGGCGCAAACGTTGAATTCAGGCGCTGGCGCGGCTTACAGACCGCGGCGGAATGCGGTTGGCGTGCGCCCGGTCCGGGTCTGGAATGCTCGGGTGAAATAGGCCGGAGAGCTGAAGCCAAGCGATTCCGCGATGCGGTTCACCGGCGTCCGGGTTTCCGACAACAGCTTCAGCGCCTCGAACAGCACCCGTTCCTGCAACAGGGCCGAGGCGGGGCGGCCGCACGCCTGATTGCAGACCCGCGTCAGATGCGTCGGCGTGACCCCCAGTTCGGCGGCATAATGCGCCACCCCCATGCCAGAGCGGAAATCCCGCTCCAAAAGCGCCGAATACCGCGCCGCCAGCTTGCGGGCGGCATCGGGCTTTGGTGCCTCGCCGACCGCGATCTGACGTTCCAGCCACACCCCCAGCAGCCCCAGGTGGTGCCGGGTCGCGCGGTCGTGCGCCGGGCGGCTGCTGTCCAGTTCGCGCTGGACGGCATCCAGAATCGCGTTCATCTCCATCTGCGGCCCGGATTCGCGGATGCGCAGATGCTGCGGCACCTTCGGCAGGGTCACATCGCAGTCCCTCCCGAAAAACACTGCGGTGCCAAAGCCTTGCGGCGAAACCTCGAAGCCGTGCATCACACCTGCGGGAATGTACACGGCGTTGTGCGGCCCGTAGCCACGGGTTGAACCGGCTACGGTGATCCGGCCCTGACCCCGGGTGAACCAGAGCAGCAGCGGTTCGGTCAGGCTGCGCATGACCTCAACCCGCCAGCGTCCGCCTGCGGCCAGCCGG
>JANNRR010000128.1:0-23736 GCA_031401675.1 Paracoccaceae bacterium
GTCGCCCGGCTGATCGCCAGATGCTCGACCGGCTGATGTGTCGGGCCATCCTCGCCCAGACCGATGCTGTCATGCGTCATCACGAACACGGTCGGTACCCGCATCAGCGCCGCCAGCCGCATCGCCGGGCGGGCATAGTCGGTAAAGCACATGAAGGTGCCGCCATAGGGGCGCACGCCGCCGTGCAGCGCCATGCCGTTCAGCGCCGCCGCCATGCCATGTTCGCGGATGCCGAAGTAGATGTAGCGCCCAGCACGATGCTCGGGGATGAAGACCCCGAGGTCGGGTGTCTTGGTATTGTTCGACCCGGTCAGGTCGGCCGATCCGCCGACGGTTTCCGGCATCAGCGGGTTCACCACCTCCAGCACCAGTTCAGACGACCGCCGGGTCGCGACCTTGGGCTTGGTTTCCGAAATCTGCGCCTTCAGCGCCCGCAGGGCACCGGCCAGCTTTTTCGGGGCATCGCCTCGTAACTGGCGGCTGAACTCGGCCTGTTTCGCCGACGACACCGCGTCAAACCGCACTTGCCAGGCCAACCGCGCCGCCGCACCCCGGCCTCCGATGCTTTCCCATTGCGCCTTCAGATCGGCCGGGATCGAAAACGGGCCATGCTCCCAGCCATAGACCGCGCGGGTATCGGCGATCAGCTTGGCATCGGTCAGCGCCCCGTGACCCTTCGAGGTGTCTTGCGCCGATGACCCGAGCGCAATATGCGTCTTGCAAGCGATCATGGAAGGCTGGTCCGATGCCCGGGCCGCCACCAGCGCGGCATCGATGGCCGCGGGATCATGGCCGTCGACCTCGAACACCGCCCAGCCCGAGGCGGCGAACCGTGCCATCTGGTCGGTGCGGTCGGACAGGGCAACCTTGCCGTCGATGGTGATGCCGTTGTTGTCCCAGAGCACGGTCAGATGCGACAGCGCCAGACGACCGGCAAGACCGATCGCCTCGTGGCTGATCCCCTCCATCAGACAGCCGTCGCCGGCGATCACATAGGTGCGGTGGTTCACGATCTTGGCGCCGAACCGGGCCCGCTGCACCTCTTCGGCGATGGCAAAGCCGACCGAATTCGCCAGACCCTGACCCAGGGGGCCGGTGGTGGTCTCGATCCCGGCGGCGTGGCCATATTCGGGGTGGCCGGCAGTGCGCGACCCCCATTGCCGGAAATTCCTGATCTGATCCAGCGTCATGTCACTGTAGCCGGTCAGGTACATCAGCGCATAGAGGAGCATCGAGCCATGACCCGCCGACAGGATGAACCGGTCACGATCCGGCCAGCCGGGATGCGCCGCATCAAAACTCAGGTGCTTTTCGAACAGCACCGTCGCCACGTCCGCCATGCCCATCGGCATCCCGGTATGGCCGGAGTTTGCTGCCTGCACCGCATCCATGGCAAGCACACGGATCGCGCAGGCCTTGCGCCAATGATCGGGATGGGCGGTGCGCAGCTCGGAAATCTCCACGGGCGGGTCCTTTGGATGAGGCAACGGCCCGGTGATAGCAGTCTGCCGCCGAAGTTCAAGCGGCTGGCTTGCCATTGCGCCGAAAGGTAGGGCAAACTGTCGGGACGATGGCGTAGCTTGACATCCGGCGGGCGCTGCCGATTCGCGCCGGATCATCGGTTGACCAGTGCCTGCCGGACGCCCGGCGGGATGTTTGCGGAACCAGAGGGGAACTGTCCGGGATGAATGACATCAGCGAACTTGAACGCCGGATCTCGGCCGCCCTGTTGCGGATCGCGCATGGGCTGGACGCAGCGCCCGTGGTACCGGCACCCGAGGTCCGGGGGGCCGAGGTGCCGCCGGATCTGCTGGAAGAGCTGGAATCAGAGCGGCTGGTCAATGCGCAACTGTCCGAGCGGGTTCGGGTCATCAAGGAAAAGCAGGAAACCATGGTCGGCGTGCTGGAAGGCAGGCTGGCGCGGATGGCCGAGCAGCTGGACGCCATCGGGCTGGAATTCCAGCGGATGAAAAAGACCAACATCGCCCTGCGCGAAAACAACCGGGTGTTGCGCGAGGCGCTGGAGAATGGTGTGGGCGATGCCCATTTGATCAACAAGAGCATGATGGCCGAACTGGAGGCCTTGCGCAGCAGCCGGATGGCCGAAATGGTCGAACTGGACGAGGTGCTGGCCGAACTGCGGCCGCTGGTCGAGGAGCGCGCCGATGCCTGAAGTCACGGTTACAATCGGTGAACGCAACTTTACCGTCGCCTGTCAGGAGGGCGAGGAGCATTTTCTGCGGGCGGCCGCGAAAATGATCGATACCGAGGCGATGGTGCTGTTGCGCCAGATCGGCCGGATGCCCGAAACAAGGATGCTGCTGATGGCAGGCCTGCTGCTGGCCGACAAGACGGCGGGGCTGGAGGATCAGCTGCGCCAGTCTGAATCGCGCGCCGTCGGCCTGCAGGTCGAGATCGAGCGCTTGCGGCAGGCCCCAAGCCCGGCCCCGGTGCGGGTCGAAGTGCCGGTGATCCCGGCCATCGTGCTGGAATCCCTGAGCGAGATCGCGGCGCAGGCCGAAGCGCTGGCCGCGCGGATGGAAGAGCGGCGCGCGGGCTAGCGGATCATTTCTGCAAGTGTCCAGATCTGGACAGGATGCTACAGCATTGTAATTGATGAACAAAAGATTTTCCGTTCATCAATTCTTCATCGTTGTCACGCGCCAGCGCCCTTGATCGCGGTGCGCCGGTGGCCGGGGTTGGCAGCGGTCAGACGTTGGCTTCGCGGATTTTCTCGGCGGCGGCCTTGTCATAGGCTACGCCCTTGGCCTCGAACAACTGATCCAGCTCGCCCGAGAGGGTCATTTCGGTGACGATGTCGCAGCCGCCGACGAACTCGCCCTTGACATACAGCTGCGGGATGGTCGGCCAGTCGGAAAAATCCTTGATGCCCTGCCGGATATCGGCATCGGCCAGCACGTTCACGTCGGCAAATTCGACGCCCATGTAATTCAGCACCCCGGCAACGCGGCTGGAAAAGCCGCATTGCGGGGCCATCTTGGTGCCCTTCATGAACAACACCACGTCGTTGGTGGTGACGGTCTGTTTGATCATTGCGGTTGCGTCGGTCATTTCGGGTCCTTTCGGGCGGGCTTTATCGGGGCAGGCACCGGCGTGGCCGCCGGTTTGGCCACAAGGCCAAGCGTGGCGATCAGGCCAGCGCCGAACAGGATCAATGCGCCGGTCATTCGGGTACCTTTGTGGTCAGGGCCAGCGCATGCAATGCGCCGTTGGAACCGGCCAGCTTGTCCTTCAGCGCGGCATAGACGGCCCGCTGCTGCTGCACCCGGTTCTGGCCGCGAAAGCTTTCGTCGATCACTTCTGCCGCCCAATGGTTGCCGTCGCCGACCGTATCGGTAACGGTGATCCGGGCCTTTGGAAAGGCAGCGCGGATCAGGATTTCAATCTCCTCGGGCAGCATGGCCATGCGCGGCGTCCTTTGCGGTCGTAGGTCAGATGTAGAACCGGCTGCGGCACAGTGCAAGGTCAGCCGACCGCTTTGGCAAACGCGCTGCGGTATTGCGCGGAAAGATCAGCCATCAAAGCGCTGCAAGGCCCGAAGCGAACGGCGTCACCGCCAAAGCTGCCGACGCGGTTCGCCGGGATTGCCTGTGCCCCGGCGGCGGCCAGCAGGACTGTCGCCTGCGCCTCGGAACAGGCCACAAGGTAGCGGGCCTGATCTTCGCCGAACAGGGTGGGAATGTCGGAGGGCAGGAGGGTCAGGCCGATCCCCGCGCCTTCGGCCAGTTCGAACGCCGCAAGCGCCAGACCGCCGTCGGAAAGATCGGTGCAGGCATGGAAGGAATGGCGATTGGCGCGGACGAATTCGCCATGTCGCCGCTCTGCCACCAGATCAACCGGCGGGGCGTCGCCATCCTCGCGACCCAGATGCTCGGCCAGCAGGGCGGACTGGCCAAGGTGGCCGGTGGTGGTGCCGATCAGGAGGACCACATCGCCGTCGCGGGGGTGACCCGCGATCAGGTCGGCAAGGCTGGCCAAGAGCCCGACCGCACCAATGGTCGGTGTCGGCAGGATCGGCACCCCGTCGGTTTCATTGTACAGCGACACGTTGCCGGACACGATCGGCATATCCAAGGCAAGGCAGGCCTCGCCGATGCCGCGCAGGCTTTCGACCAGTTGCCCCATGATCTCGGGCTTTTCCGGGTTGCCGAAATTCAGGTTGTCGGTGGTGGCCAGGGGCGTGGCGCCGCAGGCGGTCAGATTGCGGTAAGCCTCGGCCACCGCCTGCTTGCCGCCCTCGTAGGGGTTGGCTTTGACATAGCGCGGCGTGACGTCGGAGGTGAAGGCCAGCAATTTCGCCGTGCCATGCACCCGGACGACACCGGCACCAAGGCCGGGGGTGCGGACGGTATCGGCCAGCACCATGCTGTCATACTGTTCCCAGACCCAGGCCTTGTGGGCGTAACTGGGCGACGTGATCAACGAGGTGAGGACGGCAATCGGGTCGATCTCGGGGACCGGGGCCAGCGGTGCGGCCCTTGGCGTTGCCAGCCACGGGCGGTCATATTCCGGGGCATTGCCGGACAGGGCCTTGAGCGGCAGATCAGCCTTGACCGCGCCTTTGTGGATGATCAGGAAACGATCCTCGGGGATTGTTTCGCCGACAATGGCAAAATCGAGGTCCCATTTCACAAAGATGGCGCGGGCTGCGGCTTCCTTTTCGGGGCGCAGCACCATCAGCATCCGCTCCTGGCTTTCGGACAGCATCATTTCATAGGCGGTCATGTCGGCTTCGCGCTGCGGCACGGCGTCCAGATTCAGGCGGATGCCAAGCCCGCCCTTGTCACCCATTTCAACGGCGGAACAGGTCAGGCCCGCCGCCCCCATGTCCTGGATCGAGATCACCGCACCCGAGGCCATCAGTTCCAGACAGGCCTCCAGCAGACGCTTTTCGGTGAAGGGGTCGCCGACCTGCACGGTGGGGCGTTTCTCCTCGATGCTGTCATCAAACTCGGCCGATGCCATGGTGGCGCCGCCAACCCCGTCGCGGCCGGTCTTTGCCCCGAGATAGACCACCGGCATGCCGACGCCCGAGGCCACGGAATAGAAGATATTGTCGGCATCGGCGATGCCAGCGGCGAAGGCGTTGACCAGGCAATTGCCGTTGTAGGCACGGTGAAACCGCACCTCGCCGCCCACTGTCGGCACCCCGAAAGCGTTGCCATAGCCGCCGATGCCCTGCACCACGCCTGATACCAACTGGCGGGTCTTGGGGTGGCCGGGGTCGCCGAAGCTGAGCGCGTTCATCGCGGCAATCGGGCGGGCCCCCATGGTGAAGACGTCGCGCAGGATGCCGCCAACACCGGTGGCCGCGCCCTGATACGGCTCGATGTAACTGGGGTGGTTGTGGCTCTCCATCTTGAAGATCACCGCCAGTTTCGTGCCATCAGGGCCGGCGCCGATATCGACCACGCCGGCATTCTCGCCCGGACCGCAGATTACCTGCGGGCCGGTGACGGGCAGGGTGCGCAGCCATTTCTTCGAGGATTTGTACGAGCAATGCTCGTTCCACATCGCCGAAAAGATGCCCAGCTCGGTGAAGGTCGGGTCCCGCCCGATGATCAACAGCAGGCGCTGATACTCGTCGGGCTTCAGGCCATGCGCTGCGACAAGCTCGGGGGTAATGTCGGGTTCGCGCATCGCGTCCTCGCTGGGTCGGCACGGGTCTGCTCTTATGGGAATGCGGCCAAAAGGGAAAGCCGGATCGGTCCGAAGAAATTTCGGATAAATTCAGACAGAATGTCGAAATCCGGTCGCGTCGTTCGTCCTTGATGCACGAAACCAGAATGGAGTGGAACATGGCCTTTCCCATCACCGCACTTTACGCGGCAATCCTTGCGATCATCGGCGTCGGGCTGTCGCTCTACGTCAGTACCAACCGCGGCAGATACAAGGTTGCCATCGGCGACGGCGGCAACCAGCAGATGCAGCTGGCCATCCGCCGGCACGCCAACTTTGCCGAGTCGGTGCCGCTGGCGCTGATCGTCATGGCGCTGGCCGAGGCGGGCGGCCTGTCGGCCACCTGGATGCATGTCACCGGGGGGATTCTGCTTGCCTCGCGGCTGATCCATCCGTTCGGGCTTTCGTTCACCAACCCGACCAGCCCGCCGCGCCTGATCGGCGCGACCGGAACCTCGATCGCCACACTGATCGCCGCAGTTGCCATCCTGCTGCAAATCTACGCCTGAACCCGACGACCCAACGCTTTTCCAAATCAACAAGGACCGAAATCATGCAATACATCGCGCTGATCTACTCCGACCCTGCCAAAGAACCGAAGTATGGAACGCCAGAGTTCAAGACGATGATGGACGGCTACTTTGCCTTCACCGCCGAGATGAAGGCCAAGGGAGCATATGTCGCCGGCGACGGGCTAAAAGGCGTGGAATCCGCCACCAGCGTGCGCGTCCGTGGTGGCAAGGTGGAAACCATGGACGGACCTTTTGCCGAGACCAAGGAGCGGCTGGGCGGCTACTACCTGATCGAGGTGCCCGACCTCGATACCGCCATCAAATACGCAGCGATGATCCCGACTGCGGATCATGGAACAATCGAGTTGCGCCCGGTGATGGTCTACTGATGACGGACGCCACCGATCCTGCCCGGCCTCCCGGAATTTCCACGATCCTTTCCGGGGTGATGCGGCAGGATCGGGGGCGGATACTTTCGGCGGTGATCGCGCGTGCCGGCGATTTTTCCCTGGCTGAGGACGCGCTTGGCGATGCGGCGGTTGCTGCCATGCAGCACTGGGGACGCTCTGGCGTGCCAAGCAACCCGACGGCCTGGCTGATCCGCGTCGCCTTTCGCAAGGCCATCGACCGGTTGCGAAAATCGGCGCGTGACGATCGGGAACGGGCCGCGCTGTTGATCCTGGCGCGCGATGAGGCCGAGGAGGACGCCGAATTGATCGCCGACGAACGGCTGCGCCTGATTTTCACCTGCTGCCACCCGGCATTGGAGACGAAAAGCCGGGTTGCCCTGACGCTGCGCACCGTCGGCGGCCTGACCACCGCCGAAATCGCCAGCGCGTTTCTGGATCAGGAAGCAACCATGGCGCAGCGGCTCAGCCGCGCGCGTGCCAGGATATCGGCCACCGCCATGCCGTTTGCCATCCCCGAACCCGAAGAATGGACCGACAGGCTCGGCTCGGTGCTGACCGTGATCTATCTGATCTTCAACGAAGGCTATCAGGCCAGTTCCGGCGACCATCCCTTGCGTCAGGCCCTGTGTGCCGAGGCGATTTTCCTGGCGCGTACGCTGGTCGCGCTGATGCCGGGGCAGGCCGAGATCGAAGGGTTGCTGGCGCTGATGCTGCTGACGCATGCGCGGCACCGGGCGCGGCTGGATGCGGGTGGCGAATATGCCGATCTTGCCCGACAGGACCGCCGGCTTTGGGACGAGGCGATGATCGCCGAGGGGCTGTCGATCCTGGATCGCGCGGTGGCGCGGCTGGACGGCGGCCCCTATCAGATTCAGGCGGCGATTTCGGCGCTGCACCTTGCCGGGGTGCGGGTTGGGGCGACCGATTGGCGGCAGATCCTGATGCTGTACGATTCGCTGTGGCGGCTGGTCCCGTCGCCGGTGGTGCAGCTGAACCGGGCGGTCGCCCTGTTCGAGGCGGGGCGGCGGGACATGGCACTGGCCGAGCTTCATCAGATATCCGACCAGCTTTCGGCCTATCAGCCGTTCCACGCCGCACTGGCCGACCTTTTGGCCCGGTCCGACCAGATCGAAGCCGCCCGGGCGGCTTATGACCGTGCCATCGATCTGTGCCCGACGCCGGTGCAGGCGCGTTTCCTGACTGCACGGCGTGACCGACTGGGATAGGACCGGCGGAAGTGCGTTCCGACGAAAAAAAAGGCCGAGCAAACGCTCGGCCGAAGTCCAACAGGGAGGTAGAAGGTACGCAGTCGCCCGCGCCACCTTCATCCGATGAAATAGGACGCAGGTGCTGACCTGGCAAGCCCGTCTTTGCTGCAATTGCAGCATGACCGGCATGCAACCCGCACATGCCTTGGGCAGGCCGCGCATCTTTCAGGCGTTTTCATGACGTCGCGGGCTTCCGTCGTCGGGTATCGGCCCTACATCTGTTGCCGTTTGCGATGCGCGAATATCTCATCCGTCACGAAATCCCGGAATGCGGCAACCCGTTTGGAATGGCGCAGTTCCTCGGGATAGGCGAGGAATACCGGCACCTCGCCGCTTTCGACATCCGGCAATACCCGCACCAGATTGGGAAAATCCTCGTTCAGGTAATCCGGCAGAACCCCGATGCCAAGATTTGACAGCACCGCCTGCAACACTCCGAAATAGTTGTTGACCGTCAGCGTCGAGGGGATGTCGTAGCCCAGCAGGGTCTGCACCAGCGCGGCCCCGGCACTGACCTGCGGCGATGCCGGGCTTTGGCTGATCAGCCGATGCACCGACAGATCTTCCATCCGGTGCGGGGTGCCGCGCTCTGCCAGATAGGCCTCGGTCGCATAAAGCCGCATCTTGATGTTCATCAGGCGCTTGCGGATCAGGTCGGCCTGGCTGGGTTCCTTCATCCGGATCGCCACATCGGCTTCGCGCATCGGCAGGTCCAGCACCCGTTCTTCCAGCATCAGATCGATCTTCAGATCGGGGTATTTGGCATAGAGCGCCGACAGCCGCGGCGCCAGCCACAGGGTGCCGAAGGCCGTCGTGGTGGTGACCCGCAGTTCGCCGAACACCTCGTCCTTGCTGTCGCGGATGCGGGCGCTGGCGGCATCCAGCCGCTTGACCATGGAATTGGTGGCATCGAACAGCAATTCACCCTGTTCGGTCAGGATCAGGCCACGGGCATGGCGGTGGAACAGGATGGTGTTCAGGCTTTCCTCCAGTGCGCGGATCTGGCGGCTGACGGCGGACTGCGACAGATGCAGCGACTCGCCGGCATGGGTCAGGCTGCCGGCATCGGCAACCGCGTGAAAGATTCTCAGCTTGTCCCAGTCCATCGCCGCCTCTTTGCCCGCGTGCTGCCCCGTCGGCTAGCCTTAGCAAAAGCCGGTGCGATCACCAATCCTCATTCGCCGCAGGGCCGGATCAGTGCCCCGGCGGCTGAAACCGGTTTTGCGATCACGCTCTTGTGGAACTGTCACCGGATCGTCATCTTTGCTGGCCAGACTCGCGGAACTTGGATAGATCGTATCCAGAGATGACGGAGGGGCCATGCGGTCGCAACAGATAGCGCGCGAGATCAGCTACGCAAGTTCGGCCCGGTCACGAAGCGGGCGGGCCCTGATCCGGGTGCTGGAGAATGCGACAGGCCGACTGGGCCTAATCCGCCGTGCCGAAGGCTACGAACACGAGGTTTCGCGCGGCAGGGTGTTCTGGGATGTGATCGTCGAGCGCTATGGCCTGTCGCTGGATGTGGTCGGCGGCGCGCTGTCGAACATCCCGGCCAATGGTCCGCTGATCCTGATCGCCAACCATCCCTACGGCATCCTTGACGGCCTGATCATGGGTCACATCCTCAGCCGGATTCGCGGCGATTTCCGCATTCTGGCCAATTCGGTGTTCCGCCGGGCCGAGGACCTGAACCGGGTGCTGCTGCCGATCTCGTTCGACGAGACCAAGGAGGCGGTGAAACTCAATCTGCACACAAGGGCCGTCGCGCTGGACTATCTGGCCAAGGGCGGGGCCATCGGCGTGTTTCCCGGCGGCACCGTGTCGACCGCCGCCCGGCCCTTTGCGCATCCGATGGACCCGGGCTGGCGCAATTTCACCGCCAAGATGATCGCGCGGTCCGATGCCACCGTGGTGCCGATCTTTTTCGAGGGGCACAACAGCCGCCTGTTCCAGCTGGCCAGCCATCTGCATCAGACGCTGCGGCTGGCGCTTCTGATCAAGGAGTTCCGCTCGCGCGTTGGCGAACCGGTGCGGCTGGTGGTGGGCGAACCGATCCCGTCGGCCCGGCTCGCGCCCTATAAATCCGACCCGCGGGCGATGATGGACTATTTGCGGAAATCCACCTACGAGCTGTCGCCGAAGCCGTTGAAGTCGCTCGACTACGGCTTCGAGTTCGAAGACAAGTACCGCGAGCGGAACCGGGCATAGCATGGCAGTCGGCGTGTTCGATAGCGGCCTTGGCGGCCTGACCGTCCTCGCCGCCCTGAGCCAGCGCCTGCCGGATGTGCCCTTCGTCTATTACGGCGACAACCGGCACGCCCCCTACGGTGTCCGCGACGCCGACGACATTTTTGCCCTGACCTGTACCGGGGTCGAGCGGCTGTGGGACGAGGGCTGCGATCTGGTGATCCTGGCCTGCAACACCGCCTCGGCCGCAGCGCTGCGCCGCATGCAGGAAACCTGGGTGCCGCCGGAAAAGCGCGTGCTTGGGGTGTTCGTGCCGCTGATCGAGGCGCTGACCGAACGGCAATGGGGCGACAACTCGCCACCGCGCGAGGTTGCGGTCAAGCATGTCGCGCTGTTCGCCACCCCCGTCACCGTCGCCAGCCGCGCCTTTCAGCGTGAACTGGCCTTTCGCGCCATCGGGGTGGATGTCGAGGCGCAATCCTGCGGCGGCGTGGTCGACGCCATCGAGCAGGGCGACGAGGAACTGGCCGCCACGCTGGTGCGCGCCCATGTCGACGCCCTGAGACGCCGCATGCCGCACCCCGAGGCCGCCATCCTCGGCTGCACCCACTATCCGCTGATGGAGAAGGTGTTCGCCGAAGCATTGGGTCCGGGCGTGAAGGTCTACAGCCAGGCCGATCTGGTCGCGGCGTCGTTGGCCGATTATCTGGAGCGGCGGCCGCAGTTCCGGGGCGCCGGCGGGGTGTCGAAGTTCCTGACGACAGGGGACGCGAAAGCGGTCAGCGACAAGGCGACGCAGTTCATGCGCAAGCGGGTGGTGTTCGAGGGGGTGTGAGACGTAGGGTGGGGTTCCACCCCACCACTTCATTGCTCCTCGGCGAAGCGGTCGGGTCGAACCCCACCCTACGATTGCCCTTGTTTCCCCGGTTAACAACCCCTTAACGCCAACTCCCTTATCACGAAAAATCAACAGCTTACCCCCCGTAACACGTGTGTTACACCCCCCGCAACTCACCCAGATATCAGTTGCCTTCCCGTCCCCCCTCTGCCATCACTCGCCCGATTTCGACGCCGGATCTCGACGGAGGCCCCGATGACTCACAAGATCGCCATTCTCGGCGCGTCCGGCTATACCGGGGCCGAACTTGTCCGCCTGATCGCGACCCATCCGAGCCTAAGGGTTGCCGCCCTGTCCGCCGACCGCAAGGCCGGGCAGGCGATGGCCGAGGTTTTCCCGCACCTGCGCCACCTCGACCTGCCGCGCCTGCAAAAGATCGACGAGATGACGTGGGCCGGGATCGATCTGATCTTCTGCGCCCTGCCGCACGCCACCTCGCAGGCGGTGATCAGGGAATTGCCGCGCGACATGAAGATCGTCGATCTCAGCGCCGACTTCCGGCTGCGCGACCCGGCGGAGTATCAGAAATGGTACGGCCAGCCGCACATCGCCCCGGAATTGCAGGCCGAAGCCGTGTATGGGCTGACCGAGTTCTACCGCGACCAGATCAGGGAGGCGCGGCTGGTGGCCGGCACCGGCTGCAACGCCGCCGCCGGCCAGTACGCGCTCTGCCCGCTGATCGAGGCCGGGGTCATCGATCTGGATCATATCGTGATCGACCTGAAGGCCGGAGTTTCGGGGGCCGGGCGCAGCCTGAAGGAGACCCTGCTGCATGCCGAACTGTCCGAAGGCACGCAGACCTACGCCGCCGGCGGCACCCACCGGCATCTGGGCGAGTTCGATCAGGAGTTCTCGAAAGCCGCCGGCCGCCCGGTCCGGGTGCAGTTCACGCCGCATCTGATCCCGATGAACCGGGGAGTTCTGGCGACGGTCTATGTGCGGGGTGATCCGGCCGCGGTGCATGCCGCGCTGGCCGCGCGCTATGCCGGCGAGCCGTTTCTGCAGGTGCTGCCCATCGGCGAACTGCCCGCGACCCGCGCCGTGCGCGGCTCGAACTTCGTGCATCTGGGGGTCGTGGGCGACCGGCTGCCGGGTCGGGCGGTGGTGGTTGCGGTCTTGGACAATCTGACCAAGGGATCGTCGGGGCAGGCCATCCAGAACGCCAATCTGATGCTTGGCATCCCGGAAACGGCGGGGCTGATGCTGGCCCCGGTCTTCCCATGAAGGGCCTGAAGAAACAGCGGCGGATCCAGATTGTGGTGCTGGCAGTCGTGGCGCTGTGCGGGGCAACGGCGATGATCGGCTATGCCATGCGCGACGGCATCGCCTATTTCCGTTCGCCGACGCAGGTGCTGGAGGCACCACCGGCCCCGGAAGAGTTGTTCCGGATCGGCGGGCTGGTCAGCGAAGGATCCATCGTGCGCGGGCAGGGGGCAACCGTCAGCTTTTCGGTGACCGATACCAAAAGCACGGTGAACGTCAGCTATACCGGCGTGCTTCCGGACCTGTTCGACGAAGGGCAGGGCATGGTCGGCACCGGTCGCTATGTGAACGGCGTGTTCGTGGCGACCGAGATTCTGGCCAAGCATGATGAAACCTACATGCCAAAGGAAGTGATCGACGCGCTGAAGGAACAGGGCGTCTACCAACCTGCGGACGGTAGCTAAGGCGGAAATTAATCGCTTCGGCGCGATCCTGCCCCGCAATCGCATCGCAGGGGGTGATCATGCGTTCCGTCGCCGAAATTGCCGAAGAAATCGTGGCCCGCGAGGGTGGCTTTGTGAACGACCCCGACGATCCGGGTGGTGCCACCAAATATGGCGTGACCATCGGCACCATGCAGCGGCTGGGTCTGGACCTGACCGGCGACGGTCGAGTGACCGCGACCGACGTGCAGCGGCTGACCCGGGATCAGGCCCGGTCGATCTTTGTCGAGCATTACTTTCAGGGGCCGCGGATTGCCGACCTGCCGGAACCGCTGCAGGCCTCGGTGTTTGACATGTATGTCAATTCCGGTTCGAACGCCGTGAAGATTCTGCAGCGGCTGCTGCTGGACATGGGGCAGGACGTGACGACGGATGGCGTCATTGGCCCCAAAACCATCGAGGCGGCAAAGGCGGCGTATGTTCTGGCACCGAACCATCTTGCGGACGCCTACGGCATTGCGCGGCGAAACTACTATTACAGTCTGGGCGACGCACGTCCGGCAAGCCGCAAATTTGCCAGACGCCGCGATGGCGGCAAAGGCGGCTGGATCACGAGGGCCGAGGAGTTCATCAGCCCGCGCTTTCATCTGAGCGAGATCGAGCATCGCGACCGGGTGGCCAGATGGGCATGATCGGCAATATCCTCGGCCTGGGCAACGGCGCCCGGTCGCTGGGCGAAACCGTGAAAACCGTGGCCGAAGTGTTCGTGCCCAATGCGACACGGCAGATGGAACTGGCGGGCGAAGCGCATGCGGGCGCGATGGGTCAGTTTTCCGAGGATTTCCGGCAGGAGGCCGAGGGCCCGTTCGACCGGTTTGTCAACGGTCTGAACCGAATGCCCCGGCCGGCGCTGGCGCTTGGCACACTGGCGCTCTTTGGCTACGCGATGACCGATCCTGCCGGGTTTTCGGTGCGGATGCAGGGGCTGGCCTATGTGCCGGAACCGCTGTGGTGGCTGTTGGGGGCGATCGTCACGTTCTATTTCGGCGCACGCGAGGCGCATTATCTGCGCGGCGCCGGTACCTTGGCTGCCCCGCCAGCCAAAGCGGATCCGGCGAAATCCGCAGCGGCCCAGGCGACGCGCTCTGACGCCGCAGCGGCAGACGCCAATCCGGCCCTGGAGGATTGGCGCCGGCAATCGTGATGGGCGCGCGGCCCTGCGACGCAAAGAGCCGTTGGCGGGGCCGCCGGAACGAACTATGATCCGGGCATGTTCATCGAACTTGGTCATTTCGCCCTGATCCTTGCCTTTGCGATTGCCATCGCGCAGGCGATTGTGCCGATGATCGGCGCACATCGGGGCTGGCGCGGCTGGATGGCGCTGGCCGAACCTGCGGCGACGGCGCAATTCCTGCTGGTGGCGCTGGCCTTTGCGGCGCTGACCTACGGCTTCGTCACCTCTGACTTTTCGCTGCTGGTGGTGGTGCAGAACTCGCACACCGACAAGCCGATGCTGTACAAGGTGGCCGGTGTCTGGGGCAATCACGAAGGCTCGATGCTGCTGTGGGTGCTGATCCTGTCGTTGTTCGGGGCCTCGGCCGCCTGGTTTGGCGGCAATCTGCCGGACCGGCTGCGGGCACGGGTGCTGGCGGTGCAGTCCAGCATCGGCGTGGCATTTTACGCCTTCATCCTGTTCACCTCCAATCCCTTTGCCCGGATGGCGGTTCCGCCCTTCAACGGGCAGGACCTGAACCCGCTGTTGCAGGATCCCGGTCTGGCCTTTCATCCGCCGTTCCTTTACCTTGGCTATGTCGGGCTTTCGATGGCGTTTTCCTTTGCGGTTGCAGCCCTGATCGAGGGCCGGGTTGATGCCGCCTGGGGCCGCTGGGTGCGGCCGTGGACACTGGCGGCCTGGGTATTCCTGACCATCGGCATCGCGCTCGGCTCCTGGTGGGCCTATTACGAGCTGGGCTGGGGCGGGTTCTGGTTCTGGGACCCGGTGGAGAATGCCAGCTTCATGCCCTGGCTGATTGCCGGGGCCCTGGTGCATTCAGCCATCGTCGTCGAAAAACGCGAGGCGCTGAAAAGCTGGACGATCCTGCTGGCGATCCTGGCTTTCGGCTTTTCGCTGATCGGAACCTTCATCGTCCGCTCGGGCGTGCTGACGTCGGTACATGCTTTTGCCACCGACCCCGAACGCGGCGTGTTCATCCTGCTGATCCTCGGGGTGTTCATCGGTGGCGCGCTGACGCTTTATGCCGCCCGTGCGGGCGCGATGGAAGCCAAGGGCGTGTTCGGTCTGGTCAGCCGGGAGTCGGCGCTGGTTCTGAACAACATCCTGTTGGCGGTGGCGGCGTTCGTGGTGTTTGTTGGCACCGTCTGGCCGCTGGTGGCCGAACTGGTCTGGGCGCGCAAACTGTCGGTCGGGCCGCCGTTTTTCAACCTGGCCTTCACGCCGTTCATGATCGCGCTGGCCCTGATCCTGCCCATCGGCGCGATGCTGCCGTGGAAGCGGGCGCTTCTGGACCGGTCAGCCCGGCCGCTGTGGCCAGTGGCGGCGTTGGCGCTGGCCGTGGGCGCGCTGATCTGGGCGGTACAGACCGGGCGATCCGCGCAAGGGCCGGTCGGGGCGGCGCTTGGGCTGTGGCTGGTCGCAGGGGCTGCGGTGGATCTGTCGGGCCGGACCGGACGCGGGCCTTTGGCATCGCGGCTGGACCGGTTGTCCCGGCTGCCTCGGGCTGACTGGGGCAAGGCGGTTGCCCATTCCGGGTTCGGGGTGACCATCATCGGCATCAGCGCCATGCTGGCCTGGCAGACCGAAGACATCCGGGTCGCCCGGATCGGCGAAGCCTTTGCGGTGGCGGGCTACGAGGTGCAGCTGGCCGAGGTCACCCAGTTCGATCCGCAACCGGATGCGGGGCGGAATTATGCCTCGACGGTGGCGACAATGATCGTGACGCGTGCAGGTGCCGACGTGGCCACCATGTACCCCGAGAAACGCGACTATCCGGTGGCGGGCATGGCAACCACCGAGGCCGCGATCGACAACGGCCTGTTTCGCGATCTGTATCTGGTGATCGGCGATCCGCAGGCGGATGGCGGTTGGGCGGTGCGCACTTACGTGAAGCCGCTGGCCAGCTGGATCTGGGCCGGGGCGATCCTGATGGCGCTTGGTGGCGGGCTCAGCCTGTCGGACCGGCGCTACAGGATTGCCGCAGGGGCGCGCCGCAGCGCAACTGTGGCGGCGGAATGAGGCGGCTGCTGGTCCTGGCGCTGCTGGTTGTTGGGCTGCCGATCCTGGCGCTGCCGCTGCTTGCGCAGTTTGCCGGACCGGCGATGGCCGTGCAGCCTGACGAAATGCTGGCGGACCCGGGGCTGGAGGCGCGGGCCCGCGGGATTTCGCAAGGTCTGCGCTGTCTGGTCTGCCGCAACGAATCCATCGATGAATCCAACGCAAGTCTGGCACATGACCTGCGCGTGCTGGTGCGCGAGCGCATACTGGCCGGTGACAGCGATGCCGAAGTGGTGGCGTTCGTGGTCGACCGGTTTGGCGAATTCGTGCTGTTGCAACCGACGGCAACCGGTTCGAACCTGCTGTTGTGGATCGCCGGGCCTGCCATGCTGGTAGCGGCACTGGCGCTGGCTGTGGGCTACGTGCGGCGGCGACAGGCGGCCGAGACCGCGCTTGCATCCTTGACCGAGCAAGAGGCGCGGCGAGTGCGGGATTTGTTGAACGGGTAGCGGATCATGTCGATAGTGCCGGGTTCAGCGGTGCCGGCACGGCTGCAGAACAGGGACCAGATGACCTATCAGACCATCACCTATGGCGACAACGACGGGCTGGGGGTGCTGACGCTCAACCGGCCCGAACGGATGAACGCCCTGACCCGGACCATGCGGGCCGAAATCACCGACGCCGTGACCCGCGCCCAGTCAAGCGCGCGGGTTCTGGTTCTGACCGGTGCCGGTCGCGGCTTCTGTTCCGGACAGGATCTGTCGGATGCCGGACCTGACACCGACTTCGAAAAGACCCTCCGCGAGGAGTACGAGCCGATGCTGACGGCGATCTATGACTGCCCCATTCCGACGATTGCGGCGGTGAATGGTGCCGCAGCCGGAGCGGGGGCCAATCTGGCGCTGGCCGCCGATGTGGTGATCGCCACCGAGTCCGCCAGCTTTGCCCAGGCCTTTACCCGCATCGGTCTGATGCCGGATGCCGGCGGCACCTACTGGTTGCCGCGTCAGATCGGTTTTGCCCGCGCCATGGGGGCAATGCTGTTCGCCGACAGCATCAGTGCGGCAGACGCAGCGGCTTGGGGCATGATCTACGAAGCCGTGCCGGATGCGGACTTCGCGGCGCGCTGGCAGGCGCGGGCGCAAGCGATGGCTGTGGGGCCGACCCTGGCCTACCGCTCGGTCAAGACGGCATTGCGGGCCAGCTACGCCAACAGCCTGACCGGGCAATTGGCGCTGGAGGCGCGGCTGCAGGCAGACTGCGGCGCCAGCGGTGATTTCCGCGAAGGGGTTGCGGCGTTTCTGGAAAAGCGCCCCGCCCGGTTCACCGGCCGCTGACCGGTTTCAGCGCGCTTCAACCTCGACATAATCGCGCTGCGTCTCGCCGACATAGAGCTGGCGCGGGCGGCCGATTTTCTGGGTGGGATCGGCAATCATCTCTTTCCACTGCGAAATCCAGCCCACCGTGCGGCTGACCGCAAAGATCGGGGTGAACATCGCGGTGGGGAAGCCCATCGCCTCCAGGATGATGCCGGAATAGAAATCGACGTTGGGATAGAGCTTTTTCGATATGAAGTAGTCATCTTCCAGCGCGATCCGCTCCAGCTCCTTGGCGACATGCAGCAACGGGTTGGAGTTGTGCGAGCCGAGCAGTTCCAGCACCTCGTCGCAGGATTCCTTCATCACCTTGGCGCGCGGATCGAAGTTCTTGTAGACCCGGTGGCCAAAGCCCATCAGCTTGATGCCCGATGACTTGTCCTTGGCCTTCCTGATGAAATCCGGAATCCGGTCAACCGTGCCGATTTCGCGCAATTGTTCCAGTGCCGCCTGATTGGCCCCGCCATGCGCCGGCCCCCACAGACAGGCAATCCCCGCCGCGATGCAGGCAAACGGATTGGCCCCTGATGACCCGGCCAGCCGCACGGTCGAAGTGGAGGCATTCTGTTCGTGGTCGGCATGCAGCATCATGATCCGGTCCATGGCGCGGGACAGGATCGGGTTGACCACGTAATCCTCGGCCGGGATGGCAAAGCACATCCGCAGGAAGTTCGACGCATAGTCGAGGTCATTGCGCGGATAGACGAACGGCTGGCCCACCGAGTACTTGTAGGCCATCGCCGCGATGGTCGGCAGCTTGGCGATCATGCGGATCGACGCAACCTCGCGCTGCCAGGGGTCGTTGATATCGGTGCTGTCATGGTAAAACGCGCTCATCGCGCCGACCACGCCGACCATGGTTGCCATCGGGTGAGCATCGCGGCGGAAACCACGGAAAAAGTTGTGCATTTGTTCATGCACCATCGTGTGCCGGGTCACCCGCGTAATGAAATCCTCCATCTCGACCGCATTGGGCAGGTTGCCGTACAGCAACAGGAAGCACACTTCCAGAAAGTGCGATTTTTCGGCCAGCTGCTCGATCGGATAGCCGCGATACAGCAGTTCGCCCTGATCGCCGTCGATGTAGGTGATGGTGCTGTCGCAGGCGGCGGTGGAGGTGAAACCGGGGTCATAGGTGAAGACGTTCGCTTCGGCATAGAGCTTGCGGATGTCCAGAACATCCGGGCCGACGGTCGGCGAATGGATCGGCAAGGTGACGACCTTGTCGCCGATGGTCAGCGAGGCTGTTCTTGCGGTCTTGGTGGTATCGGCCATGTCGGTCCCTTTCCTGAAACCGGTGCCGGTTCGGCAGCGGTGATCGTCTGTCGATCGGGCCGGGGGCGACGTTCTGCCGCTCAGCCTGTCGGTTCTTCCGTCGGCTTTGCTGCATCGAGCAGCCGGGCAATCGTCTCTTCCCGGCCAAGGACCAGCATCATGTCGAACACACTGGGTGAAACGGCGCGCCCGGCCAACGCGGCGCGCAACGGCTGCGCCAGCTTGCCCAGGTTCGTGCCGTGCCTGGCAGCAGTTTCGGCTACCGCCGCTTCCAGCGTCTGCCGTTGCCATATAGCATTGTGCAGGTGCGGCGTCAAATCGCGCAGGATGCCACGGGAAGCCGGGTCAAGCGCGGATTGGGCATTCCGGTCGCGGTCCAATGGGCGCGACTGCAATACAAAGTACGCTTTTTCAATCAGTTCCGCGAAGGTTTTCGCGCGATCCTTAAGGCAGTACATTGCCCGCGACAGTCCGTCGGCCTGCGCTGCGGTCAGGGGTTCCCTGCCGGTCGCCGCCAGGAAACCCACAAGTTCATGCAGCAGCGCAGCATCGGTTGCCGCGGCGATATGCTGGCCGCAAACACTTTCCAGCTTCTTGAAGTCCAGCCGGGCCGGGGCCCGGCCGATTCCGTCCAGATCGAACCATGCCATCGCCTGTTCGCTGGTGAAATACTCATCATTGCCATGGCTCCACCCCAGCCGGCTCAGGTAGTTGCGCATCCCGGACGCCGGGTAGCCCAACGCCTGATACTCCTCGATCCCGAGCGCGCCATGGCGCTTGGACAGCTTCTTGCCATCTGGCCCGTGGATCAGCGGCAGATGCGCCCAGACCGGCACCGGCCAGCCCATCGCCTGATAGACCATTGTCTGGCGCGCCGCGTTGTTCAGATGGTCATCCCCCCGGATCACATGCGTGACCGACATGTCATGGTCATCAACCACGACGGCCAGCATGTAGGTCGGGGTACCATCCGAACGTAAACAAACCATATCGTCCAGCTGATCGTTCCGAAACCGCACCGTCCCCTGCACCGCATCCTCGATGACGGTATGCCCGTCGCGCGGTGCCTTCATGCGGATCACGTAGGCAAGGTCGGGATGCGTGCCCGGGTCGGCGTCGCGCCAGGGACTGCGGAACAGGGTGGAACGTTTTTCCGCCTCGGCCACCGCACGGAACGCCTCGATTTCCGCCTGCGTGCAAAAGCACTTGTAGGCCGCACCGCGCGCCAGCATGTCATGCGCCACCTCGGCATGCCGGTCCTTGCGGGCAAACTGGCTGACAACCTCGCCGTCCCAGTCCAGCCCCAGCCAGGTCAGGCCGCGCAGGATGGCGGCGGTCGCTTCCGGGGTCGAGCGTTCGCGGTCGGTATCCTCGATCCGCAGCAGGAACCTGCCGCCGCGCCCCCGGGCATAAAGCCAGTTGAACAGCGCGGTCCGCCCGCCGCCGATATGCAGGTAGCCGGTGGGCGAGGGGGCGAAACGGGTAACAACCGGGCAGTTCATGCGCAAAACCTTTGCAGCGTCCGAATTAACGAATTGGAAACCACGGCGCGGTTAACCATGCAGGGGGGTTTAGGCAAACAGGGGGGCAAGAACAAGGGTGCGCCGTTTTGCCGATCCGTTTGCAGCACTGCACGGCCATCTGTTCGCCTGGGTGCCGGTGTTTCTGGGGCTGGGAATCGGGCTGTATTTCAGTCTGATGGCGGAACCGGACACCCGAGTCTACCTGGTTGCCGCTGGGGCGGCGCTGATTTTCGCGGGCTTGTGGCGGCTGGGTCCGCTGCCGTTCCGCCCGGCGGCCGTCGGACTGCTGCTGGTGGCGGCCGGTCTGTTGATCGCCGGGGGGCGGGCGCATCTGGTGGCCTCGCCGGTGTTGGGATTTCGCTATTACGGCCCTGTCGAGGGGCGCGTGCTGCTGATCGACCGTTCAAGTTCCGACCAGTTGCGCCTGACACTTGACCGGGTCGTGCTGGAACGGATGGACCCGGGCCGGACGCCGGCGCGGGTGCGCATCACGGTCGGGGGCACGCAACCGCACATAAGGTTCGAGCCGGGCCAGGTCGTGATGCTGACCGCCTTTCTGTCGCCGCCGGAAGGACCGGTGGAGCCGGGCGGCTTTGATTTCCAGCGCATGGCCTGGTTTTTGCGTCTGGGGGCGGTGGGGTTTTCGCGCAGTCCGGTGATGGCGCTGCAGCCGCCGGAACCGGGTCAGGTCGGGCTGTACTTCGCGCGGTTGCGGCAGTCGATTTCCGACGGGGTGCGGGCGCGGTTTCCCAGCGACGCCGGCGGCTTTGTCACCGCCGTTCTGACCAACGACACCTCGGGGCTGAGCCGTGAGGCGCTGGACAGTCTGCGGGCCTCGAACCTTGCCCATATCCTGTCGATCTCGGGGCTGCACATGTCGCTGCTGGCGGCGTTTGTGTTTGCGGCCCTGCGGCACGGCATCGCGCTGGTGCCGGTGATGGCGCTGCGGGTCTCGTCCAAGAAGATCGCGGCTTGTGCGGCGCTACTGGCGGCCGGTTTCTATTACGGGCTGTCGGGCGGGGCGGTTGCCACGCAGCGCTCGTTCGTGATGATCGCGGTGATGCTGGTGGCCATCCTTGTGGACCGGCGGGCCATCACGCTGCGGTCGGTGGCGATTGCCGGGATTATCGTTCTGGTCTTGCAACCCGAAAGCCTGCTGCAGCCGGGGTTCCAGATGTCCTTCGCGGCCACGGTGGCGCTGGTTGCGGCCTTTGCCGCGGTGCGCGAACTGCCGCAAGAGCGTTGGCGGCTGCCCGGCTGGTTGCGCCCGGTGGCGGCGTTGGCGCTGGCTTCGGTGGTGGCGGGGGCAGCGACGGCACCTTATGGGGCTGCGGCCTTCAACAAGCTGTCGGGTTACGGGCTTCTGGCCAACATGGCGGTGGAACCGGTCATGGCGGTGCTGGTGATGCCAGGGGCGGTGATTGCCGCCGTGCTGGCGCTGGTCGGGTTGTCTGACCCGGCGCTGTGGGTCATGGTGCAGGGCGCGCGCTGGATCCTGGCGGTGTCGGACTGGATCGCCGGGCTGGACGGCGCGGTGGTCGGCGTGGTGGCGCCGCCGGTCTGGGTGCTGCCGGTGCTGACGCTGGGCGGTCTGTGGCTGATCCTGATCCCGTTTCGCGCCCGCTGGGCCGGGATGGTGCCGGTTGCCGCGGCGCTGGTGCTTTGGGCGGCGGCGGAGCGTCCGGGATTGCTGATCACCGAGAATGCCGCGTTGGTCGGCCTGATGACACCCGAGGGCCGGGCGCTGTCGCGCGGCACCGGCGAGAAGTTCACGGCGCAGAACTGGCTGGAAAACGACGGTGATCTGGCCGGTCAGCGCCAGGCGGCGGCCCGGCCCGGACTTGCTGCCGCCGGGGCCGGATTGTCCGTGCCTTTCGGCCCGGTCGAGGTCCTGGTCCTGAGTGGATCGGTGGCCGATGGCGACCTGGCCGGTTCGTGCAAACCGGGGCGGCTGCTCATTCTGGCCGAGGCGCGCGCCGCCAACCCGCCGCGTGATCTGGCCTGCCGGGTCATCGACCGGCGCGAACTGGCGCTGCGCGGGGCGCTGGCGGTGCGCCTGTCAGGCGCCGATATCACGATAGTCGGCGCGCGCGAATGGTCGGGCAAGCGGCTCTGGACGGTGTCACCGGGGCCGAACGCCGGTTATGACCGCGACGGCGCCGCACCAGCGATTACGGAAACTGCGGCGGCGGGTGAGCCGTCCGTTCCCTCGGCGGCCGACTGATCGGCTGGGCCAAATTTCGAATGTCAGAGCGGGATGCCCGAGGGTGTCGGAATTGCCCCTCTTGGCCATCCCGCCCTAATAGCTGCGGATCAGCCCGACCAGCCGGCCCTGTACCTTGACCTGATCGTCACGGTAAACCCTGGTTTCATAGGCGGGGTTGGCGGCTTCCAGCGCGATCATGCCGCCCCGGCGGCGAAAGCGCTTCAGCGTCGCCTCGTGATCCTCGACCAGCGCCACGACGATGTCGCCGTTGTCGGCGGTGATCTGTTCGCGGATGACCACGATGTCGCCGTCATTGATCCCGGCTTCGATCATCGAGTCGCCCTTGACCTCCAGCGCGTAGTGCTGGCCACGGCCCGACAGCATCGAGCCGGGCACCGCGATGTGGTGCGACACCTCGGATATCGCCTCGATCGGGGTACCGGCGGCAATCCGACCCATGACCGGCAGCTCCATCGCCCCGGCAACCTCGACCGGCAGGGCCCCGCGCGGTTTCTCGGGCCGGTCGCCGGCGATCACCCGCGGCTCGAACCTTGTGGTGAACCCCGGCTTTTCCATCGCCTCGGGCAGTTTCACGATTTCGATGGCACGGGCCCGGTGCGCCAGTCGGCGGATGAATCCGCGTTCCTCCAGCGCCGTGATCAACCGGTGGATGCCGGATTTCGATTTCAAATCCAGCGCCGCCTTCATTTCGTCAAACGACGGCGGCACCCCGTCGCGCTTCAGATGCGTGTTGATGAAATCCAGCAGTTCCAGTTGCTTGCGGGTCAGCACCGTCAGCCCTCCGATCCGGGGTGGCCGCATCGGGTTGGCGGCTCTGTTCGCCAATGTTCTACGCCTGTTCCCCTTTTGTGTCAAGCGGTGGCTCAGACCACCAGATACGGTACCACCGCGCCTTCGTCCTGCGCCGGATCAAGGCCGGGCCGGTACAACAGGGCATTGGCGGCGGACAGCACGGTCAGCAACGACGAATCCTGACGGGCAAAGGCGGTGATGCGAGGCAGGCCGTCGGCAGGTTCGATGCGTGCCCGCATGAAGTGGGCGCGCGGGCCGTTGGCGGCCAGCCGCGTCGACGCCACGGCGCGCAGATAGCGCGGGGCGACATCGGTCAGCCCCTGCATGGCGCGCAGCATCGGCAGCAGGAACAGATGGCCACAGACAATGGCCGACACCGGGTTGCCCGGCAGCCCCAGCATCGGCACCCCGCGCAGCCGTCCGGCCATCAGCGGCTTGCCAGGGGCGCATCGCGATCTTGTAAAAGGCCCGCTCCATCCCCAGACTTTCGGCGACGCCGGCCACCAGATCATGATCGCCGACCGAGGCGCCGCCAATGGTCACGATCAGATCGGCACCGGCGGCCATTTCAAGCACGAAGCGCAGGCCGGCTTCGGTATCCGGGGCGATCGGCATGAGCCGCGCCTCGCCACCCTCGGCCTCGATCATGGCGGCCAGCGCAAAGCAGTTCGACGCGGTGATCTGGTC
>JANNRR010000129.1:0-20723 GCA_031401675.1 Paracoccaceae bacterium
GGCGGAAAATTTCAAGGCCGCCCTGGATCTTGACGCGACCAGGTGGGAAGCACTGCGTGGTCTCGGCCACGCGCTGGCGCGCAGCGAACGCTTCGGCGAACTGGATGCCGTGGCGAGGGACAGGTACTGGTTGTACATCGCCAGAAACTTCAGGATGGCGGCGGTGGCCAGAACCGGGCCCGACAGCGGCATGACGATGCGCAGATAGATCTGGCCCCAGCTTGCCCCCTCGACCCGCGCCGCTTCGATCAGTTCGCCGGGCAGGTCCTTGAAATACTGCACGAACAGAAAGATCGTCAGGCCGTCGGCGATGAAAGGCACGATCTGGACGCGGTAGCTGTTCAGCCAGCCCCATTCCACCCCTTCGAGCCCAATCCACGGCAGTTTGGAGGCGATCAGCAGCAGCGGGATCGCGATGGTTTCAAAGGGCACGATCAGGGTGGCGACGATCAGGCCCAGCACGATGTCGCGGCCCTGCCAGTGGGTGAAGACGAAGGCAAAGGCCGCCATCGAACAGAGCAGCAGCGACAGCGCCACGGTGACGCCGGTGACGAGGATCGAGTTGAACACGAACAGGCCGACCGGGGCGCGCTTGAACGCGGCGGTGTAGTTGTTGAAGGAGATATCGCCCACCGGCAGGAACGCCCGCAGGCTTCCGGTATCGGTCAGCAGTTGCTGGTCGGGTTTCAGCGACGACATCAGCATGAACACCAGCGGAAAGATGAAGATCAGCGCGATCAGCACCAGCACGGCGTAGCGCACCGCAAGGCGCAGGCCGTGGTTGTCGGGCATGGTCGTGGCCATCAGCGTCTCTCCCGTGTCAGGTAGCGTTGGATCAGCGATATCGACAGCACGATCACGAACAGGATGACCGAGATGGTGGAGCCGCCGGAAATGTCCTGCTTGCCATAACCGCGCTCGATGGCCTGAAACACGATGGTCTGCGTACTGTCGACCGGGCCGCCGTTGGTCATCACGTCGATCTGGCTGAACAGGCCGAACGCCTGCATGGTGATGACGATCAGCACCAGCACCGCGGTGTTTTTCAGCCCCGGCCAGGTGATGTAGCGAAAGGCCTGCCATTTGCTGGCACCCTCGATCGCCCCGGCCTCGTACAGGGTGGGCGAGATGGTCTGCAGGCCCGACAGCCAGATCACCATGTGAAATCCGACCGCCTGCCAGATCGACATGCCGATGATGGCGCCAAGCGCGGTGTCGGGGTTGCCAAGCCAGTCGACCGGCGGGATCAGACCGAAGCTGATCGCGCCAAGAAGGTTGTTCAACAGCCCGTCCTGGCCGTCATAGATGAACCGCCAAAGCAGGGCCACCACGACGATGGAAACGACGACCGGCATGAAGTAGATGGCGCGGAACAGGTTGATGCCGCGCAGTTTCTGGTTGATCAGCAGTGCCAGCAGCAGCGCAAGGCCGCCCTGCACCGGGGCTACCACCACCACGAAGATCACGGTGTTGACCACCGCCTTCAGGAACAGCACATCCGAGGCCAGCACATAGGTGCGGGCGCCGCCGGCACCGAACGAGAACCATTCGCGTTTGCCGTCCAGATGCGGATAGTCAGGGTTGTTGCGGGTAAAGCTGCGCAGGGCCGGGTATTCCGGTGTGCCCTCGGCAGTCAGTTTGGTAGCCCCCGCCGCGTCCTTGACCGGATCAACGGTCAGGATGCTGAGCCCCAGCAACTGGCGATAGTTGGCGAGGCCGGTAAACTCGGTCGGGTTCGGCGAGATCAGGCGCTGGTTGGTGAACGACAGGCCGATGGCAAAGAAGAACGGCAGGATGACAAAGGCCAGGATCAACAGGAAGCCGGGGCCTGCCATCAGCCATCCGGCCCGGTTCGACTGCATGAGTTTGGAAGCCATGATACCCTCGCTGGCGCGAAAAGGCGGGCCCCGGTGAACCGGGGACCCGCAGGGAGGAACCTAGTGGCCGTAGCCGCCGTTTTTCTCGATGTCGGCGTCGATTTCATCGACGGCGGCATCAAGCGTGGCGGCAACTTCGGCACCGTTGGCGATATCGGCCAGGGCTTTTTCAAACACCTTGGCCGAAACCACGTAGCCGGGGGTTACGGGGCGCACCAGCGCCTGCGCCTGAGACAGACCGAAGAACACTGCCATCGGGCCGCCGTCCTTGTAGTTTTCGGTCATGGCAGCCGAGGCGGTCGTGGGCGGGATCAGGCCGATGCCGTTGGAGAAATCGGCCAGATACTTGTCCTGCAGCGCATATTCGATGAACGCCGAGGCCCCGTCCGGATGCGCCGATTTGGCCGACACGCCGAACTGCCACGACGCCGCGCCGATTTTCGAGCCTGCGCCAAAGTCCGGTGCGGGCAGGAACACGGTATCGGGAAAGGCTTTCAGGGCATTCAAGGCAGCCCAGTTGCCGTTCCAGCTAAAGGCGTACTTGCCCGCACCAAAGCCCGAATCCCGGTCGGCCGGGTCCTGAGACGCCTGGGCATAGCCACCGGTAAACAGGCCCTGCCACCAGTTGCCGAACGCCATGGCCGCATCGCCGTTCAGCGCACCTTCGGCGGTCTTGTAGGTCGAACGGTCGACGATATCGCCGCCGAACGACTGCAGGAACGGCGAGAAGGCATAGGGGTACCATTCGCCAGTCCAGGCCATGCCGGGATCGAACGCATATTCGAACTTGCCCGACGCTTTGGCGGCATCGAGCGCGCCCTGGAATTCCGCAGCGGTCCAGGGGGCATCCACCGTCGGGGTACGCAGGCCCAGTTCGTCCAGATAGGACTGACGGGTGACCAGCGCCACGGCGGCATCCCACAGGCCGATGGAGTAAAGCTTGCCGCCCCACATGCCCTTGGTGCCGGGAAGGAAGCCTGCGATCTTGGACTCGTCGATGGTCAGGGGCTGCATATAGCCCGCCCATGCCCAGTTCGGCATCACCGGGCCATCGACATCAAGGATGTCCGGCAGATTGCCGGCCAGCGCACCGGCCACCACGGAATCGTTGTAGGCACCCTGCGGAAAGGCCTGCAGAGTCACCTTCCAGTCGGTCTGACTGGCGTTGAAGTCCGACACGATCTGATTGATGATCTTGGATTCAACCTCGTTGCCGGCACCGTGATACCACATCGACAGATCGGTCTGCGCCATGGCAGCCCCGCTGAAAAACGCCGTGGCAATTGCCGCCCCGGCCATCAGATTCAGATGTTTCATTCCTAGTCCTCCCTGACAGATTTGAATTGAGTGACGGTGGCGCTGCGCCGTTCGGTAACCGACTGGCGCCAGCAGACCGGCCCTGCGACCAGCACAGGTTCGGTGTGGGGCAGGCCCTGCGGGTCGTCCGGACGGACGCCCCGGATCAGGGCCATCAGGGTTTGCGCGGCGCGCACGCCCATGGCGGAATAGGGCAGATCGACCGTGGTCAGCGGCGGATACAGCGTTTCGGCGATCACCCGGTAATTGTCATAGCCGGCCACCGACATGTCGTCGGGCACCTTGACCCCGCGCGAGCGCAGGATGCCGTAGACACGCAGTGCCATCTTGTCGTTGCCGCAGCACAGCACCGTAGGCGGCGACGGCAGGGCCAGCATGCGGTCGATGATGTCCCACAACAGTTGCGGCTCGCCATCGCGCCCGGCCAGATCGCAGGTCTCGACCAGCGCCGGGTCGTAGTCGATGCGGGCCTCGGCCAAAGCGTCGCGGTAGCCCAGCGGCCGCAGCCGCCCGGCCTCGATTTCCGGGCGCAAGCCGATATAGGCGATGCGGCGGTGCCCGGCGGCGATCACCCGTGCCACCAGATCGTGCTGGCCGCGCCGGTCATCGGGCAGGATCGCCGGGGTTCCCGCCGTGTCGTAACAATTGGCCAGCACCAGATGCACATCCTTCGGCATCCGGGGCAGGGCGACGCGCTGGTGATACTCGGCGACATAGATCAGGCCTTCGACACGGTGGCGCAGAAAGGTCTGGATCAGATGCGGCACCCGATCCGAGTGGCCGCCGGTGTCGGCAATCATCAGTGTCTTGTCGCTGGCAGCAAAGGCGGTCTGGATGCCCTGGACAATAAACAGGTCGGGCAGGCCGGCCGGCACCGTCGGTTCCGGCGACAGCGAGATCGCCCCAGTGATCAGTCCGACCAGCCCGGAGCGGTTCGAGCGCATCATCCGCGCCGCGTTGGACGGCACATAGCCAAGGTCGGCAATCGCCGCCTCGATGGTTTCGCGGGTTTCGCGGTTGACCGGGGCATCGCCGTTCAGCACCCGGCTGACGGTCTTTGGCGAAACCCCTGCCGCGCGAGCGACATCATAGATCGTAGCCATCGCCCCTCCCCGATGTCACCGCGCATCCTTGTTTTCAAGGTATGACATCGGTGTCATGACATCGGTGTCATACGCCGGGAATCAGGGCCTGTCAAGGGTTTTGGCCGCGGGCGCTTGCCTGTTCGTATGTGGGTGCCTGCGATTGCCTAGGCGCTGTCCCGCCCGACCACCCACGCCTGCAGCCAGCGCGACACCGGCGCGGCCCGGGCGAACATCGCCAGAACCTCGTCGACCAGTGCGGCGCTGTGGACCGATGCCGGCAGCGGCCCGTCGTGCATCGCGTGCAAGCCCTCGTGCCGCAACAGCCCGGCGCGGGGATGGGCGGGGTCAAAGCCGCGTGGCACGGTCTTGCGGGTGGGCGCGTCCAGCGACAGCGGGTCCAGCCCGGCGATCACCGCTTCCAGCGCCGCGCCGGAAACCGGGTCCAGCACGGCAGCGCGAAACGCCGCCAGTTGCGCCGGGGAAAAGCTGTGCAGTCCGGCACCGGCGATCAGGCTGCCGGGTTGCAGCCGAAGATAGAAGCCGGGGGCCTCCCAACTGCGCCTGGCACCCTGCCAGAACCACAAATCCAACGTGGTCTTGTACGGCCGCTTGTCCTTGGAAAACCGCACGTCGCGGTTGATGCGAAAGATCGAGCCATTGACCCGCGGCTCGCACGCCACATCCGGCGCGATGGCCCGCAGCCCCGGTGCTACGGCCTCGACAAAGGCGGCGGCGGGGGCAAGCCAGTGCGCCTCGTGCCCGGGGCGGTGCGCATCGAACCACGTTTTGGAATTGTTCTGCGCGAGGCCCGACAGAAAGTCGAAGGTTTCGGGCGGAAATCCGGAAAATGCCATGCGCTGCCTGTCCTTTCGCCGGGATCGTTGGGCGGATGCTGGCGCCAGTGTGCCGCATCGGGTGTGACGACGCGACAGATTTATGGGGCCGGTCGGCGGGGGGCCGCCGTGGCGTGGCCGGCGGAAAGTCCGGTCGCCGACTGCGGCTCTTGTCTGTGCAAATCGCGGGCGCTATGTCATCAACCGCGCTGCACCTGCCAACCTGCGGAATTGTACGGTTCGCGCCAACCTGCCGCCAAAGGACGCCTCATGCCGATCACCCTGTATGGCCTGCCCACCTGTGATACCTGCAAGAAGGCGCAGAAGGCGCTGACTCAGGCCGGGCACGACGTGACGTTCCGCGATATCCGGGCCGAGCCGCTGACGGCGGCCGAGATCGAGGAATTCATCCGCGAATTTGGCGGGCAGATCATCAACCAGTCGTCGACCACCTGGCGCGGCCTGAATGACTGGATGCGCGAGTCCGAGGCCGAGGCGCAACTGGCCGCCCATCCCGCGCTGATGAAGCGCCCGGTGATCCGCTCGGATGCCGGGCTGACGCTCGGCTGGGACGAAGCGATCCTGGCCAGACTTAAGACTTGACCGTCTGACCGACCGGTTCAGATGATCCGCAGATCGCCGGCCGAGGACCGGCCATCGCGGCCGGCCTGCAGTTCATAGGCAATCTTCTGATTGTCGTTCAGCGCCTTGAGCCCGGCGCGCTCGACGGCCGAGATATGCACAAACACATCCTTGCCTCCTTCATCGGGGGCGATGAAGCCAAAGCCCTTGGTCGCATTGAACCACTTGACGGTTCCCGTGGCCATTCGTCTCTCCTTCCTCCGTTTCCCGCCACTCAACTGCGGCGGACCGTGCAGCCAGGTCTTCCATTTTTCCGGCTGCCTGAATCAGGAGGCGGTCGTCGAAAGTCGGTTGTCACAGAGGAAAAGATGCCAAATCCACGGAAAAAATCAAGTCTGATGGCGATCATGCCGGCAGCGGGCCGCGCGGTTGCGGGCCTAGGTGCGGCCAAGCAGTCGGTCAAGCGACAACGGTCCGCCGCCGCGCAAGACCAGTATCGCCAGCAGCAACAGCCAGAGCGCCCGCTGATCCAGGATCAGCGCCCCCGGGGCGGCATCGAACCAGCGCCCCAGATCGTCGCCCCCGACGCCGTGACCGAACACATCAGTCAGGCTTTGCACCACCACGAATCCGGCCATGCCAAGTGCGGCCAGCCGAGTGAACAGCCCCAGCACCAGCGCCAATGGCAGCAGAACCTCTGCCCACAGTCCCGCCACGACCACCAGCCAGTGAAAGCCGGTCAACTGGCTGACATCGTAGCCCGCCGCCTCGACCACCTTGGGGAAAATCTGCACATAGGCCCCGTCGGCAGGCGACAGGAACCCGGACAGGCCCTCGCCCAGCTTGGTGCGCGCCGAGTTCCAGAAATAGACCAGCAGCACCCCGGCAAAGGTCAGCCGCGCAATCAGTGGCAGCAGCGGCGACAGCCGGTCCTGGATCCAGCCAAACAGCGCGTCGTGCAGGTGAAAAAGCCGGGTCATCATGCCTCGCAGGTGATAAGGTGGATGGCTTGGCCCTGCAGCAAAAGCCCAAGGGTCGCGCCAAGGTCAAGGTCGGGGTCGGTCACGGTTTCGGCCGCCTGTCCCAGGGTCTGCCCAGCGATCAGTGCGGCGATCAGCGCAGCCCCGCCTTTCGGCACCAGATGCGGCACCGGGTCAAACCCCTGGCGCAGGATCAGCACATCCTCGGGCCGCATCACCGGTTTAGCGGCGCCGTCAACCATGTTGAACCGCCAGATCGCATGCAGCGGCCAGTCGGACCGCACCAGCATCGTGGCGGGCGTCAGCGTGATCCGCACCGCGTCCAGCCGCTCCGGTGCAATCGCCGACAATGCAGCCGGGTCGATCGGGGTGGCGTCGGCGGCGTGATAGGACCGCCGCATTGCCAGTTCCAGCCGCGCCATGTCGGGCAGATAGCCGAGGTGCGCCGCCGGTTCGAACCCGGCCAGAAACCCCGGCATCTCTGCCCCGTAAAACATCAAAAGCGGCGAGGTTGGCGGGTGCTGGCGCACGAACAGCCGCGCCATGCCGTCAAAGAACTCGTCGCCCACCAGTTTCCGGATCACCGGAAACGAGCTTTGCAGCGCCTCGATCAGGCTCATCACCACATTGTTGCGGTAGACGTCGAAGCGCTTGCCGGCCGAGCGGCCCTGCGGGTCGGTCAGCCCCGGCGGCACCGCCAGCGCCGGGTCGAACAGGGCGGCGCGAAATTCGGACTGGCCGGTCATGGGTGGCGGCTCATGCCGGAACGGCGTGCAGCAGGTGCGCCGCCCGCGCCGCTTCGGCTGCCAACGTCGCCCAGCCGGGCACGTCATTGTCCCATTCGATCAACGTCGGCCGGGCCCCGCCCCGCGCCAGCGCATGGGCATACAGCGCCCAGACCGGGTCAACAACCGCCGCGCCGTGGTTGTCGATCAGCAAGGGCGCGCCGTGTTCGTCGGACTGTTCGTCGTGGCCGCCCAGATGGATCTCGCCGACCAGATGCAGCGGAAATTCGTCGATGTAGTCGCGCGGCGTCGTCTGCTGATTGGTGCCGGACACAAACACGTTGTTCACGTCCAGCAACAGCCCGCAGCCGCTTTGCCGGGCAATCTCGGACAGGAATTCGATCTCGGACATTTCACTGTCGGCAAAGGCCAGGTAGGTCGAGGGGTTTTCCAAAAGCATCCGCCGCCCCAGCGCGTCCTGCACCTGACCGACATGCGCCACCACCCGGGCCAGACTGGCCCTGGTATAGGCGACCGGCAGCAGGTCGTTCAGAAAATCGCTGTCATGCGTCGACCAGGCCAGATGCTCGGAAAAGCTGGCCGGATCCAGCCAGCCGACCAGCGTCCGCAGCCGGTCAAGGTGGTCGCGGTCCAAGGGGCCTCCGCCGCCGATCGACAGGCCGACGCCGTGGCAGGAAATCGGAAACCGCTCGCGCAGGTGCCGCAATTGCGCCAACGGGCGGCCCCCGGCCCCCATGTAGTTTTCTGCATGGATTTCCAGCCATTCCACCGGCCCGGCCCCAGCCAGAATGTCGGAAAAGTGCTGGGCCTTGTAGCCGACACCGGGACCGGGCGGCAGCAGGACAGCGGACTGATCAAGCATTGCAGGCTCCGGTCGCGGGATGTCGGGGAACAGGGTTCGGGAACGGGGATCGCACCAGGATCGTGCGGCGCGGCGGGTGTGCCCCCGGCCGCAGCCGGAGGCAGTTGTCTGGGTACGGCTTGTGTGGGCCGTCTTATGCCGGCAGGTCGCGGTCCAGCGATTCCAGCGAGCCCATGCGGCCGTCCGGCAGTTCCATGCTGACGCAGGTGCCCTTGGCAACCAGCTTCCAGGAATTGCCCTGATAGTCGACCTTGGAGGTGCCGGCACAGGTGGTGCCAGCACCGGCGGCGCAGTCATTGGCACCGGCCAGGGCCACGCCGAAGCACTTTTCCATTTCGGCAGCCGAGGCGGCACCGCCCAGCGTAGCGGTAAAGGCGGCGGCAACAGCCCCGGCCAGAGCGAGCGATTTCACGGTGATGGTCATGGTCTGATGTTCCTTGATCTGATTTGGATCTGATTTGGTTCGCGTAGAGCCGCATCTGCGACAAGATGAAGTTACGCCGTGAACCGGTTTTCTGGCCACTCACGTATTTGTGCGGCACATCGCCGTGAGTTACTGAAACATTGTAACAAACACGCGAACCCCGAAACGCAAAACCGGCAACGCACAGCGCGGCGCCGGTTTAGTTCGTATTTTCAAGCCGGTAGCGCAAGGTCCGGTGCCAGGGCTTCGGCCTGCAACATGTCAAGTGCCGCAGCCAGCGGGGCGACGCTGGTCTGGGTTTCGCCCAACCGGCGGATCGAAACGTTACGGTTTTCGACCTCTTGCAGCCCGATGGCCAGCAACACCGGCACCTTGCCGACCGAATGTTCCCGCACTTTGTAACTTATCTTTTCGTTGCGCACGTCGGCTTCGGCCCGCACACCGCGTTCTTTCAGCGCCGCCACGACCTCCTGCACAAAGCCGTCGGCGTCCGACACGATCGAGGCCACCACCACCTGACGCGGCGCCAGCCAGAACGGCAGGCGCCCGGCATAGTTCTCGATCAATATGCCGATGAATCGCTCGAAGCTGCCCAGAATGGCGCGGTGCAGCATGTAGGGGCGGTGCTTGGACCCATCGACCCCGATATACTCCGCCCCCAGCCGGGTCGGCAGGTTCGGGTCAACCTGAAAGGTGCCGCACTGCCATTTGCGGCCGATGGCGTCGGTCAGCCTGAAATCCAGCTTGGGCCCGTAGAACGCGCCCTCGCCGGGATCGATCTCATAGGGCACGCCCGCGCCTTTGACCGCCGCCTCCAGCATGCCCTCGACCTTGTCCCAGGTTTCATCCGAGCCGATCCGCACTGCAGGCCGGGTGGAAAACTTGATCTCGAACCCGTCAAAGCCCAGATCGCGGTAGACCGAGGACAACAGCCGGATGAAGCTTTCGCATTCCGCGCCGATCTGATCCTCGGTGCAGAAGATATGCGCATCATCCTGGGTAAAGCCGCGCACCCGCATCAGCCCGTGCATGCTGCCCGACGACTCATAGCGGTGGCACGACCCGAACTCGGCCAGCCGCAGCGGCAGATCGCGGTAGCTTTTCAGCCCCTGATTGTAGATTTGCACATGGCAGGGGCAGTTCATCGGCTTCAGCGCGTTGATCCGCTTTTCCTTGGCGCCTTCCTCGTCCACCTCGACGATGAACATGTTTTCACGGTAGGCTTCCCAGTGGCCCGACCGTTCCCACAACACCCGGTCCACCACCTGCGGCGTCCGGATTTCCCTGTAGTCGGCCACCCGCAACCGGCGGCGCATGTACTCCTCCAGCGTGCGCCAGATCGTCCAGCCGTTGGGGTGCCAGAACACCATGCCCGGCGCTTCTTCCTGCAGGTGGAACAATTCCATATCGCGCCCCAGCTTGCGGTGGTCGCGCTTCGCCGCCTCCTCCAGCATCACCAGATGCGCCTTCAGATCGTCGCGGTTCCGAAAGGCGACGCCATAGATGCGCTGCAATTGCTTGTTGTTGCTGTCGCCGCGCCAGTAGGCCCCGGCAATCGACATCAGCTTGAAGCCATCGGCAGGCACCTGGCCGGTATGTTGCAGATGCGGCCCCCGGCACAGATCCTGCCAGTGGCCGTGCCAGTACATCCGCAGCGGCTCGTCGCCCGGTATCCCGTCGATCAGCTCGACCTTGAACGGTTCGTTCTTCGCGACGTAATGCGCGATGGCGCGGGCGCGGTCCCACACTTCGGTTTTCACCGGATCGCGGGCGTTGATGATTTCCTTCATCTTCTTCTCGATCACGCCCAGATCGTCCGGCGTGAACGGCGCGTCGCGGTCGAAATCGTAGTACCAGCCGTTGGCCACCACCGGGCCGATCGTCACCTTGACCTCGGGCCAGATCGCCTGCACGGCGCGAGCCATGATGTGCGCCAGATCGTGGCGGATCAGTTCCAGCGCCGGGCCCTCGTCGGCCATGGTGTGAATGGCGATGCCGGCATCCGCCGTGATCGGCCATTGCAGGTCGAAATGCCCGCCGTTGACGGTGGCCGAGATCGCCTTTTTCGCCAGCGACGGTGATATGGCGGCCGCGACTTCGGCAGGGGTCACGCCCGCGTCGAATGAGCGCTGGTTGCCATCGGGAAAAGTCAGGGAAATCCGGGCCATCGGGGGCCTCCTCGTCGGTTTGGCGCCTACAGATGCGCCCGGTTGCGGGTCAGTCGGGCGGTTATTGCGGCGCCGGGGGGCGAAGTCAATGCGGATGGATTGCGGTGACGGCCTGCGCTAGGATCAGGCAATTGGGGGACCCATGCCCGACCTATCGACAATGCCCGACCTATCGACGGCGCCCGAGTTTCTGACGACGGCCGCCGGCCGACGCATCGCGTATCACCTGACGCCGGGGCATGGGCCGGGCGTGATATTTCTGGGCGGTTTCGTGTCGGACATGCAGGGCACCAAGGCGCTGCATCTGGAGGCCTGGGCCCACGCCCGGGGCCGGGCCTGCCTGCGGTTCGATTATTCCGGGCATGGCCAGTCCGGCGGGGCGTTTGCCGGTGGCTGCATCGGCGACTGGGCCGACGATGCCGCCGCCGCCCTTGGCCGGACGCAGGGCCGGCAGGTTCTGGTCGGATCATCGATGGGCGGCTGGATCGCGCTGCTGCTGGCCCGTGCCATGCCGGAGCGGATTGCCGGGCTGGTGACCATCGCCGCTGCCCCGGATTTCACCGAGGACAGCCTGTGGCCAAGTTTCAGTCCCGCCGAACGGGCGGCGCTGGCCGCAGACGGCCGCGTCGAACGCCCGTCCGACTATGGCCAACCTTACATCTTTACCCGCCGCCTGATCGAGGATGGCCGCCGCCGGATGGTGCTGCGGGGTCCGCTGCATCTGGGCTTTCCGACCCGGTTCCTGCAAGGCACCGCCGACGCCGAGGTGGCACCCGCCACCGCCCTGCGCCTTTTGGACCACGCCACCGGGCCCGATATCCGCCTGACGCTGGTCAAGGGGGCCGACCACCGGTTCTCGACGCCGGACGGTCTGGCGCTGATCGAAGCGGCGATAGATGACGTCAGCGAAAGGGCAGGGTGATGCGCTTCATAGGCAGATGGCTGGGGCGGATGTTTCTGGCACTGATCGCGGTGCTTGCCGGCATCTGGCTGCTGGCACCGCTGGAGGGGGTGGAGCGGGTGGACCAGTTTGACCCGGCCAGCATCGGGCCAGACCCGGTGGCCTATCTGCAAGCCGCCGAGGCGAAGTTCAGCGACATCACGCCCGGCACCGAAAAGCGTATCGTCTGGGCCGGTCAGCCGGGCGCAAGGACCGCGCTGGCGGTGATCTATCTGCACGGCTTTTCCGCCACCTCGGAAGAGGTGCGCCCGGTGCCGGACGGGGTGGCGGCGGCGCTGGGGGCCAATCTCATGTTCACCCGTCTGGCCGGGCATGGGCGTGGTTCAACCGCGCTGGCCGAACCGGTGGCGGGCGACTGGCTGAATGATCTGGACGAGGCGCTGGCCATCGGTGCGCTGATCGGCGAGCGGGTGATCCTGATCGGCACCTCGACCGGCGGCACCCTGGCGGCGATTGCCGCGACCGACCGGGACCGGCCGGACCGGATTGCCGGGGTGGTGTTCATTTCCCCGAACTTCCGGCTTCGGCCCATGGTCGCGGCCCTGCTGGATCTGCCGGGCGCGCGGTCGTGGGTGGCCACGGTGGCCGGGGCCACCCGCACCTTTGCCCCACAGAACGCCGCGCACGCGACCTATTGGACGACAACCTATCCGACCGTGGCGCTGCTGCCGATGGCAGCACTGGTCCGGCGGGCGCGCGATCTGGATTTTGCGGCGGCGACCATGCCGGCGCTGTTTCTGTATTCCGATGACGATCAGGTGGTGTCGCCCGATGAGACCAACGGCGTCATGGCCCGCTGGGGCGGTGCCGTCACCCTGCAAAAGCTGGTGATGGGCCCCGGCGACGATCCGTATTCGCACGTCATCGCCGGCGACATTCTCAGCCCCGGCCAGACCGAAACCGCCGTCACCGCGATCACCGGCTGGGCAAAGGGCCTGTAGGGGGCCGCCGTGTAGTTCGCTGGACTGGTCCAGCCGGTCGGCCTTGAGAACGCGGGCCGATCCGTTGGCCGTCCAGTGGACGGACAACCGGTCCGTTGCCTGGAGGCGCGAGCCGGAAAGCAAGCGGGACTGGGCTGGGTGGAGGGGTCGGGAAATCGTGGCGCGCCGGCCTGGGCGGGCGCGCACTATGGCGCCTGCCAAGGGGCAGGCAGGCGCGGCCTGATTTGATTGAAATCAAATTGGGCAAGGCAACAGTTATTGGGCCAGTACTCTTTTGCGGGGCAGCGTTTTCCCCCACTGTCAACGCGCCGGAATCGCCAGGCTCAGGCTTCGGGCGCCTGTCCGGCAATGACCAGCTTGATCTTGGCCGCCCGCCGCTTCGCCACCGATGCGTCGATGAAGTTCAGCACCAGCGGCCGGATGTTGTCGCGCCAGCTTTTCCCCGCGAAGATTCCGTAGTGCCCGGCTCCATCCTCCAGATGCTGCTGCTTGCGCGCCGCCGGCAGCCCGGTCAGCAATCCCAGTGCCGCCACGCATTGCCCGGGGGCAGAGATATCGTCGTGCGTGCCCTCGACCGTCATCACCGAAATGTCGGTGATCTTGCCGATATCGACGCGTTTTCCGGCCACGGTAAAGCTGTTCTGCGCAATCTCGCGGTTCTTGAAGACGCGCTCGACCGTCGACAGGTAGAACTCCGCCGTCATGTCCATCACGGCCAGATACTCGTCATAGAACTTGTTGTGGCTGTCGTGTTCCGAGGCGTCGCCCTTGGCCACCAGCAGTACCTGATCCAGGAACGCCTTGCCATGCCGGTCCGAGTTCATCGAGATGAACGAGGCCAGTTGCAAGAGCCCAGGATAGACCATGCGCCCGGCCCCGGCATATTTGAAGCCGACGCGCTGCAGCGTGGTGTGTTCCAGCTGCCCCATTGTCACCCGGCGGCCAAAGTCGGTCACGTCGGTCTTTGCGGCATCCGGATCAACCGGCCCGCCGACCAGCACCAGACTGCGCGGCTGCGCCGCCGGATCTTCGGCCGCCAGATAGGCGGCGGCGGCAAGGGCCAGCGGCGCCGGCTGGCATATGGCGATCACATGGGTTTCCGGCCCCAGATGGCGCATGAATTCGACCAGATACAGCGTGTAATCCTCGATATCGAACTTGCCGACCGAAACCGGAATGTCGCGGGCATTGTGCCAGTCGGTCACGAACACCTCGCAGTCGGGCAACAGGCTGGCCACGGTCGAGCGCAGCAGCGTGGCATAGTGCCCCGACATCGGTGCCACCAACAGAACCCGGCGCGGCTTTTCGGGCCGGCCCTGCACCTTGAACTGGATCAGGTTGCCGAACGGCCGCTGCATCACGGTTTCAACCGTGACGACATGGTCGCGGCCATCCTCGCTCGGTACGGTATAGATGCCCCAGCCGGGCTTCGCCACCATCCGCGAAAAGCTGCGTTCGGTCACTTCGCCCCAGGCGGCGATCACCTTGAACATCGGGCTCGGGAACAGACCGACCGCCGGATAGGACGCCATTGCCCGTGCCGTCGCACCCAGCCATTCGTTGGTATTGCGCGCCGTTTCCATCAGGTCATAGGTCATCATGTACTTCATCGCGTCACTCCTGGGGGGAAACCCCGATCACCGCCCGGGTCAGCCCCGGACAAAATCGCCGCTTTCCCCCCCAGTCGGGCGACGGTATGCTGCAGAGCAGAAGGTAAGGTGGAAAGGTTAACATGACAACCGACGATCATGACGAACCCGCCCATCTGGCGCGTATGAATGCCAACCTTTTGAAAGTTGAGGCGTTATCGCAACGCCTTGTCGCCGCCATCGCCCGGAAAAAACCGCATGACCCCGGCCTGAAAGGCCCGAGCGAAGACATCTTCATGAAGGCCGCCGCCGCCTACATGGTGGAAATGCTGCAGAACCCGTCGAAGATTCTGGAACATCAGATCAGCTTTTGGGGCAAGTCGCTGAAACATTATGTCGAGGCGCAGCAGGCACTGGCCACCGGCAAGCTGGCGGTGCCGCCGGATTCCGGCCCCAGGGACCGCCGCTTTGTCAACCCGCTGTGGGAAACCCATCCCTATTTCAACTACATCAAGCAGCAGTACCAGTTGTCCGCCGAAGCCATGGAAAATGCCGTGGCCAGCCTGGAACATCTGGACGCCAAGGACAAGAAGCGGGTCGAGTATTTCAGCCGCCAGATCATCGACATGTTCTCGCCGACCAATTTCCTCGGCACCAACCCCGAAGCGCTGGCCCGCGCAGTGGAAACCGACGGGCAGTCGCTGGTGTCGGGTCTGGAAAACCTGGTCCGCGACCTGGAAACCAACGACGGCGACCTGCTGGTGACGCTTGCCGACAAGGATGCCTTTCGCGTCGGCCACAACCTTGCGACGACGCCGGGGGCAGTGGTGTTCCGCAACCGGATGTTCGAGCTGATCCAGTACGCGCCCGCCACCGAAAAGGTGCACCGTACGCCGCTGATCATCTTTCCGCCGTGGATCAACAAGTTCTACGTGATGGATCTGAAGCCGGCCAACAGCCTGATCAGGTGGATCGTCGATCAGGGCTTTACCCTGTTCGTGGTGTCCTGGGTCAACCCCGATGCCAGCTATGCCGATGTCGGGCTGGAAACCTATATCGACGAGGGCTATCTGACGGCGTTCCGCGAGGTCAAGGCGATCACCGGCGCGCCAAAGGTCAACGTGGTCGGCTATTGCATCGCCGGGACCACGCTGGGCCTGACGCTGGCGCTGATGGACCAGCGCAAGGATGCGTCGGTCAAATCCGCCACTTTCTTTACCACGCTGACCGACTTTTCCGATCAGGGCGAGGTCGGGGTGTTCCTCGACAATGACTTCGTCGACGGCATCGAGCGCGAGGTGGCGGAAAAGGGCTTTCTGCATTCCTTCTTCATGTCGCGGACCTTTTCCTACCTGCGCTCCAACGACCTGATCTACACCCCGGCGATCCGCAGCTACATGATGGGCGAAGCACCGCCGGCGTTCGATCTGCTGTACTGGAACGGCGACAGCACCAACCTGCCGGCCCGGATGGCGGTGCAGTACCTGCGCGGCCTGTGCCAGCAGGATCTGTTCGCCCGGGGCGGTTTCGACCTCGTCGGAACCAAGCTGCGGATCAAGGCAGTCAAGGTGCCGCTGTGCGCCGTCGCCTGTGAAACCGACCATATCGCCCCGTGGAAATCCAGCTTTGACGGCATCAGGGCGATGGGCAGCCGCGACAAGACCTTCATCCTGTCGCAGTCGGGCCATATCGCCGGCATCATCAATCCGCCCAGCAAGGGCAAGTATGGCCACTATGCCAGCGACGCCGCGCTGGACGATCCCGACAGCTGGCGGTCGGGGGCCAGCTTTACGCCCGGGTCGTGGTGGCCGCGCTGGGGCGACTGGCTGGCAAAACGCTCGGGCGCGATGGTCGCGGCCCTCAGCCCCGGCGATTCGGCGCACCCGGTGCTGGCCCCGGCCCCCGGCACCTATGTGGTGCGCGACCCAAACCGTTGATCTTGCAGCGACTGCAGCATTTGCTGCACTGCGGCATAAACCCTCTTGATTTTCTGCACCGCAGCGTCTAAATAGGTTGCATGCGCAGAAACGGGGTGGTCCCGCTGCAAGGAGAAGATGAAATGGCAAATACCCAGGACTTCGGCAAAGTCATGCAGGACATGATGGCGGCGTTCCCGATGAACGGCAATTCGATGCAGGATGCGTTCAAGACCTCGGCCGCGCTGACCGAAAAAATGACCAAGGTTGCGGTCGAGGCTGCTGAAAAGTCGACCGAGATCTCGACCAAATGGACCAAGGACACCCTGGCCAAGTTCGGCATGGTGACCAAGGCCAAGGACGAGCCGACCGACTACACCAAAGCGCTGACCGATTTCGCGTCCGCCTCGGCCGAAGCCGCTGCCGAAACCATGGCCGCCTTTGCCGAAGTGGCCAAGAAAGTGCAGATGGAAACCGTCGAACTGATGCTGTCGGCCGGCAAGGACCTTTCCGAGGACGCCTCGGCCGCCGTCAAGAAAGCCACGACCGAAGTGACGACTGCTGCCAAGAAAGTCGCCGCGACCGCCGTCTGAGATGTGTTGACCAGTGCTGTCTGTGCCGCTTCCTCCCCGGTGGCGCAGACGTTCGGGCGGGCCCAGTGCCCGCCCTTTCTTTTTGATCCGGCCTCCCGTAAGCTTCTCTGCACTGCAGTAGGGAGTGATGCCTGTGGCCGACGCACCGAAGCCGTTGCTGATCAAGCGCTATGCCAGCCGCCGCCTCTACAACACCGAAACCAGTGACTACGTGACGCTGGAGGATATCGCCCGCTTCATCCGCGCCGGCCGCGAAGTGCAGATCGTCGATCTGAAAAGCGGCGACGACCTGACCCGGCAGTTCCTTTTGCAGATCATCGCTGAGCATGAAAGCCGGGGCGAGAATGTGCTGCCGCTGGACGTGCTGACCGATCTGGTGCGCAGCTACACCACGCAGGCGCAATCGGTGGTGCCGCAGTTTCTGGCCGCCAGTTTCGAGATGCTGCGCGAGGGCCAGTCGAAGATCGTGGAAAACCTGAGCGCTATCCCCAATCCGCTGGCCGCGATGCCGGGATTCGAGGCGATGCAACGCCAGCAGCAGGCGTTCCTGAAATCGATCATGGGTGGCTGGTCGCCAAGTGGTCCGGGCGGCGTGCGGTCCGACCCGGAACCGGCGCCCAAGGCGGAACTGGACGAGATCAAGAAGCAGCTGGCGGAGTTGCAGGAAAAGCTGGCGAAGATCTGATTGCGGCGCAGCCGGGGAGGCTCTGCCTCCCCGGACCCCTCCGGGATATTTGGGAAAAGAAGAAGCCAAGAAAATCTGGCATCTTCAGGGTTTGGCGTCTTCTGAGTCAGGCCACTTCGGCAAACACCTTTTTCAGCGCATCGCCCAGCTTGTTGAACATCTCGTCCAGCTGCGCCGGCGTGATGATGAACGGCGGGCACAGCACGATGGCCTGACCCAGCGGGCGGCAGATCAGCCCGTGATCGGTGCAGGAATTGGCGATCCGCTCCGATACCGACAAGGACCCGGGGAACGGCGTCTTGGTCGCCTTGTCCTTGACCGCTTCCAGCGCCCCCATCAGGCCGACGCCGCGCCATTCGCCGATGTTGGGATCCTGCGCCAGTTCGGCCATGCCGGCCTGGAACTTCGGCGTCATCGCGCGGACGTTTTCAGCCAGGCCTTCATTCATCACCACGTCGATGGCTTTCAGCGCGATGGCGCAGCCGACCGGGTGGCCCGAAGCGGTGAAGCCGTGCGGGAACTCCTCGACCTTTTCGGATGCCGCCTGAATGCGGTCGGCAAGCTCGGGGCCAAGGATCACCGCCCCCATCGGGAAAAAGCCGGCGGTGATGTTCTTCGAGGAGATGATGGCGTCTGGCTTGAAGTCGAAGGTCTGGCAGCCCCAGGTGTTGCCGGTGCGCCCGAAGCCGGTGATGACCTCGTCCGCGATCATCGGAATGCCGTATTTGCGCAGGACCGGCAGCACCGCCTGAAAATAGCCATCCGACGGCACGATCACCCCGCCCGCCCCCATCACCGGTTCGGCGAAGAAGCCGGCGATGGTATCGGCGCCTTCCTTGATGATGGTGGCTTCCAGTTCGCGCGCCATGCGGGTGGTGAACTGCGCCTCGGTCTCGCCCGGCGCGCCGCCGCGCCAGTAATGCGGGCACGACAGGTGCAGGAACCCCGGCAGCGGCAGGCCGAACACCGCGTTGTAAGGCTTGGCGGTCATCGAGGCCGAGACGGCGGTGACGCCGTGATAGGCGTTGATCCGCGTCAGGATCTTGCGCCGTTGCGGGTTGCCTTCGGAGCCGTGCATGAACCACAGCGCCTTGACCATGGTGTCGTTGGCTTCCGAGCCCGAATTGGTATAGAAGACCTTGCCACGCGGATAGGGCGACACCTCGATCAGCTTTTCGCTGAGCAGCACCGTCTGGTCCGACATCCGGCCGAAGAAGGCGTGGTAGCCCGGAAAGCGGTCATACTGCGCCTTGGCCGCCGCGATCAGACCGGGGTGATCGAAGCCCGCCACCATGTTCCACAGGCCGGAATTGGCATCGAGATAGCGCCGCCCGTGCACGTCGACCACATAAGGACCCTCGCCGTGTGTCAGCACCACAGCGCCTCGATCATGCACCGACGGCAGGTCGGTGAATCCATAAAGCGAGGCGGCGTCGGCCCGGCTTTCCCAGCTGTTCGGCGTTTCGTCGCGCATGTCTGTCCCCTTGATTTGTGCCGGCAGGCTACAGAGACGGGCGGCAAGGTTCAATCGGGCGCGTGATCCGGGTGGGCGCTTTGCCGGGGCGGCCCGGCGATCTGCCGGAATCCGGCGGCTGCCGCCCGCCATTGTGCCATTCCTTGCGCCATGGCCCGGTTGCGGCTAGCCTTTGGCGGCGCAGCGACAAAGGGCCGGATCATGGCAGAGACGTCTGGCCGCATCACGCTCTGGGGCATCGAGGTGTTTGTCGTCACCGCCGAGGCCGGGGCGATATCGGCGGCGGCGCGGCGGCTCGGGGCCAGCCCGTCGGCGATCAGCCAGCAACTGACCGGGCTGGAGGCGGCGCTGGGGGCCACGCTTCTGGACCGCAACACCAGGCCGGTGGCGCTGACCCCGGCGGGCGAGATGTTCCGCCGGCGGGCCAAGATCATCCTGAGCGAGGCGGCACAGGGCCGGGCGGAACTGGCGTCGGCGGACCTGTCGGGGCTGACCTCTTTCCGCCTTGGGATGATCGAGGATTTCGACGCCGACGTGACGCCTCGGCTGTTGTCGGACATGGCCGGAGAGTTGAAGGGCTGCCAGTTCCTGTTGGAAACCGGGGCCAGCCACCGCTTGTTCGACCAGCTCGATACCCGCGCTTTGGATATGGTGGTGACCGCCGACATGGGGGCGGCGGCGGACTGGATGGAGGTGCATCCGCTCTTGACCGAGCCGTTCGTGGCGGCGGTGCCGAAGGGGGCGGTTTCGGGGCCGGATGTGCTGAGCCAGTTGCAGGCGCTGCCCCTGATCCAGTACACCGCGCGCCACCACATGGGCCGCCAGATCGCCGGCCATCTGGCGCATCAGAACCTGCGGCTGGCGCACCGGTTCGAGCTGGATTCGTATCACGCCATCATGGCGATGGTGGCCGGGGGGGCCGGCTGGACCATCCTGACGCCTTTGGGCTTTTTGCACGCGCATCGGTTTCGCGACCGCGCCGATATAATGCCGTTGCCGTTTGCGCCCTTGTCGCGGACCATATCGCTGAGCGCCCGCAAGGGGGTGTTGCGCGATATGCCGGGGCAGGTGGCGGCGCGGCTGCGGCCGCTGGTGCAGGAACTGGTGGTCGGGCCGGCGGTGGCGCGGATGCCGTGGCTGGCGGGGGAGCTCAGGGTGTTGTGAGGTGGGGGCCTTTGCAGGCAGCCAATAAAACTGGCGCAGCTACTGAAAGCTACGGCGTCGAAATGCACGTAAATCCTCGTTGGTGAGTTTGAACCACTCGCCATTCGCGCGCCGGTCTGCAAATCGGCGATGCCAATACGCCTCTATTCCTGGCGGGTCATCGGTTCGTATTGAGTGCACGAGCGTCACAGCCTCTGGCATTGCAGTCTTCACTTCCTTGACTCTGCGTTCGATGTCATCGCTACGGCCAATCTTGTAGTGCTGCCCAGATTTCAACAGATACACAACGCCTTCAGTTTCAGTTGAAAGGCTTATCCCCTTTGCTCCGGCTCCCCCACATCTTGTGCCGTGAAGGCTTGCGGCCGTGCCGCGTTCGCTCTATGTCCCCCCCATGCCGTCCCGCTGGAAAACGGACCGTCCGATGTCGCGCCAGGACTTCGAGGCGCGCTTCCCTGATGAGGAGGCGTGCGCCCGGTATCTCGTGGAGCGGCGCTGGCCGGTCGGCTTCGTCTGCCCCGGCTGCGGC
>JANNRR010000130.1:0-39426 GCA_031401675.1 Paracoccaceae bacterium
GGGTAAAATTGAAAACGGGTTGCGAATGCTCTGCGGAAGAATTGCAGGATTTCTGTAAACAGCGTATCGCTTACTTCAAAATTCCGCACTACTGGAAATTTGTAAATGCCTTCCCCATGACGGTTACGGGTAAAGTAAGGAAGGTGGAAATGCGTGAAATTGCTATTGAAGAATTGGGTTTACAGGAAGTAGCCGGGATAAAAACATCTTGAATACAGGGATACGGATAACGTATTTCCCTTGAAGCCATCAGCGGATTATTTGATCAGTATCTGACTTCACGCCTGATCCAAAAAAATACCTACATTGCCGCTATGATCAGAAAAATAACCGGCCAGGATTTTGATTTCATCTATGAGCTTTACATGCATCCGCAGGTAAACAGGTATTTACTTTACGAACCTATGACGGCGCATGAGTTTAAAGACGTATACGCGGACCTGCTTGATAAAAATATCATTTACATTTTTGAAGACAATAGTATAGCAGCCGGTATGTTTAAACTCGGATCACGTCATCCTCCATGTTGTGCGCGACCACCCCGGCCTTGGCAGGTGTAAGATCGGTCAGCATATGCCTGATGTTGTTCGAATAAAGCGTCGACGCCTGCGCCGCCATCCGGCTGGGGAAATCGGTGTAGCCAACCACCGTCACGCCGTTGGGGCTGACGATCTTCTGATCCGGCACCGTCAGGTCGCAGTTGCCGCCGCGTTCGGCCGCCAGGTCCACCACCACAGAGCCCGGCTTCATCATGGCCACCATATCCGCCAGCCACAGCTTTGGCGCGGGCCGTCCGGGGATCAGCGCGGTGGTGATCACGATGTCCATGTCGGGGGCCAGTTCGCGGAACTTCGACAATTGGGTTTCGCGGAACTCCGGCGACGACGGGGCGGCATAACCGCCGGTGGCGGCACCATCCTGCGCCGCCTCGAACTCCAGAAACACGAAGCTCGCGCCCATCGATTCGATCTGCTCGGCCACCTCCGGGCGCACGTCGAAGGCATAGACGATGGCCCCCAGACTGGTCGCCGTGCCAATCGCCGCCAGCCCGGCGACACCCGCACCCACCACCAGCACCTTGGCCGGCGGCACCTTGCCCGCCGCCGTCACCTGACCGGTGAAGAACCGCCCGAAATTGCTGCCCGCCTCGATCACTGCCCGGTAACCGGCAATGTTGGCCATCGACGACAGCGCATCCATCTTCTGCGCCCGGCTGATCCGTGGCACCATGTCCATCGCGATGACATTGGCCCCAAGGCCCTTACACTGCTCCAGCAACTCCGGATTCTGCGCCGGCCAGAAGAATGAAATCAGCGTCTGGCCCTTCTTCAGACGCTTAACCTCCGCCGGTTCCGGCCCCCTGACCTTGACCACCACGTCGGCAGTCGACCACAGTTTCGCAGCCGTCGGCAAAACCTGCACGCCTGCCGCCACATAGGCCGCGTCGGAAAATCCCGCCAGCGCACCCGCGCCCGCCTCGATCAGACACTCATGCCCAAGCTTTTTCAGCTGTATGGCCGAATCGGGCGTCATCGCCACCCGCGCCTCGCCCGCAAAAATCTCCTTCGGTGCCCCGATTTTCACCTGAGTTCCCCCGTGATTGCGATGACCCGAAGCCATCCCGCCGAATTCCACCGGGGATTGATAGCACTGCGCAATAAAGTTTCACAAGGCTGGCGAACGGATTCCGGGCCAGAACCGGGGATTTCACAGCCACCGCCGGGTTCGTGCCGCGAACCGGGTAAACTCCGGCCCAAAGCTGGCAAGCAGCCCGGCCTCTTCGCCACGGATGAACCGCCACCAGATCACTGTCATGAACACCGGCACCAAGAGCAGCCCTGCCGCGTCCCAAAACAGGGCAAGCCCGGCCAGCATCAGCGCATCGGCCAGATAGATCGGGTTACGCGACCAACGGTAGACGCCGACGGTCAGCATCGTGCTGGCCGTTTCGCGCGGCATCACCGTGGTTCTGGCCCGGGCGAATTGAACAAGCGAAGCGGCCATCAGCCCCAGCCCCACGAAGAGCAGCGCCCCGCCAAGCCACGTCCCGACCCGGCCCGCGTCCAGCACCGGCAGGAATCGCGCCTGCAACCACAGCAGGGTCGCGAAAAGCAGCAGCCATGTCGGCGGGCTTTCCCATTGCCGCAGCAGCCGCCCTGCCAGTCCAGCCTGATCCGTCATCATCATCCCCCGCCCCTGACTTACAATGCGGCTCGACGCCTGCAACCCCTTTCGGCCCTGCCATGCAAAGGTTAATGTCCGGCCGCATGCAGGAGGCGAGGATGGAGAAGGTTCTGGGAATCGGCGGGTTCTACTTTCGCGCGCTTGACGCGAAGGGACTGTCGCGCTGGTACTCCGAATGCCTTGGTGTCGATCTGGTCGCGCAGGAACCGGGGGTGCTTGGCTGGCATCAGAACGGAAAAACCACGCAGTTCGGCCCGTTTCGCCGAGGCAGTCCCTATGTAGACAGCACCGAAAAGGTCTGGATGCTGAGCTTCCGCGTCCGTGATCTGGATTCGATGGTGCGTCAGCTTCGGGCGCGCGGCGTCGAGGTCGAGGTTGACCCGACTGCCTATTCCAGCGGTTCCATTGCCCGCTTTTCCGACCCCGAAGGCAACCCTTTGGCGATCTGGGAGTCTCGGGGGGTCGATGCGCGGGAATGATTGGTCCGATATCGGTGCCAGTTGCGGACAAGTGTCGGTCCAAGGCGTGTGCTTTAACCGGATCGGCATGATTTTTTGGCGATGACGGGCTGGAATGCCTGACTTGATTGCAAAGCGGCCACCGGGCTACGTCCGGACCTGCAGGAGATCTGAATGACCGACTTTTCCGTTACCCGCGCGATGTTTCACCTGCCCGATGGCATCATCTATCTGGACGGCAATTCGCTTGGGCCGTTGCCAGTGGCGGCGGGCGCCCGGATAGCGGCCATGGTGCAGGACGAATGGGGGCAGTTGCTGATCACCGGCTGGAACAAGGCGGGCTGGATGGATCAGCCGTCACGCCTTGGCAACCGGATCGGCAAGCTGATCGGGGCGGAACCGGGTTCGGTGGTGCTGGGCGATACCCTCTCGATCAAGATCTATCAGGCCCTGGCATCGGCGTTGGAGCTGAACCCGAGCCGGCGGGTGATCCTGTCGGACAGCGGCAATTTCCCGTCGGACCTCTACATGGCTGACGGATTGGTGCGCACTCTCGGTCAAGGGTACGTGCTGAAAACCGTCGCCCCGGCCGAGGTGATGGCGGCGATCGACGGCGGCGTTGCCGTCCTGATGCTGACCGAAATCGATTACCGTACCGGCCGGCGACATGACATGGCCGCCCTGACCGACAAGGCCCATGAAATGGGCGCAATCACCGTCTGGGATCTGGCGCATTCCGCCGGTGCCCTGCCGGTGGATGTTGCCGGTTGCGGCGTCGATTTCGCCGCCGGCTGCACCTACAAGTACCTCAACTCCGGCCCCGGCGGCCCGGCCTTCATCTATGTTGCACCGCGTCACGCCGCCCGAGTCCGCCCGGCGCTGTCCGGCTGGCTGGGCCATGCCGCACCCTTTGCCTTTGATCTGTCCTATCGCCCCGGCCTCGGTATCGAACGGATGCGGGTCGGCACCCCGCCGGTGATCCAGATGGCGGCGCTCGAAGCGGCGCTCGATGTCTGGGACTTCGCCACAATCGAGGATGTGCGCGAAAAATCCATCGACCTGACCGAGGCGTTCATTGCCGGGGTCGAGGCTGTCTGCGGCCCCGGCTCCGGCCTTGCCCTTGCATCGCCGCGCGATCCTGCGCAGCGCGGCAGCCAGGTCAGCTTTCGCCACCCCGAAGGCTTTGCCATCATGCAGGCCCTGATCGCACGCGGCGTGATCGGCGATTTCCGCGCGCCCGATATCCTGCGCTTCGGCTTCACCCCGCTTTACATCGGCCGGGCCGACGTGGATGCTGCAGTGGCCATCCTGGCCGAGGTCATGGAAAAAGCCCTTTGGAAACGCCCGGAATATCAGAACGGCCAACGGGGCTCGGGGCGCATCGCCACCTGATCCGCCGCTTTCGGGCAGACGACGCCGCCCCGACCCGGGCGGTGTTCTACGCCGCCGTGCGGATCGGGGCCGCCGGCCACTATACCGAGGCCGAACTGGCGGAATGGGCACCCTCTCCCGAAATGTCGGACGACTGGGGTCCGTGGCTTGACCGCCACATCACGCTGGTGTCCGAAACCGGTGGCCGCGTCACCGGCTTCATGATGCTGGAAGCGGACGGATATCTGAACATGGCCTTTGTCCTGCCGGAGTACCGTCGCAGCGGGCTGGCGGATGCGCTCTACGACGCCATCCTCGCCGAAGCGCGCACCCGGGCAATGCCGCGCCTGACGGTCTGGGCCAGCCGCCTGGCGCAGCGCTTCCTGGCCCGGCGCGGTTGGCAGATCGACCCGGCCCCGCCGCCCCACCCGGATCATCCGGCTCCGACTCAAGGTGGTCCGGAACCCATGTCCCTGCCGATGCTGCTTGATCCGGTGACACCATAGTGACCGATTCCGCCAAAAACGATCCCGCCAACGACGATGCCGAAACCGATTTCCGTGTCCGCATGTCCTATACCGACTATCTCGGACTGGATGCGATCCTGTCGTCGCAGCACCTGCGCACCGACGCGCACGACGAAATGCTGTTCATCATCCAGCACCAGACCTCGGAACTGTGGATGCGCCTTGCCCTGCACGAGCTTGGGGCCGCGCGGGCCGCCATCGCCGCCGGCACCCTGCGCCCGGCCTTCAAGATGCTGACCCGGGTGGCGCGGATATTCGAACAGCTGAACAACGCCTGGGACGTGCTGCGCACCATGACCCCCAGCGAATATACCCATTTCCGCGACGGCCTCGGCCAATCCTCGGGCTTTCAGTCCTGGCAATACCGGCTGATCGAATTCACCGCCGGCAACCGCAATGCCGCGATGCTGAAACCGCACGCTCACCGCCCCGATCTGACCGCAGCCCTCGTCGCCGAGCTGGCACGCCCCAGCCTTTATGACGTGGCCCTGCGCCACTTGGCGCGCGCCGGACTGCCGGTTCCGTCCGCGGTCCTGACGCGCGATGTCAGCCAGCACTGGATTGCCGATCCGTTGGTGCAGGCGGCATGGGAACAGGTTTACCGCGCCCCCGAAGCGCATTGGGAACTGTATGAGCTGGCCGAAAAACTCATGGATTTCGAGGATTACTTTCGGCGCTGGCGCTTTAATCACGTGACCACCGTCGAACGCGTGATCGGGCTGAAACGCGGCACCGGCGGCACATCGGGCGTCGGATATCTGCGCCGAATGCTGGAGGTCGAGCTTTTCCCCGAACTTTGGCACTTGCGCACGGCACTTTGATGCAGCTTGGCTGTGGACCATTCCGCCGATCTCCCGTAAAATTCCACAAGAGTTCCATGATTTGGGCATGATTGTTGCCCAAGCCTGTACAGTAAGTTCAAAATCAAAGGACGGGTGATGCCGGGAATTGAAATGCGTTGGATAGGGATCGGGCTGATTGCGGGCCTGTTGAGCGGCTGTCTGGAAGTGGCACCCGGCGCCGATGTGACCAAACTGGCCGCAGCGCCGCAAGGCTTCGCCGATGCCTACGCCGGGCGCAATGACGCTGGCATCGACCTGCCCACCATCCCGGTCGAACAGATCGCCGAGCCGTTCCGCCGTCAGGTCGTGGATTTCAAGACGGCCGAATTGCCGGGCACCGTCATCATCAGCCCGGGCGCGCGCCAGCTGCACCTGATCCTGGAAAACGGCAAGGCCCTGCGCTACGGCATCGCCGTTGGCCGCGCCGGCTTCGAATGGGCCGGTGTCGCCCAGATCACCGACCGCAAGCCCTGGCCGACCTGGACGCCGCCGCCCGAAATGATCGAACGCAAGCCGGAACTGAAGCAATGGGAAAACGGCCAGCCCGGCGGCCCGACCAACCCGCTTGGCGCCCGCGCCCTGTATCTGACCACCAACGGCATCGACTACGGATACCGCATCCACGGCACCCCGGAATGGCAGTCGATCGGCTCCAACGCCTCGTCGGGCTGCATCCGGATGATCAATCAGGACGTCATCGACCTTTATGCCCGCGTCGCCGATGGGGCCAGGGTGGTGGTGCTGAACGCCGACGGCAGCTTTCCGACCGTGCTGAAACTTCCGCCCGCGCCGCCGAAGCCAAAGGTTGCGGCTGTGGTGCCGGTCGTGGCCCCTGCCCCGGAACCGGTGATCCCGACCGCCGGCCCGATCTGAGTGCAGCCCGATTTGAGTACGGCCCGATCTGGGTCGTCAGGAAACCGGCAGCGCCCCGCCCGCCGCGATGTGATCGGCGATGTAGCGGCGCACCGGCTCCAGCCCTTCGGCTGCACCCGGCGGCAGCACGAATGCCGCCAGCCGGTCCTGCCAGACCGTAGTCGCCCGTTCGTCGGCCCGCATGCTGCCCGCCTCGATCCAGCCGCCGTAATTGCTCAGGTCGGCCAGCAGCGGCGCATAGAATGCCGTCCGGTAGCGCGCCATCGTGTGATCGACGCCAAGGAAATGCCCGCCCGGCTCGATCTGGGCAATCGCGTCAAACGCCCGCTCGGCCTCGCCACCTGCCACCGGCACGCACAGTTCGGCCATCACCTGCAGCATTTCCAGATCGGTGATCAGCTTTTCATAGCCCAGCGTCAGCCCGCCCTCCAGCCAGCCAGCCGCATGAATGGTCAGGTTCGCCCCGCCAAGCAGCGCTCCCCACATCGACAGTTCGGTCTCGTGCGCCCCCTGCGCGTCGGCGGTATTCGAGGCCGCCCCCGCCGATCCCCGCCACGGCAGCCCGATGTGCCGCGCCAGTTGCCCAGATACGATGCTGGCCTTGACATGCTCGGGCGTCCCGAACGCCGGCGCGCCCGACTTCATGTCGACGTTGGAGGCAAAGGCCCCGTACATCACCGGCGCCCCGGCCCGCACCAGTTGCGCCAACACAATCCCCGCCAAAGCCTCGGCATGTTGCAGACACATCGCCCCGGCCAGCGTCACCGGCGCCATGGCCCCCATCAGGCAGAACGGCGTGATCACCGCCATCTGGCCGGCGCGCGCGAAATCCATGATGCCCTGCGCCATCGGAACATCCAGCTGACGCGGCGAATTGGTGTTGATCACCGTATAACAGCGCGGCTGGTCGGCAAACCCGGCCCCGAGCCCAAGCGCCAGCCCCAGCATCTCGAAGCTTTGCTCGACCTGCGCCTGTCCCCGCGCATAGACGAACGGCACCTTGCAGCTGGTTTCCAGCTGGACCTGCATGGTGTCATAGTGGCGGCGGTGCATCGGGCTGTCCTGCGGCTCGACCACCGCCGTCAGCATGTGCAGCACATCGAAAGTCTCGATCAGCTGGGTCAATTCGCGGAAATCGGCCAGACTGCCGGGTCGCCGTCCCCGGATCCGGTCCGAACAGCCCGGGCACCCCGCGCCCGACAGAAAGGCCAGCGTCCCCGGTGCCATCGCCACATCCCGTCCCGGATCGCGGGCGCGCATCACGAACGACCCCGGCGCTGCCGCCAGCGCGTCCGCAACGATATCCGCGCCGATCCGCACCATCAGCGTTTCTGGATCGACCAGCGCCCCCGCCGCCCGCAACAGCGCTCGTGCTTCGGGCAGCAGCACCTTGATCCCCAACTCGGCCAGTATCCGCAGCGCCGTGGCATGGATCGCCGCAATCTCGTCGCCTGACAACAGCGCCTGCGGCTGAAACGGATTGGTCAGCTGGCCATAATGCGTCGTCCGCACAGCCCCGCCCGACCCTCGCCCCCTGCGCCGCCGCCCCGCCGTTTCCGCTTGCATGTCGCCCCCCTTGCCGGTCCGAACCTAGCAACCACCGGCATAGGGATCGCGGACGGTTGCGACAGCAAAGGTCGCATCTACAGACTTCTGGATGGGCACCGTCAGGCCGGAATTGCGCAGCACGAGTGCGTCAGAGCGAGAGGATGTCTTATGGAACCGCCGGACCGAACTCGCTCCTCGCAACTTGATTCTACTCAATTCAAGTTTCGCTTCACTTTGTCGCAAATATCCTGCGGGGGTGTGGGGGTGCAAAACCCCCACCGGCCTAAGTGCAGCACGACGACGGTTCCGCTACACCTCACCCTGCGCCAACTGAAGTTTCCAAGACCTTAACAGAATTCCGAAAACCCTTGAGTATCAATGATATAAAGAGAATAGCACGCGTGTTAAACGCCCCGCCTCACAGCGGCGCTTGCCGGCGAAACGTCGCAAACGCCCTCTACTTAAGCCACCTGTCATAATCGCTGACCAGCAGATGTGTCGGCGCAACATCCTCTTCGATCTCGGCAAACCGCCCGATCGGATCGCGGAACACATTGTCGGTGACGTCGTCGTTGACGGTCGAAACCTCACCGATCAGCACATCGCCGCCCTCGCCCCAAAAGGCATGCCAGTCGCCCGGCATCAGCGTCACGCTTTCTCCCGGCAGCAGCCTGATGATCTCGCCACCCTTGTAGGCCCGCGCGATCCCGTCGCAGCGCACCATCCCGCCAGCCTTGGGATCGCACCCTCCCGACGCATCCGACCCGCACAACTCTACCGCCAGCGGCGCGCCGCCGCGATTGATGATGTCTTCGGCCTTGATCACATGGGTATGCATCGGCGACAACTGATCACGCTTGGATATCAGCAGCTTTTCTGCATAACACATGCCGCCGCCGCGCTGCAGATCGGCCAGTTGCCCGTTGCGAAGCGTGAACAGGAACAGCCCCATGCTGTCATACTTGCCCAGACCATAGTCGGTGATGTCCCAGCCCATGCGGGCATCGATGATCCGCTGCGCATCCGCCTTGCGCCCGGCAAAGGCGGCGGGCGACCAGTTGGCGAACGGCGGCAGCACAAACCCGAACGAGCGGATGAAGTCATCCGCCTCGGCCATAATGGCGTTGATACGTGAACGTTTCATGGGTGTAATCCTTCCGCCCGCCTTGATGGCCCGGAACCTCGCGGCTTGCAAGCCGTCACTCAGCTTTCAGGGTTGCGGCCCATCGGTCGATCGCCACCCCGAGCGCGGACCAGTCGGTGTATTCCTTGTCGGCATGCGGCTCGACAACCTCGCCCTTCTGCGCAGCAATCCGGCGCATCGCCCAAGCGCGAAAGAAGTCGTACTCGGTGAACTTGAACGCCCCGGCCACGTGCACGGTCTGGGTCGGCGTCCAACCGGTCTGCTTCAGGAACTTGGCCACGCAATCGTTCAACCCGTCCCAATCTTCCTTGTCGTCACCGGCAGCTGACAGCGACACCGGCAGGAACAAGGTCGTCAACCTGTTCAACTCGGCAGCGTTGGAGGATGCAAACGCCGCAAGTGCCGTCTGAAAGCCCCCGACGTGCAGCGACGCTGACAGGATCACACCGTTGAATCGCGACAGCCCCGGGCTGTCCGCATCGGTGGCATGAAGCAACTCGACCGCATGCCCCTCATCAGCCAGCCGGTCCGCGCAGAACCGCGCGATCTTGCGGGTCTGCCCGTCCGTCGTCGCATAAACGATCAGGATCTTCATTCTCTGTCCCTCGGTTTGATTGCCGAGGGGACCGTACCGCAAGATCGGTTGCACCGGATTGCTTCAGATCAATTCCGGCTCAGGCCCGCAGCCGCATCGGTTCGGCCCGCCCGGCCCAGGCCTGCACCGCCGCGCCAAACGCCTGAAACAGCGGCCGCGACACCGGGTCATTGGCAGCGTTCCACTCCGGATGCCATTGCACCGACAGTGTGAACCCGGGAGCGTCGCGGACATAGATCGCCTCGGGCGTACCGTCCGCCGCCTCGCCGTCCACCACCACCCGGCACCCGGCGCATTTGATCCCTTGTCCATGCAGCGTGTTGGTCATCACTTCCGCCGCGCCGAACAACCGCGCAAACGGCCCGTCAGCGCTAAAGCGCACCGGATGCCGCAGCGCGAACTTTTCCTCCAGCGAGCCGTCAGGCGGCATCCGGTGGTTCATCCGGCCCGGCAAGTCGCGAATCTCGGGGTAGAGCGTACCGCCAAGCGCCACGTTCACCTCCTGAAAGCCGCGGCAGATGCCCAAGAACGGCTGACCCCGTTCCACACAGGCCCTCACCAGCGGCAGTGTGATCGCATCCCGCGCCCGGTCAAAGGCCCCGTGCGCGTCGGTCGCCTGCTCGCCGTATTCCTCGGGGTGGACATTGGGCCGCCCGCCGGTCAGCAGGAAGCCGTCGCAGCTGTCCAGCAATTCGCCGATGCTGACATAGCGCGGGTCTGCCGGGATCAACAGCGGCATCGCCCCGGATACCGCTGCAATCGCTTCGGTATTCATCGTCCCGCCGGAATGGGTCGGGTATTGGTCGTTGATCAGATAGCTGTTCGATATGATGCCGACGATAGGGCGTGCCATTGCCTTGCGTTTCCTGCTGCCTCGGTTCCCGATGGTTTTGTAACAACAATAGGACGAAGCCGGGCGCTGGTATAGGGGGATTGCCCCGCACAGCCCCTGTGCATTGCAGCAAATTTGGCAATATTACCCGCAATTGTCGCACATTTGGTAACAATTGCCGCAGATCAGCCTAACTCCAGTCAGCCGCAGGACGAATTGGCAGCAACGGTTTCGGAAACCAGCCAGCCGCGATAGCAGATGCTTGGTCAAATCCGGCGCGTCCGCCAGTTACCGCAAGATGCTCCCGCCAAAGGTGCCATACCCGCCAATCACCAGAACCCGCATCGCCCTGGTTACACCTGCACCGGCACCGGCACCGGCACCTGCGCTCCGCCCGCCTTGACGCGCCGCCGATAGGCATGCAGCACCGGCTCGGTATAGCCTGACGGCTGCACCCGGCCCTTGAACACCAGATCGAAGGCTGCCTGAAACGCCAGCCCGTCAAATCCCGGTGCCATCGGGCGGTAAGCGGGATCGCCAGCGTTCTGGCCATCGACTACCGCCGCCATCTTGCGCAGCGCCGCCTGCACCTCGGCTTCACTGACCACCCCATGATGCAGCCAGTTGGCCAGCGCCTGCGACGAAATGCGGCAGGTGGCCCGATCCTCCATCAGCGCCACGTCATGGATATCGGGCACCTTGGAACAGCCGATGCCCTGATCGATCCAGCGCACCACATAGCCCAGAATGCCCTGAGCGTTGTTCTCGACCTCGGCCCGCACCATGGCGGCATCCCAGTTGGCCCCCTCGGCCAACGGCAGGGTCAGCAACTGATCCAGGCTGGCGCAGGTGCCCTGCCCGGAGATTTCGGCCTGCTTGGTTAAGACATCGACCAGGTGATAGTGGGTGGCATGCAGGGTCGCCGCCGTAGGGCTGGGAACCCAGGCACAGTTGGCCCCGGCCAACGGTTGCCCGCCCTTGGTTGCCAGCATCTCGGCCATCCGGTCCGGCATCGCCCACATGCCCTTGCCGATCTGCGCCCGCCCGGAAAAGCCGCAAGCCAGACCGATATCGACGTTGCGATCCTCATAGGCCCTGATCCAGGCGGCCGACTTCATTCGACCTTTGGCCACCATCGGCCCCGCTTCCATCCCGGTATGGATCTCGTCGCCGGTCCGGTCCAGAAACCCGGTGTTGACAAAGGCCACGCGCGCCTTGGCCGCCCGGATACATTGCTTCAGATTGGCACTGGTGCGCCGCTCCTCATCCATGATCCCCAGCTTGACCGTGTTTCGCGGCAGGCCCAGCGTCGCCTCGACGCGGGCAAACGTGGCATCGGCAAACGCCACTTCGTGGGGCCCATGCATTTTGGGTTTGACCACATAGACCGACCCGCACGCCGAATTGCGCGGGCCGCCGGTCTTGCGCAGATCATGCAGGGCGCACAGCGTGGTGATCATCGCATCCATCAGGCCTTCACCAGCCTCATGGCCGTCGCGGTCAAGGATCGCCGGTGTCGTCATCAGATGCCCGACATTACGCACCAGCATCAGGGCACGGCACTTGACCGACAGCGCCGACCCGTCCGGCGCGATGTATTCCGCATCCGGGTTCAGCCGGCGCAACGTGACCTTGCCCCCCTTTTCGACATCCTCGCTCAGATCGCCGCGCATCAGACCCAGCCAGTTGGCATAGGCCAGGACCTTGTCCTCGGCATCCACAGCGGCGATCGAATCTTCCATATCCATGATCGCCGACACCGCCGCCTCGACCCAGATGTCGGAAATCCCGGGCGCATCGCCCTGACCGATCCGGCTCGTCCGGTCCACCAGAATTTCCAGCAGCAGACCGTTGACGCGCAGCAGCACCTGCAACTCGCACAGATTTTCGCGCAGATAACCGGCAAACTGCGACGGGTTCCGCAATCCGGTGCGGCCGCTGCCAGTCTCGACCGACAGGGTGCCATCGGCAACCAGCAGCGCCGTCGCCTGCGCCCACGATGCCCCGGCCAGCGGGGCAACACGGTCCAGATGCGCCCGACCCCAGGCGATCACTCGCGCACCGCGTGCCGGATCATATTCCGCACCCGTCGGCAAATCCCCGAGGGCATCGGTGCCATACAGCGCATCGTAAAGCGACCCCCAGCGGGCATTCGCCGCATTCAGCGCATAGCGCGCGTTCATCACCGGCACCACCAGTTGCGGTCCCGGAATCCAGGCGATCTCGGGATCGACATTGGCAGTTTCAATCGTGAAATCAGCGCCTTCCGGGTTCAGATAGCCGATTTCGTCCAGCATGGCGCGGTAGGCTGCCGCATCATGCGGCTGGCCGCGCCGCGCGATGTGCCAGGCATCGATCTGTTGTTGCAGCTGATCCCGCTTTGCCAGCAGCGCCCGGTTCTCCGGACCAAGGTCGTGGATCAGTGCCGACAGCCCGGCCCAGAATGCCCCGCTCTCGACGCCGGTTCCCGGCAAAGCCTGATCCTCGACAAAGGCCACCAACTGCGGATCAACTGATAGCCCGTGCCTCGCGATCATCGCCCCCATTGCCTTCCCCTTGTTGCCGCACGCCGCACCATTCCGGGGAAGGCTTAGGCATAAACGCAGCGCCACGCAACAAACCAGCAGCCCTGCCCGGCCCAGCCCCGACTTTGACCGAAGGCCCGCCGGACGGTGATTTCCGCGCATCCGGCCAACGACCGATGCTTCGTCTTGCACTCTGCACCCCACGGGCTAAACCTGTTGCACCCCAGCCAAGGAACCGAGTTGATGCGCGACACCCCCGCCCAGATCCATTTGTCCGACTACACGCCCCCGGCCTGGCTGATCGAGGAGGTCTCGCTGACCTTCCGCCTGTCACCCGATGCCACGCGCGTGCTGTCGCGGATCCGCTTTGCCCCGAACCCGGCGAGGACCGGGCGGCACGACCTGTGGCTGGATGGCGAAAACCTGACGCTGATCCGCGCCACCATCGACGGGCGCGACCTGCCGGGGCTGCAACCGACCGCAACCGGTCTGCGCGTCGCCGCTGTGGCGCTGATCGACGGCCCCTTTGTCTGGGAGGCCGAGGTCGAAGTCGGCCCCGCCAGCAACACCGCGCTGGAGGGGCTGTACATGTCGCGCGGCCTCTATTGCACGCAATGCGAGGCCGAGGGCTTTCGCAAGATCACCTTCTATCCCGACCGCCCGGATGTCATGGCACCGTTCCGGGTCCGGATCGAGTCGGACATGCCTGTTCTGCTGTCCAACGGCAACCCGGCGGCCTCAGGCCCCGGCTGGGCCGAATGGCACGATCCCTGGCCGAAACCGTCCTATCTGTTTGCCCTGGTCGCCGGTGACCTGGTCGCCCATTCCGACCGGTTCACCACCGCATCCGGCCGCGATGTCGTCCTGAACATCTGGGTCAGGTCCGGCGACCAGGGCAAATGCGCCTATGCGATGGATGCGCTGAAACGATCGATGACCTGGGACGAAGCCAGCTATGGCCGCGAGTATGACTTGGACATTTTCAACATTGTAGCCGTCGATGACTTCAATATGGGCGCGATGGAGAACAAGGGCTTGAACATATTCAACTCCCGCTACGTTCTGGCCAGTCCCGAAACCGCGACCGACACCGATTACGAACGGATCGAGGCGATCATTGCCCACGAATATTTCCACAACTGGACCGGCAACCGCATCACCTGCCGCGACTGGTTCCAGCTGTGCCTGAAGGAAGGGCTGACTGTGTTCCGCGATCAGCAGTTCTCGGGCGACATGCGCAGCCATGCCGTCAAGCGGATCGACGACGTGGTCACCCTGCGCGCCCGCCAGTTCCGCGAGGATACCGGCCCGCTGGCACATCCGGTTCGCCCGGCAAGCTACGCGGAAATCAACAATTTCTACACCGCCACGGTCTACGAGAAAGGCGCCGAGGTCATCGGCATGTTGAAACGTCTGGTCGGCAACGACAGCTATGCCAAGGCGCTTGATCTCTACTTCACGCGTCACGACGGTCAGGCCGCGACGATCGAGGATTGGCTGGCGGTGTTCCAGGAAGCCACCGGCCGTGATCTTACGCAGTTCAAGCGCTGGTACACACAGGCCGGCACCCCGCGCCTCAGCGTTTCGGATGACTTCAACGATGGCACTTACACCCTTCATTTCGAACAGAAAACCCCGCCCACCCCCGGCCAGCCCGACAAGGCGGCGCAGGTCATCCCCATCGCTGTCGGCCTTTTGAATCCCAACGGTGACGAGGTCCTGCCGACGACCGTGCTGGAAATGACCGACACAAAGCAAAGCTTCAGCTTCCCCGGCCTCGCCTGCCGCCCGGTCCCGTCGCTGCTGCGCGGTTTCTCGGCGCCGGTGATCCTGCAACGCGACATGACGCCCGAAGATCGCGCTTTCCTGCTGGCCCACGACACGGACCCGTTCAACAAATGGGAGGCGGGGCGGGCGCTGGCCAAGGACGTGTTGGCCCGCATGGTCTCCGATAATGCCGTCCCCGGCCCTTCCTATCTTACCGCCCTGGAGCAAGTTGCGCGCGACGAATCCCTTGATCCGGCATTTCGCGCCCTGACCCTGCGCCTGCCGTCCGAGGATGACATGGCCCTGTCACTTCACGACGCCGGCACCACACCGGACCCGACAGCAATTCATGCGGCGCGCGAGCGGCTGTCGCTGGCTCTGGCGCAACACCTCGGCCCCGCTTTACCCGGGCTTTACGACGCGATGCAGGTGCCCGGCCCCTACCTTCCCGACGCGCGCGGGGCCGGTGCCCGGGCGCTTCGACATGCCTGCCTTGATCTTCTGTCCCGGCTGGATCAGGGCAAGCGGGCGGCCCGGCAGTTTTCGGGTGCCGACAACATGACAGAGCAGCTGGGCGCATTGGCCTGCCTGTTGCAAACCGGCGGCGGTCAGGCGGAACTGGCCGGGTTCTACCGGCAATGGGCGCGCGACCGGCTGGTGATCGACAAATGGTTTTCCCTGCAAATTCAGATGGCTGCCCCATGGGCCGCCGCCACCACCACCCGCATGTTGACCGAACACAAGGATTTTGACTGGAAAAATCCAAACCGGTTCCGCGCGGTCATCGGCGCGCTGTCCGCAAACGCCGCCGGGTTTCACGACCCCTCCGGTGCCAGTTACCGGTTGCTGGCCGACTGGCTGATCCGGCTTGATCCCCTGAACCCGCAAACCGCCGCCCGGATGTCGACCGCATTCGAGACCTACGCCCGCTATGACGCCGGGCGGCAGGCGCTGATCCGCGCCGAACTGGAACGCATACAGGCAACACCCGGCCTCAGCCGCGACCTGGCCGAAATGGTCGGGCGGATGCTCGGTTGAGGCGTGTCGCCCTGGTCACCGGGGCCAGCAGCGGCATCGGGGCGGCGACCGCGCGGCTGCTGGCCGACCGCGGCCATGATCTGGCCATCACCTGGCGCACCGACCAGCCCGGTGCTGAAGCCGTGGCCGAAGCCGCGCGGAAAGACGGCGCGCGGGTTCACGTCATCCGCACCGACATGGCGCTGCCAGAGAATATCCACCATCTGTTCGGCATTCTGGATGCGACTTTCGGGCGTCTGGACCTTCTGGTCAACAATGCCGGAATGATCGACCGCGCCGCCCGGCTGGAAGAGATGAGCGCCGAACGGCTGACGCGGATGTTCCGGGTCAACACCATCGGGGCCTTGCTGGCTGCGGGCCATGCCGTCCGGCGGATGGCGCTGCGCTACGGCGGCGCGGGCGGTGTGATCGTCAATGTGTCTTCGCGCGCGGCAGAGCTTGGCGGAGCCGGTAGGTCCGTCGACTATGCCGCGTCAAAGGGTGCGCTCGACACCCTCACCCGGGGATTGGCGCTGGAAAACGCAGATGAAGGCATCCGCGTGGTCGGCGTGCGCCCCGGCATCATCGAAACCCCGCTGCATGGCCGCGGCGGCGAGCCGGACCGGGCCGAGCGCATGGCCCCGGACCTGCCAATGCGCCGGGCCGGCACCGCCGAGGAGGTGGCAGAAACCATCCTCTGGCTGGCTTCGGATGCCGCAAGCTACGTGACCGGCACCACTCTGGACGTTTCGGGCGGGCGCTGATCGACGACGAAAGAAGGCCACGCTGGCCACTGGGCCGGACCAAAGGACGAAATCAGGCAAAACTTCCGAATCACCTGACGCCCTACTGGCAGTAACTCTGCTCGCGCGTCCAGGTCGCCACTTCGGCGCGTTTGGATCGGTCGTGCATCGGCCCCCAATCAGTGGTCAGCCCCGCCACTGCGTCCTCCGGTGCCCGCCGCGCCGCGATCCGTACGGCACAGGTCAGGTTGGTGGCACCGTCAAACAGGCCGCCCGCGTCGCAACCGGCCCCGCGCGCCGTCTGCGGCGAGATTTGCAGCAGCCCCAGATAGCGCCCACCCGCCCCCGAGGCGCGCGGGTTCCAGGTGCTTTCGTACTTGGCAATCGCCGAAAACAGCCCGACCCAGAACGCCGCGCGCTGATTCGGCCCGGCCTCGGCATAGCTTGGGCAATAGGTGCCGATATCGTCCGGCGTGCTGGACAGCAACACCGCCCCTTCGCTGGACAGCGCCGCCAGCATCGCCCGAGTCCAGTCCTCGGCCTCCGGGCGGTGGTCCCACCGCGTCACCGGCAAGGCTTCGGCAAAGCTCTTGTCGGATGCGGCCTCTAGCAGTGGCGCACAGGCGGAAACGCTCAGCAGCAGTGCGGCGCACAGCGCGGTCAATCGGGTCATCTGGCAGCCCCCAAACAGCAAACCCGTCGGTGTTAGCCGTGATTTTCCGGTTCAGACAAGCCCGGCAATGTCGCATCGGCGGGTTTCCGCGCCTTTGCCGGTTGGCGGTCCGGCCCGGTGACGCGTGTGAACGATGCTTGCCGCGGCCCGCCAAGCCGCCTAAAACGCCGATATTGTCAAAGGATCCGACCATGCTCGACCTCGCCACCGCCGCCCCATCCCCGAAACGGATCGCCGGGGCGCAGGGCGACTGGGAACTGGTGATCGGAATGGAGGTGCATGCCCAGGTTGCCTCCAACGCCAAGCTGTTCTCCGGCGCCTCGACCGCATTCGGTGCGGAACCCAATGCCAACGTCGCCTTTGTCGATGCCGCCATGCCGGGCATGCTGCCGGTGCTGAATGAATACTGTGTGGCCCAGGCGGTGCGCACCGGGCTGGGGTTGAAGGCCGTGATCAACCTGACCTCGGCCTTTGACCGCAAGAACTATTTCTACCCCGACCTGCCGCAGGGCTACCAGATCAGCCAGCTGTATCATCCCATCGTCGGTGAAGGCGAAGTCATCGTCGACCTCGCTCCCGGCCCCAATGGCAAAAGTACGGCCCGCCGCGTCCGGATCGAGCGTATCCATCTGGAACAGGACGCGGGCAAATCGATCCACGACATGGACCCGGCCCTGTCCTTCGTCGATCTGAACCGTACCGGCGTCGCGCTGATGGAAATCGTCAGCCGCCCCGACCTGCGCGGCCCCGACGAAGCCGCCGCCTATGTCACCAAGATCCGCCAGATCCTGCGCTACCTCGGTACCTGCGACGGCAACATGCAGAACGGCAACCTGCGCGCCGATGTGAACGTGTCGGTCTGCCGCCCCGGCCAATACGAGAAATACTCGGAAACTCAGGACTTTTCGCATCTGGGCACCCGCTGCGAGATCAAGAACATGAACTCGATGCGGTTCATGACGCAGGCCATCGACTTCGAGGCCCGCCGCCAGATCGCCATTCTGGAAGATGGCGGCACCATCCTGCAGGAAACCCGCCTCTATGACCCCGAAAAGGGCGAAACCCGCAGCATGCGCAGCAAGGAAGAGGCGCAGGATTACCGCTACTTCCCCTGCCCCGACCTGTTGCCGCTGGAAATTGAACAGGCGTGGGTCGATGACATCCGTGCCAGCCTGCCCGAACTGCCCGATGCCAAGAAGGCCCGTTTCGTGACCGCCTACGGCATGACCGACTATGACGCCGGCGTCTTGACCGCCGAGGTCGAGAATGCCGCTTTCTATGAGGCCGTCGCCAAGGGCCGCGACGGCAAACAGGCGGCGAACTGGGTGATCAACGAATTGTTCGGCCGCCTGAACAAACAAGGGCTCGGCATCGCCGACACGCCGCTTTCCGCCGCACAACTTGGCGGCGTCCTCGACCTGATCGCCTCTGGCGAGATTTCGGGCAAGATGGCCAAGGACCTGTTCGAGATTCTCTGGACCGAAGGCGGCGACCCGGCGGCACAGGCAGCCGCACACGGCATGAAACAGGTGACCGATACCGCCGCCATCGAGGCCGCGGTTGACGCCATCATCGCCCAGAACCCCGATCAGGTCGCCAAAGCCCGGGCCAACCCGAAACTGGCAGGCTGGTTCGTCGGGCAGGCGATCAAGGCCTCGGGCGGCAAAGCCAACCCGGGCGTGGTCAACGACATGGTCATGCGCAAACTCGGCCTGTAGGGCGGGGTTCACCCGGCCATGCCGCCAACCCCGGACCTGATCCGGGGCACCGGCCTTTCACCCACCGCATCAAGACACCAGCTTTTCCTGCACCGAAAACGGGCTCAGCCCCAGCCAGACCTGCATCGACGCGGCAATCGCCTTTGATCCGGAGAACTCGATTCTGGCCCTTTCCCGCGCTACCGTCGTTAGCCCCATCCAGATCGCCGTCATGGTGCGCAGATCGGTTGCCACGAACAGATCGATCTCGAATCCCGGATCGGACCAGCACAGATCAACCGCACCATCCGGCTCCACCACCAGCCACCACAGGCTTTTGGAGGCTGGCAATTCGGGGTACAGAAACTGGATCACCGTGCGCCGCCGGGGCAATGGCGCCGGGTTCAGATTGCGCCGCATATCCCACATCAACAGCGATGGATCGAGGTTTTTCAGCGACAGGCTGCTTTCGACCCATTTCTGCCCCCAGAACCCCATCGCCTCGACCACCGGCCGGATGTCGCGCCCGGCCTGCGTCAGATGATACTCGAACACGCCGCGTTCCGACTGCAGCGCCCGCCGCTCGATGATCCCGACCAGTTCCAACTCTTTCAGTCGTTGCGACAGCAGCGTCGGCGACATTTTCGGCACGCCGCGCCGCAGGTCGTTGAACCGCGTCGTCCCGGCGATCAGTTCGCGCATCAGAACCATGGTCCAGCGCGTGCACAGCACCTCGGCCGCCATCGCCAACGGGCAGAACTGCTTGTATCCGGCTTGCGTCATCAGATCTTCTCCTGTCATTGCACTTCAGCCTAGCAGCCGCCGTGCCCCGCGATAGTCCAGAAAATGTATCTGCCGGTCCAGATGGCAGACTGGATCGCATCAGTCCCCATGCGCCACAATCCTGCAACGACCGCAGCTGACAGTCCCGTCACTGCGCACTCACAAGGCAGGTACAAAGACATGAGCGTTTATCTGATAGCCGATATCACGGTGACCAACGGCGGCTGGGTACCGGAATATGCCAGCAATGTGCACCACCTCGTTGCCCGGCATGGCGGCACCTATCTGTCGCGCAGTGGCAACATCACCACGCTGGAAGGTCCGCAAAATGACAGCACCCTGATCGCGATCCTGAAATTTCCGTCGAAGGCCGCGCTGGAAAGCTTTGCCACCGACCCCGAGTATGCGCCCTATGGCAAGGCACGGCAGGCCGGCAGCATCAGCCGTTTCACCATGATCGACGATACCGACATCGCCGGGGCCATTGCCTATCTGCCGACCGGCAAGACTGTCAACGTCTAGGTCCGGCAGCCGGGGCTGCACAGCCGTTGGCCTGGCCGGCCGCGCGGGCATTCGGCGGCGCGGTGCCGCCGACCGCTCGCTGACAGGTGAAATCAGGTGAGGCGACCCGGTGATCGGGCCCGCCTTGCCCGGCTTCCCGTACTTGAGAGGTCGCGTTTGGCATGGGTGGATCGAGCACTTTGGCGCTGTGAACCGGCGCAAAGCCGCCGCGATCCGGGCATCGGCCCCACCCGCCGCAGCCAATTGGATGCCTGGCCGCAAGCCGTGAATCGTTAACAAGTCCTGAATAGGATCACCTTAAGATATTGATATCAATATCAAAAAAAAATGTTTCACGGTGAGGCGCTCCCCTTCTGACCCCACTTTCCCCACAATCGGCAAACCGCTATCCTGCCTCCGATTCTCTGGGAGGGATAGTATGCAGCAGTTCGAGTACAGGGTCGTTCCGGCCCCCCGACGTGGTGAAAAAACCCGCGCCGCCCGCACCACCCCTGACCGGTTCGCCCACGCCCTGACCAGCCTGATGAACGATCTGGCCCGCGACGGCTGGGAATACTTGCGCGCCGACACCCTGCCTTGCGAGGAGCGGGTGGGACTGACCGGGCGGACCACGACCTTTCAGAACATGCTGATCTTCCGCCGCACCCTGTCGCAGCCAGAACCCTCTCTGCTGCTGCCGCACTTGCGCCCCGCCGCCGCCGAACCTGCCCCGCAGCCGCCCGCCCGACCGCCCGTCCCGGTCACGGCAGCGTCCGCCCCCTCCCGCCCGGACCTGCGGCCCGCTGAGCGGGTGATGGCCGAGTACGCCTCGCTGCCGCCCCGCCCCCCGGCCCGCACGCTGACCGCCGCCGCCCCGGTCGGCGAAGCCCCGCGCATCGCTCTCGTCGCCTCGCTGCCCGCAGGGGTGCCGGCGATCGGCCCAGCAGCCGGCAACGGCCTCGGCAAATTGTGAGCCTCAGCCGCTGACGGTCAGACCCAACGCGTGGATCCGGCCCATCAGATCGCCAAGCGCCACATGCACTGCACGATGCCGCGCCAGCCGCGCCATGCCGGCAAAAGCCGGGGCGCGGATTGCAACGTGAAAATGGCTCTCACCGCCCTCGCGGTGCCCGGCATGACCACGATGCTGCTCGCTTTCGTCGCGGACCTCCAGCGCTTCTGGGGCAAAAGCCGCAGTCAACCGGTGATGAATCTGATCGGCAATTCCCATTTTACGCTGTCAACCCCTGTCGTCCGTCACAAAAACCCCTAAACTCTTGCCTCCGAGTCGAAAAGCCCCGCAGACGCCTTGCTTTCGAATCCGTGTCGCAAAGGTCCGCCCGATGACAACCCGATCGCCGTTCGAATTCGACATGCGCGTGTCCGCCGACAAGAAGCGCCGCACCAAGGGCAAGCGCGGCATGTCGGGCGCGGTCGACACTTCGACGCGGGCATGTGATCATCCGGGGTGTGCTGAGGCGGGGCAGTACCGGGCGCCGAAATCGCCGGACCTGTTGGACCAGTATTACTGGTTCTGCCGGGACCACGTGCGCGAATACAACCTGAAATGGAACTTCTTCACCGGCCAGACCGAAGAAGACTTTGCCAGACTGATGGACAGCGACCGGGTCTGGGGGCGGGAAACCAAACCCTTCGGCCAGCGCAGCGATGAGGCGCGGGCCTGGCAGCGGCTGGGGGTCGAGGACCCGACGGAAATCCTTGGCGGCAACGCCACCCAGAACCACGGGCGCGGCATCACCGGCACCCGCAAACTGCCACCTACGGAACGGCGGGCGCTGGAGATTCTGGAGGCCAAGGATCACTGGACCAAGCCCGAAATACGCAAGCAATACAAGAGCATGGTCAAGGACCTGCATCCCGACATGAACGGAGGCAACCGGGCAGACGAGGACCGGCTGCAAGAGGTGGTCTGGGCATGGGATCAGATCAAGGAAAGCCGGAACTTCCGGGATTGATGCGGTTCGGGGTTTGCATGGAATAGCAAACCCCTGCCTTTCGCATCGCCCGAACGGGATTTCTATTGCCGCCGCTTTTCGTCACAATCCGAACCGCCATGGGGCTGATGCGCCGGGAGAGAACCGGGCTTTTCTGCGGGGCGTTTGGCCAAAGCATCTGCGATGCCTGACACCGCGCGGCATTTGCGCCGCTCTGAGGGTTAATACTCTGATTTTACAAGAAATTCGTCAGGCGGATTTTATGCAGGTTTTATGCAGGTTTCATGCATACTCCGGTGCGGTCCCTGGGCGTTAAGGAGCTTGCCGGGGGAACGGCGGCGTGGGCAAGGCAGCAGGGCTACCAGGGAAGACGGCGGCGAGATACTCATCGACAAAAGCACCGACGGCAGCTGGCGCGAAGTGCTGACCGCCGCCGATGTCGCAGCCTGTGAGGATCTGTTGCGGGCCGGGCCTGGCCCCGACTGCGCGGCCTGGCCGGCCGATGGTGCGCTGAGATTGCGCACGGCCGTCTGAGGCATCGGTCCCGCCCCCCCGGCACGGCGCCCCAGAGCCGAATCCTGCCCTGTCAGACGACCCCTTCCCCTTGCGCCCCCCGGCAATATGTTCCACACCAAGTCGCACAAAAGCGCGGGCGCCCGCGCGCAATACCGGGATCATCATGGCGGACGGAATGACGGAAATCAGCGCAAGACCCACCGAAGACATCTCGGTCCGCGAGGTGTTCGGGGTGGACACCGAGATGAAGGTCAAGGGTTTTGCCAACCGTGCCGACCGGGTGCCCGACGTCGACCAGACCTACAAGTTCGATCCCGATACCACATTGGCGATTCTGGCAGGGTTTGCCTATAACCGGCGGGTGATGATCCAGGGCTATCACGGTACCGGCAAATCGACGCATATCGAGCAGGTGGCGGCGCGGCTGAACTGGCCCTGCGTGCGGGTGAACCTCGACAGCCACATCAGCCGGATCGATCTGATCGGCAAGGATGCGATCAAGCTGGTCGATGGCAAGCAGGTGACGGCGTTTCAGGAGGGCATCCTGCCCTGGGCGCTGCGCAACGCCTGCGCCATCGTGTTCGACGAATACGATGCGGGGCGGGCGGATGTAATGTTCGTGATCCAGCGGGTGCTGGAGACGGATGGCAAGCTGACACTGCTGGATCAGAACGTGGTGCTGACGCCGCATCCGTCGTTCCGACTGTTCGCTACCGCCAACACGGTCGGTTTGGGCGATACCACCGGCCTTTACCACGGCACACAGCAGATCAATCAGGGCCAGATGGACCGCTGGTCACTGGTCGCCACGCTGAATTATCTGAGCCACGATGCGGAAACGGCGATCGTGCTGTCGAAAGCCCCGCACTACAACACCGACAAGGGCCGCCGCCAGATTTCCCAGATGGTGACGGTGGCCGACATGACCCGCACGGCGTTCATGAACGGTGATCTGTCGACAGTGATGAGCCCGCGAACGGTCATCACCTGGGCACAGAATGCCGAGATTTTCCGAAGTCTGGGCTATGCGTTCCGCCTGACGTTTCTGAACAAGTGCGACGAGTTGGAGCGTCAGACGGTTGCCGAGTTCTATCAGAGGTGTTTTGATGAGGAACTGCCGGAAAGCGCCGCGAGCCAGAGCATGCGGTAAGTTGGGGCGCTGGCGGATGCTGGTCTGTCAAATCAATGCGAGGTACAACATGAAACAATGCGTCTTGGCCTGGATTGCAGTTCTGTTCGCAGGCGGCCCGTTGGCGGCGCAAAGTCTGGATGAACTCAAGGCCGAGGCCGGACTGAGTTGGGAAATGATCGCCTGCGCCGGAATGTACAATATCGCCGACCGTATCGTCGCCAAAGGCGGCCAGGCCCCGACACAGGTCAGCGGTGGCGGCGAGTTGCTGGGTCTCGGCGCATCGATGGTCCGCACCAATTCGTTTGCCGAAAGCTCGGATACGGCCGTCGATACCGCCATTCGCCATGTCAACCGGATGACGGAACTGCTGAGCGAAGTCTATGATGCCGATCCGGCAGGCTTTCCAGCGGTTGTTGGCTGGCCCGACCGGATGGCGCTGTGTGACCGCTATGCCGCCAGTGTATCGGAAATGATGGGCGCGCCGGTCGAATGATGCGCCGGGGTCGGACAAGTTGATCCGGCTCTGATCAGCACATCCGTTCCGTCTTCGTCAGAGGCGGCAGCGCCGAAGCGGGCCGCCGTCCGGGCAATTGGGCCGAACCGGTGCGGTTGCCCCGACCGACGATCGGGCCCTGCTTGAACGCCTGTAACAGGATGGTGCCGATGGCGGCCGATGCAGCGCCGAACAGCGGGCCGCATTTTTCTGGGCTGGACGACGAGTGGTGGCAGATCGGGATGCCGAGGCCGTCGTGCTGCCGGGAACCGATCTTGATCTGGCATTTGATGGCCATGACCCCGGCTACGCGGTGATCGACACGCTGGATGTCGAGGTGGCGCTGCTGGCGGAGCTTGCCTCCGGCAGACGCAGGCCTGACGAGGTTTGACGCCGAACCAGGCGGCCGCTCAGCCATGCTGAAACCGGGCGACCCCAACGCGGCCGCCCGTGTCGATCCGATGCCTGAAGGTTCAGGCCGCGCGGGCCGCCATTGTCGCTTTGGCCCACCAGACGATATCGTCCAGCAATGCCTTGGCCGACGCAGCAATCACCGGTTCGATGTCCGAGATCTTGCCCGAGCCGCCCATGCCGGGGTGGACCTTGAAAAAATCCGAGCCGCCGATGCGGACGTTGTTGCGGACCGGGACCATCTGCAACTCGACACCGACATTCTGCAGATGGCCAAGGGCGTTGGCGCCGCCCATCGATCCGTAGGAAATCGCGCCGAACGGCTTGTGCGCCCATTCGACATAGGCCTGATCAAGCGCGTTTTTCAGCGAGGCGGCAAGCGAGCGGTTGTACTCGGCCACGACAAAGACATAGCCGTCGAATTCGGCCAGTTTCTTCTGCCATTTCAGCGCGTTCGGGTCCTGGGTCGGCACCCAGGCGTTCGACGCCATTTCGTTGAAGAGCGGCAGGTTGTAGTCGCGCACGTCGACCAGCTCGACCGTCATGTCGTCGCGTGCCTGCGCCTGGGCCAGCATCCACTGCGCCGGAATGTCGGCAAAACGGGTGGCGCGGGTCGAGCCGATGATCAGCGCGATTTTCGGTTTGGTCATTGTGTGCATCCTTGGTTGGGTATTTACCGGATGCGGTCATACGCCGAACCGGGTGCTTTCGCTATTCTGCACTGTCATGCATCAGCGCGCGGCTCATGTGCATTGATGCAAAGCCGCTTTCGCTGCTCTTGCCCTTGCTCGGTCCCGGTGGTTTATCTGCGCCATGAGCAAACCGACCGACAACCCCGCCGATCCGTTCAAGAAGGCCCTGGCCGAAGCCACCAAGACCATGGCGCATGACCCGGACCTGGCGGTGACCTATTCCGTCGATCCGCCGGGGATGACCAAGGACGGGGTGCGGCTGCCGCAGATCAGCCGCCGGGTGACGCGGGACGAGGTGTTGCTGGCACGTGGCACCGCCGATGCCTTTGCGCTGCGCCGCCGCTATCACAACGACGCCACCCACACCCGCTACGAGCCGACCGGCCAGATGGCACGCGAGCTGTACGAGGCGATGGAAACCGCGCGCTGCGAGGCGGTCGGGGCACGGATGATGCCGGGCACCGCTGGCAACATCGATGCCAAGATCAGCCACGAGGCGGACCGCAAAGGCTATGGTCAGATTACCCAGGCCGCCGATGCGCCGCTGTCGACGGCTGCGGGTTATCTGGTCCGGCATCTGGCAACCGGGCGGGCGTTGCCGAAGAATGCGGCCAACGTCATGGACCTGTGGCGCGGCTTCATCGAGGAGCAGGCATCCGGGACGCTGAACAACCTTGATCACGTCCTGGCGGATCAGGCGGCCTTTGCCCGGCTGGCGCGCAAGGTCATCGCCGATCTGGGATACGGCGATCAGCTGGGCGACGACCCCGACCAGAGCGACGAAGAAGGCGAAAGCGAAGAGACCGATCAGGACGAGGACAATCCTGACAGTCAGGGCGACGACGAGGATGATACCGACGAGTCGGACGCAACACCCGAGCCGAGCCAGGACGAACAGGATGCTGCACAGGCGCAGGTCAGCATGGATGATCTGGCCGACGTCGAAATGGGCGAGGAAGCGGATCTGCCCGAAGGCGAGGCCCCGCTGGAGCCGCCGCCGCCCGCGCCGCATTCCGATGCCGACCCGAACTATGAGGTTTATACCACGGATTTCGACGAGGAGATTCTGGCGCAGGACCTGGCAGAGCCGGCGGAACTGGAACGGCTTCGCGCCTATCTGGACCAGCAGCTAGAGCCGTTGAAGGGTGCGGTGTCGCGGCTTGCCAACAAGTTGCAGCGCCGGTTGCAGGCGCAGCAGAACCGCAGCTGGGAATTCGATATGGAAGAGGGGTTGCTGGATGCCGGGCGGCTGGCCCGGGTGGTGGCGAACCCGACCACACCGCTGTCGTTCAAGGTCGAAAAGGATACCGAATTTCGCGACACGGTGGTGACGCTGCTGCTGGACAATTCCGGGTCGATGCGGGGACGCCCGATATCCATCGCCGCAATCTGTGCCGATGTGCTGGCGCGCACGCTGGAACGCTGTCAGGTCAAAGTCGAGATCCTGGGCTTTACCACCCGCGCCTGGAAGGGCGGGCAGGCCCGCGAACGCTGGTTGGCGGCCGGGCGACCGCAGCAGCCGGGCCGCCTGAACGATCTGCGCCACATCGTCTACAAAGGCGCGGATGCGCCGTGGCGGCGGGTGCGGGAAAACCTTGGCCTGATGATGAAAGAGGGGCTTCTGAAGGAAAACATCGATGGCGAGGCGCTGGAATGGGCGCACCGCCGGATGGTGATGCGCAGCGAAGTACGCAAGATCCTGATGGTGATTTCGGATGGCGCGCCGGTGGATGACAGCACCCTGTCGGTCAACCCGGCGAATTATCTGGAAAAGCATCTGCGCGACGTGATCGCCATGGTCGAGCGCAGGAAACAGGTGGAGCTTCTGGCTATCGGCATCGGCCATGACGTGACGCGCTACTACGAACGCGCCGTGACCATAACCGATGTCGAGCAACTGGCCGGGGCGATGACCGAGCAACTGGCGGCGTTGTTCGACACCAATCCCAAGTCGCGTGCCCGGGTCATCGGGCGGCGGATGGCGGGGCGTTGATGTTTCAGACTTTTCAATCCACGTCGCGCCCCGAACAGGGGGGACCACGTCTGGCGGCACTGCGGCGGGTGATGGCCGAGGCCGGGCTGGGCGGCTTTCTGATCCCGCGGGCGGACGCGCATCAGGGCGAGTATGTGGCACCGCACGACGACCGTCTGGCTTGGCTGACCGGGTTCACCGGCTCGGCCGGGTTCTGCATCGCGTTGCCGCAGATCGCCGGTGTCTTCATCGATGGCCGCTACCGGCTGCAGGTCAAATTGCAGGTGGCGCTGGACCAGTTCACGCCGGTTCCCTGGCCTGATACCAAACCGGGCGGCTGGTTGCGCGAACAGCTGCCGGGCGGCGGGACAGTCGGCTACGACCCCTGGCTGCATACGCGCGATGAACTGGACAAGCTGGAAAAGTCGCTGGCCGGAAGCGGCATTTCGCTGCGGCCGTCCGGCAATCTGGTGGACATGATCTGGCCTGACCAACCCGCGCCCCCGGTTGGCCGGGTGTCGGTGCACCCGGACACTCTGGCCGGTGAAAGCCCGCAGGCAAAGCGCGGCAGGCTCGCCGACATGTTGAGGAAAGAAGGCCAGCGAACAGCGGTTCTGACGTTGCCGGACAGTCTGTGCTGGTTGTTGAACATCCGGGGCGAGGATGTGCCGCGCAATCCGGTGGTGCACGGCTTTGCCCTGTTGCACGACAATGCCAGCCTGACACTGTTCATCGATCCTGCCAAGCTGGACGCACACGTCCGGGCACATCTGGAGCCGGACGTTCGACTGCGGACGCTTGCGGAATTCGAACCGGCCCTGAAAATGGCGCAGGGGCCGGTCCGGGTCGACCGCGCCACCGCGCCGGCCTGGGTTTCGGATACGATTACCGGGGCCGGAGGCGAGGTTTCCTGGGGCGAAGACCCCTGCATCCTGCCCAAGGCGCGCAAGACGGCTGCCGAGATTACCGCGACGACCGAGGCGCATCTGCGCGACGGTGCGGCAATGGTCGAGTTTCTGGCCTGGCTGGATGCCAAGGCCCCGTTGGGCGGGCTGACAGAAATTTCGGTGGTGCAGGTGCTGGAGGGATTTCGCCGTGCGGGCAATGAATTGCGCGAAATCAGCTTCGATACGATCTGCGGGTCCGGTCCGAACGCGGCCATCATGCACTACCGGGTAACGGAAGAAACCAACCGCCCGGTCCTGGCCGGCGAGTTGCTGCTGGTTGATTCTGGCGGGCAGTATGTCGACGGCACCACCGACATCACGCGAACCGTGGCAATCGGGGACCCGACCGACGAACAGTGCAGCTGCTTTACCAAGGTCCTGCAAGGCATGATCGCGATTTCGCGGGCGCGCTGGCCAAAGGGGCTTGCCGGGCGCGATCTGGACAGCCTGGCACGCTACAACCTCTGGCTTGCCGGGCTGGATTACGATCATGGCACCGGGCATGGGGTCGGCGTCTATCTGTCTGTTCATGAAGGGCCGCAGCGGATATCGCGCCTGTCCGAGGTGGCGCTGGAACCCGGCATGATCCTGTCGAACGAGCCTGGGTACTACCGCGAAGGGTCATTCGGTATTCGCATTGAAAATCTGGTGGTTGTGCGTGAGGCCCCGACCCTTGCCGGTGCCGATGCCCGCGCCATGCTGGCGTTCGACACCCTGACCTATGTGCCGATCGACCGGCGCCTGATCGCGGTCGGCGCGCTGTCGCAGGGCGAAAGGGATTGGCTGAACCAGTATCATGGCGACGTCATGGACCGGATTGCGCCGCGACTGTCGGCACCGGCGCTGACCTGGCTGGCGGCGGCGACGGCGGCCTTGTAGGCTCGGACCGGCGGCCGGCTGCGGTTGGCAACTTCCCGCCCCGGTTGCAAACAAGTGATGGTCAATCGACAATCCGGCGCTAGACTATGCCAAACGGAGGGCATCAGATGGCCGACCACATCACGATCCGCAAACTGCCGGGAACCTGGGTGGTGCGCGCCGCCGGTTCGATTTTGGGCGAAACCACCGAAGCGCTGGAACTGGCCGAGGGCAGTTATGCGCCGGTGGTCTATGTGCCGCGCGACGACATCGCGATGGCGCTGTTCGACAGGACCGAAACCGCCACGACCTGCCCGTGGAAAGGCGTGGCCAGCTATTTCTCGATCGCGCTGCAGACCGGCGCGATCCGCGATGCCGCCTGGTCTTACGAGGTGCCCAAGCCCGGCATGGAACGGATCGCCGGACATCTGGCGTTCTATCCCGACCGGGCGACCGTTCAGCCGCAGTGAGGCTGGCCGGGCCGGGCGCTGCAGGCAGGGGTTTTGCAGGCTGCAGGCCTAACCGGCAAGCAACGCCCGGGCGGCGGCGCGGGCGGCTTCGGTGATGGTGTCGCCCGACAGCATCCGGGCAATCTCGTCCACCCGATCCGCAGCCATCAGGGGCGTAACGGTAGAGGTGGTGACGTCGTTTTCCACCCGCTTTTCCACCCGCCAGTGATGTGCGCCCCGGGCCGCAACCTGCGGCGAATGCGTCACCACCAGCACCTGTGCGCCTGCGGCCAGCGCCTGGAGCCTGCGACCAACCGCATCGGCCGTTGCCCCGCCAACGCCGCGGTCGATCTCGTCGAAGATCAGGGTCAGGCCTTGGTTCGTGCCGGTCAGGCAGACCTTCAGCGCCAGAAGGAAGCGCGACAACTCGCCACCCGACGCGATCTTGTCCAGCGGTCCGGCAGGCGCGCCGGGATTGGTGGCGACGGTGAAGTTGACGATGTCGTGCCCGTCCGGTCCGGGCTCGCCTGCAGACAGGGCGGTGGCAAAGACCGCACGCTCCAGCTTCAGCGGGGCCAGTTCCCGGGCCATCGCCGCATCCAGCCCGGCTGCCGAGTGCCGCCGCAGTGCGGTCAGGGCGTTGGCCGCGGTCTGGTAAGCAGCCCAAGCCGTGTCGCGCGCCCGGGTCAGGGCGGCCAGATTGCGCCCGCCCCCCTCCAGCGCCTCCAGCCTGACCTGAAGCCCGGCGCTGAAATTGCCCAACTCGTCGGGCGGCACTGAGTGCTTGCGGGCCAGCGCACGGATGGCGAACAGCCGATCCTCCAGTGCCTCAAGCTCCGATGGGTTGAACGAAAGCGCGGTCAGGGTATCCTCGACGCCTTGCTGCGCCTCGCCCAACTCTGACAGGACCCGGCCAAGTGCTGCAATCGCGCCGTCCAGCCGGCCCTCGGCCCGCGCAGCGGCGCCATGCAGCCAGCGCACCGCGTCGCCGATCAATCCTTCGGCCCCATCGTTGCCAAGTGCTGCATGCGCCCGCGCGATGTCGTCGCGAATGCGCGCAGCAGCCTGCATCAGCCGTCGCCTTGCGTCCAGTTCCGCCTCTTCGCCCGGCAAGGGATTCAACTTGTTCAATTCCCGCACCGCGTGCCGCAGGAATTCCTCGTCGACACGGATGGCCGCAAGATCGGCCTCGGCGGACGCCAGCGCCTGCTTCGCCAGCCCCGACTGCCGCCAGGCGGCCCGGACGGTTGCCGACGCGGCTTCGTTCGCGGCAAAGGCGTCCAGAAGCTGCCGGTGGCCGCGCGGATTCAAGAGGCCGCCATCATCCTGCTGACCATGCAATTCCACCAGCGTGGCCGACAGATCCCGCAAGGTATCGCCCGACATCCGCCGGTCGTTCACCCAGGACGTCTTGCGGCCATCGGCAGCATTGATCCGGCGCAGTACAACCTCGTCGGTTGCCGGCAACCCAGCCTCGGCCAGAAGGGCATGGGCAGGATGGCCGACAGGCAGATCGAACACTGCGGTCACTTCACCCTGTTGCGCCCCGGTGCGCACCAGTTCGGCCCGGCCCCGCCAACCAAGCACGAAGCCCAGGGCATCCAGCAGGATCGACTTCCCGGCCCCGGTTTCCCCGGTCAGCACATTGAGGCCCGGCTGAAACACAAGCTCCAGCCGGTCAATGATCAGCATGTCACGGATGCTCAGGCTGCGCAGCATTGGTCCCGCCTTCGACCCCTGGCCTACAGCCACTCGCCCTTGATGACCTGCCGGTAGACCTGTGCCAGCCAGCTGTCACCCCTGGCTTCCAGCGCCAGACCCTTGCCGGTCAGCAGCCGGTAGCTGTCGTCGTAGTACGGGTTGCCCTGAAAGTTGTAACCCAGAATGGCCCCGGCGGTCTGCGCTTCGTCGGTTAGGCCAAGCGACAGGTAGGCTTCGACCAGCCGGTGCAAGGCTTCGGCGGTATGGGTTGTGGTTTGAAACTGTTCCACCACCACCCGGAACCGGTTGATAGCCGCCGTATAGTGGCCACGCTTCAGGTAGTAGCGTCCGATTTCCATTTCCTTGGCGGCCAGCTGGTCGAACGCCAGATCAAACTTCAGGATTGCCGAGCGGGCATACTCGCTGTCGGGGTATTGTTCGATGACGACACGCAGCGCCTGCAGGGCCTGAAAGGTCAGGCCCTGATCGCGGCCGACATCGTCGATCTGGTCATAGTAGCTGAGCGCAAGCAGGTACTGGGCATAGGCAGCATCCTCGTCCGCCGGATAGAAATCGACAAACCGCTGCGCCGTGGCCCGGCTGTTTTCGTAGTCGCGCGCCTTGTGATAGGCAAAGGCCTGCATGATCAGCGCCCGCTTTGCCCATTCCGAATAGGGATAAAGCCGTTCGACCTCGCTGAAATACCGGGCTGCTTCGGTGGCCTTGGTGTTGGTTTCCAGTTCGAACTCGCCACGCCGGAAGATTTCTTCTGCCGTGAAATTCTCCAGCGGCGGCTCATTGGCTGAAGAATCGCAGGCTACCAGCATCGTCGCCAGCAGCATCCCCGCGACGACCCTCGCCCCTGATCCGCCGAACGCCATACGCCGCCACCCTTGTTCCGTCAATTTCCGGGTCAGAACCAAGCCCTTGCCCGGTGCAGCACGCATGCCACGCCCCAATGTCGTGCAGTGTCCTAGCACAGAAAAATCCTGTGCGCAAAACGCCTTTCAGTGGGTTTGGTGGGTCAGGCGAAAGCGGCGATGTCGGCCCGGGTCACGCCGACACCGGGCAGTTTGCCACCCGTAGCATCCGCCACGTCGACAAGGCGGCAGGCGCCGGGGGCAGCAAACAGCGCCTTGAGCAACTGGTTGGTCAGGGCATGTCCAGCCCGGAAGCCGCGATAGCGGCCGAGGATCGGTGCGCCGGCCAGCGCCAGATCGCCGAGCGCATCCAGCATCTTGTGCCGCACCGCCTCATCCTTATGCCGGAAGCCGCCGGGGCTGAGGACCTGATCGCCGTCGACCACAACCGCATTGTCCAGCGTGCCGCCGCGTGCCAGCCCGTTCAGCCGCATCACATCGACATCTTGCTGGCGGCAGAAGGTGCGGCTGTCGCACAGTTCGCGGACAAAGGCACCGTTGGCCATGTTCAGCACCTTGGCCTGCCGTCCGATGGCCCGGTCGCTGAACTCGATGGCAAAATCGATCACCAGCATGTCCGAAGGCTCCAGCCGGGCAAAAGCCTCGCCGTCGCGCACCTCGACCGCTTCAAGGATGCGGTAAGCCCGGGTCGGCACGGAAAGTTCGCGCAAGCCCCGGGTCAGAAACCCCGCGACAAATGGCGCCGACGAGCCGTCAAGGATCGGAACTTCCGGACCGTCAATCTCGATCAGCGCATTGTAGATGCCGCAACCGGCCAATGCGGCCATGACATGTTCGATCGTCGAAACCGTGGTGCCATGGTCGTTGGCAACCTGGGTGCACAGCTTGGAGGGAACCACGGCATCCCATCTGGCCGGAACGAAACTGGTTTCGGGGTCCACATCCGTGCGGCAGAACCAGATGCCATACTCGGCCGAGGCAGGGCGCACCGTCATGCGAACGGGCAGGCCGGTGTGAAGACCGATCCCCCTGAATGTCGCCGCAGATCGAAGTGTGGTTTGCACCCGTCGCCTCTTGTCCGACCGGGGGCCCATTGTGCCGCCCTGTTGCAATTCAGCTAGCCGTGCGACCGCGTTACCACAACTCAAACTTTGCAACGGTGTGAAACATTGCCGTCAGGCTTGGGCGGGAACTTGCCGAATGCCTGGGGATAACATAGTAAGCCATTGTAAAATAATAAAAAACGGCCAGCTTTCGCCAGCCGTTTTCCAGAAATCGTGACGCAGGGTCAGTTCGCTTGACGACGCAGGAAGGCCGGGATTTCGTTGCGTTCCTGTTCCGCGTCGACCTCGGCTTCCTCTTCATAGCCGGTCACGGGCGGCTGCTGGCGCACACTTGCGGCCGGTCTTTCGGCCTGATCCGGTCCGTGGCCGGTCATCCGGTTGATCAGGGAGTTGATGCCGAACCGCTGCTTTTCGGCGGCAGGTCTGGCAACCGGGGCCGCGGCAACCGGCGGACGCAACGGTGCCTTGTTGACGGCATTGTGCAGCCGGGCCAGCGCCTCCGGTGACGGGGTGCCGGCCGGTCGGGCGCGGGGGGCCACGAAGGTTGAGGGGTCATCCAGACCCAGACCGGTCCGCCCCTGTGCCTGATGGGTCGGCTGCTGTTGCGGCTGAAAGGCCGGTTGCGGCGCTGGCCGGTAGGCCGGGGGCGGCATGTCGTCCTGCGCGGTGTCGAACAACCCGTCCCCGTGGGTGTCGAGCGGATCAAGGTCGCCGAACTGCGCGGCGTCGGCGTCCAAAGCCAACGGCTCCGGCATCTGGTTCAGCAGCGTCTGATTCAGCGGCGTCTGATTCAGGGGCGTCTGATTCAGGGGCGAAGTGGCGACATAGGCGGGTTGCGGTGCCGGCGCAGTTGTGCGGACCGGCTCATGATGGGTCAGGGGTTCCGACAGACGGCGGCGCGGAACGGCCACTTCCGTCGCGGGTGCCGCATCAATGCCGGTGGCAACGACCGACACGCGCATCATGCCTTCCATTGCGGTATCAAGGGTCGAGCCGACGATGATGTTGGCGTCGGGATCGACCTCTTCGCGGATGCGGTTCGCTGCCTCGTCCAGTTCGAACAGGGTCAGGTCATAGCCGCCGGTGATGTTGATCAGCACGCCCTTGGCGCCGCGCAGGGAGATTTCGTCCAGGAGCGGGTTGGCGATGGCCTTTTCCGCCGCCTGAATGGCGCGGTTGTCGCCGGTGGCTTCGCCGGTGCCCATCATCGCCTTGCCCATTTCATCCATCACGGCGCGGACGTCGGCGAAATCGAGGTTGATCAGGCCGGGGCGGACCATCAGATCGGTGACACCCTTGACGCCCTGATACAGCACGTCATCGGCCAGTGCGAAGGCTTCGGTAAAGGTGGTGCGCTCGTTGGCCAGCCGGAACAAGTTCTGGTTGGGGATGATGATCAGGGTATCGACCACCTTCTGCAGCGCCTCGATGCCTTCTTCGGCCTGGCGCATCCGCTTGGCGCCCTCGAACTGGAACGGCTTGGTGACCACGCCGACTGTCAGCACGCCAAGTTCGCGCGCGGCCTGCGCGATGATCGGGGCGGCGCCGGTGCCGGTACCGCCTCCCATCCCCGCAGTGATGAAGCACATGTGCGCCCCGGCCAGGTGATCAACGATTTCCTCGATGGTTTCTTCGGCGGCGGCGGCCCCGACAGATGGCCGCGCCCCTGCCCCCAGACCTTCCGTGACCTTGACCCCCATCTGGATTTTCGCGGTGGCCCGGCTTTGCTGCAAGGCCTGCGCGTCGGTGTTCGCGACGACGAACTCCACCCCCTCCAGATTCTGGTCGATCATGTTGTTGACGGCGTTGCCACCGGCCCCACCCACGCCGAACACGGTGATCCGGGGCTTCAACTCTTCCCGATCGCTCATCATCAGGTTCAATGTCATCGCTGTTTCCGCCTGCCTTTTATCCGGCTTTTCGCCTGTGGGTCCCGCATTGGACAGATTCTAGCGGTTGACACGCGCAACGTCACGAGAAAAACGTGATTTACCCACAAAATATGGGGGGCGTGTCGTTTGGGCAGGCGGGATATCGCCCAATCCGCTGCATCTTGTGGTCACCAGTTCTCCTTGAACCATTTCAGGGCACGCTTGATCGACCGGGCGGGGTAACGTTCGGTCGGAATATCGAAATCCCACCACTCGTCCTGCGGATGTGCCGCGAACAGGCAAAGCCCGACCGACGAAGCGAAGGCAGCACCTGTCGCCGCCTGCGGCAGGCCCTGCACCCGTAGCGGGCGGCCCAGTCGGACGCGCTGCCCGAGGATTCTGGCCGCCAGTCCGTCCATTCCGGGGATTTGACTGGCCCCGCCGGTCAGCACGATCTGCTGGCTTGGCAGATGCTCGAAGCCTGCCGCATCCAGGCGGGCGCGCACCTCTTCCAGAATTTCTTCGACGCGCGGGCGGATGATGCCGATCAGTTCGGTGCGGCTGACCGTCCGGCGATCCTTGTCCCAATCACCGGTATCGGCCCCGATCTCGATCATTTCGCGATCATCCATGCCGGTCGCGACAACGCCCCCGAACACCGTCTTGATCCGCCCGGCGATCGTCAGCGGCACCTGCAGGCCCTTGGAAATGTCGGATGTCACCTGATCACCGCCCATCCGAACCGAGTCGGCATAGATCATGTGTTTCTTGATGAAGATCGAGATGCCGGTGGCGCCGCCGCCCATGTCGATGCAGGCGGCCCCCAGTTCCTGCTCATCTTCGACCAGGCTGGAAATTCCCGAAACATAGGCCGACGAGGCGATCCCGGCCAGTTCCAGATCGCAGCGCTTGATGCAGTACAGAAGATTCTGGATCACCGTCGTGTCGACCGTCAACAGGTGCATGTCGACCGCGAGCCGGTTGCCCATCTGGCCGCGCGGATCACCCAGACCGGTGCGATGATCCAATGCAAAGTTTACCGGTTGCGCATGCAGCACGTCACGGTCGGTTCCGAAATCCGGCACATCACAGGCCGCAAGCGCCCGGCTGACATCCTGCCCGGTCACGACGGAATCCTGCAACTCCATCTCGCCTGCCAGCCCGTAACTGCGCGGGCGGGCCCCGGCAAAGCAGGCGATCACGTGATCAACCCGCACGTTCGCCATCTTTTGCGCCGCCTGTACTGCCGTGCGCACCGCCCGTTCGGTTTCCTGCATGGCTTCGATTTCGCCGAACCTGACCCCGCGCGACCGGGTGGTTGCCGCGCCGATCACACGAAAACTGGATTGCCCTGCCATCGGCCCGACGCCGTCGACTTCGCCGAAGCGGTCCGGGCCGTCGAAGCGCAAGACCAGACAGGCGATTTTCGAGGTGCCCACGTCCAGAATGGCGATGACGCCGCGCTGCATCGCGGCCTTGCGCATGTTCCGCATCGCCCGCTGGGCCTGATAAAGATCGGTCATGGAGTGGTTGCCTTTGCTTCGGTGATGGCCTCGGGGTCGGCGTCGGCCGGTTCGGCCAGCCGCACGGTGGGGCGGTGTTGGTTGCGCATGTCGACAAGCAGGATGGCGCGGTCCAAGAGATCCTGCGCCTGGTCCAGCGCGATCACCCGTTGCAGGGCCTGCACCGGGTTCTGTTCGGGCAAAAGGATGCGCTGGCCGCGGTCAAGTACCAGATCCCACCGCCGTTCGCCCATCCGCACCAGCCCGCGCACACGCGGGCCCAAGGGACCGGATGCTGCCAGCAGCGCAAGGGCTTCGGCTGCCACCTTGTCAGCGCCGTCGCCTGCCACCAACGGCAGGTCGGCCCGGGCGGCGCGGTCGTGGATCGAGGCGACGCGGTGGCCGGTTTCATCCAGCAGATCAAGGGTATGGCGGCTGCGCCAGACCAGTGCTGGCCGCCGCTGTTCGATGCTGACCTGCAGGACGCCGCCGGTTCGGATATGCAATTCGGCCCGCGCCACCGCGTCAAAGCTTTCCAAAGCTGCCTGCATCGCCGGCAGGTCCAGATCAAAGGAACTGGCCGGCAATTGAACGGGCACCTTGGCCCGAAGCGCGTTGGCCACTTCCGGGCTGGCGCCTTCGATCTTCAGTTCGGTCACCATGAACTCGGGCCGCTGCTCAACCGAATTGCGCAGATCGGCCGTCCAGGTGGCAATGGCCGCCCGCCGCTCGGCATCGGCGAAATACAGTCCCATGGCAAAGACCACCAGAAATGCCGGCAATCCGACCCGGAACATCGACCGGAACAGCGGCGTCAGCCACAACCGGTTCAGCCGGTAGGCAACCCGGCTGGGTGCCGGGTCGCGCCGGGGTTGGGTCAGCGGTTGGGTCAGCGGTTGCAGGATGCATCCTCCACGATCCAGGCACAAAGTTCAGGAAAGCTGATGCCAAGATGCGCCGCCTGTTCAGGGGCAAGCGATGTCGGCGTCATCCCGGGTTGGGTGTTGGTTTCCAGCAGGATCAGGCCGGCAAGCCCCCTGGCCTCGTCCCAGCGGAAATCGGTCCGCGACAGGCCGCGGCAGCCCAGAACCTCGTGCGCCCGCAGCGCATGATCGAGGCAGGCGGCAAAGACCGGGGTCGGAACATCGGCCGGCAGCACGTGCCGCGACCCGCCGGGCTTGTACTTGGCATCGTAGTCGTACCAGCCGTCGGTCAGGATGTCGGTCACGGTCAAGGCGCGGTCGCCCATCACTGTCGTGGTCAGTTCGCGCCCCGGCGCATAGGCCTCGACCATCACCTGATCCGGCATCGTTTCGGCCAGCTGTGGTGGTCCGTTCGCCGCGGCGTGGACAATGTAGACACCGACCGACGAGCCCTCGGCGTTGGGCTTCACTACATATGGTGGCGGCATCACGTGCCGGGTACGCACCTCGGCGGCTGGGGCGATCAGGCTGTCGACGACAGGCAGGCCGGCCGTCCGGTAGGCCGCCTTGGTGCGGGTCTTGTCCATCGCCAGCGCCGACGCCAGCACGCCGGAGTGGGTATAGGGGATGCGCAGCCATTCCAACAGGCCCTGGACACAGCCATCCTCGCCCCAGCGACCATGCAGGGCATTGAAGGCGACATCGGGGGCAAGGGCGGCAAGACGCTGGGCAAGGTCTGGACCGGCGTCCACCTCCACCACCGTGTAGCCTGATACCCTCAGGGCAGCAGCGCATTCGCGCCCCGATACCAAGGACACCTCCCGTTCTGCGGAAGGCCCACCCATCAGTACCGCCACCGTAAGGGCTGCCCTGCTCGACATGCCCCGCCTCGTCTGGTTCAAGCCATTGATGGCTTGCTATTATTTTGTGTCGTCGTCTGCCGCCGGGGCTGGTTCGCCAACCCTCATGATTTCCCACTCTAGCGTCAAACCGGACTGTTTGAAAACCCTCTTTCTGACTTCCTCGCCCAATCCCTCCAGATCAGCGGCAGTTGCGCCACCGGTATTGATCAGAAAATTGGAATGCATCGGCGACATTTGCGCCCCGCCAAGGGTGGCGCCGCGCATTCCGGCGTCGTCTATCAGCTTCCAGGCCTTCAACTCGTGGGTATCATCGGGTTGGCCAGTCGATGAGAAACCGGCGGGGTTGCGAAAGGTGGAACCGGCGGAGCGGTCGCGGGTCGGTTGCGACGCGTCGCGTCTGGCGATCTGGGATTGCATTTTTGTTGCAAGGGTTTGCGGGTCGCCGGTTGGGCCTTGCAGGGTGACCTCGGTGATGATCGCGCCTTCGGGCAGGTTGGATTGGCGGTAGCGGAAGTCGAGGTCCTTCGCCGTCATTGTGCGGATTTCGCCTTGCCGGTCAACGACTTGGGCGGCGACGAAATGATCTGCCGTGTAACTGCCATAACAGCCTGCGTTCATGCGGACCGCGCCGCCGATGGACCCGGGGATGGTGCGCAGATAGGTGAGGTCGATCCCGGCCTCGGCGGCCTTTCGCGCCACATGCGCATCCAGTGCTGCGGCACCGGCGGTGACAGTTTGTCCTGTGATATCAATGGCATTGAAGCCGCGGCCAAGGCGGATGACCACGGCACGGATACCGCCGTCGCGCACGATCAGGTTGGAGCCGACACCGATGGGAAAGATGGGAATTTCGGGGGGCAAGGCTTTGAGAAAGCTGGTCAAATCCTCGACGTCGGCGGGCTGGAACAGGTAATCCGCCGGACCGCCGACCCGCAGCCATGTCAGGTCCGCGAGGGGACGGTTCGAGTTGCCACTGAAGATCTTCACGGGTTTCGCTGCTCGGGGGGTTGGGCTGCCATCTCGCCCTCCAGGCCGGAGGACGAAGGGCGGATCGAGCCTAAGCGGGGTGGGCTCCCACGGCCAAGCGGTTTGTCGCCCGATTGTCACCCCTCGGAC
>JANNRR010000131.1:0-8517 GCA_031401675.1 Paracoccaceae bacterium
CCCAGGATATTTGAGAAAAGAAGAAACCGGGAAACAGGATGCTGGACCGACCTGCGCATGCGCTTTCCGACATGTTGGCGCGGCGCGAGCTTTCAGCGGCGGAACTGATGGCGGCAACGCTGGCGCGGATCGCTGCCGTGAACCCGGCCGTGAATGCCATCGTGTCGCAGCGCGACAGCGATACGCTGATCGCGGCAGCGACCCGGGCGGACGTGCTGCGCACCGACACTGCGCTGCGCCCCGGCTGGCTGCACGGCATCCCGATCGCGATCAAGGATTTGCATGCGACGCGCGGACTGCGAACCACCTACGGCTCGCCGCTGTTCGCCGATTTCGTCCCCGACAGCGACGACCTCCTGGTGCAGCGGCTGAAGGCGGCCGGGGCGATCGTGATCGGCAAGACCAACACGTCGGAATTCGGGCTCGGCTCGCATTCGTTCAACCCGGTGCACGGCGTGACCCGCAACCCTTACGATCTGGCGCGGACGGCGGGCGGCTCGTCCGGCGGGGCGGCGGCGGCACTGGCGGCGCGGATGCTGGCGGTGGCCGACGGCTCGGACATGATGGGGTCGTTGCGCAATCCGGCGGCCTTCTGCAATGTCTACGGCTTTCGCCCGACCTGGGATCTGATCCCGTCGGAGCCGCTGGGTGACAACTATCTGCATGTGATGTCGACCGACGGGCCGATGGCGCGCTGCCCGCGCGATCTGGCGCATCTGTTGCAGGTGATAGCCGGGCCCGACGCGCGGGTGCCGCATAGCCGCCCGGCCGAACCCTATGCCGACGGGCTGCAGATCGACCCGCGCGGCCGCCGGATCGGCTGGCTGGGCGACTGGGGCGGGGCCTATGCGGTGCAGCCGGGGATTCTGGACCTGTGCGAAGCGGCTTTGCAGCAGTTCGAGACCATGGGTTGTTCGGTCGAACCGGTGCCGCCGCCGATGGCGGCCGACACGCTGTGGCATAGTTGGTGCACACTGCGGTCCTGGGCCAATGCAACGGCCAAACAGCCACTGTACGACGATCCGGCCAAGCGCGGCCAGTTGAAGCCGGAGATCATCTGGGAGATCGAACAGGGCCTGCCGCTGACCGGGCTGGCAATCCACGCGGCGTCACTGGTACGCTCGGCCTGGTATGCGCGGCTTGCCGGATTGTTTCAGACCTATGACGCGCTGGTGCTGCCGTCGGCACAGGTCTGGCCGTTCCCGGTCGAATGGCGCTATCCGACCGCGATCAACGGCCACGCCATGGACAGCTATCACCGCTGGATGGAGGTGGTGGTGCCGGTATCGCTGGCCGGGGTCCCGGCGGTCGGCCTGCCGGTCGGGTTCGGGCCGCAGGGCCTGCCGATGGGGATGCAGCTCATCGGCGCTGCCGGTGCGGACCGCGCCATCCTGCAGCTGGCCGAGGCCTATCATCAGGCAACCGACTGGCCGAACCGGTGCCCGCCGCCGCTTTGAGCCCGCCGCCTTGGCCCCGCTCCGTCAGCCCAGCCGGGCCAGCCCGCCGTACAGATCGACCCGGCGGTCGCGAAACACCCCCCAACTGCGCCGCAGCTGCCCGATCGCCTGCAGATCGAAGCTGGCCACCAGCACCGCCTCGTCGTCACGACCGGCCCGGGCTACCAGCGCACCGGTCTGATCAGCGATGAAGCTGGAGCCGTAGAACCGCACCGCCACCCCTTCGGGCGAAGTTTCGGTTCCGATCCGGTTGCTGGCCACCAGCGGCAGAATATTGGCCGCCGCGTGGCCGCGCATGCAGGTTTCCCAGTGCGGCGCCGAATCGTAGCCCGGGCTCGTTGGTTCCGAGCCGTTGGCAGTGGGATAAAGCAGCATCTCTGCCCCAATCAGCGCCATCGCCCGGGCGCATTCCGGGAACCACTGGTCCCAGCAGATGCCGACGCCGATCCGGCCTGCCCGCGTGTCCCAGACCCGGAAACCGGTATCGCCGGGGCTGAAGTAGTATTTTTCCTCATAGCCCGGCCCCTGCGGGATATGGCTCTTGCGGTAAAGCCCCAGCACCGAGCCATCAGCATCGATCATCGCCACCGAGTTGAAATGCGCCTGCCCCGCGCGCTCAAAGAACGACAACGGCAGCACCACGGCCAGTTCCCTGGCGAGCGCCGCGAAGCGTGCCACCAGCGGATGACCGTCGAACGGCAACGCCAGATCGAAATGCTCCGCCCGCTCAGTGATGCAGAAATAGGGGGAGGCAAAAAGCTACTGGATCAACACCACCTGCGCCCCCTGCCCCGCCGCCCGTCGGATCAGCGCCTCGGCTTTGTCGGCATTGGCCGGGAGGTCCCAACTGCAGGCGAATTGAGTGGCGGCGACGGTCGGATTGCGCATCCTTGAACTCCTGTGGCAAGCTTGGCATAGGGAAACCGACCGTGCTTTCGGCTTTCCGGGATGGGCGGTAGCTTGCGCTCAATCTACGCTTGCCAGCGGTGCGGGTCATCTCCTCGATTGTCGGGAACTGGCCGAATTCGTCGAGGAAATGGTGACCGGGGGTGGTGATCAGCTCCTTCGCCTCGCTATCAAACCAGCGCAGGCGGATCCAGTCCGTGGTAGTGTTGCGATAAAGCCGCGTGACCCGGCGGGGGACGAGGGCACCACGGCCCTTGTCAGCCCGGGCGTCAAAAGCGAGGACCACATCGCCGACGCGCAGGGCGGAAATGGCGGTGGAGGTGGTGCGGGAGGTCTGGATGCGGGTGTGGGCGGGGAAGCAGCGCGGCACGCTCATAAGTTCGAGAGTATGCGGTCCTGGACCACCGAAAAAGAAGTCTCCTCCAAGGTTATTCAGGAATACCGAGAATGGACCAGCCTTGTTGAAGTTGCCAATCCCAACGCTGTCAATTGCTACAAACCCGTCCCTGACCAACACATGCCGAACGACTGCCCCAGGATGCAGTGGATGTTCGAAAAAGTCGGGATGCTGGCCCGCTCCAATTGTAATGTTCACAACAATTCGGTTGCTTGGATCAACCACATGCTGAACGGCTCCGGGTCCAGCGGTGTTCGTAATCGACCCGGTTGCGGCATTGCCTGCGTTCAGAAGTGCCCCGGGAGCTGGTCGGGCAATCAATTGTTCCCAAACCCGCTCAACCGTGAAGCCATTGCTGACTCTTCCGACTACTATTGTAGACGAGTAATCGTGCCAGTCAGGATAGCTTGGGCCAACACCCCAAGAATCCGCATCATTGAATGTGTAGCTTGCTCCATCGCCGAACTCGACAGAAATAGATCCGTCCCGACCAACTATAGTTTCGGCCATTCCTTACCTCTTTGCGATATATGTTGCGATTGCAAGAACGACTGTATAGCCCGCGACGAACGCAACCCCATATGGTGTGACGTTTCCGGACGCTACGAAAGGGGTGAATCTTACGAAAAGGTCCCCCCCCTGGAGATAGGCCCCAAGTGCCGACTTGAGCAGAATGCCGAAAAACAGAGGAGCCAGAACTACGTATGATAGATGCCTTAGCGGCATGATGGAACGAAGGAGCCAATCGAAAACGATCCAACAAACCGTCAGCGCGAAAAGGAATAGAGATGTCACGGCAATGCCGTAGACGGTCCTCTCAAACAGAGAGGCCGAGACGCACAGAAACGCAAATGCCGAGAACAGCAATCCGACCCTGCGCAGGCCACTACGTTGCCTCATACTCGCGCTCCACCCATCTGCACACACAGTGAGCCCAGCGACCTCCGCACTCGGGCGCTGCCACCCCGGACCCTTTTTTCGGGATTGAAGCCATAAAGGTCGTGCTTTGTCTTCCAAGACTCTGACTCCACCGGCTGCGCGGCGGTGCCGTGGCCGGTGTCCACACACGCCCCCGCCCGCTCGAACAGTTGCGCTGTCTCGCCGGAATAGACGATCCGCTCGGCCGGGACCTGCGTCAACTCGCCCGAGGCCAGGACGACCGTCGCGCTGCCGGTGCGGGCCCTCTCCGGGGTGGTCGGGAACCCTCCCAACTCGTCCTGAAAATGGTGACCGGGGGTGGTGACCCCCTCCCGCGCCGTGCCGTCAAACCAGCGCAGGCGGATCCAGTCTGTGGTGGTGTTGCGATAAAGCCGCGTGACCCGGCGGGGGACGAGGGCGAGCTTAGGGTGGGTGAAATCCGTCACTTTCAGTGGCAGTTTGCCGCTGCTTTTCTTAACATATGTCCTTGGTTGCATCATTCCTGCTACCCGGCAGACCCCAAGTTTCCTAGGTCAATCCTCCTGTTGCTTGCAACAACGATGGTCAAAAGGACGACCGCAGGAAAACAGCAAAACATGCGACCCTCGCCCCAACCCCGCCCGACCAACTTTCCATCCGAATCGGACCCTGCAAAGAACGCTCAACATCCGGTAAACAAACGTTAACAGAACCTTGCGATTTCCTTAATTTCCCAACCGTCCGCGTTCGGACGCTCTTGCCTCCCCAACCCGGATGGCCCCGACCAGCCGCTCACGCATCCCCAAACCCCTCCAGCACGTTCACCACATTGATCCCGACGGCTTCGATCGCGTAGCCGCCCTCCATGCAGAATACGGTGGGCAGACCGATCCGTCCGATCCTGCGCCCGGCATCCAGGAAATCCGGCGAGTCGAGCTTGAAAAAGCTGATCGGATCGTCCTTGAAGGCATCCACTCCCAAACTGACCACCAGCGCTTCGGCGCCCCATGTCCCGATCCGGGCAATCGCGTCGTCCAAAGCTGCGGACCACTGCGGATATCCGGTCCCCGGCGGCATCGGAAAGTTGAGGTTGGCGCACTCGCCCGCCCCCCGCCCGACCTCATCGGCGAACCCCAGGTAGTAGGGATAGGCATCCTCGGGCGCGCCATGCAGGCTGGCAAAGAACACGTCGCCCCGGTCGTAAAAGATATCCTGGGTGCCGTTGCCATGGTGAAAGTCGATATCCAGTACCGCCACCCGCGCCGCGCCGTCATCGCGCAGCATCTGGGCCACGATCGCGGCGTTGTTCAGAAAGCAGTAGCCGCCATACTGATCGCCGGTTGCATGATGCCCCGGCGGCCGACACAGCGCAAACGCCGCCCGCGCGCCCTGGGCAACATGCCGCTGGGCCGCTTGCGCCGAAGCCGCAGACGACAGCGCCGCCGCCCAGGTGCCCGCCGTCATCGCGGTTTCGCTGGCGTGGCAGTAGTATCCCACCTTGCCGTCGATGTTGCGCGGCACCTTGTCCATCCGCATCCGCCGGGTCGGCATGCCCGCCGCAATGATCTCGCCAGCGCAACCGGCAGCCTTCCACTCGGCCCAGGCGGTCTGCAGAAACCCCAGAAATGCCGCGTCATGGATCCGCGCGATCGCCGCCATGTCCACGGGCTCAGGGGCGGCGATATCGGACATCCCCCGATCCTTCAGGCGCGCCAGCACATACTCGACCCGCGACGGCCGTTCATAGGGCGTGACGAACTGCCCGCCGGACAGTTCTGCCTGCGGGAAGTGCCGCCGATGCTCTTCGCTGAAAAAAACCTTCATCCGGCACCTCTTGTCGGTTCCGCCCGACCATGCCCGGATTTGGCGTCCCTGAAAAGGGGCCGGCCCACTGCGGGCCCGTCACCGGGTCCGGCGCGGATCAAGCCCCGGGGTCAGCCTCCAGCCCGGGCGCAAAGGCCGTCACCCGGCCCCGCCCCTGACGTTTGGAGTGATACAGCGCCCGGTCGGCGTCGGCCAGGATCTGGTCTGCTTCGATCACGGCGTAGATTGTCGACATCACGGTGCCGAAACTGCCCGAAATCCGGCAGGGATTGCCCTCGAACAGCATCGGCTCCTCCAGCCGCGCCAGTATCCGAAGGGCCAGCGCCTGCAGCTTTTCGTCGCTGACCAGGCCGGGAAATATCAGCACGAACTCGTCACCGCCGACCCGCGCCACCGTATCGCTGCCGCGCGTCTCGCTGCTCAGTACCCGCGCCACTTCCTGCAACACAAAGTCGCCCGCAGCGTGGCCCAACGTGTCATTGACCTGCTTGAAATAGTCCAGATCGATGTTCATCAGGCTGAATGGCATCGCCATTTCGATCAGGCGACGCAGGGTTCGTTCCATCGCGCGGCGATTGCGCAGACCGGTGACGGCATCGGTAAGCGCCTGTTCCTCCGCTATCTTCTTGGCACCCTGCAGCCGTTGGTTCAACCGTCGCAACTCTTCCATCACCGCCGTCTTGGCTTCGACAAGATACAGCATTTCCACCGTCAGGTCGGTCGCGGCAAAATCGGCATCGGTCAGATCGTGATCGCGCACCGCCTCGGCCACCGATATCCCGAACGACAGGTTCATCAACAGCCCCTGCCCGGCCGCCAACGGTACCGCAGTACCGCGCAGGCCGGTATGTGGCGGCTTGCGCAGCGCCAGCGACAGCCGCGTTCCGGCCCGGCGCAGCAGATCCTCGGTTGACAGGACGGCACGCGGGCGGCGCAGGGTGAACACCTCCAGAAACCGCTGCCCGATCAGCGAGTCGCGGGGGCAGACCTTCAACAGCGTCGGCCCGGCACTGCGGATATGCCCCGTCGGGGTGATCCAAAGGTGCATCGGCATCAACCGGCCAGCCGCCGCCTCGTCCAGCGTCAGGAACAAATCAGGGGCCATGCCATCCATCACGGTTGCATCTGCGACAGGTCGAACTGCCGCCCTTCGTAGTATTGCTGATCCAGCAGGGCGATCACAATCGTCTCGGCCCCAGCCTTGGTTCCCTGATGCTCCAGAAGCACCAGCGCCCCATAGTCATCGGCCATCGCCCGCAATACGCCAACCACAACATGCCCGAACCCTCGGTGCTCGCCGAAGCAGGTCAGCGTGAAATTGGTCGCGGTATGGTCGTGCAACTCCAGCCGGGGCAGGTCAAGGTCCGGCACCGCCAGACGCCCGCGCCCCTGCAGATCATCCAGCGAATGCAGAAAATCCACAAAGCCCGCACCGCCGAACCGCAGCAGTCGGCGTAACGCCTCCAGATTGGGATGTGACACCAGATAGGTTCCCAGATCCTCCAGCACCGTCTCGCGCGTGCGCGCCAGCCGGCGGGCGGCGGCGTCCAGCAGCGTGGTTGTCAGCGCATCGTCATAGGTCAGCATCGCCTCGAACCCGTCAAAGTCAAGGTCCGCCGCCTGCGCCACCTCCTGCCAGACCATCTGACTGTAGGTGTCACGGATGAAACATTGAATGGAACGGTTGATCAACCCGTGCATCGCATCTCCTGGCGCAGCGAAGTGCAGGCTAAGCCATGCGGGTTAAGGAACGGCAAACCTTCCTGGCAAGCAGGCGCAGCTATCGCGCAATATTCGGAATGCGCTGCGGTGCGCAGCACTGTGGAATTCGTCGTTCAGGAAAGAACCGGCGACGTGCTGCCGCCGGCGCTTGCCAGCGCTGCGGCAACGGCTGACACCGCCAGACTTCGGGCCGACGTCTTTGCCGGACGCCAAGCCGCAGCACGCCGGACAAGCGGCTATTGAAGCCGACGGATCACCGCCGTGCTGCCCTTCTGAGTCATGTTGTCGCGGTCGATGATGTCAAACAACGCCGAACTGGTCCCGCCCGGTGAACCGTTGTCAAAGGTCCCGTTGAGTGTATAGTTGCAGACCTTGTCACCGGCGGCTTTGGCGGTCCAGTCGCCAAAGAACCCTACTCCGGGTACCCCCGTCATCGATTGCACCCCGGTGAACTTGCCGTTGGCTTCGAACCGGGTCTGGGTGGTGATCTCGATCCCGGCAATCATTTCAACCCGCTCCCACACCCCGATAATGACGCCCACACAGTCAAACGGCACCACCGGCGGAGCGGCGGCAAACAGCGGTTTCAGTTCAGCCGTGCCTTCTGCCGACGCCCAGTCGGGCATCCCGGCCTTCCAGACCAGCGTCGCACGCGTCAACTCGCCGCTGGCGATCATCTGCGTCAACCGGGCAAGGTCGAACGGTCCGGCCTGCTGACCGTTCAGGGCGACATAATAGGCCACAACTTCCGGGGCCGGCAACGGCGGCGGCGCCGGTGCGGGGGCCGGCTCAGGCGCTGGTGCGGGGGCCGGTTCGACCAGGACGGGTGGTGCCGGTTCAACCTGCGCTTTCAGCGCGGGCGCTGCGACAGCAAGCGTCAGGGAAAACAGGGCCGAGGCCAGAATGCGACTACGCAATGCGATGCTCCTTCCACAAACCAATGCGCATGTTTTGCACGACAATCCGCATTTCACCAAGCAGGATTTGTTCCGCAGAAGCGCAGGCGCCATGGTCTTGCGGCGTGCCACCGGAAGGACCTGCCCCGCTCAAGGGTGCGATTTCAACCCTGCAATCCGCAATATCCACCGACGATTTCACACAAGACTTGCCTTCAGTCCGGTTGCACCGCAACCAGTCCCGCAACTCTCGCCGGGTCCGCAAAGCTTAAAATTTCCCACACTACACGACTCCCAGGTTTTTGAGTGTTTTTGGGAGGTTGATCCATTCGACAAGAATGTTCGGGTGATCTGAGCGGAGGCGGTTTCTGAGGAAGGTGAAGCCGGTTCGGAAGTAGGACCTTGCGAGGTATCCGTG
>JANNRR010000132.1:0-7036 GCA_031401675.1 Paracoccaceae bacterium
GAGCGATCCAGATCGAGGCCTTCACGGTCGAAGATCTGGCTTTGGCGATAAAGCGGCATGTGATCGGCATACTTGCTGACCAGCACATGGGCCAGCAGACCCGGGCCGGGGCGGCCACGCTCGATAGGGCGCGACGGCAGCGGGACTTGCACGAACCGTTCGCAGCAGGCGCATGTCAGGCGGGGCCGCACGATGCGGTTTACGATGTCGAGCCATTGTCCGCCATTGGTCCGAGGACAATGGCGAGGGGCCGGGGACGTATTCCAGTTCTTCCGTCACGTCTTCGCCGATACGGCGCAGACGACCGCCGCAGTCGGCGCAGGCACCTGCGCCGGTGGCGCGAGAGGATGATCAGGCAGAAACAAGGTAATCCTCCCAGAGGTCCAGCGTGACCGTGTCGCGGAGGTTCGCATCTGGTGTAAGCGCCGGAGCAATAATCGGCCACGGTAGCGGCCGGATGACCCTGCTGCGGCCGGCGTAAAAGTCGGCCACTTTTGCCCTTTCTGGCGACAGGGAGGGTGGGGGTATATTCACTGTGGATTTGTATCGGAAGGTCCGTCTGGCCTGCGCGGAAGGGATGAGCGCGCGCGAGGCGGCGCGGCATTTCGGGATTACTCGCGACAGCGTTCGGAAGATGTTGAGCTTCTCGGTTCCGCCGGGGTATCGGCGCAAGGCGCCAGTCAAGCGCCCGAAGCTGGATGGTTTCACCGAGATCATCGATGCCTGGCTGGCAGAGGATCAGGGTCGGAACCGCAAGCAGCGACATACGGCCAAGCGCGTGCTCGAGCGGCTGCGCGACGAGCACGGGTTCACCGGCGGCTACACGATTATCAAGGACTACCTGCACGATCAGGAGCGGCGGGGGCGCGAGATGTTCGTGCCGCTGGCGCATCCGCCGGGGCATGCCCAGGCCGACTTCGGCGAGGCGGTGATCATCATTGGCGGCGTCGAGCAGAAGGCACACTTCTTTGCCTTCGACCTGCCGCACAGCGACGCCTGTTACGTCCGCGCCTACCCGTGTAGTCGAGCCGACAGCGGGCAACGGCATGCTTCTGATGGAGGCGACGCCTGCCAACGTGCAGGCCAATGAACTGCAGCCGACCCGAGTGGCACAACTTCGCGTCGCCCTCGGGTCGGACGCTACCATCACCGAGGCCGACGCTATGACGCAGGAGTTCGCGCCGTTCGATGCCCTCATCGCCAATCCGCCCTTCGGCAAGGTGACGGATTATGCGACCAAACAGAGCGGCAAATGGCCTCTTGGCGTCACAACAACCAAGGAGGTCGATCACGCCATCGCATGGCGGATGCTCGGCAAGATGCCCGATGACGGTCGGGCCGTCCTGATCCTTGGGGGCATCAAGAAGCAGCTTGTCGGCGACGAACAGCAAAAGGCGTACCAAGAGCGCGCCAAGACCTCGTTTTTCAAGCAACTCTATGATACATACAACGTGGTGGATCACTTCACCGTGGCGGGTGAACTCTACAACCGGCAGGGCGCCTCTTGGCCTGTCGACGTGATCGTGATCGACGGCCGGTCCGCATCCTCGCGTGACTACCCGATGAAAACGCCGCCCCTGGTTCTGTCGACCTGGGCCGAAGTGGGAAGGAAGCTGAACGATGCCCCTGACGTGGACACCTCCGGGCGCGGACCCGATCCTCGCGGCCGTGATCCTGCCAGCACCGGCGAAAATGACGGAGAAGGAGTACCTCAGCCGACTGGAGGGCCGGATCGGCCAGATGATCTCGGCAACACCGGAGCCGGCCCGGACGCGCCTGCTGGCAATGGCGGAGGCACCAGGGGCCTCGTACTGGCGGGGCTAGACCCGGATCAGGCGGCCGAGGCAATCGCCCGGGACAGCGAGGCCCTCGTACTGGCGACGACGGCGCTGGTGGAGGTGTGGCCGGTCCAGGCAACGGCCCCGGTGGACAACCCGAGGAAGCTGGCGGCACTGGCGGAAGTGACACTGGAGACGTTCGTGATGCACCTGGCGCCCCCGACGGAGTAAGCCCCGAGGCGCGTATTGCCGCAGTTCTGCCGGCGCCCTATCGCTTTGTCAACTTTGACGGGAAAACCATACAGTTCACTGATGGGCTGGACCAGTTTCCCGCCTACGGCAGCGATCTGGAAACGGCAATCACAGAACTCAAAAGCCTCTTGGCGACCCAAGCTTGGAAATAGTGTTGACCTTTACCAACGTCGGAACCCTGTTCTGAATCGGAGAACGTGACGTAGCGTTCGGGCATCTTCTTGGTTTCGTCCCCACTATCTGACTTGCTCTGTCGAACGCAGGAACCTGTCCGAAATTGAGGGCGCGCGTTGCCCAGCCCTCGTGTCGCCAGCCAGCGCATCCAGTCACATTCGTTTTGGCGGGCTTATTGGCGGGTTAAATCAGTAGAATGACATATTATTCAATGATTTCAACGGTTGTTGGCGGAGGAGGTGGGATTCGAACCCACGGAACGGTCTCCCGTTCGCTCAGTTAGCAACCGAGTGCTTTCGGCCTCTCAGCCACTCCTCCGTCGGCTCCCATTTAGCGGGGCGGTGCAAGGGGGGCAAGAGGGAAAGCCGCACAGGATGGCAACACGCGAACCTGCCCCCCGGACGTGCCACTCATCGCGGCAAAAGCGCAGCGGCGGCACCCTGCAAGAATGCCGCCGCCAGTGCTACAGAACCGCCAGCGCCAGATACAACAGCGCCGACAGCACCATCACCCCCCGCCCGTTCGCCCCCATCGCCGCCGCCAGACACAGCGCGGCGAACAGGATGTTGATGCCCTGCGCACTGGCCAGCCAGTGGATCAGGGAAAGCCCGCAGGTCAGTATGAAAGTCAGCCACAGCATCGGATTTCCTTTCCGAGTTGCAGCGGGCCCGCCTTGGGTTAAGGTCGTGTCGCGACAGGGGCATTTTCGCAGATGTCCCTGGCATACACCCGACTACGAAAACTGACGAAATGGACGGAACTTGACGAAACCCGAATCCTTCGGCCGGCGATTTGGCGCATTGGTAAAGTCCTGCCGTTTGGCAAAGGGATGGAGTCTAGGTCGCCTCGCATATGAGGCATGGGGCCAAGGCAAGACTGACTTTAATGGAAAGGATCGGTCCGCCCAGATTGTGCGCGTCGAAAAGGGTAGCGCAGCCAACCCACACGCGACCACGGTCGAAGCCCTCCGTAAGGCTCTGGATATTCCTACCGAAACAATTTCCGCCTTGCGCGACGCACCTCAGGCACCCAATCCGGCACTGGCAAACGCCCCCATTGACTTGCCGCCTCGCGAAAAACTTCTGTCGATGAAGGCCGTGCTCGATGAACTGCTGTCACAGTACCAGGACAATGAGCTTCTTGCCGGCCCAGCCCTGTCCGGCAACTTCCAAAACGTCGCTCCCGAATTGCACCGCGCTTCGATCGCGGCGGCGCAAGCCCGCCAGGAACTGCGCTATGCGGCAGCCATCGAAGGGTTGTCCGCCGCCATTGCCGCCCACAAGGACCGGGCGAATACCGCGCTCGCAACAACCGATGCGCATGCCCGGGCACTGCGACAGCGGGCGCGCTATCATGTCGATAGCGGTGCCTTTCTTGAAGCTGCATCAGATTACCATGAGGCGCTGTCCTACATTCCGCCCACTGACAAACAAACGCGGCTGGAATCCTCCAGCGCCGTCTGGTTTGCCGTCGCGAAACAGATGATGCAGCTTGGGCAATACGCTCCGGCCAGGGCCTGTTTCCACACGGCGCTGACTGCGTTCCAGAACCCGACCGTCCTTGCCTACACCGTCCTCCTCAACTTCGCCCCCGACTATGCCACCGGGCGCGCCGTGCTGGACGAGATGATCGCGGCGGGCGTCACCCCCAATGCGGTGACGTGGAGCACCCTCCTCAACCTCGCCCCCGACTATCCCACCGGGCGCGCCGTGCTGGACGAGATGATCGAGGCGGGCGTCACCCCGAATGCGGTGACATGGAACACCCTCCTCAACCTCGCCCCCGACTATCCCACCGGGCGCGGCGTGCTGGACGAGATGGTGGGCAAGGGCGTCACCCCGGATGCGGTGACCGCCAGCACGATGGCAAAGCTGGTGCAGACGATGGCCGAAGCCGATGCGCTGACCGACGAGATGCTGGGGTATCGGGCCGCCAACCCCGGTTTCTTCAGCACCATCGTCAGCAGGATACATCCGCTGCTGTCGGGTGCCGAGTTGCTGGGATGGGCCTTCGGCAAGGCCAAAGCCTTCAAGTTCCCGTTTCCTTTTGCAGCCTTTGAACCGGCAATCGTCGGCTACCGCAAGAAACAGCGGTTCGACGATGCGCTGCGGATCATACTGCCGTTCCCGCATCTGCCGGCTTCGGTTGCCTTCCTGAACGACCCCCGACGCGCCGAACTGGCACGGGTCTACTTTCAGGCCCGGTTTGACGAGGGCTTCGAATGTCACAATGCCAGTTATGCGCTGGCCAGACTGTTCGCGTACCTGAAAGACCGGCAGGCGACCGTGGAATGGGCCACAATTGCCCTGACCTATCCCGAACAACACGAAAAACGCCGGGCGGATTTACGGGCAATTATCGCAGCGAACGTTGCGCCGAACCGTTAAAATTCCCCTAACGCGACCACCCCAACCCATTGATTCAAAACAAATAGCAAAATGTCCCACGCCGGGACATCCCCCAACCTCACCCGCTGAACAGGAAATGCAGCACATCGCCGTCCCGGACCTCGTAGGTCTTGCCCTCGATGCGGAACTTGCCCGCCAGCTTGGCCCCGGCCTCGCCGTTGCCGGCAATATAATCGTCGTACCCGACCGTCTCGGACCGGATGAAGCCGCGCTCGAAGTCGCCGTGGATGACCCCGGCCGCCTGCGGCGCCAGCGTGCCCTTCGGGATCGTCCAGGCGCGGGCTTCCTTCGGCCCGACGGTAAAATAGGTCTGCAGCCCCAGCAGCTGATACCCCGCCCGGATCAGCCGGTTCAGCCCGGCCTCGTGCAGGCCCAGCTCCTCCAGGAACAGCAGCGCCTCGTCGGGCTCCAGCTGGCTGATCTCTTCCTCGATCCGGGCGGAAATTACCACCGACGCCGCCCCCTGCCCCGCTGCCATTGCCGCCACCTTGTCCGACAGCGCATTACCAGCCCCCGCCGCCGCCTCCTCGACATTGCAGACGAACAGCACCGGCTTGGCGGTCAAGAGCTGCAGCAGAACCCAGGCGCGGCGATCCTCCTCTGCCACCTTGACGGTACGGGCCGGGCGGCCCTGTTCGATGGCGGCCAGCGCGGCGCGCAGCAGACGGTCCTGATCCAGGCTTTCCTTGTCGCCGCCCTTGATCTTGCGCGCCAGATTGGCCAGCCGCCGCTCGATGGACTCGAGATCGGCCAGCATCAGTTCGGTCTCGATGGTCTCGGCATCGGCCAGGGGATCGATCCGGCCCTCGACATGGGTGATGTCGACATCAACGAAACAGCGCAGCACGTGGGCGATGGCATCGCACTCGCGGATGTTGGCGAGGAACTGGTTGCCCAGACCCTCGCCCTTGGAGGCACCACGCACGAGGCCGGCAATATCCACGAACGTCATCCGGGTCGGAATGATCTGCTTTGACTGCGCAATCGCCGCCAACCGCTCCAGCCGCGCGTCCGGCACCGCCACCTCGCCGACATTCGGCTCGATGGTGCAGAACGGAAAGTTCGCCGCCTGCGCCGCCGCCGTCCGGGTCAGCGCGTTGAACAGGGTGGATTTGCCCACGTTCGGCATGCCCACGATGCCCATCCTGAATCCCATCATCCGCTCTCCGCTAGCCGCATTCGCGCCGCTTTTAGGCACGCGCCTCCACCAACGCAAGCGCCCGCCCGGCGCAAAGAGGCTTTGAGAGGGCCCGAACCCGGGCTAAACTGGCGTCGGCTCCGTGGACGGAAAAGGGAATCGATCTTGGCCTTCATGCCCTACATTCATTTCGACGGCACCTGTGCCGAAGCGATGGCCTTTTATGCCGGCGTGTTCGGCGGCACCGACATGATGTCAATGCGCTATAGCGAAGCCCCGGCCGAAAGCGGCGCGTCGCCGTCCGACCGGATCATGCATTGCCAGTTCAACGCGGCCGGCGGCACGCTGATGGCCAGCGATTTCCCGCCCGGGATGGACGCGCAGCCGCAGCAGGCGATGAGCGTGATGATCGAACCGGCGACGGTTCCCGAAGCCCAGACAGCCTTCGACCGGCTGACCGAGGGTGGCACCGTCATCATGCCGTTCGGACCGACCTTCTGGTCGCCCGGCTTCGGGATGCTCAAAGACAGGTTCGGCACCCATTGGATCATCGGCACCCAACCGCAACCCGCCTGAAAGGACACATCATGAGCTTCTGCCCCTACATCGCCTTTGACGGGAATTGCCGCGAGGCGATGACCTTCTATGCCGGGGTCTTCGGCGCTACGGATCTTCAGTTCATGAACTTTTCCGATGCACCGCCCGGCACGATGACCGAAGACTTCAAGGACAAGGTCATGCACAGCCAGTTCAGCCTCGGCGGCGTGCCCCTGATGGGCTCCGATGCCCCCCGCCAACTGGTTCCAGCCGCAGGCCGGGGTCAGCGTCTTTCACGGTGCCAAAGACAAGACCGAGGCCGCCCGCGTCTTTGGCCTTCTGTCTGACGGCGCCACCATTGTCATGCCGCTTGGTCCGGTGTTCTGGTCCGAAGCGTTCGGCATGTTGAAGGACCGGTTTGGCACCAGCTGGATGATCACCCTCGCCCCGCCGGCGGCCTGATGCCAGACCCATTGCCTTTTCCGGCCGTTTCCCGCACATCGCAGGGAACGGACCGGAGGGGCGGATGACGCGGATCGATGACACTTTCGCACGGCTGAAGTCGCAAAAGAGAAAGGCTTTCGTTGCCTACATCATGGCGGGCGACCCCGATCTGGCGACCTCTTTCGCGGTGATGCAGGGCCTGGCCGGCGCCGGGGTCGACATCATCGAGTTGGGAATGCCGTTCACTGACCCGATGGCGGACGGGCCGACGATCCAGCTGGCCGGGCAGCGGGCGCTGGATGGCG
>JANNRR010000133.1:0-4270 GCA_031401675.1 Paracoccaceae bacterium
GTCAGATCGCAGCAACCGCCTTCGCCAGAAGGTCGCGCACTTGTCCCGCAACGGCATGCAGCGCGGGGTTGTCGATGGCCTGCATCGAGGCGACCGGGTCGATTGCGCTGACCTCGACCCCGCCATCAACCGCCCGCAGGATGACGTTGCAGGGCAGCATCGCGCCGACGCGCGGCTCGATCCCGATTGCCTGATACGCCATCTTGGGGTTGCACGCCCCAAGGATCAGATAGGGCGTCATCTCGACATCCAGCTTTTTCTTCATCGTCGCGGCGACGTCGATCTCGGTCAAAACGCCGAAGCCGCTGTCGGCCAACGCCTTGCGGGTGCGCGTGTCAGCCTCGGCAAAGCTGACCCCGGCCAGCAGTCGGTTGAATGTGTAACTCATCGCGGCACTCCTTTTGCAGTCACTTGCGCAGATACTTGATCAGGGCGGCGATACTCAAGCCGACCACAACCAGCACGACCCCCATCCATAGCCAGCCAAAGCCCATGCCCCAGCCCATGGTGTATCCGTTCATCATTGCAGCCTCCTGTCCTGTGATGGTGCGACCCCCGAGAACCAAGGCAAACGGGGGCCGCTCTGGTCTCAGTTTTCGTCCATCATCCCCTGGCCCATGCCCTTCATGCCGCCATGCTGGCCGCCCATGTGGTCTTGCATCATCGCGGCCATGGCCGACATTTCGGCTTCGGTCACCTGGGCGTCGCCATCGGCGTCATGCATCTGGAAGGCGCGCACGGTCATCGGCCGCGTATGGGCCGCATGCATCACGGCGAATTCTTCCAGCGACAAGGACCCGTTTGCATCGGTGTCGTAGGACTTGAGTTCGGCCTGAATACCAGCCGTCATTTCCTCGGGGCTGAGCGTGCCATCCTTGTTGGCATCAAAGGTCGCCATGGCATAGCTTTGGGCACCACCCATCATGCCCATGCCACCACCCATCATGCCGTCGTGGTCCCCCATCATCCCCATGCCGTCGCCCATCATCCCGCCATGCTGCATCTGCGCTTGTTGGGCTATCACTGGGACGGCAACGGCTGCCACACCAAGGGCGGCAACGGCGGCAAGGACGAATTTGGTTGAACGTTTCATTCTGACTCTCCTGATCGGAATTGCGATGAGGTCAATCTGGGGGCCGGATGTCCCACAGGTTTGTCAGCCGCCGGGGTCTTTTGTATCAATCTGTCGCAAGGGCAGGTCTTGCGACGGTTTGCGACAAACGCCTGCGCGTACGGGCGGCGCGATCGGTTAGGGTCAGGGGCAGGAGAGATGATGACAAGCAATCCGCCACACATTTTGATCGTCGATGACCACCGCGAAATCCGCGACGCTCTGGTGAAGTATCTGGAAAAGAACGGCATGCGCGCGACCTCGGCCGCGAATGCCGTCGCTATGGATGCGGCGCTGAAGGTCGGCCAGTTCGATCTGATCGTGCTGGATGTGATGATGCCGGGGGAAGACGGGCTTTCCGTCTGTCGTCGGTTGCGGGCTGCTGGCAACATGCCGATCCTGATGCTGACAGCCCTTGGCGATGAAACCGACCGCATCGTCGGACTTGAGGTCGGGGCTGATGACTATCTGCCCAAGCCCTTCAACCCGCGCGAACTGTTGGCGCGGATCAAGGCGATCCTGCGCCGGTCGGATCGGGCAGGATTGACGGGCGGCAGCCTTTCCGGGCGCAGGCTGGCGTTTGACCGTTGGGTGATGGACTCGGATCGCCGGACCCTGACCGACACAGCTGGCGGAGAAGTCCCCCTGACCACCGCCGAATTCCGCCTGTTGACGGTGTTTCTGGAACGCCCGCGCTTTGTCCTTAGCCGTGATCAGTTGCTCGACCTGACCTCAGGCCGTGCGGCACAGGTCTTCGACCGCACCATCGACAACCAGATCAGCCGGTTGCGCCGCAAGATCGAGGCTGATCCTGCGAAGCCTGCGCTGATCGCCACGGTCTGGGGCGGCGGCTATAGCCTTGCCGCTGATGTGAGGGAGTTGCCGTGACCCCGCAGCGCAGCGTGTCGGACCGAGTGTTGCCCCAGTCCCTTGGGGGCCAGTTGCTGGCAATGCTGCTCTTGGCGCTTGCCATCACACAGGGCCTTGGCTTGATCCTGCTGACCGATGAACGCAACCGTGCGGTGCGCGCAGCCCTTGGGCTGGAAGCGGCAGGCCGGGCGGCCAACGTCGCCTTGTTGCTGGATGATGCGCCCGCCGATCTGCAGGCCGGAATCCTGCGGTCGGCGGATTCGCCGTTGGTGCGGTTTGAGGTGGGGCCTGGTCCCTCGGCACCGCACAACAGTACGGATGCCGCTCCGTTCCTGGACCAGATCCGGCAGATCCTCGGCCAGCCGAACCGCGAAGTTCTGGCAGATATTCATGCCCTTGCGGTGACCCCACTCGCCTTGCCCGACGGTGTGCCGAATGCCATGCGGCCCATGCACCAGGCAATGATGGCGGCCCACGCCGAGCCAATCGAGCTGACGCTTTCCATCCGGCTGGCCGGGGGCGACTGGCTGAACGTGCGCACGATGTTCATCCGGCCCGGTCTGCAACTGTCGCCGCAAGCCCTGTTGCCGCTCCTGTTGATGGTCGTGGCCGTGGCTTTTGTTGCGTGGGGAACGGCCCGCCGGGTTGTGGGCCCGATGCGCGCCTTGGCGGTCGGTGCCGACCGGCTGGGGCGCGGGCTGGATGCAAACCCGCTCCCTTTAACCGGCCCATCAGAGGTGCGCGATACCACTCAAGCGTTCAACCGTATGCAAGATCGGCTGACCCGCTTTGTGGCTGAGCGCACGCATATGCTTGCAGCCCTAAGCCATGATCTGCGCTCGCCGCTGACCGCGATGCGCCTGCGGATTGAGATGCTGGACGAAACCGAAGACAGCGTCCGGCTAAAAGTTTTGGTCGAGGAAATGCAAGCCATGGTCGAAGCAACGCTGGAGTTTGCGAGGGGAGTTGCCAAGACGGAACCCGCAGCCACCGTTGATCTTGCCGCCATTCTGGGTGATCTTGTGGCCGATGTGGGCGGCGACCGTGCGACCCTTGCCCCTTTCCCGCCCGTGCCCGCCACGGTCCGCCCCCATGCGCTGAACCGTGCGCTGCGCAACCTGATCGACAACGCGGTGCGTTATGGTGGCAAAGCCGAGGTCAGCCTCACGCAGGAACCGGGGTTCGCGCTGATCACGGTGGCAGACAAAGGGCCGGGCTTGCCCGAGGACCAGTTGGAGGCGGTGTTTGAGCCCTTCGAGCGGCTGGAAGCGTCCCGCAACCGCGAAACTGGTGGTGTCGGTCTGGGTCTGGCCATCGCCCGGACCATCATTCAGGCGCATGGCGGAACCATCCAATTGCAGAACCGGACTGGCGGCGGGCTGAACGCCATCGTTCGCTTGCCGATCGGCGAGGAGTGATCGGTCTATGGAGAACGCGCTGGACTCCGCGACGCCTTGCGGTTGCTTTAACTCGAAAGGAGCCGTGTCAGCATTTGGCGGACGTGACCCTGGCCGTTGAAAAAAGATGGCGAGCACACGAACCTGCTGTTCGGCCCCGCGCACGTCAAACCAATAGACGGCCCGGTCGATGGTCAGATGTCGCAAGCTCGGCAGCAGATCGTCATGGCTCTCGCCCCCAAAATGCGCCTCGGCGAGCCAGTCGGTTTCTTGCCGGATATCGCAGTTTCGGGCTTCGCAGTGATCCATCGCCGTTTCCACGCTTTCGCCGAAGCCTAGGTAACTCTCAAACAGGTGGTCGAAGATCAGCGCGAAATCACACTCGGCTTCCGCCGAAAACTCAACTCTGAACCGCATGTGCGCGGCGCTTCTTAGTAGTCATACGCGCGATGGTCTTGTCCACCTGGGCGCCGCTGACAAACGCACCGGCAGCGCGCTGGTCCAGCAGCGCTTGTAGTGCAGCCCTTTGCAAATCGTCGTCTTGCATCTGTTGCCTGAGCAGGTCGATCCCCTGTTGTAGCACGGCACTGACGCTCGAATAGCGCCCGGCTTCGACCAGTTCCTTGGCGAAACTGTGCGGTTTGTAAGTCAGCGAGATCAAGGATTTCACCGTCATAGGGACACTCCTTTTGACGTAAAGTAATGGCAAGTAGCACCCGCGCCAACCGCTCCGATTGGTGGGTGGACGACAGGCCTCCAGCGATGATCGGCGCTTTAGAGCGTGTCGCCTTCAATTGGTCCCATATCCTGCGGCGATGAAGTAGTTTCGGCACTCCTGCGGGTGGAATAGGTCGCAGACGGCACCAACTTGTCTCCACAGGGCCTGGTAGGT
>JANNRR010000134.1:0-17122 GCA_031401675.1 Paracoccaceae bacterium
TTGGTGCGGGAAGCGACTTCCTTCACCATCTGCGCGCCCATGTTCTCGAACTTGTCTTCCAGTTCGATTTCCTTGGCAACGGTCACGCCGTCCTTGGTGATGCGCGGCGAGCCGAAGCTCTTGTCCAGGATCACGTTGCGCCCCTTCGGGCCCAGTGTCACCTTCACCGCATCGGCGAGGATGTTGACGCCGCGCAGCATGCGGTTGCGGGCATCGGATTCGAACTTTACGTCCTTGGCAGCCATGGCTGTATGCTCCTATTGGTTTATGTCAGAGAAAAGCGCGGGAAATCGGCCGGTTGGGTGGGTGCGCGCACGCACCGCCACCCTCAGCCGAGGATCCCCAGGATGTCGCTTTCCTTCATGATCAGCAGTTCCTTGCCGTCGATCGTCACTTCAGTGCCCGACCATTTGCCGAACAGGACGCGGTCGCCGGCCTTGACCGACGGTGCGATCAACTCGCCCGAATCCTTGCGGGCACCCGGGCCAACGGCCACAACTTCGGCTTCTGCCGGCTTTTCCTTGGCGGTGTCGGGGATGATGATCCCGCCCTTGGTCTTTTCTTCGCCTTCGATGCGGCGCACCAGTACGCGGTCATGCAGCGGTTTGAATGCCATCTGAAAACACTCCCTTGGTTTCAGGTTGAATGGGTGTTGGCACTCGTACCTGTCGAGTGCTAACGAGGCTTATCTAGGCAACCCGCCGTCCGCCGTCAACCAGCGAATTCGCAAAAAGTTGGGGTTTGGCCTTGGCTTTGTCGGGCCAAGGCCTCACCTTTCGGGCAAGCATCAAATGATGCCGGCCGCAGAAGGAGGCATGCTGGTGCGACTGGTCCCGAACCAAAGCCATGTCCTGGCTCTGATCCTGTCCCCGATCCTGTCGCTGTTGCTGTCCACCCAGCCGGCGCGGGCCGAATGCCGGGGCGATGACCTGATCGCCGCCCTTGCCGCAGGCGACCGCGCCGACCTCGACGCGGTGGCAGCCGGGCATGCCTATGCCGACGGCAACCTCTGGCGCGCGACCAAGCCCGGCAGCACGGTCTATGTGGTCGGGACCCTGCATCTCTATGATCCGCGCATGGATGCGATGATGCAGACCATCGCGCCGCTGATCGAGGCCGCCGATCTGGTGCTGGTCGAGGCCGGGCGCGAGGAAATTGCGGCCCTGCAATCTGCCGTCGCCGCCCGGCCCGAGCTTTTGTTCCGCCCCACCGGCCCGACACTGCCGGAAGTGCTCAGCAAACCCGAATGGCAGGCGCTGTCCGCCGAACTGAAGGCGCGCGGCATCCCGCCGTTTCTCGCCTCCAAGTTCCAGCCCTGGTATGTCAGCATGCTTCTGGGGTTGCCCGCCTGCGCCATGGACCAACTGCAATCCGCCAGCTCTGGTCTGGACGAGTTGATCATGCGCCGGGCCGAGGCGGCGGGCGTGCCGATCCGGGCGCTGGAACCCTATGACACCGTGTTCCGGATCTTCGCCGACCTGTCGCTGGAAGATCAACTGGACATGATCCGCGTCTCGCTGGCGGCGGCTCAAGCGGCCGATGACCAGTTCGCCACCCTGATCGCCGCCTATTTCGCGGGCAAACACCGGCTGATCTGGGAATTCACCCGGGCCCAGGCCGCGCAACTGCCCGGCATCGATCCGGCCAAGCTGGAACAGGACTTTCTCTTGATGGAACGCGCCCTTCTGACCGGGCGCAACCAGTCCTGGATGGCGGTGCTGCAACCGGCGGTCGAGGGTGCCGACGTGGTGGTTGCCGTCGGCGCGGCGCATCTGTCGGGTGATCTTGGCGTGCTGAACCTGCTGGCAAAATCCGGCTATGAACTGACAAGGCTTCCGCTCTGACCGCAAATCGGCAACAAGGGCCGGACAGCCCAGCCGACAGGACATGCCATGACGCTTCAGCACCGCATCGACGCCGCCATCGACGCCGCCCTTGGCAGCCGCATCGTCGGCTGCGTCGTGCTGGTCAGCCAGCAGGGCCAACCCGTTTACGCCCGCGCCGCCGGGCTGGCCGACCGCGAGGCGGGGCGCGCCATGGCGCAGGATGCGATCTTCCGTCTGGCCTCGGTAACCAAACCGATCGTCGCCACCACCGCACTGCACATGGTCGACCTCGGGCTTTTGTCGCTCGATGATCCGGTCACGAAGTACTTGCCCTATTTCACGCCCCCTGCCCCCGACGGCAGCCGCCCCGACATCCTGATCCGGCAGTTGCTGACCCATTCCTCGGGTCTCAACTACGATGTGCCCGACGATGTCGCCGACGGCCTCAGCGGCCCGTTGATGCCGCTGACCGAAAACCTGCGCCGTCTGGCAAAGCACCCGCTGGTCTTCGCCCCCGGCACCGGCTGGGAATACGGCATGTCGATCGATGTGCTGGGCGGGGTGATCGCCGCCATCAACCGCGCCACCTTGGCCGAGACGGTGGCGCGCTATGTCACCGGCCCGCTTGGCATGACCGACACCGCCTTTGGCGTGACTGATCCGACCCGGCTGGTGCCGCATTATTTCGACGGCACCCCGCCCCATCGCATGGCCGATCTGCACAAAGTGCCGCACGACGATGGCAGCGTCTCCGTTTTCTCGTCGTTGCGGATCTTTCAGCCGGAGGCGCCGCAATCCGGCGGTGCCGGCATGGCCGGAACCGCCGCAGACGTCATGAAACTGCTGGAGGCGGTTCGCGGCGGCAGCATCCTGACACCCGCCACCCGCGATGCCGCCTTGGCCAACCAGATCGGCGACTTGCCCCGGCGCGCCACCGACGCCGGCAAGCGCTTCGGCTTTCTTGGTGCCGTCACCATCGACCCGGTCAGCGCGCAATTCTCGGTACCGGCGGGCACCGTCGACTGGGGCGGCGCCTGGGGTCACAACTGGATGATCGACCCCGCCAGCCAGACCAGCGTCGTCACCTGCACCAATACCCTGTGGGAGGGGTGCAACGGCCCGTTCCGCGAGGATATCGCCGCCGCCGTCTTCGGCTGACCGGCTCGCTCAGGTCGCCCGGTTCCGCATGATCGCAATCTCGTTGCGCTCGCCGGCCAGAAAACCCTGCGCTGTCAGGCGGTAAACCTTGACGCCGACCGTGTCGCCGACATTTGCCCCGATCGCCCGGACCGTGCCATTCACGATCTGGCACACCACGTCGGTGTGCGAGGAAAACGAGTCATTCGCGGCGGCAAAGTCGTATGTGCGCCGCACCCTGCGCCATTGCGCCACCAGATCGCCGACTTCGGGCCGTTGCTCGGTGATCCTGAACCCCCAGAACGGTGCCTCCTGTCCGGCCTGCTTCTTGGCGATGCTGTCGTGAATGTAGCTCGAATGCCCGGCGCTGAACTTGAAGCCGGAATAGCCGCCAGCCCGGCGGACAAATGCGCTCATCCCGGCAGCAGACCACGGCCAGTCGTCATGACTGGTGTTGTCCCCGGGCGGCCGTCCACCGCCGAGATCGTCCCACATCTTCAGCACGTGGCCCTTGAACGGCTCGGTGCCCTCCTGCCCGGCCCCCCGGTCAAACAGCTCCCAATAGAACGCAGCCGACTGGATCAGCCGCGCCACCGCATCGCTTTTCACTTCGGTCAGGTAGATATCCGATGCAAAACTCTGCAGCACCGGTCCCGCACCCAGCACCCGGACCTGTTTCCACTTGGTACCGGTTTCGGCGACCAGTTCGACCTGCGTGCCGAATTTCATGTTGGTGATCAGGGTGCCGCTGGTCGACGGGGTCTGCCGCAAATTCAACCCGTCATAGACATTGGTAATCAGAAATCTGGTCATGCCTTCCTCCAAAAATCATCGCGTCAATCCGATCATACTATACCTGTTTGCCGATTCGGCCAACCTCCCTGCTTCCACCTGGGCCCTGCAGCCGCTGCGCGGCAGCTTTGTCTCGCCTTGCGCCGTCGGTGGCGTGACAACCGTGCCGCGCCTGCCTATAAGGCGCGCAACCCCACCCACCCATCCGGAAGCATTCCATGATCCAAGTCTTCGGCCACAAATCCCCCGACACCGACAGCACCGGCTCGCCCCTGATCTGGGCCTGGTATCTGTCTGAAGTGAAGGGCACGCCCGCCACCGCGAAACTGCTGGGCGAACCCAACACCGAGGCGCTGTTCGTCCTGAACCGATGGGACCTGACCAAGCCCGCCATCATCGCCGACATCGCAGCCGGTGCCGAGGTGGTGATCGTCGACACCAACAACCCCGCCGAACTGCCCGCCGGGATCAACGACGCCAACATTCTGGCGATCATCGACCATCACATGCTGGTCGGCGGCATCAAGACCAAAAGCCCGATCGATATCACCATGCGCCCGCTGGCCTGTACCGCCACCATCATGCACGATCTGATCGGGGCCGATCTGGCCCGGGCACCACGGGCGATCAAGGGGGCGATGCTGTCGTGCATCCTGTCCGACACGCTGGCGTTTCGCTCGCCCACCACCACGGCGCATGACCGCGCGGTGGCCGAGGCGCTGGCGACCGGTCTTGGCATCGACATCCCGGCCTATGCCGCCCAGATGTTTGCCGCGAAATCCGACGTGTCGGCCTTCAGCGACGCCGAACTGCTGCGGATGGACAGCAAGGAATACAACATCGACGGCAAGGAATTGCGGATTTCGGTGCTGGAAACCACGGCGCCGTCGGTGGTGCTGGACCGCAAGGCCAGCCTGATGGCTGCGATGCCGGCGGTGGCGAAAGCCGACGGGGCCGATCAGGTCCTGCTGTTCGTCATCGACATCCTGCGTGAAGAAGCCACGCTTCTGGTGCCGAACGATCTGGTAAAGACCATCGCCGAGAAAAGCTTCGGTGCCAGGGTCAGCGGTGACACCGTGGTTCTGCCCGGCATCATGAGCCGCAAGAAGCAGATCATCCCGAACCTGAAGCTGTGATCCGTCCGGTGGCGGCACCGCTACTGTGCCGCACCTTCCGAGCACATTCGTATGCATGAAACGTGCATGAAATGTGCATGGTTTCTGCACAGGGATTTTCCGCCATGACCCGCCTGATTTCGTCGCTGTCCGATATCACCCAAAGCTATGACGCCCTGTTCTGCGACCTCTGGGGCTGCCTGCACAATGGCCAGACCGCCTACCCTGCGGCATTGTCAGCGCTGCGCCGCTACCGTGATCAGGGCGGCCTTGTCGTCCTGATGACAAACGCCCCACGGCCTTCGCCGCAGGTGATCGCGGGCTTTGACCGGCTGGGGATCACGCCCGATGCCTATGATATCGTGGTGTCTTCCGGCGATGCCGCGCAGGCCGGTCTGATCGCCGGACTGGTTGGAACGAAGGTCTATCACATTGGCCCGGACAAGGATGACGGTCTGTTTGCCGCCGCCCCCGGCATCACCCGGGTGCCGCTAGAGAAAGCCGAGGGCATCGTCTGTACCGGCCCGTTCCACGAGGATGCCGACACCCCCGAGGATTATCGCGGCACCCTGCTTGCGGCCAAGGCGCGTGGTCTGAAACTCCTGTGCGCCAACCCCGATATTGTGGTCGATCTCGGCGACCGCCGCATCTATTGTGCCGGCGCGCTGGCGCAGCTCTTTGACCAGATCGGCGGCACCAGCCTGTATTTCGGCAAGCCGCACCCGCCGATCTACGATCTGGCCCGCAACCGCATCGCCGCCCTTGGCATCGACGAGGACCGGATTCTGTGTGTCGGCGACGGCATTGGCACCGACGTGGCCGGCGGTCTGGCCGAGGGCCTCGACACCCTTTTCGTCACCGGCGGGCTTGCCGCAGACCAGTTTGGGCCCGACCCCGAACACCCCGACCCGGCCCTGCTGCAGCGCTGGCTTGACCAGAACGCGCAGACACCAACAGCGGCTATCGGGCGGCTGCGGTAGCGTAGCGCAGATTTTCTGCGGAAATAAAGTTGCTATTTTCGATGGCTATTGGTAAATTTCTTGCGCGGCGAATTGCCCGCCGGGCGGCCCCTGCCGACCCGCGACCCCGCGCTGCTGCAGTCAAAGGTTGCCCCGATGCTCGACACCTCGCTTGATCACAACCTGCCCCGCGGCACCATCTGCATCGAAGACATCGAAATCGGCATGACCCGGCACCTGTCCAAGCAGATCACCGACCGCGACATCGCGCTGTTCGCCGAGGTGACAACCGACCGCAACCCGGTGCATCTGGATGAGAGCTACGCCCGGGACACCATATTTGGTGGAAGGATCGCGCACGGCATGCTGACTGCCGGGCTGATCTCGGCCGTCATCGGCGAGCAGTTGCAGGGCCATGGGTCGGTCTATCTGGGGCAAAGCCTGAAGTTTCTGGCGCCGGTGCGCCCCGGCGATTCGGTCCGCGCCTGGGTCACGGTGACGGCAATCGATCCTGCCAGACGGCGTGTCACCCTTGAATGTGCCTGCTCCGTGGGTAATACGGTCGTCCTGAAGGGCGAGGCGCTGGTACTGGCACCCAGCCGGAAGTTTGACTGACACAGGCGGGCACCCCCGCCGCAGGGGGATGATGCGGATCGTTGAACATTGGCAGGGGCTTGCCCCGACCGACCGCGGAGCCGCTCTCGCCTTGGGCAACTTTGACGGGGTGCATCTTGGCCACCAGGCGGTGATCGACCTGGCCCGTACCGCTGCCAGCCGCCTTGACGCCCCGCTTGGCATCCTGACATTCGAGCCGCACCCGCGCCAGTTCTTCAACCCCGTGGCCCCGGCCTTCCGGCTGATGAACGCCGCCTCCCGCGCGCACCGGCTGGAAAAGCTTGGCGTCAGCCATCTGTATCAGCTGCCCTTCACCGCCGCGCTGGCCGGCATGACCGCCGAAGCCTTTGTCCGCGACGTCCTGGCCCTTGGCCTCGGCGTCCGGCAGGTCGTGGTCGGCACGGATTTCCGCTTCGGCAAGGGCCGCACCGGCACCGCCACCGACCTTGCCGCCATTGGATCCGCGCTGGGCTTTGCCACCACCATCGCCGATCTGGTCGCACACGGCGGCACCGAAGTGTCGTCAACCTCGATCCGCGCCGCACTGTCGGATGGCCGCCCCCGCGATGCCGCCGCCATGCTCGGCCACTGGCACCGGATCGAAGGCACGGTGATCCACGGCGAGAAGCGCGGGCGCACCTTGGGCTTTCCCACCGCCAACATGGCACTGACCGGCCTGCACCTGCCGCGCCTCGGCATCTACGCAGTCAAGGCCGACGTGCTGACCGGACCGCAGACCGGCAGCTATTTCGGGGCCGCATCGCTTGGCACCCGGCCGATGTTCGGGGACAACCAGCCCAACCTGGAAACTTACCTGCTTGATTTCACGGGCGATCTCTATGGCCAGTCCCTGTCCGTCGCCCTCGTCGACTTCCTGCGGCCCGAGGCGACGTTCGCCTCGCTCGATGCCTTCCTTGCCCAGATGCAGGCCGATTGCGACATGGCCCGCCAGATCCTGACGTCTCTCTGACCCTTCTTTGTTCTGGAAGTATCTCCGCCGGAGGCTCCGGCCCCGCCACAAAGGCTGCCGATGACAGACCCGATCCACCGCACCGGCCTGGCCCCCCGCTTCTGGGAACGCCCGCTCCGGTCGCTGAACCCGGCGGAATGGGAGGCGCTGTGCGACGGCTGCGGCAAGTGCTGTCTGAACAAACTCGAGGATGAGGACACCGGTCAGGTGGCCTTTACCCGTATTGCCTGCCGCCTGCTGGACGGTGAAAGCTGCCACTGCGGGCAATATGCCACCCGACGGCAGTATGTGCCGGAATGCGTGGTCCTGACCCCGAAGACCCTGCCGAAAATCGCCTATTGGCTGCCCGCGACCTGCGCCTACAAACTGCTGCACGAGGGCAAGCCGCTCTTTGACTGGCATCCGCTGTTGTCCGGCGACCCCGAGTCGGTGCACCGCGCCGGGCAATCGGTGCGCGGCTGGACAGTGCCGGAGTTCGATGTGGCGGAAGAAGACTGGGAAGACTACGTGATCGAAGGGGATATCTGAGTGTTCTTCGCGTCCGACAATACCGCACCGGTCGCCCCCGAGGTGATGGACGCGCTGGCCCAGGCAAATCAGGGCTACGCCACGCCTTATGGTGACGACACCCTGATGTCGGCGGCCCGCAGCCGCCTGCGCCAGGTCTTCGGGGCCCCGGACGCCGCCGTCTACCTTGTCGCCACCGGCACCGCCGCCAACGCCCTTTCGCTGGCCCTCTGCACGCCACCCTGGGGTGCGGTCTTCTGTCACCGCGATGCGCATGTCGAGGTTGACGAGTGCGGCGCGCCGGCGTTCTTTACCGGCGGTGCCAAGCTGGTGCTGATCGACGGAGCGCATGCCAGGATGTCCCCTGACAGTCTGGCCCGTGCCCTTGCCGCCGGCGACGGCAGCGTGCACGACGTGCAAAGGTCCATGCTCAGCCTGACCAATGTCACCGAAAACGGCACGGTCTACAGTCCTGACCAGATCCGGGCCTTGACCGGGCTGGCCAAGGCGCACGGCCTGCCCTGCCACATGGACGGCGCGCGTTTTGCCAATGCCCTGGTGGCGCTTGGCTGCACGCCCGCAGAACTGACCTGGAAAGCCGGCATCGACATGCTGTCGTTCGGCGGCACCAAGAACGGCCTGATGGGGGTAGAGGCGGTGGTGATCTTTGATCCCGCCAAGGCGTGGGAGTTCGAACTGCGCCGCAAACGCGCCGGGCACCTGTTTTCCAAGCACCGCTATCTGTCGGCGCAGATGCTGGCCTATCTGACCGACGATCTGTGGTTGACGCTGGCGCGTCAGGCCAACGCCGCCGCCGCCCGGCTGTCGCAGGGCTTCGCCACAATCCCGGGCGGCTCTCTGGTGCACCCGACCGAGGCGAATGCGGTCTTTGCCGCCTGGCCGCGCGGGCGGCACCGTCAGGCAAAAGCCCAGGGCGCCCAATACAGTCTGGCACCGTTCAGCCAGTCGATGGACGGCCCGGACGCTGTGCCGCTGTCGGCCCGGCTGGTCTGCAGCTGGTGCACCAGCGATGACGACGTCGACCGGTTCCTGGACCTGATCCGGTCCTGAACCGGCGGCCTTCAGGCCGGAGACAGGCTGCCAAGATGTAGGTCCAGATCGTCCAGCCGGTCCTGCCCCCAGAACATCTCGTTTCCGACGATGTAGAACGGCACGCCAAAGACCCCGATCCGCACCGCCTCTTCCAGGTTGCTGGCATAGGCCTCGGCCGCCACCAGCATGCCCCGGTCGGCCAGCTTCGGATCATGCCCCTGTTCCGCCAGCACCTGCTGCACCACCTCATCCTCGGCGATGTTGCGCTCCTCGGCCCAGCAGGCGCGGGCAAAGGCATGCGCCAGTGCGCCCACATCGCCACTGCCGGCAGTTTGCGCGGCAATCACCGCAAACGATGACGGCGCCGGATTGACCGGCCAGTACATCGGCTTCAGGTTCAACGGCATCCCCAGCCGCGCCGCCTGCCGGCGCAATTCCTGCGTGCGGTAAGCCATCCGGCTCGGATGCCGGTCCTTCGGCGCAAAGCCACCGGTGCGCGGGAAAAGCGCAATCGGATCCAGCGGCTTGTAGCGGATCGTTGCCGCATGCCGCGCCGCAATCGCCTCCACCCGCGTCCCGGCCAGATAGGTATAGGGCGAAATCGTCCCCAGAAAATATTCGATATGAGCCATTTGGCCACGCCCTTTCCGGTCACGGTTTGCAAGACCCTATCCGGGTGATAAGCGGTGTCAACGTTACGATTCCGTGACGGCTCCCCGTTTCGGACCCTGCCAGGACCCCCAACCATGCCCGTCATGAACGAACCCAAGCTGATCGCCGGCAATGCCAACCGCACCCTTGCCAACGCCATCGCGCGGCGCATGTCGATGCACCGCGGCATGTCGGTCAATCTGGTCGAGGCAAGGGTCGAGCGCTTCAACGATCAGGAGATCTTTGTCGAGGTGTTCGAGAATGTCCGTGGCGAGGATATGTTCATCATCCAGCCGACCTCGAACCCGGCCAATAACAACCTGATGGAACTGATGATCATCACCGACGCGCTGCGCCGGTCGTCAGCCGCCCGCATCACCGCCGTCATCCCCTATTTCGGCTATGCCCGACAGGACCGCCGGTCCAAGGCCCGCACCCCGATTTCGGCCAAGCTGGTGGCCAACCTGCTGACCGTCGCCGGGATCGAGCGCATCCTGACCCTGGATCTGCACGCCACGCAGATTCAGGGGTTCTTCGACATCCCGGTCGACAACCTCTATGCCGCGCCGATTTTCGCGCTCGACATCCAGCACCATTTCAAGGACCGCCTGCGCAACATCACCGTGGTGTCACCCGATGTCGGCGGCGTCGCCCGCGCCCGCGAACTGGCGCAACGCATCGACTGCCATCTGGCCATCGTCGACAAGCGCCGGACAAAACCGGGCGAGGTCGCCGAAATGACGGTGATCGGCGACGTGTCGGGACAGACCTGCATCATAGTCGACGACATCTGCGACACCGCCGGCACGCTGTGCAAGGCCGCCGACACCCTGATCGCCGCCGGCGCCACCGAAGTGCACGCCTACATCACCCATGGTGTGCTTTCGGGGCAGGCCGTCGCGCGGGTCGGCAATTCGGTGATGAAAAGCCTGGTGATCACCGACAGCATCGAGCCGACCGACGAGGTCAGAGCCGCGAAGAACATCCGCATCGTCCCGACCGCGCCGATGTTCGCCCAGGCCATCCTGAACATCTGGAACGGCACCTCGGTGTCGTCGCTGTTCGAGGTGGATACGCTGCTGCCGATCTACGAGGGCATGTATTCGCGGCCGTGAATGGCTGAGGAATACCCGGTTTCTTTGTTCTGAAAATATCCCCGGCGGAGCCATCAAAGGTCCTGTTCTTCTTGGGAAAACCAGCCGGAAGCCTCACTCGATCTCCCAGTCATCCTCGTCCGGCAGGGCGCCTATGGCGATCCAGTCGGCCCGGATGCGCGCCACGCGGGTGTCGCCCCAGGTCTTGAACACGATGTCAAAACCGGTCTCGGTGATGTTCTCCGCCGATATGTCGCTGCGCTGATTGGTCTTCTGATCCAGATCCCACATCGTCACCCCGACCATCACGGCAGGCACCATGCGAAACGGCACGGAATACCGCACCGGGCGGCGGACTTCACGCGGGCCGTGACCGGTCCACATCTTGCCGCCATCCTCGAAATCAGAAAACAGGATCGTCGATCCCTGATCTATTCCGACAGAGTTTGTTCTGAGCCGCTTCATTCTGCATCCCGTTTCCCAAGGCTTATCACCCAAACAGGGCCAAACTGGGAGCCAATAAAGACAAGGGCCCCGGTCAATCCGGGGCCCTTGTCAAACAGTTACCGCAAAAGGGCCAGACTCCTCAAAAGAGTCAGACTCCTCAAAGGATTCAGACTCCCACCGCCGCGCGCAGCGCCTGAAAGTCGGCAACCAGCTTGTCGGCCACATCTCTGGCGTCGCCGCTGGCCTTGCCGGCGGCCGCAGTGGCGTCGGCGATCAACTGATCCATCATCGCGCTGGTCACTTCGGCAACCGGCACCGCGCCCTCGGCCAGAACCGAGGTGCTGGTCGCGGTCACTTCGGCAAAGCCCCCCGTAACGGCATAGGTGCTGGTTCCCGCCGGGCCGATCACCTTCAACAGGCCGGGCCGCAGGCTGGTGATCACCGGGGCATGATCGGCCATCGCCGTCAGGTCGCCATCGGCACCCGGGATCTGCACCTCGGTCGCTTGCGACGACGCCAGCCGACGTTCGGGCGACACCAGGTCAAACTGCAGCGTATTGGCCATTTCGAACCCCTCAGGCTGCCGCAGCCGCCAGGCGCGCCGCCTTGGCTTTCACTTCTTCAATATCGCCGACCATGTAAAAGGCGGCCTCCGGCAGATGGTCATACTCACCCGCCACCACCGCCTTGAACGACGCGATGGTCTTTTCCAGCGGCACCTGCACACCCGGCGAACCGGTGAAGACCTGCGCCACGTCGAACGGCTGCGACAGGAAACGCTGGATCTTGCGGGCGCGGGCCACGGTCAGCTTGTCCTCTTCGCTCAATTCGTCCATCCCCAGAATGGCGATGATGTCCTGCAGCGACTTGTAGCGCTGCAGCATGCCCTGCACCGAACGGGCGACGTCGTAATGCTCCTGACCAACCACCAACGGATCGAGGATGCGGCTGGTACTGTCCAGCGGGTCCACCGCCGGATAAATCCCCAGTTCCGAGATCGAGCGTGACAGCACCGTGGTCGCGTCAAGGTGCGCGAACGAGGTGGCGGGCGCCGGGTCGGTCAGGTCGTCGGCGGGCACATAGATCGCCTGAACCGATGTGATCGAGCCCGCCTTGGTCGAGGTGATGCGTTCCTGCAGCGCCCCCATGTCGGTGGCCAGCGTCGGCTGATAACCGACGGCGGACGGAATCCGCCCCAAAAGCGCCGACACTTCGGAACCGGCCTGGGTAAAGCGGAAGATGTTGTCGACAAAGAACAGCACGTCGGTGCCCGACTGGTCGCGGAACTGTTCGGCCAGCGTCAGCCCCGACAGCGCCACCCGCAGGCGCGCGCCCGGCGGCTCGTTCATCTGGCCATAGACCAGCGCAACCTTCGACTTTTCCAGATCATCGATGTTGATGACGCCGGATTCGATGAATTCGTGGTAGAGGTCGTTGCCCTCGCGCGTCCGCTCGCCGACCCCGGCGAACACCGAATAGCCCGAATGCACCTTGGCGACGTTGTTGATCAGTTCCTGGATCAGCACGGTCTTGCCGACACCGGCACCGCCGAACAGCCCGATCTTGCCGCCGCGCGAATAGGGTGCCAGCAGGTCGATCACCTTGATCCCGGTGACCAGGATCAGCGCATCGGTGGCCTGATCGGCAAACGGCGGTGCCGGCTGGTGGATGGCGCGGCGTTCGGTGTGTTTGACCGGGCCCTTTTCGTCGATCGGGTCGCCGATCACGTTGATGATCCGCCCCAGCGTGCCATCACCCACAGGCACCGAAATCGGCTGGCCGGTGTCGGTCACCTTTTCACCGCGCACCAGACCTTCGGTCGCATCCATCGCGATCGCACGCACGGTGTTTTCGCCCAGATGCTGCGCCACTTCCAGCACCAGCCGCTTGCCGTTGTTGCTGGTTTCCAGCGCGTTCAGAATGGCGGGAAGCTCGTCCTCGAACTGCACGTCCACGACGGCCCCGATGATCTGCGTGATTTTGCCGACAGCTGCTGCCATGGTGTCTCTCCGGGTTTCTCAGAGCGCCTCGGCGCCCGAAATGATTTCGATAAGCTCTTTGGTGATCGAGGCCTGCCGCGAGCGGTTGTAGACGATGGTCAGCCGGTCGATCATGTCGCCCGCGTTGCGCGTGGCATTGTCCATGGCGCTCATCCGCGCGCCCTGCTCCGATGCGCCGTTTTCCAGCAGCGCGGTGAACACCTGCGTCGCCACGGCGCGCGGCAGCAGGTCGGCCAGAATGGCTTCCTCGCTGGGTTCATAGTCATAAACCGTCGACACCCCGGCCGCTTCGAACCTTGCCGGGATCACCTGCAGCGCCGTCGGAATCTGTGCCATCACCGACTGGAACCGGTTGTAGAACAGCGTCGCCACATCGAACTCGCCGGCCTCGAACCGCGCCAGCACATCGCGCGCGATGGTCTGTGCGTTCACATATCCCACGCGCTTGACCTCGGACATGTCGATATGGCCGACCGAATACTGGCCATGGTCGCGCCGCATCTGCTCGCGGCCCTTTTTCCCGACCGTCAGGATCTTGACGGTCTTGCCCTGCCCCAGCAGTTCATTGGCCCGCGCCCGCGCCAGCCGCACGATGGTCGAGTTGAAGCCGCCGCACAGCCCGCGCTCGGACGTCATCACTACCAGCAGATGCACCTTGTCGGCCCCGGTCCCCGACAGCAGTCGCGGTGCCCCGGCCGAGGTGCCGACCGAAGCCGCCAGCCCGCCCATCACCGCCGTCATCCGCTCGGCATAGGGCCGCGCCGCTTCCGCCGCGTCCTGGGCGCGGCGCAGTTTCGCCGCCGCCACCATCTGCATGGCCTTCGTGATCTTGCGCGTGTTCTTGACGCTGGCGATCCGGTTTTTTAGCGCCTTCAGACTTGGCATCTGATCCCCCCGCCGCCCTTAGGCGAAGTCTTTGGCAAAGGCTTCGATGGTCGCCCGAATGCTTTTTTCCAGATCGCCCGCCACCTTGCGGTCATTCGCCGTGATGTCGGCCAGCAGATCCTTGGCGTTGGCGCGCAGGTGCTTCAAAAGCCCGGCCTCGTAGCGGCTGACATCCTTGACCGGCACCTTGTCCAGATAGCCCGCTGTGCCCGAAAAGATCACGCAGACAATCTCGGCGTTGGTCAGCGGCGCGTACTGCGCCTGCTTCATCAGTTCGGTCAGCCGCGCGCCCCGGTTCAGCAGCGCCTGGGTCGAGGCATCAAGGTCGGACCCGAACTGTGCAAACGCCGCCATTTCGCGGTACTGCGCCAGTTCCAGCTTGACCTTGCCCGCTACCGACTTCATCGCGCTGGTCTGTGCGGCTGAGCCCACGCGGGAAACCGACAGACCGGTGTTCACCGCCGGACGCACGCCCTGATAGAACAGTTCGGTTTCCAGAAAGATCTGCCCGTCAGTGATCGAGATCACGTTGGTCGGGATATAGGCCGACACGTCGCCTGCCTGGGTCTCGATGATCGGCAGTGCGGTCAAGGAGCCGTTGCCGAACGCATCCCCCATCTTGGCCGAACGCTCCAGCAAACGAGAGTGCAGATAGAACACGTCGCCCGGATAGGCTTCGCGGCCCGGCGGGCGGCGCAACAGCAGCGACATCTGCCGGTAGGCCACGGCCTGCTTGGACAGGTCATCATAGATGATCAGCGCATGGCGGCCGTTGTCGCGGAAGAACTCCGCCATCGCGGTTGCCGAATAGGGCGCCAGGAACTGCATCGGTGCCGGGTCCGACGCGGTGGCCGCCACGATGATCGTGTATTTGATCGCCCCGGTTTCCTCGAGCTTCTTCACCAATTGCGCCACGGTCGAGCGTTTCTGCCCGATGGCGACATAGATGCAGTACAGCTTCTTGCTCTCGTCGTCGCCGGCGGCCTCGTTATAGGCCTTCTGGTTCAAGATCGTATCCAGCGCCAAAGCGGTCTTGCCGGTCTGGCGGTCGCCGATGATCAGTTCGCGCTGACCGCGACCGATCGGGATCATCGCGTCCACCGATTTCAACCCCGTCGCCATCGGCTCATGCACCGACTTGCGCGGGATGATGCCCGGTGCCTTCACGTCCGCCACCCGGCGTTCGCTGCTGACCAGCGGGCCCTTGCCGTCGATCGGGTTGCCCAGACCGTCCAGCACCCGGCCCAGCAGGCCATCGCCGGCCGGCACGTCGACGATGCTCTTGGTCCGCTTGACCACATCGCCTTCCATGATCGAGCGGTCGTCGCCGAAAATCACGATGCCGACGTTGTCGACCTCGAGGTTCAGCGCCATGCCGCGAATGCCGCCCGGAAACTCGACCATTTCGCCGGCCTGGACGTTGTCCAGCCCATGCACCCGCGCGATCCCGTCACCGACGGACAACACGCGACCGACTTCGGCCACCTGGGCCTCCTGGCCGAAATTCTTGATCTGCTCTTTCAGGATCGCGGAAATCTCAGCAGCTTGGATACCCATTATCCGACCTCTTTCATTTTATTCTGCAGGGCTGCGAGCCTTGATCTGATCGAGGTGTCGATCATCTTGGAGCCCACTTTGACGACAAGTCCGCCGATCAGCGACTGATCGACGGCAACATTCAATTTCACGGTCTTGCCAAACGACGCGGTCAGCGATTTGGCCAGTTTGGCGGATTGGGCGGCGCTCAGCGCGCTGGCGGCCGTCACCTCGGCGGTTACCTCGCCCTTTTCCTCGGCAATGCGGTCGCGCAGGACGGCCAGGAGATTGGGCAGCACGAACAGCCGGCGATTGCCCGCCATCAGTCCCAGCGTGTTGCTGAACAGCCCCGACAGACCCATCTTTTTCGCCAGGGCGGCAATCGCTCCGGCCTGATCGTCGCGGCTGTAGACGGGCGAGCTGATCAGTGCCCGGAAATCGGCACTTTCGCTCAGCGCCACCGACAGCGCCGATACATCGGCCTCCAGCGCCGCCAGCGCGCCGCCCTCCCGTGCCAGCTCGAACAAAGCGGTGGCGTAACGCGCGGCGATGCCGGTCGATATCGAAGCTGGTTCGGACACGTCCACCCTTTCGATTTTGGTTCCCCAGTCCTGAACAGGCTAGAGATATCCTGTGGCGTCAACGTGACGGCTGACACCTGAAACCGGCGCGGTAATAGCAGAGCCTCCGCCATGCCGCAACCGCTAAGGACACGTAAATTTGACCGCCACCACGCTATTCTCGCCCGTCCCCCACCCCTGCGACATTTCGCGCCATCCTCGCCTCCGGCTCCCTCCCGCCTTGTTTTCCTGCACTGTACCGCCAACCGCAAATTCACCGCCCGAAATCTCTCCCGTCTCCCATCAGGGAAACCCCTTCCCTCACCCAGGGCCACTGCGTTTCCAAGCGTCGGCTTCCGGAAAATCCCGCAAAACGCGCGATTTGCGCGCTCCGAAAAAAGATGTCGCCGCACTGCCCGTGGATGGCGGCCCTGCGGACAAACCAGTCATCGAGCCGTGTGATCGGAACGAGGGCAGCGCCTGACCGCCGGGTGGGCGCAGCGATGCATGTTCTAGGCGCTTTATGGTTGAGTCCCTCCTGTAGATGTTCTAGCTCGTGGCGTCACAGAAGCGCCCGCCCGAGGGGGCGGTCGGGCGCTGCCCGGCGGCGCGTGCCGCGCCTTGATTCCGGGCAAAGGGTCTTTCTGGAATGACCGCCTTGGGCTCAAACCCGCCATGCCTGTCGCGCCCAAGGCCGCATTGTCCATCCATGGAGCTGGGTCGCAGCCCGATGAAACCTGCCGCCCCAACCGCAAAACCGCCCCTTGCGACCCAAAAATCCGGGTTCCCCCGAAGCCCAATCGGGCACCCACCGGACCCGTCAGGTTAATTCTTCCCACACTACACGACAGCAGGGGTTGGCGAGGGCAGTGAGAGGTGGTTTTGTGTCGGACTCTTCCTCGCCAAAGGAGCGCCCGATGGACCGACCCGTGATTACTGCCCTCGCTGATCTGCTACGCCGTCATGTTGATCTGA
>JANNRR010000135.1:0-32123 GCA_031401675.1 Paracoccaceae bacterium
TGCAGGTGATGGACCACGGCAAACTAACCGACCACAACGGCCGCTCGGTCGATTTCCGCAACGTCATCCTGATCATGACCACCAACGCCGGCGCGGTCGAGCAAGCGAAATCCGCCATCGGCTTCGGCCGCGAACGCCGCACGGGCGAGGATACCGCCGCGATCGAGCGCACCTTCACGCCCGAGTTTCGCAACCGCCTCGACGCCGTGATCTCCTTCGCGCCGCTGCCGAAAGAGGTCATCATGCAGGTGGTCGAAAAGTTCGTGCTGCAGCTGGAGGCGCAACTGATGGACCGCAACGTCCATATCGAGCTGTCGCCCGAAGCCGCCGCCTGGCTGGGCGACAAGGGCTACGATGACCGGATGGGCGCGCGCCCGCTGGCCCGCGTGATCCAGGAGCATATCAAGAAGCCGCTGGCCGAGGAGTTGCTGTTCGGCAAGCTTTTGAAAGGCGGCGTCGTCAAGGTCGGGCTCAAGGACGGCAAGATCGATCTAGTGATCGAGGAACCGCAGAAACCGCGCCTGACCGGCAACAAGCCGCCGCTCCTGACGGCAGAGTGAACCCGGCCAGCCCGTTCTACCGCGCTGCCGCCGCTGCCGCCCTTTGTGCAGCCCTTTGGGCCGCGCCGGTGGCAGCGCGCGACATCCTGTTGAACCCGCCGCTCGACTGCGATCTGACCACGACCTGCTTCATCCAGCAATACATGGACCGCGATCCCGGACCGGGCGCTGCGGATTTCACCTGCGGCCTCCTGTCCTATGACGGCCATTCCGGCACCGATTTCGCCCTGCCCAGCCTGACCATGATGCAAGCCGGCGTCAACGTCATCGCTGCCGCCCCCGGTACGGTCAAGGGTGTGCGCGACGCAATGCCCGATATCGCAACGGGCAGCCCCGGCGCCCCAGACATCACTGGCAAGGAATGCGGTAACGGTCTGGTCATCGACCACGGCGGCGGCTGGGAAACCCAGTATTGCCACCTGAAACAGGGCAGTATCGCCGCCGAACCCGGTCAGCGCGTGGCGATGGGGGCCATCCTTGGCCAGATCGGCCTGTCCGGCAACACCCAGTTCCCGCATGTCCACCTCAGCGTGCGCCACAACGGCGCCGAGGTCGATCCGTTCCACCCCGACGACATGCTGCTATGCGGCGAGCCGCCGCTGGCCACACTGTGGCAACATCCGCCCGCCTACCAGCCCGGCGGCCTGATCAACGGGGGCTTCGCGACAGAAGTTCCCACGTTCGACGCCATCAAGGCCGGCCTGCCCTCCGCAACCACTCTGCCCGCCTCGGCCGCCGCACTGGTGCTCTGGGCCCATATCTTCGGCAGCCGCAGCGGCGATGTCGTGCACCTGACGATCACCGGGCCGAACGGCATTCTGCTCGACCAACAGGTGATCCTAGACAAGGCGCAAGCCCGCCTGTTCCGCGCCGTGGGCAAGCGGCTGACGCTGCCGGCCAGGCCACCCGGGCCTTACACCGGCAGCGCCCGCCTGATCCGAAAGTCGGCAGAGATCGACCGGATTGACATCACACTGACAATCACCCCCTGATCCCCGGTTCTATCCGGCCGCAAGAATCCCCGCCGGAGGCATCGCCCCGCGCGCACTGTCCCAAGGACCAAAAATCCGCCTACCGTTCGGTCAGCTTCAGCTCGATGCGCCGGTTCTGCGCCCGCGCTTCCGGGCTGTCACCCGGTACCGCCGGGCGGAACTCGCCGAACCCGGTCGCCGCCACCCGGTCAGGGGGAAACCCCAGTTCGTTGATCATGTAGAGCACCACCGACAGCGCCCGGCCCTGGCTCAGTTCCCAGTTGTTGGCATATTTGCTGCCGACCTGCGGCACCGTGTCGGTGTGGCCATCGACCCGGATCATCCAGTCGATCTCGGGCGGGATCTGGGTGGCGATCTCCTGCAGGGTCTGCACCACGCCGGCAATCTGTGCCCGGCCTTCGGCCGCCAGATCGGCCGACCCCGGCTCGAACAGCACTTCCGACGAAAACACGAAGCGGTCGCCTACCACGCGCACGCCCTGTCGCCCGGCCAGCAACTCTCGCAGACGGCCAAAGAACTCTGACCGATAGCTGGCCAGGTTCTTGGACTCCGCCTCCAGCCGCAGCCGCTTTTCCTCTTCCAGATCGGCCCGCGCCCGCTGCTCGGCGGCCACCGTCGCCAGCGCCGTGTTCAACTCGCTGCCCAGCGACTCGATCTGCACATTTGCCGCTGCATCGCGGCTGGCGGCATCGTCCAGGATCACCTGCAGCGCGCCAAGCTGGCTGTACAGCGCTGTCAGCTGTTCGTTCAGCAGAGCCAGCTTGCGGGCATCTTCGGCCGATTGCGCTTCGACCTCCGACAGTTGCTGGTTGGCGGTGGCCAGCAGCGCCGATTGAATCTCGGCCTCGGTCAGCCGGGTCTGGGCCAGCCGCTGTGCCGCCAGCTTGGCCGCCAGCGCTTCTGCCAACTGGGCATTCAGCGCCGCGCGATCCTGGCCGAGGACGGCGCGCAGGCCTTCGGCATCCAGCCGTGCCGCTTCCTCGGCCAACAGGGCCGCCGCCAGCCTGGCATCCAGATCGCCCCGCGCCGCGTCGGCGGCAGCCAGCAGGGTCAACGTGTCCTCGGCCTGTTTGCGTTGCGCCTCCAGCGCCAGCGTCATCGCTGTCAGCTCCGTCTCGGAATTGCGCAGCTTTTCCCGCAATGCCTCCGCGGCGGCCATCTCGGCCAGCCGGGCCTTTTCGGCGTCGGTCAATTCGGCACCAATCCCCGCCAGCCGCTCGCGCAACGCGGCGGCGGCGGCCTGCTCGGCCAGTTGCGCCTGTTCCGCCGCATCGAATTCCAGCTGCATCGCCGCCAGACGCTGGCGCAGCGCCGCCGCCGCCGCCTGTTCCGACAGCCGCGCCTTTTCCGCTTCGGACAGATCGGCCTGCATCGCCGCCAGGCGCTGGCGCAGTGCGGCGGCGGCGGCTTCCTCAGCCAGCCGGGCCCGTTCCGCCGCACTCAGATCGGCCTCAGCCAACGCCAGCCGCGCCGCCTTGGCGTCCGCCTCGGCCTGTCCGGTCAGCCGCGCCTTTTCGGCCTCCGACAGGCTGGCCTGCAACTCGGCCAGCCGCTGGCTCAGGCTCGCGGCCTCTGCCGCTTCTGCAAGCCGCGCCTTTTCTGCGTCGGACAGATTTTCCTGCAACGCCGCCAGCCGCTGGCTCAGCGTCACCGCTGCCGCCGCTTCGGCCAGCCGCGCCTGTTCGGCGGCACTCAGGCTGGTCTGCAATGTGGCCACTTGTGCGCTTAGGTCAGCCCCTTCACTGGTCGCCCGATCCAGCCGCGCCAGTGCATCGGCCAAAGAGGCTTCGCGCTCCGTGGCCTTGCTTTGCAGATCCGCCACCATCGCATCGATCGCTTCGCGCTGCGCCGCCGCCAGCCGCGCCGCCTCGGTCTGGGCGTCGATCTCGGTCCGGGCCTTGGCCAACGCCAGGTTCAGCGCCTCCTGCTCGCTGATCAGCGTCGTCCGGGCCGCCTCCAGCTCGGCCAGATCCGCTGTCAGCCGCGCCCCCTCGCCGCGTGCCGAGTCGCGCTCGGCCAGCAGGCTGGCGACCTGCGCCTCGAAACTGGTGATCCGTGCCGCGTTAGCCTCCAGCGCCGCCTGTTGCTCGCCGATCTGGCTGCTCAGCGCCGCGATGGTGGTGGCCTGCAGCGCGCCCTTGGCCCGCTCGCCCGCCAGCGCCATCCCGGTCTGATCCAGTTCGCCGGTCAGCCGGGCATTGTCCTGCTGTTCCAGCCCCAGGGCATCGGCCAGGCTGGCTACCTGTTCCGACAAAGTGTCCAGTTCGTTGCCCTGACTGGTGATCATGTCGCGCAGCGCATACTGCACGACCAGAAAGATGGTCAGCACGAACATCACCAGCAGCAGCAGCGTGGTAAAAGCATCGACAAAACCCGGCCAGATCGACAAGGGTTCGCGTTGACCTCCGCGACGCGACAGCGCCATCATTCCCTCCGGGCTGCGGGGGCGGGGCCGCGCCCGATCTGGCGGATCGCCGCGGTCAGTGCCGCCAGATCACCGCGCAGGTCGGTGATGCTCTCGCTCCGCCCCACCGACATTTCCTCCAGAATCCGCAGCAATTGCACATCGATCGAGCGCAGGCGCATCCGGCTTTCGGCGTCGACACCCCCCTCGCTGACTTCGTCTTTCGGCAGCGCCAGCACCTGCAATGCGGTGATCACCCGTTCCTGGCCATCGGCGATCCTGGTCAGCGTGGTCGCCGACCCCGCGTCTTCCTGAAGCTTCTGGCTCAGCCGGTCTACGGCATCGGCCAGCCGCCCCAGCCGCTCATCGACCAGCGCCCGGCTGACATCGGACTGCACGAACATGGTCTGCAGCGATTCCATCTGGTCGGCCATATGGTCCAGCACCTGCGCAAAGCCGCTGCTGTCGCCACCGCCGCCGTCGCCTTCGCCGGTCGCCAGCCCGACCCGGGTGATCGTCGACAGCCATTCCTCCAGTTCGCGGTAGAACCGGTTCTGCCCGTGCCCGGCGAACAGTTCCAGCATGCCGACCAGCAATGACCCGGTCAGCCCCAGCAAGGACGACGAAAACGCCTGGCCCATGCCGCCCAACTGCGTCTCCAGCCCGCCCATCAGCCGGTCAAACACCGCCATCCCGGTCTCGCCCTCTTTCGGCACCAGCGAGCGGATGGTGTCGACCACCGCCGGCACCGTGGTGGCAAGGCCAAAGAACGTCCCCAGAAGCCCGAGGAAAATCAGCAGGTTGACCAGATAGCGTGTGATATCGCGCGACTCGTCGATCCGCGTCGCCACCGAATCGAGGATCGAGCGTGACGACGAAGACGATATCTGCATCCGCGCCCCGCGCGAGCGCAGCAGGGCCGCCAGCGGTGCCAGCAGGCTGGGGGCCTTGGTCAGCTCATGCCCGGGCCGGTGCGCCGCGAAATCCTCGATCCAGTTCACCGAGGAAATCAGCTGGAACACCTGCACGAAACAGGTCACCACGCCGATGACGAATACCAGCAGGATGAAGCTGTTCAGATAGGGGTTTTCGGCGAACACCCGCGACAGCGACTGATAGGCAAAATAGAACCCGGTTGCAGCCAGCGCCACCACCAGCAACATCAGCACGATCTGGCGCACGGGCTGCGAAAAGTACGGCTCTGCCTCGTGCCGGGTTTTGTCCATCAAAACGGTCCTGACCCTTTTCTTTGTTGGCCGCACAATAGGCGGTAGCACTTGCGCTGCCAATCGCCAATGCAGGGGCCTTCCGTCACGCTGACGCGATTCCTCACCCGGTGCGGCCTATTGCGCGCACTCGGTCGGCGATCCAGTTCAACTCGTCATCGCGGACGCCAAGCTCGGCCAGATGTGCCACGGTATTGAACAGATATTCGTCATTCGGCCCCCGCCCGCCGCGCGCCCGCGCGATGATCTGCGCCTGCTGCTCCAGGTCCAGCCCGCTGCAATACTGCGCATGATCCGCGTCCACCACGAACGCCAGCGCCTGCACCTGTCGCCCGTCCTGCAATGCCAGCGCCACCTCGTGCTCCAGATAGGCGGCAGAGATCAGCTCGCGTTCGCGCAGATAGGCCAGCGTTTCGTCGGCCTGCTCCGGCGGCACCGCGAATGCCACCCCGTCGCACGCCGCCGGTTCCGCCCGGTCCAGCGCCAGCACCAGCCCCGGCGCATCCGCCGTGCCGCGATGATGGATCGAGCGCATGCAGAACGTCCGGCGATAGCCGCGCAGCCGGGCAATCTGCCGGTCGGCAAAGTCAAAGCCCGGATGCCACATCAGCGATCCATAGCCAAATACCCACAGTGTTTCGCCCATGTTACTGGCCCTTGTTCCGCCGCCCCTATAAACAGCAGGTGCGGTGCGGTGAAAAGGGGGCGCGATGCGGCTGCTGACAATCCTGCTGGTCGTCCTGTCGGCGCTCTGGGGCGGCTATTGGGTCGTCGGCTCCCGTGCCCTCGACGCCGGCGTGACCGCCTATCTGGACGGTCTGCCGGCACAGGGTACCCCCGCCAGCTATGCATCGGCCGAGGTCTGGGGCTTTCCCAACCGTTTCGATCTTACCGTCACCGAACCGGCGCTTGGCGATCCGGACCTGCTGCAATGGCGTGCACCGTTCGTGCAGTTGCTGGCGCTGAGCTATGCCCCGCACAAGCTGATTGCCGTCTTACCCGGCAGCCAGCAGATCGTCACCCCGGCGCAAACCCTGACCCTGACCAACGGCAAGGCCGAGGCCAGCATCGGCTTTCTGCCCGCCCTCGACCTGCCGCTGGACCGGATCATCCTGATCGTCGAGCGGCCCACCCTGACCTCGGATATCGGCTGGACCATCGATGCCGAACAGTTGCGCTTTGCCGTCGAACCGGTCGCGGGCCACATTAACACCCACCATGTCGGCCTTGACCTGATGGGCCTGACCCCCGATCCCGGCTTGCGCGCCAGCCTCAACGCCAGCGGCACCGCCGGCCCCGGTGGCACCCTGCCGGCAACGGTCGAAACCCTGCGGCTTGACCTGACTGCGCAATTGTCCGGGCCGCTGGACCGATTTGCCTTTGACAACGGCGGCCCGGACTTGGCGGGCCCGGGCTCAGCCGACCTGACCCTGTCTGAACTCAATCTGACCAGCCTGCAACTGCAATGGGGCACCATGCTGCTCCAGGCCAGCGGCACCCTGCGGCGCGGCGCCTCCGGCACCGCCGAGGGCGGCATCGTCATCCGCCTGCGCGACTGGCGGCGGATGGTGGCGCTGACACAGACCACCGGTCTGGTCGACCCGGTCCTTGCCGGCAATCTGACCCGTGCGCTCGAAGTGCTCGAAGGCATGGATGATAACCCGGCAGAGCTTGACGTTCCCGTCAGATTCGCCAACGGCCGCGTCATTCTGGCGGGTCTGCCGCTGTTTCCGGCACCGAATTTCTGATTACTTGCAATAGGGTCCGCTGCGATACGCCGCCGTATCCAGATGGATATGATCCTCGTGCACGCCGTCCGATCCGGGGCCAAGCGTGGTGCCGAACGGCCCGCAGGCGGCACGGTGGATCGATTTCATCGCCTTGCTGTAGGACCCGCGCCGATAATCGCCCGCCACCGTGATCTCGGCGCCGCTGGCCAGCAGAATGCCGGAAATGTCGATGGCCTTGCCCTTGCCATGCTCCGATATCCGCGCCCCGGGACGGTTGTTGCGGGTCCGGCAGATATAGTGCGCCGCCACCCGCATCGCCTCGACCCCGCCACCCTTGTTGCCAAAAGCGGGCTTGACCGCGCCCGTGACCCAGGCATTCAGCGCCTTGGCGGTCGGGCAGTCCATGATCGCCGCCTCGGTCAACGCCACGCCGTCGATGGATGTCACCTGCACCGGATCGGCCACGCCGCAACCCTTGACCCGGGCGACGATCGGCGGCAGTTCCTTGCCCTTGATGCCCGGCACCCCGCACACCGACCCGGCCCGCCCGGTTATTGCCCCGGTGTCCGGCTGGGTGCGGGCGGCCCCGGCCTTCAGGAACCCGAACAACCCCTTGCGGGCGCGTGGCAGCGGGCTGATGGCGGCGGCACTGGTGCTGGCCAGCGCCACGGCGGGCACGGCAGGCGCAGGATCGGCAGCTTTTGCCACGTCTGGCTTTGCTGCCGCTGGCGCCGCCGCACCTGTCGCACTGGCTCTGATTGCCGGACGCGCCCGCGGTACCAGCGACCGCGTCAGCCCGGCTTCGGCCACCTCGGGGTTCGGCAGCGTTGCCGCCGCAGCCGCCATGAATGGTATCGCCGCCCCTTGTGCCGGATTGTCAGGGTTCAGCACCGGCAAGACCGGCACCCCGGCCAGTGCCGCAGGCCGCGCCACCGGTCGCGCCGATTGCGCCGGCGCATCGGCCGCCGCCGCGCTTCCAGCGACAGCCAGCACCAGACCGACCCAGAGGCCCCGCCAGATCATCCCTTGACTTTCGCCCGTCCGAAATCCGGGGCGTCGGTATCCTGCCCCGCATCGATGATACCGCGCCTGATCGCGCGTGTCCGCGTGAAATATTCGTGCAGATGCACCCCGTCGCCGGTCCGGATCGCGCGCTGCAGCGCGAACAGCTCCTCGGTGAACCGGCCCAATATCTCCAGCGTCGCCTCGCGGTTGCTCAGAAACACATCGCGCCACATGGTCGGATCACTCGCCGCGATCCGGGTGAAATCCCTGAAACCGGCCGCCGAGTACTTGATGACCTCGCTGTCGGTCACCCGCCCCAGATCATCGGCCACGCCGACCATCGTGTAGGCAATCAGGTGCGGCGTGTGACTGGTGACGGCCAGCACCAGATCGTGATGCTCGGCATCCATCTCGTCGACATGCGCTCCCATCGCCTCCCACAGCGTCCGCAGCCGCGCGGTCGCCGCCGGATCGGCCCCGGGCAGCGGCACCAGCAGGCACCAGCGGTTCCGGAACAATTCGGCAAAGCCGGACCGCGGCCCGGAATGTTCGGTCCCGGCCAGCGGATGACCCGGAACGAAATGCACCCCCGCCGGAATGTGCGGTGCCACCGCCGCAATCACCGCCTGCTTGACCGAGCCGACGTCGGTGACCGTTGCCCCCGGCTTCAGATGCGGCCCGATCTCGGCGGCAACCGCAGCCATCGCGCCCACCGGCACTGCCAGCACCACCAGATCAGCCGCAGCCACCGCCGCCGCCGCTGTATCACAGACGCGGTCGCACAGCCCGATTTCGCGCGCCACCGCCCGGGTCTCGGCGGTCCTTGCATACCCCGTGATCTCTCCGGCCAGCCCTGCCGCCCGCATCGCATGTGCCATGCTGCCCGCAATCAGTCCCAGACCGATCAGCGCCACCTTCTGGTAAATCACCGTCACTTAGCGCTGCCCCTTGAACTGCGCCACCGCATGCGCCACCCGGCGGCAGGCGGCTTCATCCCCGACCGTGATCCGCAGGCAATGCGGCAGCTTGTAGCCGCCAACCCGCCGAACTATCAGCCCCTGGCTTTTCAGATGATCGTCGCAAGCCTCGGCCTCCTCGGTGCCGGCAAACCGCGCCAGCACGAAATTGGCATGGCTGGCGTCGCAGGCCACCCCGGCGTCGGTCAGGGCCGCCACCAGCCAGGCCCGCAGCCGTGCATTCTCGTTCCGACACCACTCATAATGGGCCCGGTGGCGCACCGCCGCCTCGGCCACTTCCAATTGGGTGGTGGACAGATTGAACGGCCCCCGGATCCGGTTCAGCACATCGATGATCGCCTGCGGCCCGTAGCCCCAGCCGATCCGCAGCCCGCCAAGACCGTAGATTTTCGAGAACGTCCGCGTCATCACCACGTTGTCGCGTGCCTCGATCAGTGCCAGGCCGCCGTCATAGCCCTCGGCAAACTCGGCATAAGCGCCGTCCAGAACCAACAGCGCGCGCGGCGGCAGGCCGTCAGCCAGCCGCGCCAAAGCCTCCGCCCCGATCATGGTGCCACTGGGGTTGCCCGGATTGGCGACAAACACCAGTCGCGTGCGCTCGGTGCAGGCTGCCAGAATGGCCTCGACATCCACCGCCCGCTCGCGCTCCGCCACCTCTACCGGCGTTGCACCGACGGCCAGCGTCGTGATCCGGTACATCAGAAAACCGAGCTCGGTATGGATGACCTCGTCACCGATCCCGGCATAGGCCTGGCACAGAAAGGTGATGACCTCGTCCGACCCGGCGCCGCAGATGACCCGGCCCGCATCCAGCCCGTTCACCTCGGCAATCGCCCGGCGCAGGCTGGCATGATCGGTGCCCGGATAGCGGTGCAAACTGTGCCCCGCCCGCCGATAGGCTTCGACCGCCCGATCGCCCGGCCCGAACGGATTCTCGTTCGCCGACAGCTTGATCGCCTCGCCCTGCCCCGGCAGATGCGCCTGACCGCCCTGATACAGCGCGATGTCCAGAATACCGGGCTGCGGGCGGATGTCGCTCATCGGGGTCTCCAAAGCTTTCCGGCTGCTTCTAGCCGCCCGATCGGTGCAAGGCGAGTCCCCAATCCAACCGCCCTGCCTTTCTTTGTTCTGCAAATATCCCCGCCGGAGGCTCGTCCCCGCCGCCGGACCGCCGCCAACGAAAAGGGCGCACCCCAAAGGCGCGCCCCGTTCGCGTAGGGTGGGGTTCCACCCCACCGCCCTAGTTCTTGGCGTAATATTCCACGACCAGATTCGGCTCCATCACAACCGGATAGGGCACGTCGCCCAGCTTCGGCTGGCGCACGAAGGTCGCCACCATCTTCTGATGATCGACCTCGATGTAATCGGGTACATCGCGCTCGGCCAGCTGCACCGCCTCCAGCACGATCGCCAACTGGCGCGAACGGTCGCGCACTGCGACCACATCGCCCTCTTTCACCCGGTACGACCCGATGTTGACCCGAACGCCGTTCACCGTCACATGGCCGTGGTTGACGAACTGGCGCGCGGCAAACACCGTCGGCACGAACTTGGCGCGGTACACCACCGCATCCAGCCGGCGCTCCAGCAGGCCTACCAGGTTTTCGCCGGTGTCGCCCTTGATCCGCTCGGCCTCGGCATAGAACTTGCGGAACTGCTTTTCAGTCAGGTCGCCGTAATAGCCCTTCAGCTTCTGCTTGGCGCGCAGCTGCGTGCCGAAATCCGACAGTTTGTTCTTGCGGCGCTGGCCGTGTTGGCCCGGCCCGTATTCACGCTTGTTCAAGGGCGATTTCGGGCGGCCCCAGATGTTTTCGCCCATCCGGCGGTCGATCTTGTGCTTGGCAGACGTGCGTTTGGTCACGGCTGTTCTCCTTCTTGTGGCACCCCGCTTGCAAAAGCGGCCGGCGCGGTGAAGGGCGTTGTCCTCTCCGGGGACCCGGCTCGACCGGCCCGGCGACAGGTTGCCCCTTGCGGGGACCACCAACACCAAATGAATACCCCGGCCAATCACGGCCGGGACAGATCGCGGCTTATACAAGCCCCCGCTTCGGTGTCAACAGTTACAGCGCCGCGGTTCGAAAACCACTGTCATGGCGCAAACCACCGTCATGGCGCAGGATCGCCGCCTCGGACGGCGACAGGTTGCGCCGTGCATAGTCGCCGTAGCGGTGCGGGTCCGCCGCCAGATCGGGGCGCAGCGCCAGCAGCGCCTGCCGCTGACCTGCATCCAGGGTCTCCAGCGAGGTGTTGGCCGGGTGAAAGCTTTCGGTCTCCACCCCGTTGGCCCAGACGATCTGGTGCCGCTCCAGAAGCAGATGAATATAGGTCACATCGCGCAGCATGTGATCCACCGAGATCGAACGGTCGTTGATCATGTCTTCTGCCGCCATCAGCACTTCGGGCGCGTTGAACAGCGCCTGCGCCGCCCGGCCGCGCACCAGCACCCGGTGCTGCGGCGACACGATCAGATCGCCGTCCGGAATGTCGATTCCCAATGCCCCGGCGCGGATGCGGATGGGCCGCAGATGCGGCATCGCATAGAGCCGCGCCCCGGTCATCTTGCGGGAACCGACCCACAGGATCTCCTGCGCGCCGTCGTCCTTGGTCTGCAGCCAGTCGCCCTGCCGCAGCGCCTCGACCGGTTTCGGTCCGTCCGGCGTTACGATCCGGGTTCCCGGCGTGAAACAGATCACCCCGCCCGAGGCACCACTGCCCGCCTGCTGTGTCGTCAGATCGACAGTCTTGCGCACCACCCACAGGTCGGTCTGTTCCGGGGGCATGTCATCCAGAAACATCAGCAGCGTCGCAGTGCCCTGCAACGGCTCGATGATCGTGACGGTAAAGCTGCGCCGCCCGTCGGTGACCACAAAGCCGTGTTCGGACGGGGCCTCGACCAGGGCGGGTGCGACCGCCTGATCAATCGCCGACCCCATCAGGCGGCGCACCATCAGCGCCGCACGTTGTCTCAGGTCTGCCTCTCCCACGGCCTCGTCCAGAAGCAACAGCCCCTGTGGCCCGTCCACCCGGACGGATTGCCCAGACCAGCGCCAGATCGATCCGACGGCCAATGCGTCAAGCGACGCCGCCGTAACTCCGTCCAGTTCGGTCTGCGACCATGAGATGACAAACGTGCCACGAAAGCCCGTCTTCATTCCTGTATGCCTGCCCGCTCGTTTTTTTATCTATTAACGAAGCGTTAACACGCACTCTTCATGTTGAAAAGCGTTCCGTGGAGTCATTTGGCGAAATCGCGTCAGGGCTGTTGCAGTTCAGAAACGCAAGCACAGGTTGTTCAGGCCCGCAGTCCGGACCGGCAACCTTGTGTCGCACGTCTTGCGCGCACAGTTCGGACCACCGCTGCCACGAAAAATCCCGGCCTCGCCGCTGTCCCAACGCCCGCCCGCGTCCCGGCAGATGGCCGTAGCCACCTCATGTTGGAAAACTGCAAGGCAAGGCCCGCTCGGCTGCCGGGAGCGGCTCGAACCCGTTCGAGATCTGCTGGTCCAGCCGCCGGGCTTCGGCGCGCCCGGCACTTCGCGGCGCAACACTACCTGCACCAAAGGCGGCATCCGATCACAAACCGGAACCGTGCGGCATCACCTGCCGCTCAGCCGCATTTCGAATAGCCGCAGTTGCTGCAGGTCAGGCAGCCCTCGATCATCCGCAAGTCGTAGCTGCCGCAGCTGCTGCAGGCCTTGCCGCGCGGCCGGTCCGCCACCAGGCCCTGCGGATCTGCCTTCAGCCCCATGCCTTCGCCGGTGATGAAACCGATCGACACCAGATGCCGCTCGATCACCCCGCCAATGGCCGCCAGGATCGACGGGATATAGCGCCCCTCCATCCAGGCCCCGCCGCGCGGATCGAACACCGCCTTCAACTCCTCGACCACAAAGGAAATATCCCCGCCCCGCCGGAACACCGCCGAAATCATCCGCGTCAGCGCCACCGTCCAGGCAAAATGCTCCATGTTCTTGGAATTGATGAACACCTCGAATGGCCGCCGGTGCCCGGCAATGATGATGTCGTTGATGGTGATGTAGATCGCATGCTCGGATTCCGGCCATTTCAGCTTGTAGGTCTGCCCCTCCAGCGTCGGCGGCCGGTCCAACGGCTCGGCGATATAGACCACCTCGCCTCCCGTCATGCCCCCCATCGCGCCCGCCAAACCGCCCCCCGCCTCACGCCGCGATACCTCGCCCGGGGCAGTTTCGCTGGCCTCCGATACCGTCAGCACCGACCCCGTCACCGCGTTGGGCCGATAAGTGGTGCAGCCCTTGCAGCCCTGATCCCAGGCCGCCATGTAGACCTGCTTGAACTCCTCGAACCCGATGTCCTCGGGGCAGTTGATGGTCTTGGAAATCGACGAATCCACCCACCTCTGCGCCGCCGCCTGCATCCTTATGTGGTCCAGTGGCGGCAAGGTCTGGGCATTGACGAAATACGCCGGCAGCGCCGCTCCGCCCTTCAGGTCGCGCCACAGTTGCACCGCGTAATCCACCACCGCTTCCTCGCTGCGCGACCCGTCCTTCTGCAGCACCTTGCGCTTGTATTCATAGGCGAACACCGGCTCGATCCCGCTCGACACGTTGCCGGCATACAGGCTGATGGTCCCAGTCGGCGCGATCGAGGTCAACAGCGCATTCCTGATCCCGTGCACCCGCACCGCCGCCCGCACATCCTCGTCCATCCCCAGCATGGTCCCCGACGCCAGATACTTCTCGGCGTCAAACAGCGGAAACGACCCCTTTTCCCGCGCCAGATCGACCGACGCCAGATAGGCCGCCCGCGTAATCGCCTGCATCCACGCTTCCGTCTGCGCCGCCGCTGCTTCCGAGCCATAGGCCAGCCGCAGCATCAACAGCGCATCCGCCAGCCCGGTCACCCCCAGTCCGATCCGCCGCTTGGCTTTCGCCTCCGCCGCCTGCGCCGGCAGCGGAAACCGCGACGCGTCCACCACATTGTCCATCATCCGCACCGCAACCCGCACCAGATCATCCAGCGCGCCTTGATCCAGCGCCGCATCGGCCTCGAACGGCGCGGAAACCAGCCGGGCCAGGTTGATCGAGCCGAGCAGACAGGCGCCATAGGGTGGCAACGGCTGCTCGCCGCAGGGGTTGGTCGCCGCAATCACCTCGCAATAGCTCAGGTTGTTGGCCGCATTGATCCGGTCGATGAAGATCACCCCCGGCTCGGCGAAATCATAGGTCGCCCGCATGATCCGGTTCCACAGATCGCGCGCCGGCAGCGTGTGGTACACCGTGCCACCGAACACCAGCTCCCACGGCGCATCCGCCTTTACCGCCGCCATGAACGGATCGGTGATCAGCACCGACAGGTTGAACATCCGCAAGCGAGACGCATCCTGCTTGGCGGCGATGAAGCCCTCGATATCGGGGTGATCGCAGCGCATGGTCGCCATCATCGCCCCGCGCCGCGACCCGGCGCTCATGATGGTGCGGCACATCGCATCCCACACATCCATGAAACTCAGCGGCCCCGACGCATCCGCCGCCACCCCCTTCACCGCCGCGCCCTTGGGCCGGATGGTGGAAAAGTCATAACCGATGCCGCCGCCCTGCTGCATGGTCAGCGCCGCCTCGCGCAGCATGTCGAAAATCCCGCCCATGCTGTCGGGGATGGTGCCCATGACAAAGCAGTTGAACAGCGTCACCGCCCGCCCGGTCCCGGCCCCGGCGGTGATCCGTCCGGCCGGCAGGAATTTGAAATCCTCCAGCGCCGCGTAGAACCGGTCCTCCCACACCCCCGGCTCGGCCTCGGCTTCGGCCAGCGCCCGCGCGATCCGCCGCCAGGTATCTTCGACCGAGCCATCCACCGGCGTGCCGTCGGCGTCCTTCAGCCGGTATTTCATGTCCCAGATCTGCTCGGCAATCGGGGCGGCGAATCGCGACATCGGTGACGTTCCTCGGGATTGTGGGGGCGAAGCAGGAACACACAAGATAGGCCCACCGCGCCCACGGGTCAACTTGAACTCATGCCGCACGGGGCTATGATCTGCCGCATGCGCTCCTGGGGGATTCGTGGCAGACTTCTTGAACATCCTGAAACTCTGCGTCGGTGCCGACTCGGTCGAGGATCTGCTCGACTGGCAGCGCGCCCACCCCTCGCCCTTCGCCACCGGCGAGCGTCGCCACATCACCCGCATGTGGCCCAGACGCGAGGCAGAGGTGACGGCAGGCGGGTCGCTCTACTGGGTGATCAAGGGCGCGATCCTCTGCCGCCAGCAGATCCTGCGCATGGACCCGGTGACCGGCGAGGATGGCATCGCCCGCTGCGCCCTGATCCTCACTCCCACCGTCATCCGCACCCAGTCCGCCCCCCGCCGCCCGTTCCAGGGCTGGCGCTACCTCGACCCCAAAGACGCCCCCCGCGACCTGCGCGCCAGCCGCCACGGCGAAGACACCCTGCCCCCCGGCATGGCGGAAAGTCTGGCGACCTTTGGGGTGCGCTGATCGGCAAGCTCTGACTGCGCCAAAAAACCTGGCGTAGGGCGAGGTTCACCCCGCCGCGCTGCCGCCTACTCAACCAGAAGGGACGTAGCTGGGAATTGGCCGGGTGAACCCGTCCCAACGCGTGATCGCGGAAATGGGCTCGCGCACTGATCGAAGGCGTCATGATCAAGGCGTCCGTTCAACGGAACGGAGGTTGCCGGGTTCTCAATGAGGGCTTTGAGCCCAAGGTTGTCATTCCAGAAAGACCCTTCGCCCGGAATCAAGGCGCGGCACGCGCCGCCGGGCAGCGCCCGACCGCCCCCTCGGGCGGGCGCTGCCCTCGCTCTGGTCAAGCGGATCAAGAACCGGTCTGAGCCCATTGGTGACATTTGCCCGTGTCACGGCTAACGTTCGTCTTATAGGCCGGAGCGACAAGATGAACAGCATGAAGGCAGTAATTATTCGAGTGGCCGGTGGCCCCGAGGTTCTGAAACTTGAAGCCATTCCGGTCCCGACGCCGAAACCCGGTTGGGTCATTATCAGAGTGCGAGCCTTTGGTCTGAACCGGTCTGAACTCTTCACCCGCCAGGGCCATTCTTCGAATGTGCTGTTCCCTCGCGTTCTGGGTATCGAAGCCGTGGGCGAGGTTGTGGCGGCGCCGGATGGCGGATTCGAGGAAGGCGACACCGTCGCCACGGCGATGGGCGGCATGGGTCGGCAGTATGACGGGGGATATGCAGAATACACCTTGGTGCCCGTGGGCCAGGTTCAGAGACTCCGGTCCAGTTTGCCGTGGAATGTGCTTGGGGCGTTGCCCGAGATGGTTCAAACCGCGTGGGGATCGCTGAACACGGCCCTTGGTGCGAAGAAGGGCGAAACATTATTAATCCGCGGCGGGACCACATCGGTGGGATTGACGGCTGCGATCTTGGCCAAGCAAGCCGGGCTGCATGTGCTGGCGACCTCGCGCCGCGATGACCGGCGGGACATGCTGCTGAAGAACGGCGCGGACGAGGTGTTCATCGACAGCGGTGAGATTGCCGGTGCGGTCAGGGATGCGCACCCGAACGGCGTCCACCGTGTTCTCGAGCTTGTCGGCACGACGACGCTGCTCGACAGCCTGCAATGCGTTGCCACGGGCGGTTCGGTCTGCATGACGGGAATGGTTGGCAACGCCTGGGAGTTCGAGCGTTTCAGTCCAATGGGTGCCATCCCGACCGCCGTGAACCTGACGACCTATTCCGGCGGAGCCGGGGACTTCATCTCGACACCTCTGCAGCAGGTGGTTGACGCGGTGGAGGCGGGCACTTTTGCCCCTCCCATCGGAAGGACTTTCGAGATTGACGATATCGTCGAGGCGCACCGCGTGATGGAGTCAAATTCCGCTGGCGGAAAGATTGTGGTCACAACATGAAGAGCCCGAAACGGTCATTCAGAAAGGTCCCTCGCCCGGAATCAAGGCGCGGCACGCGCCGCCGGGCAGCGCCCGACCGCCCCCTCGGTCACGCGCTGCCCTCGTTCCGATCACCCGGCTCGATGACGGGTTTGTCCCACAAAGCGGACTATCTCCAATTACGGGACGATCCTCAACACCCCCCAATCCTTAAAATCCCCTTAACGCGACCACCCTAACACATTGATTCAAAACACATAAAGAAATGTCTCGCGCCGAGACGCTCCCCCGAACCAGCCTCAAATCCCCGCATACCAGTCATAGCCCCGGTCCGCCCAATAGCTGCCATTGCCCTCGCCGATGCCAGCAAAGCTCGTCACCAGCTCGACGGTATGGACATACTTCGCCATCTTGTAGCCCAGCTGCCGCTCCACCCGCACCCGCAAAGGCGCGCCCGAGGATACCGGCAGGGCAGCGTCGTTCAGCCCGTAAGCCAGGATGGTCTGCGGATGCAGGGCATCGATCAGATCGATGCTCTCATAGTACCTGATCCCCCCCGACAGACCGCGCTCGATGGTGTCAAAGCAGTGGAACACCGCGAACCGCGCCTCCGGCTTCACCCGCGCTTCGGCCAGCACCGTAGCCAGCGGCACCCCGGTCCATTTCGCGATGCAACTCCAGCCCTCCACGCAATCATGCCGGGTGATCTGGGTCCGCGCCGGCATCGCCTGCAGCGCCTCGCGGTTCAGGGACAACGGCTTTTCCACCAGCCCGGTCACGCGCAGCCGGTAGTCGGAAAAGCCAGCCGACTGCAGCGCCAGATAGTCGGAATCCTGCGGCGCGGTCACGCCGTTCGGGTGCTGCGACTGCCGGACATCGCCGGGCTGATACTCGGGCGCCAGCGCCTGCCCGCCGCCCAGAAACCGCTGCACCCGGTAGGTCAGCCCGTTGGCGCTCTCGATGAAATTCCGCAGCGGCGCATCGCGGTCGTTCAACCCGTCCAGCACCTTGCAGCCGCCCAGGATCGCCGGCGCGAACAACACGGCCCGGCCCAGAAACCGCCGCCGATCCGGTAAGAGACCCGCCATCTCAGACCTCCTTGCCAGGTTCGGGATCGATCCGGTACCAGCCGGTCAGGATCGAGCGCAACTCGTTCAGCGGCCCCGCCGCCAGGATCATCAGCATATGCACCACAAAGAACGCCGCCAGCAGCAGCATCACGCCGAAATGCAGCGTCCGTGCCGTTTGCCGCCCGCCAAACACGTCCAACAACCACGGCGCCGTGGCATTGAAGTTCGGCGACATGCTGAGCCCGGTCAGGATCATCAGCGGCAACAGCACGAACAACACCCCGCCATAGGCCAGCTTTTGCAGCACATTGTAGCTGCGCCCGTGATGAAACCGCAGCCGGGCATGGTCGGCAATGTCGCGAGGCAGCGCCGCCAGATCGCGTCCGGTCGGCACCAGATCGCGCAAATGCCGGTTGATCAGGCTGGCCACCAGCCAGACCAGCAGCGTGCCGACCAGCACCCAGGCGAAAAAGAAATGCACGATCCGCCCGGTTGCCAGCGACTGGTTCGACGGGATCGTGGCCCAGGACGGAAATGCCCGCACCTGCGGTGCCGCCTCCAGATCGCCCGAAACGCCCAGAACCCCGGTGGTGATCAGGTTCACCCCGAACACCTCGGCAAAGCCTTCGGGCCCCGCCCCGGTCTGTCGCGCACCGATCCGCAGAATGGCATTGTCATACTCGAACCCGGACTCCTGGCCGATGTACAGCGCCGGATGGGCGTTGAAGATCTGCAGCCCCGACAACAGCAGGAAAAACAGACTGATCGCCCACAGCCAGTGCGTCGCCCGCGTCCACACCGACTGGCGATAGACCAGCGTCGGCGTTGCTCCGATCGGGCCGGCAGGGGGATTGTTCATCGACTGTCTCCGCTGGAGCGACCGCCACCGGGGTGATCCTACAATGAGTTGTAGTTCGAAGGGCGGGAAAGTCTTGGCGTTTCTTTCGATTCATTCAGCCCGGCGACAGGACCGATCCGGCAACCGGTTCAGTCCTGCGGCACCGCCAGCCCAAGCCGCGACAACAGGTCCGCCACCGGCCGGGTCGGACCGCGCCGACCAAACAGCATCGCCTCGGACCGCAGAATCAATCCATCCGCCAGCACTTTCAGATGGTTGGCCCGCAGCGTCTCGCCAGACGAAGTGATGTCGGCGATCGCCTCGGCCGTCAGGTTCTTGACCGTGCCCTCGGTCGCGCCCTGACTGTCCACAAGCTGGTAGTCGGCCACGCCGTTACCGCGCAGAAACTCATGGGTCAGCCGGTGATACTTGGTGGCAATCCGCAACCGCCGGCCATGAACGTCGCGGAACGCCGCCGCCGCCGCCGCGTCCAGATCATCGAGCGTCTCGACATCGACCCAGACCTGCGGCACCGCGAGCACCAGATCGGCAAAACCGAAACCCAGCGCCGCCACCTCGGTCACCTGATCCTGCCAGTCGGCCAGGTCCTCGCGGACCAGATCGGTGCCGGTCACCCCCAGATCGACACGCCCGGCCGCCAGTTCCCGCGGAATCTCTCCTGCCGACAACAGCACAAGCTGCACACCGTCGGCCCCGTCCACCGCCCCGGCATATTCGCGTTCGGACCCGGTGCGGCGCATCGCCAGCCCGCGCGCGTCGAACCAGTCGAATGCCTTGTCCATCAACCGCCCCTTCGACGGCACACCGATCCGGATCACCGCATCCCCCCCAGTGCCAGCACCAGCCCCGGGCGGATCACACCGCCCACCGCCGGGATGGCGCGGCCCTGCCCAAGCCGGGCGGTCAGCGCATCATAGCGCCCGCCCAGGGCGACCGGCGGCAGGTCGGGCCGACCCTCGGCATACAGGCCGAACACGAAGCCGTCATAGTATTCCAGCGTCGTGCGGCCGTAGCTTGCCTCGAAATCCAGGTTGCCGACGTCAACGCCGCTTTGCCCAAGCGCCGCCAGCCGCGCCTCCAGCGTTGCCACGGCGGGACCGATAGCCGGCAGGTCCACGGCAATATCGCGCAGCCGCTCCAATGCGGCGGGGGATTTGTCGCGTACCGCCAGAATGTCATCCAGCGTCGCCACCTCGCCCGCGGCAATCGGCGGGCTGTCGGCCTCCTCGATCAATGCCGCCATCCGGGCCGCGATCTCGGCGGCGCTGCGCTGCCCGACAAATACGCCCGCCGCTTCGATCAGGTCGCCGGCTGGTGCCACCTGGAACGCCGCAAGCATCCGGCCCCGCGCCACCGGTGCCGCCAGCAGCCCGCCGAACCGGTCCAACAGCGCCCGGAACCGCCGGGGCCGCCAGATATGGCGCAACAGCGCCGCCCGGCGCGGGGCTGTCGTCGCCAGCCCGCGCACCGCCGCCAGCAGAATGCCCATGTCGCCGGTTGCCGCCCGCAGACCCAGCGGCGCCAGAATTCCGGACAAGAGCGCGAATACCTCGGCATCCGCCGCCGCCGGATTGGCCCGGTCAAACAGCTCGTAGCCAACCTGCAGATACTCGCTTGGCCGCCCGCCGCGATGTTCCTGCTTGCGAAACACCTCGCCCAGATAGGTATAGCGCGCCGGGTCGGCCCCGTTCGCCATATGGGCCTGCACCACCGGCACGGTGAAATCCGGGCGCAGCATCATCTCGCCGTGCAGCGGATCAAGCGTCACATAGGCCCGCGCCCTGATGTCCTCGCCGTAGAGATCCAGCAGCAGCCCGGCCGGCTGCAGGATGTCGGTTTCCACCGGCACCGCCCCCGCCGCCAGCAGGTGCCCCTGCAGCCGCAGCGCCTCGGCCCGCACCGCCGCTTTGTCGGATGCCGCCGGTTGCATCACTGGCCCGCCAGAATGCCACGCACCGCCGCCACCAGATCGGCCACCGGCACCTCGACCTGCGCCGGGCGCGACTTCCATTCCTCCAGGCTGGCCCCGGCGGCGATTCGCGCGCCCAGGATCAGGTCTTTCAGGATCACCACACCCCGCGCCGCTTCGTCAGTACCCTGAATGACCGCAACCGGCGAGCCGCGCTTGTCGGCATATTTCAACTGGTTGCCGAAATTCTTCGGGTTGCCCAGATAGACTTCGGCCCGGATCCCGGCCTGCCGCAACTGCCCTGCCATGCCCATGTAATCCGCCATCCGCTCGCGGTCCATCACCGTCACCACCACCGGCCCCGCAGCCGCCCCGCCAATCCGCCCCTTGGCCCGCAGCGCCGCCAGCAACCGGTCGACGCCGATCGATATCCCGGTGGCAGGCACCGATTGCCCGGTGAAGCGCTTGACCAGATCATCATACCGCCCGCCGCCCGCCACTGAGCCGAACTGTCGCTTGCGGCCTTTGTCGTCAGTGATGTCAAAGGTCAGTTCCGCCTCGTAAACCGGCCCAGTGTAGTAGCCAAGGCCGCGCACGATGGAGGGATCGATCTCTACCCGGTCCGCCGCATAGCCTTGGGCGGCCAGCAACGTGGCGATCTGGTCCAACTCGTTCACGCCTTCAAGGCCCAATGTCGACCCGGCCACCAGTTCGCGCAGCCGGGCGATCGTCGCGGCCCCGGTTGGTCGTTTGGCCGCCATGAACCCCATCACCAGATCGACCTGTTCCGCGCCCAACAAGGCACCCTTGGTGAAATCGCCCGATGCATCGCGCCGCCCTTCACCCAGCAAAGCCCGCACCCCATCCGCCCCAAGCCGGTCCAGCTTGTCGATGGCGCGCAGCACCACGCCCCGCTCTGCGGCGAACCGAGCGGGGTCAGCGGGATCGAATATGCCCGCAACCTGCATCACCCCGTTCAGCACCTTGCGATTGTTCACCCGCACAATGTAATCGCCGCGCGGAATCCCCACCGCTTCCAATGCATCACACAGCATCGCGCAAATCTCGGCGTCCGCCGCCACCGATGACGCCCCCACCGTATCGGCATCGCACTGATAAAACTGCCGGAACCGCCCCGGCCCCGGCTTTTCGTTGCGCCAGACCGGCCCCATGGCATAGCGCCGGTAGGGCGACGGCAGATCGTTGCGGTACTGCGCCGCCACCCGCGCCAGGGGGGCAGTCAGGTCATAACGCAGCGCCAGCCAGTCGCCGCCAGAACCCGTTCCGGACCCGGACCCGGACCCCGGCCCGGCCTCTTCCTGCCAGGCAAACACGCCCTCGTTCGGGCGGTCGACATCCGGCAGGAACTTGCCCAACGCCTCGACCGTCTCGACCGCGCTGGTTTCCAGCGGATCAAATCCATAACGGTGATACACCTCGGCAATCGCCTGCAACATCGCATTGCGCTCGGTCACTTCGGCCCCGAACGCATCGCGAAAACCCTTGGGCGTTTCAGCCTTTGGCCGCCGGGCCGCCTTTGCATCCGCCATGTCGCACCCTATCGCCTTGCCCGCCGCCCGCATACAAGATGGCAACCGGGGTCGCAAGCATCGCCTCCCCGCCCATCGCCAACCCCCAACCCTCAATCCAAGGGAGGACCGATGCCCGACCGTCTGCAATCGTGCGAGGAAGCCATCGCGCATTTGACCCGTGTGGTCGACGACCTGTCCGGCGTGGTCGCGGCGCAAGCCGACGCGATTGACCACCTGACCCGCCGGATCGGCTTGCTGATGGCCCGCGAAGCCGAGCGAGAGGCCGACAGCGGCACGCTCTTGCCGCTGGCCGACCAGCGCCCGCCGCACTGGTAGCGCCCGCCGATCAGCGCAACAGCTGGAACAGGGCACCACCTGCGGCAAAGTTGCGGCCTTCACAGGCGCTCAGACCAAAGCCCGTTTCCCGCGACCGCCGAGCCGGATAGACTGCCGCGATGACCGCTGATGCATCCCCCGCCGCAACGACGGCGCTGGCTCGCTGGAACTCCTGGTCGCTGGCCACCCAGTTTGCTGTGGCCGGTGGCGTCGTCATGCTGATTGCCATGCTCATCGTCGGGCGTTGGGTCGCCACCCGGATCGAGGCAGGTGTGGTCCGCAACACCGCCAACGCCACCGCGCAATACATGGAAAGCTTCATTTCGCCGCTCAGTCAGGATCTGGCGAAGTCTGACAGTCTGTCGCCGGTCGCGCGCCGAGCTCTTGCCGAGATTTTTGCCGATACCCCGCTTGGGGAACGGGTGGTCAGCTTCAAGCTGTGGAAGCCCGGCGGTCTGGTGGTCGAAGCCTCTGACAAGTCGCTGGTCGGACAGCGGTTCGAGGTGGACGCAGCGCAACAGGCGGCCTGGGATGGAACCGTCAGCGCCAGTTTCGAGCAGCTGTCCGATGTTGAAAGTTCTGGCGAAAATGCCCTTGGCCTGCCGCTCCTGGAGATTTACAGCCCGATCCGCGAGGTCTGGTCGGGCCGGATCATCGGGGTGGCCGAGTTCTACGAAGTGGCAAGCGAACTGACCGACGAACTGGCGGCAGCGCGGCGCAACTCCTGGGCTGCGGTCGCGCTGGTCATGCTGGCGCTCGGGTCCAGCCTTTATGCCATCGTCCTGCGCGGCAGCCGCACCATCGATCAGCAGCGCGCTGCCCTGACCCGGCAACTGGACCGGCTGACCGAACTGTCGCAGCACAACACCACCCTGCGCCTGCGGGTGCAGGGGGCGGCGTCCCGGGCCTCGGCGATGAACGAACAGTCCCTGCGCCAGATCGGGGCCGATCTGCACGACGGCCCGGCACAGCTTATGGGCTTTGCCGCCCTGCGCCTGGATGCCCTGCGCAGCGCCGTCACCGGCGATGCTGCCGCCCGCGACCTGTCGGCGGTTGACCGCGCGGTCAAGGATGCGATCCGGGAAATCCGCTCGATCTCGCGCGGCTTGTCGCTGCCCGATATCGAGGTGCGCCCGGTCCCTGACCTGCTGCAGGGTCTGGCCGATGCGCACGCCGCCCGCACCGGCACCAGCGTCGCGCTGTCCTGCGAATTGCCGCCCGATCTGCGGATCGACACGGCCACCCGGATCTGTCTGTACCGGTTCGTGCAGGAAGGGCTGACCAATGCCTGGCGCCATGCCGGCGGCCTGTCGCAGGAGGTTCGCCTGCAGCTGTCGAGCGGCCAACTGATCCTGACGGTCAGCGATGGCGGCCCGGGCTTTGCCCCCGCTCCCGAAACGCCGACCCCTGATTCCAGGCCCGCCGGTCCCGCCGCCCAGACCGACGTCGAAACCGCCAGCATGGGTCTGGCCGGTCTGCGCGACCGCATCGAAAGCCTTGGCGGCACGTTCGAGGCTGGCAGATCGGCCAGCGGTGGCGCACAGATATCCATGACACTCGATGCAAAGGACAGAGGATGGACCCCATCAGAATCGTGATCGCCGACGATCACCCGCTCTACCGCGAAGGCGTCGCCCGCAGCCTGTCCGACGACCCCGCCCTGCAGGTGGTGGGCGAGGCGCAGGATGCCCAGTCCGCCTTCGACATCACCGAACGCATGCGCCCCGATCTGGTGCTGCTGGACCTGTCGATGCCCGGTGGCGGCGGCATTGCTGCATTGCGCCGGATCATGACGCTGCACCCGCCGCCGCGCGTCGCTGTCCTGACCGTCTCGGAAGAGGATGACGATGTGCTGCAGGCGCTGAAGACGGGCGCGCTTGGTTACATCCTGAAAGGCATCGGGGCCCGCGATCTGGTCGGCGTGGTCAAGGATCTGGCCGCCGGTCAGTCCTATGTCTCGCCCAGCCTCGCGGCCCGCATCCTCAACGCCATGCGCGCCGGTCCCGCCCCGAAAACCGCCAACCCGATCGACGATCTGAGCAAGCGCGAAGAAGATATCCTGAAACTGGTGGCCGAGGGCAAAAGCAACAAGGAGGTTGGCCGGGTGCTTGATCTGCAGGAAAAGACCGTCAAGCACTACATGACCTCGATCCTGCAGAAACTGCACGTCCGCAACCGGGTCGAGGCGGCGGTGCTGGCCCAAAGCCACTGGAAGGCCTGAGGCGGACCCGGCAGCAACCGGGCTGACCCGACCGGTGGCCGGTCGACCTCGCTTGATCCGGCAAACCCGTGCGGCCAGCGTCCGGCAGTCGCCCCGGCGGGCGCAAGTTGCTCCGGAAATGCGCCTCTGATGTACCCGATTTTCAGATTGCTGTTTCGCCCGGATTTGCGCGCAGTTTGACCGCGCCATGCCCGAACGGTTCCGGGCCCATGCCAGTGGAACCGTTCTGCCGCGCTGATCCAAGGCGGGATGCCGCAGTATCAGCGCGCCGCCACCATCGCGCCGATCCGGCCCAGGTCGTCGGCGGTGGCCCGCCGGCGCGTGACCAGGTTGCCGTTCGGGTCGGTCAACTGATAGACGCCGCCGCCGATCTCCTCCGACCAGCCGTTGCGGTCGATCACTTGTGCCGACTGCCCGGACGTGCTGATCAGGATCACGCTGTCCAGTCCTTGCCGCGCCTGTTGTCCGCCGGTGCGAAGGGCCGACAACCGGTTGATCTCGTTTCTGGCGGCGCGATGCTGTTCCACCACCCGACCGCGCCGGTCTGTCCGCTGATAGATGCCGTTTCTGACCTGCTCGGTGTGGCCGTCGGCATACTGGACCTGCAATATCTCCTGCCCGGACTGCCCATGGCTGTCGCTGTCCCCGGTGTCATTTCCGTTCTTGCCGCTGCCCGATCCCGACCCGCCCGATCCGGACCCGCTACCCGACCCGGACCCGCCCGAGCCCGATCCGCCGCCCGAGTCGTCGTCGTCGTCATCATCGTCACTTGAGCCACTTCCCGACCCGCTGCTTCCCGACCCGCCGCTGCCAGAGCCGCTGCTGCCGGAACCACTGCCCCCAGAACCGCCGCTGTCGTCATCATCGCCACTGGCCATCGCCGCGCCGCCGCGCATGCCGGGGCCAACCGCAACGACCGCGACAAGACTGCACAGCATCTGCCCCAGCAACTGTCGCCGGGAAAATCCGCCCTGCCCCCGGATCATGCCCGACAGCGGTCCGCGTCCGGAAACCCCGGTCACAGATCGGCCCCCCTCATTCCGGTCGTCCAGCGGCATTCACAAATCCTCGATCGGTCCGTCACCACAGGCGTCCGCGCCCGCATCACCTTCCGTTAAAGTCCAAAGTTGCACGTCGCCGCTGCGTTCGAAAGAGTCGGCAGACCATTGCCGACCCCCGAACGCCCGATGCCGGGGCGGATAAGCCCTTGGTCCGACAGATCGTCCGACTTTGGTCCGGCAAATGTCCAGCCCCGCCCTTGCCCGCGCTGCCACAGCCCGGTTCCCGCCACCCCGCCAACTCCCCACCCGTCGAACCAAGGTCTGATTCGCCGACGAATTCGGGCAGACCACTGGCGGTCTGATCGGCGGACCTACGTCAATGGCCGCAGCAACCCGCGCCGACATAGGCTGGACCCACTCGAAACCATGCATTCTATCCATGCATCCAACGACGGAGAACCGACATGCAGAAACTCATACTGATCGCAACCACCGCTGCCCTGACGCTGACCATGATCACGCCGATCGTCGCGAAGCCGCTGACACAGTCCGGCTTCAGCATCGACCAGGGCACTGCCGACTTCGACAAGCGCCGCCGGCCGCGCGTTCCGGGTGGTTCGGGCTGCGACGATCCGGGTGACCTGATCGAGCACCCCGAGTGCCGTCCCTGATCACTAAACCCCGCCCTTGATCCCCCGGGGGCGGTTCCTGCGCCTGATCCCATGATGCCGTGCCGGTCCTGTCCGGCACGGCATCTTGTGTTGTCCGGGGGTCGCCCGCGCAACGCTCGACAAAGCCGCCGCATCGGACTAGCATTTCCAGCGCGGAATTGGCCCATTTTCCACCGTTTTCAGGGATTCCTGCGGCCGCCGTGCCGACCAGCCATTCACCAGCCATTCAAAGGATCGCCATAGTGACGCAATTTCTTTACTCCGGCCTTCCGGATGGCACGCACCTGACCTTCGATCCCGACATCGACTCGCTGTTCTATGACAGCGTGACCCTGCACGCCGCCGACCTGCGTTTCCTGACCAACGGCCCCGACCTTGGGCTGGTGCTGGGCGGCAAGACCATCTGGCTTGACGGGCTGACGCTTGGCAACCTTTCGACCGGCACCCCCAGCTTTCAAGACGGCAGCATCGTCTTTACCAACGGCGCGCTGATCGTCGGTGATGGCACCTCGAATATCTTCGCCGACGGCTTCGGCCAGTTCATCAACCTGGTCGGAACCTCCGGCGATCACCAGATCCTCGGTCTTGGCGGCAATGACACGCTGGTCGGCGGCATCGACGACGACTGGATCGTCGGCGGCGGCACTAGCAGCGGCCTGACCCATGTCACACGCACGGGCGGCCTCGGCGCGCCGACCGGCTCCTTCAAGCCGTCGATTTCCAGCGACGGGCGCTTTGTCTGCTTTGACGGCGGCGCCACCATGTTCGGCTCCGGCAGCAACAACGCGCAGGACGTCATCGTCAAGGACATGCAGACCGGCCTGTTTTCCAACGAACACCGGACCTCGGGCGGTGCACTGGCAGGCTCCGGCTCTGGCGGCTCGCAGATCTCCGACGATGGCACCACCGTGGTCTTTCACAGCTTTTCCGGGCTGGTCGCGGGCGCGTTCTTCGAAACCATCTATGCCACCGAGGTCGGATCGCTGGCGATCGAGGCGGTATCGACCGTTGGCGCAACCTTCGGCAACGGCGCCTCGTTTGACCCCGACCTGTCGGGCGACGGCAGGTTCGTGGTGTTCGGCAGCCGGGCCACCAACTTCGCCGCTGGCGGCAACGGCACGATCACCGACCTGTTCGTCAAGGACCGGGTCCTGGGCACGATGGAGCGGGTGACCACCAGCCTGACCGGCACCGATGCCAATGACGATTGCATCCAAGCCCGCATCTCGGCCGATGGCCGCTACGTGGTCTTCGCCAGCGCCGCCACCAACCTGACCGCCGCCGAAACCGGCAATGGCAAGCTGGACATTTACCTGTGGGACAATACCACCGACAGCCTGACCAACCTGACCGGCGCCGCCCCCGGCAGCGATTCCAGCGTCACCCCCGATGTGGCGTTCGGCAACGGCACCAGCGGCATCGTTGTGTTCGAAACCGGCAAGGCGCTGGTGGCGGGCGATACCAACCTGGCTGTCGATGTCTATGCCCACAGCCTGGCCACCGCCACGTTCGAGCTGATCTCGAATTCCACCGCTGGTGCGGGCATCGCCGGCACCGGCCAGGATGCGGCGGTGTCGGGTGACGGGCGCTATGTGGTGTTCCGCAGCTTCGGCGCGAACCTCGTCACCGGCGACAGCAACGGTTTCGCAGACATTTTCGTCAAGGACCGGCTGACTGGCGAAATCGCATTGGTCTCGGCCCCGCCCGGCGGTCAGGGCGACCAGCACGCCAGCCGCGCCCCGGCGATTTCGCTGAACGGCGAATGGATCGTGTTCGCCTCCAGCGCCTCCAACCTGGCGGCGACCGATGCCAACGGCGGCACCAGCGACATTTTCCGGGTGTCGAACCCCTTTGTCCGGGCCACTCTGATGGGGACGGCGGGCAATGACACCTATGTACCGTCGCGTCTTGATACCATTCTCGAAGCGGCGGGCGAGGGTATAGACACCGTGCGGGTCGGGTTCACCTACCGGCTTGGCAGCAATCTGGAAAACCTGGTGCTGATCGGAGTCGCTGACCGCAACGGCACCGGCAATCTATGGGACAATGTCCTGACCGGCAATGCCGGCAACAATGTCCTGAACGGCGGCAACGGCAACGACACCGCCGCCTACAGCACTGCCGCAGGTGCCGTGACCGTCAGCCTGCTGCTGACCACGGCGCAGGCCACGGGTTCCGGCAGCGACACGCTGATCAGCATCGAGAACCTGACCGGCTCGAAGTTCGCCGACCAGCTGACCGGCGATGCCGGCGCCAACATCCTGAACGGCGGTCAAGGCAACGACACGCTGTTCGGTGGCAACGGCGACGACATCTATTTCACCGATTCCAGCGCCGACTTGATTTCCGAAACCGGCGGCGCGGCGGGCGGCATCGACACCGTGTTTTCAGCGGTGAACTGGACGCTGCAACCCACGCTGGAAAACCTGACCCTCACCGGCACCGTGGCCGTCACCGGCGGCGGCAACAACGCCGGCAACACCCTGCGCGGCAACAGCATCGCCAACAGCCTGTCGGGGGCCGGGGGCAATGACAGCCTGTACGGCAACGCCGGCAACGACACGCTGCTCGGCGGCACCGGCAATGACACGCTGGACGGCGGCACCGGCAACGACACCCAGAACGGCGGCGACGGCAGCGACCTTTACTATTGCGACTCGTCGGCTGACGTGATCACCGAAAATGGCACTGGGGCCGGTGACCGCGACACGGTGCTGACCACGGTCGCCTGGACACTGCAACCCACACTGGAAGATCTGACCCTGATCGGCAACACGGCCATCAACGGCTCCGGCAATTCCAAAGACAACATGCTGTTCGGCAACAACGCCGACAATGTGCTGAACGGCGGCACCGGGAACGATTCCCTGTCGGGTAGCGCCGGCAACGACACAATGATCGGTGCAGCCGGCGATGACCGGATAACCGGCGGCCTGGGTGCCGACCAATTCCGATTCAATGCGACTGTTGGGGCCGACACGATCACCGACTTTGCCTCCGGCATCGACCGGGCCGCAATCAGCCAATCCGCGTTGGCACTCGGCGATGGCGATCTGTTGGTCGAGGGCGGCACCACCATCGCCGGCCCCGGCGGCTTTGCCTCCAGCGCCGAACTGGTGATCGTGACCCTAAATCTGGCGGCGCTGACTGCGACCAACGCCGCCGCCGGCATCGGCGCGGCAAGCGCTGCCTATGCGCTGAACCAGCAGGCGTTGTTCGTGGTGGACGACGGCATCAGCACCGGACTTTACCTGTTCCGCAGCAGTGCCGCCGACGCCACCGTCAGCGCCGCCGAACTGACCCTGATTGCCACCCTGTCCGACCGCTTCGCCACCGTGCTGGCCGACTATCTGTTCGTCACCTGACCGCCCGCCGGCGCGCCCGCCACCCATCCCGCCCCAAATCCCTCGACAAAGAAATTGCGCTGACACCCCGTCCGCTCTCACCGGTACCCCGTCATCTCCAGATAGCCGCGCCCGCCGTGGCTGCCGGAAAACCGGATCGGCCCCTCCCAATAGGGAAAGCCCACCGCCATCCAGGCCTGCTCGTTCAGCGGCTCGGTCAGTACATCCAGCCCCTTGCCCGGCAGCTCCAGCCGCCAGCGTACCGGCACCTGCCGCCCGGCCACCGTCACCGTGTCCACCGGCGTCATCTGCAATGCTCCCGGCGGCATCGGTTCCGGCACCCCGTCCGCGCCGATCCAGGTGGCCGAGGTGAACCCGGCCCCGCTGTCGCGCAGCCGGAACCCCATCAGCTTTTCGCCGCTGTCCAGATGCAGCGAAAACCAGTCCCAGCCGGTCTGATCCGCCGCCAGCGGCTGCGATGACCACTCCCGGTCCAGCCAGCCCTGCCCGGTCACGGCCACGTCGCCCTCCGGCAGGGTCAGCACGCCGCTGACCCGGTAGAACGGCTGCGAATAGTAGCGGCTGGCCTGCCCCGCCGCCGATTTCACCGAATAGCCGCCCTGGCCTTGCGGCACCCACGGCCCCTCCGCCTCCAGCGCAAGGTCATAGCGGAACGCCGTCCCCGCCGCCCGCAGCCGCATGCTCTGCAACCCCGCCATCTGCCATTCGTCGATCCAGGCCTCGAACGGGTAAGCCACCACTCCGGCCTGCCCGATCCCGCCGCGCGCCAGCCGCTCGGCGACATGGTGCGCGGTCGGCGTCGTCACCGCCGCATGGCCCATCCAGATCTGCGGGCTGTCCCAACGGGCTGCCACTTCCGCCGCCGCGTCGCCTGCTGTCTCGCCCGCCACTACTTCCGGGGCCAGCGCCGACCGGAACAGCGTCCACTGCACGCCATAATCCAGCCCGTCCGCCCCGCTCAGGACGGCCGTCAGATACCACCATTCGATGCGGAACTGTGGGTGCGGCCCGTGATCGGCCGGGAATGAAAACGGCACCCCCGGCATCGGCACCGCAAAGCCTTCGGCATCGGAGCCGAGCCCGGCAAAGCCCTGCGCCGCCACCGGTCCGGCCAGCAGCAGCAGGATCGCGGCCGCCCTAACGTTCATGGGCAAACACCGCCAGCAGCGCCGCCGGACTGATCCGCGCCAGCCGCCGCACCGGTACCGCCGCCGCCAGCCCGGCGGCCAGAAACCCCAGCCCCGCCAGCCGCAGCCAGTCCAGCGGGAACAGATGCAGCGGCAGCCGCCAGCCAAAGGCCTCGACATTCACCACCGCCAGCAACACCCAGGCCAGGCCCAGCCCGACCGGCAGCGCCACCAGCATCGCCAGCCCGGCCAGCATCAGCGCGCGCAGGAACTCCAGCCGCGCCAGTGCCGCCCTGGTCAGCCCCATCGCCCAGACTGGTGCCACCTGCGGCAACCGCATCCCGGCCAGCGCCGTCAGACTGGCAAACATCGCCAGCCCGGCCACCGCCAGCGTCAGCACGTTCAGGGCCGCCGTCACCGTGAACGTCCGCTCGAACACCTGCAGCGACAGCGCCTTGATCCCGGCCTGATCGATCACCGCCGTCCCCGGCAGATCGAACTGCGCCTGCAGCGCTTCGGCCAGGGCCGCCGCCCGCTCCGGTGCCACCCGGATCCCGAACCGCAGTTTCGACACGTCGGGATAGTGCGCCGCCAGCGCCGTCAGCCCGACGATCACTTGTCCCGACATGTTGCCATAGTCGGAATAGACCCCGACCACCCGCGGCGCCCAGCCGCCCGGCAACAGCACCGGCGCGCCCAGTTCCAGACCCTGCCGATAGAACAGCTGCTCGTTGATCAGCACTCCTTGTCCGGCCGCCACCATGTCCCAGACCCCAGTCTCGGCGGCGAGCAAGGGCCAGTTGTCGCGATAGGTGGCATGATCGGCGACAGCGTACAGGCTTCCCGGCGCGCCGTACAAATCGATGGGCAAGTCCCAGATCGGCAGCACCGCATCGACCTGCGGCACCAGCCAGGCCCGCATCGCCTCGGCCTCGGCTTCGTCCCGCGCCGCGACATACAGTTCCGATGCCAGCCGCTGATCCAGCCAGCCGACAAAGGTCAGCCGGAAGCTCTCGACCATTGTTCCCACCCCCAGATTGGTCGCCAGCGCCAGCATCAGTGCCGCCAGCGCAAGCGACAGGCCCGGCAATTGCACCCGCGTATCGGCCCAGAACCACGCCGCCACTACCCCGCGCGCCCGCCGCCCGGCCAGCGCCAGCAGCCCCGCCATCACCACCGGCAACCCCGAGGCCGCCCCCAGAAACAGCCCGGCCAGCACCAAGAACCCGGACACCAGCCCGGACCCGAACAGCAAAATCCCCGCCGCCACCCCCAGGAAACCCGCCGCCGCTAGCC
>JANNRR010000136.1:0-68177 GCA_031401675.1 Paracoccaceae bacterium
CGAGCCGACGGTGGACCGCGTCGGGGGCTGGGCGTCCAACGGCCTGGTACAGGGTTGGGACCTGAGCAAGATCAACCTCGACAACTATCTGCCGGGTCTGGCTGACGGCCATATGGGCGAGATGGCGACCGTGGACGGCAAGCGGATGATCCTGCTCTCGGTCTGGGGCACCGAAGCGCTGGTCTACAACAAGGCCGAGGCCAAGCTGTCCTCGCCGCCGTCGCTGGGCGATTTGTTCTCGGGTGCCAACATGGCCTGTCTGCGCCCGCATTCGTCGCTGGCGGCGATGGGCCGCTGGCTGGATGCGACCGGCAAGCTGCCGCGCCCGTGGACGGATGGCTATGCCGACGAAGCCGCGATGGTCGAACTCTGGGACATCGCGCTGGCCGAAGCCATCAAGGCCAAGCCGTCGATCGTGCAATGGTGGTCCGGCGAGAACGAAGCGCAGGCCGGTTTCCTGACCAACGGCGCCACCATCGGTCTCAACTGGGACTCGACCGGCTTCAACCTGGCAAAGGATGGCTTCGGCTTTGTGCCGCCGGTCGAGGGCGCATTTGCCTGGAACCAGGGCATGGTGCTGATGTCGAACGCCGTCAACGTCGATCAGGCGCATGAATGGGCCAAATGGTTGTCCACGCCGGAAGGCGCGTCGATGTGGGCCACCGCCTTCTCCGCCAACCCGGCGGCCAGGGGGGCGATCGACCTGATGGACCCGGCGGTGAAGGATTACTACAACGCTTCTTTCAATGACGAGGCGCTGAAGAACCTGTGGTGGTGGCCGGCGCAGCAGGCATGGTTCGTCGCCAAGCGTGGCGAGTATGCCGACAAGTTCAAGGCCGCCTGATCTGGCCGCATGATCTGCCCGCCGGGGTCGCACCGACTCCGGCGGGTTGCTTTTTGTCAGGCTTGCTGCAAGGCTCGACCCAACAAGAAACGGCCAAGAAACGGCCAGGAAACGGCTACGAACGGGGATGCGATGACCGCAGGGGTTGATCTGGACAGTGTCTGTGCGGATTTCGGCACGTTCCGCGCCGTCGACCGGGTGAATGTGAACATCCGGCCCGGCGAGTTCTTTTCGTTTCTGGGTCCGTCGGGCTGCGGCAAGACCACGATCCTGCGGATGATCTCGGGCTTCACCAATCCCAGCGAAGGCGCGATCCGGATCGGTGGCAAGGACATGAAGGACACGCGGCCGAACCAGCGCCCGACCGCGCTGATCTTTCAGAATCTGGCGCTGTTTCCGCTGATGCCGGTCTGGGAAAACATCGCGTTCGGTCTGGAAGTGCGCGGCGTCGACAAGAAAACCCGGCGCGCCCGCGCTGAGGAATTGCTGCGGCTGGTCGATCTGCATGATAGCGCCGACAAGGCGATCAGCCAGTTGTCGGGCGGCCAGAAACAGCGGGTCGCAATTGCCCGTGCGCTGGCGGTGGAACCCGACGTGATGCTGCTGGACGAACCGCTCAGCGCGCTTGACCTGAAGCTGCGCCAGCACATGCGCGCCGAACTTCGCGCCATCCAGAAACGCACGCAGGTCACCTTCATCTACATCACCCACGATCAGGGCGAGGCTCTGGCCATGTCCGACCGCGTCGGCGTGATGTCGCAGGGCAAACTGCAACAGGTGGCAACCCCGCGCGAGATCTACAACGAACCGGCGAACGGTTTCGTGGCCTCGTTTGTCGGTGAAAACAACATCTTCGCGGGCGAGATTGTCGGCACCAGCGGTGCCCTGGCCCGGTTCAGGACCGCCAGTGGCACGTTCGAAGCGCGGGTGGGGCCCGGTGTCGGGCAGGGGGTCAAGTCGCGGTTATACCTGCGCCCCGAACACTCGCGGCTGGTAGCGGCCCCCGAAGCCGGCAACTCGATTCCGGTGGAAGTCACGGATGTGGCATTCGAGGGCAATTTCATCTCGGTCCAGATGCGCGATGCCACCGGTCAGGTGCTGGTGGCCGAAGCTCGCAACGATGGCAGCGACAAGGTGCCGAAACAAGGCGACAGGATGTTTCTGGGATTCGACGCCAGCCACGCCGTGATCCTGACAGGCGACATCTCCGCCAAGGACCCCGAGGCATGAAGGACCTGCTGAACCGCTATGGACCGTGGCTGACCACCATCTTTGTGCTGCTGACAGCCTTCTGGCTGCTGGCGCTGGTGATATTGCCCAATCTTTACCTGTTTGAAAACTCGTTCCGCCCCTACTTGCCGCTGGTCGATGTGGGCGGGCCAAAGGACACCTACAGCTTTGCCAACTACCTGAAAATCCTGTCCAGCCCGCTGCCGGTCAGCATTCTGGGGTTCGAGGTGCTGGTGCCGATCCACATCACGGTGTTTCTCGGCACGATCTTCTATTGCTCGATCGTCACCCTGTTCAGTTTCGCCATCGCCTACCCGCTGGCCTTTGCTCTGGCCAAGGTTTCCAGCGCGAAATCGCTGCCGACGATATTCCTGCTGCTGTTCATCCCGCTCTGGGTGTCGGAGATTCTGCGCTCGTTCGCCTGGTTCATCATCCTGTCGTTCAACGGCCCCCTGTCGACCGCGCTGGTCGATCTGGGGATCATCGCCAAACCGATCCGCTGGATGTGGAGCATGGGCGGCTATGGCGGCGTGATCATCGGTCTGGTCTATGCCTATGTGCTGTTCATGCTGTTCCCGCTCTACAACGCCATACAGTCGCTCGACACCAACCAGATCGAGGCGGCCGAGGACCTTGGCGCGCCGTGGTGGCGCATCCATTGGCGGGTGATCCTGCCGCATGCCAAGCCGGGGATCGCCTCCGGCTCGGTGATGGTGTTCATGCTGTCGGCCGGCTCGATTCTGGTGCCGACGCTGCTGGCCTCGACCAGTTCGCGCTGGTTTACCGAGATCATCCAGCAATGGATGTTCGAAAGCCAGGATTGGAACACCGGCTCGGCCTATGCCTTCATGCTGTTGATCCTGTGCACCGTGTTCGTTTCGGTCGTGATGTGGGTGTTCCGCGTCAAGCTTTCCGACATTGCGAAATGAGCGCGGAATGAGACAGACACGCTCCTCGGACTGGCTCTTTCACACCTATGTGGCGCTGTTTCTGGCCTACATGCTGGTGCCGCTGATCGTGATGGGCGGTGCCGCCTTCAACGACAGCCGCTTTCCGTCGATCTATCCCTGGAAAGGCTTCACCGACCAGTGGTTCGTGGAATTGTGGGCGGACGGGCGGATGTGGAACGCGTTCCGCAACACCATCTATGTCGCATTGGCCGTGGTGCTGATTTCCGTGCCGATCGGCACCGCCGCCGCGATCCTGATCAACTCCATCGGCGGGCGTACCCGGTCAATTCTTTACGGTCTTATGGTGGCCCCGATCCTGACCCCCGGCGCGGTGATCGGAATTTCGACGCTGTTGTTCTGGAACAAGATCGGCAGCGGGCTGGGATCGGATCTGGGGATTTTCAACGCCGGCCTGCATCTGAGCGTCCTCGGCCAGGTCAGCTATATCGCGTCCTTCGTCATGCTGCTGGTGCTGGCGCGGCTGCAAAGCTTTGATCGCGGTCTGGAAGAGGCGGCGCTGGATCTGGGGGCCAGCCACGGTCAGGTGATGCGCCGAATCCTGTTGCCGCATCTCTACCCCGCCATCGGTGCCGGCGCCGCCATCGGGTTTTTCCAGTCCATCGAGAATTTCAACGTCACCCTGTTCACTCGCGGCACCTATGACACCCTGACCGTCTATGTGTTTTCCAAGGTCCGCTCCGGCATCACCCCCACGATCAATGCGCTGGCGCTGCTCTTGATCGCCTTCACGCTGTTCTGCGCCATCGCTTACGAGGTGCAGCGACGCCGGGCCGAACGGCAGGCGGCCGCCCTGTTGAAACAGGCCTGACTCCGCATCCGCGCTGCGCACCCGGCACTGCCATTGACACCACCGCCAATCGTTTCCATTGCTGCGGCGGGCACAGGGGGCGGCGGATGGCGTGGGAATTCTGGATCGACCGCGGCGGCACCTTCACCGATATCGTCGCGCGCCGTCCCGACGGGTCGCTTGCCACCCTGAAGCTGCTGTCGGAAAATCCCGAACGCTACGCCGATGCCGCCGTTCAGGGCATCCGCGATCTCATGGGTCTGCCCGACGGCGCGCCGCTGCCAGATGCCGCGATCGATGCGGTGAAAATGGGCACCACCGTCGCCACCAATGCACTGCTGGAGCGCAAGGGCGAACGGGTCCTGCTGCTGATCACCCAGGGCTTCCGCGATCTGCTGCGCATCGGCTATCAGACCCGCCCGCGCCTGTTCGACATGGAAATCCGGCGGCCCGCGCTGCTCTATGAAACAGTGGCCGAGGTGCCCGAGCGGTTGGACGCCGACGGCGCCATCGTCACCCCGCTCGATGAACCTGCCGTGCGCCTTGCCCTTGCCGCTGCCCATGCCGACGGCATCCGTTCCGTGGCCATCGCGTTCATGCACGCCTATCTGAACCCGGAACACGAATCCCGGGTGGCCGACATCGCCGGGGCCATGGGCTTCACCCAGGTTTCGCCCAGCCATCGGGTCAGCCGCCTGATCAAGCTGGTCGGGCGCGGCGATACCACAGTGGTCGATGCCTATCTGTCGCCGATCCTGCGCCGTTACGTCGGGCAGATCGCCGGTGCGCTGGATCTGGGCCGGGCCTGCCAGCGTCTGTTGTTCATGCAGTCGAACGGCGGCCTGACCGACGCCGGGCGCTTTCAGGGCAAGGACGCGATCCTGTCCGGCCCGGCGGGCGGCATCGTCGGCATGGTCCGCACCGCCGGGGCGGCCGGGTTCGACCGGCTGATCGGCTTTGACATGGGCGGCACCTCGACCGACGTCAGCCACTACGCCGGCAGCTTCGAGCGGACGTTCGAAACCGAGGTGGCGGGCGTCCGCATGCGCGCGCCGATGATGGACATCCACACCGTTGCGGCCGGCGGCGGCTCGATCCTGACGTTTCGCGACGGGCGCTATCAGGTCGGCCCCGAAAGCGCCGGGGCCAATCCCGGCCCGGCCTCGTATCGTCGCGGCGGGCCGCTCACGGTCACGGATGCCAATGTGCTTTTGGGCAAACTGCAGCCCGCGCATTTCCCGGCCCTTTTCGGCCTCAGTGGCGATCAGCCGCTGGACGCGTCGGTGGTGCGGGTCAGGTTCGCGGCGCTGGCCGCCGAAATTTCCGCCTCGGGCCTACCGCTGGTCGCCCCCGAGGCGGTGGCCGAGGGCTACCTGCGCATCGCCGTCGACAACATGGCCAATGCGATCCGCAAGATCTCGGTCCAGCGCGGCCACGATGTCACCGGCTACACCCTGCAGTGTTTCGGCGGTGCCGGTGGCCAGCACGCCTGTCTTGTCGCCGATGCGCTGGGGATGGAACGGGTGTTCCTGCATCCGTTCGCCGGGGTGCTGTCGGCCTATGGCATGGGTCTGGCCGAGATTCGCGCGCTCCGCGAATGCCAGCTGGATGCACCCCTCAGCGAAATCGCACAGGCCGCCGACGCCATCGCCGCGCTGTCGGCGGAAGCCGGAGCCGAGGTTGCGGCTCAGGGTGTCCCGCCGCACGCGATCCGGCATCTGGAGCGGGTGCATCTGCGCTATGATGGCTCGCATCAGGCGCTGGAGGTGCCGTTCGGCCCGGAGCCCGCCCTGCAGGCCGCGTTCGAGGCCAGCCACCTGCAGCGCTTCGGCTTCACCTCGCCCGAACGGCCGCTGCTGTTCGAAATGGTCAGTGTCGAGGCGGTCGGGGCCGCAACAGCGCTGCCCGAAGTGGCAACGGAACAGACCGGCGGCAGCGGGCCGGTTGCCACGGTGCCGGTCTGGCTGGCCGGGGCCTGGCAACAAGTGCCGCTCTACGAGCGTGTCGGGCTAAGCAGCGACACCCGCATAACTGGCCCGGCGATCATCGCCGAAAGCACCGGCACCACGGTGGTAGAACCCGGCTGGGGCGCGCGCTGCGATGCAAGCGCCAATCTCATTCTGGAACGGCAGGCCACCGCCCGCCGCGCCCGGGCGGCAGGAACCGCCGCCGACCCGGTGCTGCTGGAGGTGATGGGCAATCTGTTCATGTCGGTCGCCGATCAGATGGGGGCAACGCTGGCCAACACCGCCTGGTCTGTCAACATCAAGGAACGACTGGATTTTTCCTGCGCCATCTTCGATGCGGCGGGCGATCTGGTGGCCAACGCCCCGCACGTCCCGGTCCACCTCGGCAGCATGTCCGACAGCATCCGCACCGTGATGCGGCGGATGGCCGGACAGATCAGGCCCGGCGACGCCTTCATGCTGAACTCGCCCTATGACGGCGGCACCCATCTGCCCGATGTCACCGTGGTCACGCCTGTCTTTTCCGGCGACGCCGTGGCCTGGTGGCTGGGTTCGCGCGGGCATCACGCCGACATCGGCGGGCGCACCCCCGGCTCCTCGCCACCCGACAGCCGCCATATAGAAGAGGAGGGCGTGCTGATCCCGACCATGCGGCTGGTCGATCAGGGCCGGTTTCTGGACGCCGATGCCCGGGCGATCCTGGCGTCGGGCCGCTATCCCTGCCGGTCGATCCCGCAGAATCTGGCCGACCTCAAGGCGCAGGTGGCCGCCAATGAAACCGGCCGACGGGCGCTGATCCGGGTGGCCGACAGCTACGGCGCCGAGGTGGTCACCGCCTACATGCGGCATGTTCAGGACAATGCCGAGGAACTAGTGCGCCGGGTGATCGCCGGGCTTGCCGACGGCAGCACCAGCTATCCGATGGATATCGGCACCAAGATCAACGTCGCCGTCCGGGTGAACTGCGCCGCCCGCAGCGCGCTGATCGACTTCACCGGCACCAGCCCGCAGCATTCGGGCAACTACAACGCCCCGCACGCCATCACCCGCGCCGTGGTGCTCTATGTCTTCCGCATGCTGGTCGGCCGCGACATCCCGCTGAACGAGGGCTGCCTGCGGCCCCTGACCATCGTCGTCCCCGACGGCTCGATGCTGAACCCGCGCTGGCCCGCCGCCGTCATCGCCGGCAACACCGAGGTCAGTCAGGCCGCCTGCAACGCGCTGATCGGTGCCCTGGGGGTGATGGCCGGGTCGCAGGGCACCATGAACAACCTTGTCTGGGGCAATGACCGGTTCCAGAACTACGAAACCATCGCCGGCGGCACCGGTGCCGGACCGGGGTTCGCCGGCTGTGACGCCGTGCAAAGCCACATGACCAACACCCGCATGACCGATCCCGAAGTGCTGGAAAAACGCTTTCCGGTCCGGCTGGAGGAATTCGGTATCCGCGCCGGGTCCGGCGGGTCCGGGCACTGGCCGGGCGGCAACGGCGCGGTGCGGCGGCTGCGGTTCCTGCAGGATGTGACCGTCACCACACTCAGTTCGCACCGGACGGTGCCGCCGTTCGGGGCGGCAGGCGGCGGCCCCGGATCGGTCGGGGCCAACGCGGTGATCTGGCCCGACGGGCGGCGGGAACCCTTGCAGGCCAACGACGAGCGTGACCTGCCGGCGGGATCGGTGTTCGAGATGCTGACCCCCGGCGGCGGCGGCTGGGGCAGCTGAGCGTGCCCGATTGACTGGAACCGGCGCAAGACCTGTGGCGGTAAAGACTCGCGCCCCGGCCCGGCGTTCCGTCATGGATTTACCCGGCCTTTGCGCCGCCTTAACATCTGTGCATCACCTTGGCACTTGCCTGCCAGCAGGACCGAACTTCAGGAGCCGCGCCAGATGACCCCCCAGAACCTTTTGACCGCCGACGCTGATTCCGAGCCCGAGGATGATGCCACCGGCCTGCCCGATACCACGACGCGGCGCTATCAGACCCGGCAGAAGATGCTGGCGATGCTGCCCAAGAACGCGGTCTGCGCCGAGATCGGCGTCTGGACCGGGCATTTCTCGATCCAGATACTGGAGGTGACGGAACCGCGCGAACTGACGCTGATCGACCCGTGGGACATGATCTCGGACCAGCCCGACACCGATCGCAGCAACGAAAAACATGCCGACGCCAGCTTCATGTCGACCATGTATCAATCCATCGTCGATCTGTACGGCGGCCTCGGCAATGTCCGCATCGTCAAGGGCCTGTCGGAACCGGTGCTGGCCAGCTATCCCGATGGCTACTTCGACTGGGTCTATATCGACGGCAACCACCTGTATGACTTCGTGCTGAAGGATATCCAGCTGTCCTATCAAAAGGTGAAGCAGGGCGGCGTCATCGTCGGCGACGACCTGTTCTGGAAAAAGAACGGCCGCCAGCATGTGCGCGAGGCGGTGTTTGCCTGTCTGAAAGCCTGGGGACCCAAGGTCCGCTTTGAAAAGGTTGGGGCCCAGTTCATGATCCACAAGCTGTAAGGGGCGGACTTTTCCGCCGGGTGGCGGCCAAAGGCTGCTGTGCGGCGGGCGCGGATGTTAGAGATGTGTCTTGTTTTGTTCCGAATAGTTCTGGCGTGCGCCTGACCGTCGGGTGGCGCGGGCGATTAAGCCGGAACGTAGGTCAGCCTGATCACCTCCGCGCCAATCCGGTCGCTGGCCACAAGGCGCAGTGGCGGCCGGGGGCCGGCGAAGAATGGTTTGCCGCGGCCCAGCACGACCGGGTGGAAGTAGAGGCGATACTCATCAATCAGACCAAGGTCGGCCAGGCTTTGCGCCAGAACCGTGCCGCACACGTCAATTTCCCCAGCAAGCTGCGCCTTGAGCGCCCGTATCGCTGCCTCGATGTCATCTGAAACAAGGGTGGCGTTGGGGCCGACGGAGGTGAGGGTGCGCGATACGACCCATTTCGGCTGGCTGCGCCATGCGGCTGCAAAGTCGCGGTGCTCCGGGGTCCAGTCTGGCTGGTCTTCATCCCAATACTGCATGATCTCGTAGATGCGGCGGCCATACAGACTGCCCGACACGCCGCGCACCTGATCTATCCAGTGACGAAAGAGGACGGGATCCGGTGCAAATTCCTGATGGTCGACGTAACCATCGAGCGACAGGTTCATTCCGAACACGAACTTCGCCATACTGCGAAAACTCCAACCGTAACTGGTCAGAAAACCTAGAACCGCTGGCACGGCTAGGCAAGGCCGCCTGTTTTGGCGAACGAACCGCCGGAGGGCCGCTCGTTCATCCTCTGTGCAACGTGTTTCGCAATACGACGGCCCGGGATGGGTGCCGCGCGGTGTCAGCACGCCGACACCCTTTTGCAGGCAGCTTGCCCGGCCGGATCAGTCGTAGCTGAGATCGACCGCTTTGCCGCGAAAGATGGTGTAGGCAAGCACGGTGTAGCAAAGGATCAGGGGCAGCACGACGGCGGTTCCGATCAGGATGATGAAAAGGCTTTCGGGGGCGCTTGCCGCCTCGTAGATCGTGAGCTTGTCGGGGACGACGAACGGGTAGAACGAATAGGCAAGTCCAAGGAACGACAGTGCAAACAGCGCTGTGGCGGCGACGAAGGGCACCCAGGCGAGGCGGTCGCCCGGCATCGGCAGCCGGCGCAGGGTGATCCAGATCAGCAGTACCAGCGCGCCGGACAGGATCGGGAAGGGCGCCAGCAGGGCCAGTTCGGGCCAGATGAACCACTTTTCCCAGATCCGTTCCGAGACGAGCGGGGTGGCGGCCGAGATCGCGCCCATGCCGAGCATCAGCCCCCAGATGCCGCCCTTGGCCCATGCGACGGCTTTCAGTTGCAGCGCGTCTTCGGTTTTCAGGATCAGCCAGGCGGCACCGATGAAGCTGTAGCCGACGGTCAGGAACACCGCCGTCAGCGCGGCAAAGCCGAGCGTGGCCCAGGTGTGATCAAGGCCCATCACATACATGCCCAGCATGAAGCCCTGCGACAGCGAGGTCATCAGCGAGCCGGTGAAGAACGCCTTGTCCCAATGCGCCTTGTAGGCGGCGGGGGCCTTGACGCGGAACTCGAACGCGACGCCGCGCAGGATCAGGCCGATCAGCATGACCGCGACGGGCAGGTAGAGCGCGGTCAGGATCGCGCCGTGGGCTGCGGGGAACGCCACCAGCAACAGGCCGATGGCAAGCACCAGCCAGGTCTCGTTGGCATCCCAGAACGGGCCGATCGAGGCGACCATGCGGTCCTTTTCCGTGTCGGTGGCGAACGGGAACAGGACACCCACGCCCAGATCGAACCCGTCGAGCACGACGTAGATCAGGATCGACAGGCCCATCAGCCCGGCGAAGGCGAGGGGCAGCCAGATGGTGGGGTCTCCGAACAGGTGCATGATTCTACTCCGCCGCCACGGCGATGGCTTCCGCCGCGTGCGAGGTCGGCGGCAGCGGCGGGTTGTCGCCGCGTGCCGCCTTGCGGGCAAGATAGGTCAGAACGCCCATATAGGCGAGGATCAGCGCGCCATAGACGGCGAGATAGGCAATCAGCGTGCCGAGGACCATCGGGGCGGGGACGGCGGCGACGGCCTGCTTGGTGCTGAGGACACCGCTGACGAGCCAGGGCTGGCGCCCGATCTCGGTGGTGTACCAGCCGGCGAGCGTGGCGATCCAGCCGGAAAACGCCATCGCGGTCAGGGCGTAGAATACTGGCCTTGGCAGGCCCTCGACCCCGCGCCTGCGCCAGAGCATCAGCAAGACGGTGCCCCAGGAGACGAGCAGCATCAGAAGGCCGATGCCGACCATGACGCGGAACGACCAGAAGACTTGCAGGACAGGCGGGTGCAGCACCGTGCCGTCGGCTGCAACATAGTCGTTCAGGCCGGGGACGACGCCATCGGCATGGTGGGTCAGGATCAGGCTGGCGAGGTTCGGCACGCCGATCTCGAACCGGTTTTCGCGGGCTTCTGCGTCGGGAATGGCGAACAGCAGCAGCGGCTTGTTCGGCCCGGTGTCCCAGTTGCCCTCCATCGCCGCGACTTTTTGCGGCTGGTGTTCCAGCGTGTTCAGCCCGTGCATGTCGCCGGCGAAGATCTGGATCGGAATCAGTCCGGCCGCGACCCAGGCACCGACTTTCAGCGTGCTCTGCACCGCCGCCGAGCGGTCGCCGCAAAGCCAGCGGAACGCCGACAGGCCCATGACCAGAAACGAGACCGTCAGGCCCGAGGCGAGCAGCATGTGCACCAGCCTGTAGGGCATCGAGGGGTTGAACACGATCGCCCACCAGTCAGTCGCGTAGGCGACGCCGTCGATCATCTCGAAGCCCTGCGGGGTGTGCATCCACGAGTTCAGGACGATGATCCAGAACGCCGACATGGTGGTACCGAAGGCCACGAGGAAGGTGGCGGTGGTGTGCAGCCAGCCCGGCACACGGCGGAAGCCGAACAGCATGATGCCGAGGAACGTCGCCTCGAGGAAGAAGGCGGTCAGGACTTCGTAGGCGAGCAGCGGGCCGGCGATGTTGCCGACCGTCTCCATGAAGCCCGGCCAGTTGGTGCCGAACTGGAAGCTCATGGTGATGCCCGACACGACCCCCATGGCGAAGGACAGGGCGAAGACCTTGACCCAGAAGCGGTAGGCCTCCATCCACTTGTCGTCGCGGGTGGCGTTGAAGCGCAGCTTGAAGAACAACAGCATCCAGCCGAGCCCGATGGTGATCGTCGGGAACAGGATGTGGAACGAGATGTTCGCCCCGAACTGGATGCGGGACAACAGCAGCGTGTCCATGATGACCTCCTTGAGCTAGTCAGTCCGTCAGATAATCCGGTCGGCGGCTTTCGCAACGGTGGGCAGGTATGCTTGGACACCATGCCTCAGGATGGTGGCGGCCAGGCTGGCCGGTTGGTCGGGATCGCGGCGGTGGCGAACCGTCTGGCGGCCAGGATGGAGGGATGACCAGCCGCTGGCAAGCGGTGGCTGCCATGGGTCGGCAATCGGGAGCCGGGCCGGATCAGGCGGTGATCAGGTAAGGCGTCGCAAAGGCATGTTCCTCGAGGTTGGCGCCGGCCCCGATGCGGTCGATCACGGCAAACAGGCCCGGGGCGTGCAGCGGGGTCAGCACGCCATGCCAGGTGCCGCGGTGCAGGTTGATCCCCTGACCCGGGGCAGTCAGGAACGCGCGCGGGGTGGCAGGGGTGCCGCCGACGTCAGGGGCGACAATGACCAGGAAAGGCTGCAGGGTCATCGGCACAAAGGCCTGCGAGCCAAGCGTGTGCCGCTCGACCAGATCGAGCCGGTAGGGCAGGCTGCGCGGCACGGCGTGAAAGATCGACAGGCCGGCGCGCCCGTCGGTAAAGTCGAGCCGGGCGCGGTCATGATATCGGGCGCACAGACCCCGGTTAATCAGACGGTCCGGCTCGCCCGCGGCGTCGAGCACATCGCCGAAGGGGGCGAAGGCTTCGGTGGTCAAGGTCTCAACGCTTATCCGGTTCATCGGGGCCTTTCAGGAAAGCCGGGAGCGCTGCCCCCGGACCCCCGGGATATTTGCGACAAAGTGAAACCGGGAGACAGGGGGTGATTTGCAGCAGGGCGGGGCGGCGGGCAGAGGCGGGCAGAGGCGGGCAGAGGCGCGAGGGTCGCGGGGCAGCGGTCAGCCGGTCGGGCCAAACGCCCCCGGACCACGTAAAGAGGCATGGCGGTTCACGTCCTTGTAAAGCAGATAGCGGAACGGCTCAGAGCCGGCGGCATAACAGGCCTGCGGGCAAAAGGCGCGCAGCCACATGAAATCCCCGGCCTCGACCTCGACCCAGTCGCGGTTCAGCCGGTAGACCGCCTTGCCCTGCAGCACGTAAAGCCCGTGCTCCATCACATGGGTTTCCTCGAACGGGATCAGGCCGCCGGGCTGGAAGGTGACGATGTTGACATGCATGTCGTGGCCAAGGTCGGCGGGGTCGACAAATCGTGTCGTCGCCCACTTGCCGCCGGTGGCGGGCATCGGCACCGGCGCAATCTCGCGTTCGTTGGTGACGAAGGCGGCGGGGGCGTCCAGACCGGGCGCTGGCTGGTAAAGCTTGCGCAGCCAATGGAACCGCGCCGGTTGCAAACCTTCGGCGCGCAGACGCCACGCGGTTCCGGCCGGGATATAGGCATAGCCGCCGGTATCAAGCTCAAAGGTTTCCGTGCCCAGCGTCAGCGCGATCAGCCCGCCAGTGACGAAGATCACCGATTGCGCCCCCGGTTCCGGGTCCGGCGCATCCGACCCGCCGCCCGGTTCCACCTGCATCACATACTGGCTGAAGGTTTCCGAAAACCCCGACATCGGCCGGGCGATCAGCCACAGCTTGGTCTTGTCCCACCCCGGCAGCGCGCTGGTGACGATGTCGGAAAACACCCCCCTGGGGATGAAGGCATAGGCTTCGGTAAAGACGGCGCGGCCGGTGTGCAGCGCGGTTTGCGGCGGCAGGCCGCCGGCCGGCGTGTAATAACCGGGCGGCGCGTGATGGTCGGTCATGGCAGGATGGCTTTCAGCCGGTGCAGGGCGATGCGTTCGACCTCGCGGCAGGCGGTTTCTAACTCGGTGGTACGGTCATTGTTCAGACGGGTCCGGAACGCCGCCAGAATCGAACCCTTGCTATGATCGCGCACTGCAATGATGAAGGGAAACCCGTGTCTTGCGACATAGGCGGCGTTCTGCGCCTGAAACGCCGCCCGTTCCGCGTCGGTCAGGGCATCCAGCCCGGCGCTGGCCTGTTCGGCGCTGCTGTCTGCCGTCAGCCGCTTCGCCGCCGCCAGCTTGCCCGCCAGATCAGGGTGCGCCTGCAATACGCCCAGCCGCTCGGCTTCGGTGGCGCCGCGAAACATCCTGGCCAGCGCATTGTGCAGGCCGCTGGCCGTATCATGTGCCGGGCCAAGCTCCAATGTGAATGCGCGTTCGGCAACCCATGCGGAATGTTCGTAAACCCCGCCGAAACGGGCAACAAAGGCGGCGCGGTCCATCCGGTGCGGCAGGTCGCGGCGCTGGTGCGGATGGTTGGCGGCCCAGTGCGCCGCAATCTGGCGCCGCTCGGCGAACCAGCAGCCTGGATGCGCGGCGGCATGGTCCAGAAACCGCTGCAGCCCGGTGATCCGTCCCGGCCGCCCGATCAGGCGGCAGTGCAGACCCACCGACATCATGCGCGGTGCCCCCGCCTGCCCTTCGGCATAGAGCGCATCGAACGTGTCGCGCAGATACGTGAAGAAGTGCTCGCCGGTGTTGAACCCCTGCGGCGTCGCGAAGCGCATGTCGTTGGCATCGAGCGTATAGGGGATGATCAGCTGGTCACGCGGACCCACCTCGATCCAGTAGGGCAGATCATCGTCATAGGTATCGGAAATCCAGTCGAACCCGCCCGACTCGGCCACCAGCCGCACGGTGTTGGCCGAACAGCGCCCGGTGTACCAGCCACGCGGGCGGGCCCCGGTCACTTCGGCATGCAGCCGGATCGCCTCGGCAATCGCCGCCCGCTCCTCGGCCTCGGGCATGTCCTTGTGGTCCACCCATTTCAGCCCGTGTGACGCCATTTCCCAGCCGGCAGCGATCATTGCCGCCGTCTGGTCCGGGCTGCGCGCCAAAGCGGTGGCGACACCGTATACCGTCACCGGAATCCGCATTCCGGTGAACAGGCGGTGCAATCGCCAGAACCCGGCCCGCGCGCCGTATTCGTAGATCGATTCCATGTTCCAGTGCCGCTGGCCCGGCCACGGTGCCGCCCCGACGATCTCCGACAGGAACGCCTCGGACGCCGGATCGCCATGCAGGATGTTGTTCTCGCCGCCCTCCTCGTAGTTCAGCACGATTTGCACGGCGATCTTCGCGGCCCCCGGCCAGCCCGGGTCGGGCGGGTTGGCCCCATAGCCCTGCATGTCGCGCGGATAGCGGTTCACGGCTGGTCACCTTGGCGGGTTGCGACTATCGTTGTCGCCGCCGAACAGACCATTTTCGGAGCGGCTCCGAAAGGGGAAATTGGGGACAGGCGCGATGACGGGACGGTTGACGACGCATGTGCTGGATACGGCGCGCGGGCTGCCGGCGGCAGGGGTAAAGGTGCTCTTGTACCGGGTGACACGCAACTCGCACCGCAAGATCGCCGAGGCGGTCACCAACGCCAACGGGCGCACCGAGGTGCCCCTGCTGGAGGGCAAGGCGTTCAGCGCCGGCAGGTATGAGCTGATCTTTGCCGCCGGCGACTATCTGCGGGCCAGCGGGCAGGCGGGCGCCGAACCAGCGTTTCTCGACGAAATCCCGATCCGCTTTGGCATCGCGGATGCCGGGTCGCACTACCACGTGCCGCTGCTGATCAGCCCGTTCGGCTATTCGACCTACCGGGGGAGTTGAGGCAGGCCGCAGCCCCGACCACTCCCGGGCAATGACTGTAGCGCTCCGCCCCGTCGGCCGTCATGGCCATGGTTCCTGCCGGTTTTTCGCATGGCCTTCCGCGCAAATCGGTTCTTTACTGGCGGGCAGGCACCGATGGCGCAGCGGACGAGGAAGGACGGTAGGCATGTATGACTGGGCAGTCCTGATGGAATGGGTCGAGCTTGCGTTACGCTGGACGCATGTGATCACGGCGGTGGCATGGATCGGATCCAGTTTCTATTTCATTGCCCTCGACCTCGGCCTGTACCGCGACCGCAATCTGGCCTCGGGAGCCGATGGCGAGGAATGGCAGGTGCATGGCGGCGGCTTCTACCACATCCAGAAATATCTGGTGGCCCCGCCGGGGATGCCGGAGCATCTGACCTGGTTCAAATGGGAAAGCTACGCCACCTGGATGTCGGGTGCGGCCCTCTTGTTCGTGGTCTATTATCTGGGGGCAGAGTTCTATCTGATCGACCCGGCGGTCGCCGATCTGGCCGTCTGGCAGGCGGTGGCAATCTCGGCGGGGTCGCTGGTGTTCGGCTGGTTCGCCTATGACGCCATCTGCAAATCGCGGTTCGGGTCCGACAACACCCGGCTGATGCTGGGGCTTTACCTCATCCTCGTCGGCATGGCCTGGGGCTACAGCCAGGTGTTCACCGGCCGCGCCGCCCTGCTGCATCTGGGGGCCTTCACCGCCACCATCATGTCGGCCAATGTCTTTCTGACCATCATCCCGAACCAGAAGATCGTGGTGGCCGATCTGATCGCCGGTCGCAAACCCGATGCGAAATACGGCAAGATCGCCAAGCAGCGCAGCACCCACAACAACTACCTGACGCTGCCAGTACTGTTCCTGATGCTGTCGAACCACTACCCGCTGGCCTATGCCACCCCCTACAACTGGGTGATCGCGTCCCTGGTGTTCCTGATGGGCGTGACGATCCGGCACTGGTTCAATTCCAAACATGCCCGCAGCGGCAACCCGCACTGGACCTGGGGGGCGACGGTGGTGATCTTTCTGATCATCGCCTGGCTGTCGACCGCGCCGATGTGGCGGGCCGAGCAGCAGGGGCAACTGCAGGGCGCCGCCGCCCGGTTTGCCAATGCCGACGGCTTTGCCGATGTCGAACAGATCGTTCTCGGGCGCTGTTCGATGTGCCACGCGACCGAGCCGGTCTGGCAGGGGCTGCACTGGGCCCCCAAGGCGGTGCGGTTGGAAACCTCAGCCCAGATCGCGCACGAAGCCCGGCGGATCTACCTGCAGTCCGGTCTGACCCATGCCATGCCGCCGGCCAACCTGTCGCTGATGGAACCGGCGGAACGCGCGGCCATCGTCGCCTGGTATCGCAGCGTCACCGGATCGTAGCAGGCCGATCACGGAAAAATGGTGACGTTTGACGAAAACGCGATGCCATATGTGGTCCTGGTGCAAATGTTCGGCCTTGAGAACCCGGGCCGATCAGTTGGCCGTCCGGGGGACGGACAACCGGCCCGTTGCCCGAAAGCGCAAGCGAAGGGCAAGGGAAGTTGGGCCGGGTGCCGTGGTAGGAAAATCGTGGCGCGCCTGGCTGGGCTGGCGCGCACTATAGCGCCTGCCAAGGGGCGGCAGGCGCGCCACGATTTGATTGAAATCAAATCAGGCAAGAAACGGGACCTGATCCGTACCCGCACCCCGGCCGGCCAGCCGTGTCCTGCGCCAATAGGACCAATTCCTTGACGGGTGATCCGATCATGCGCTCCCCTCGCCCCTAACCCCGCGCAAAGCTCCAGCGCATCGCCTGAACCCGCGTCTGACCGGGTGCCAGCGCCACAGTGGCGAAATCCGGCCGGTTCGGCGCGTCGGGCCAGTGCTGCGGCTCCAGCGCAATCCCGGCGAACGCGCCATAGGGCTGGCCCGCGTGCCCGGGAAAGGCCCCGGTGTTCAACCGGGAGCCGTCATAGATCTGCAACCCCGGCTCGGTGGTGTCCAGCGTCATCCGGACCCCCTTGGCACCGGTCAGTTCGGCGGCAAACCGCAAGTCTCCCGGTCCGTCGGCCAGACAGAAGTTGTGATCATAGCCCTCGGTCTGATCCAGCGCCCGGCCCCGGCGCAGGTCGAACACCGTACCCTCGACCGGCACTGGCCCGCCACGCGGGATCTTGCGGTCATCGACTGGCAGATAGCGGTCGGCCGCCACCCGCAGCCGGTGGCCGCTGGTCGAGCCGCTGCCATCCAGCGCCCAATAGCTGTGATTGGTCAGATTGATCAGCGTCGGCGCATCGGTGGTCGCGCGCAGCGTCAGCGTCAACGCGGCGGTGCCCGACAGCTCAAACACTGCCTCGAACCGGCGGTTCCCGGGAAAGCCGCCCAGCCCGTCGGGCAGCGCCAGTTGCAGCGTCACCGCCGTCGCACTGGCCTCGGCAATCGTCCAGACCTGCGCCTGCGTGCCGGTGCGGCCACCATGCAACGTGGTGACGCCGGCCTCGTTCGCCTCGAACCGGCAGGTCTTGCCGGCGATCACGGCGCTGGCCCCGGCAATGCGGTTGGCAACCGGGCCGACGATCGCCCCCATGTAGCCCATCGGCCCGTCCTCATAGGCCGCCATCTGCTCGCCGCCCAGCGTCAATGACCACGGCGTCCCGGCCAGCCGCACATCCTGCAAGACTGCCCCCCAGGTCAGCACGGCAACGGTCAGTTCGCCCCGTGTCAGCCGGATTTTCTGAACCGCTTGGCCGGATGATGTCGTCCCGAACGGGCGGATGTCAGCACTCACAGCTTGCTCCAATGCACATCGGCGGCAGCAATCGTCACCCCTGCGTGGGTGACGGGCTGCGGATTGTAGTTGATCAGAAAGCGGTGGGTCGCGCTGTCGCGTTGCCGCAGACCCTCGGGCAGGTCGGTGACGGCGATGCCTTCGGCCAGACACGCCGCCCGCAGGATCCGCGCCAGCGCCACAGGGTCGGGCCAGCCGCCCAGATATTGCAACGTGCTGCCGCCGGCCGAACCAGATTGCATCAGCGCCGGAACCCCGTCCAGAGCGCGCTCCAGCACCCGGGCGCTGCCCTCCAGCTCCTCACGCCAGTGCCGCAGACTGCCGCCGGCCTCCAGCGGCACTTCGACATCGGGCGGCAGGCTCTCGACCCGTGCCACCGTGCAGTCCAGACCCGGCAGGCCCGGCGGCAGCGGCAGCGGTATCGCGAAATCGGGGGTGCGGGAATTGCTGCGCGGGCCCAGGATAACCGTGCCGCCGTAACCGTCCAGCGCGGCCCGCAGGCTCGGGGGCAGGGTGAACAGACCCGGGATCAGGACCAGCCGGTAGGCACCCAGATCGGCGGTATCCGGTGCCACCACGTCGATGTTCAGCCCCAGGGCCCGCAACCCGCGATAGAACGCGAAGCACAGTGCGAAATAGTCGAAATCCCGCCCCTGCGGCTGCGTCTCCCATGCCCAGGCCGAAGCATAGTCGAACAAGAGCGCCACCGGGGCCGAACCGGTTCCAGCCTCGGGCATCTCGGCCAGCTCGCGGGCGACCTGCGCCACTTCGGCCAGCCCCGGGGCCGGGGCGCTGTCCGGGCGCAGCAACCCGGCATGCATCTGTTCCTGACCGAAAGGTGCCTGCCGCCAGCGGAAATAGACCACCGCCTCGGCCCCATGGGCAAACGCCTCCCATGCCCACAGCCTGGCCATGCCGGGCAGCGGTGCCGGATTATACGGTGCCCAGTTCACCGGCCCCGGCTGCTGTTCCATCACCCACCAGCGCCCGCGCCCGACCGCCCGATAGAGATCATGGTGAAACGCCTGCAGATCGGGATCGCCCTGCCGCAGGAATCGCCGCTTGTGCGCCGGCGACCCCTCCAGCCGGTCCGACAGGAACCCCAGCGGATAGCTGTCCCACGACGCGATATCCAGATCGGCCCCGACCGCGTAATGGTCAAAGCTGGTCACGCGCCCCATGTAATTGTGGATGATCGGCGCGGCCGAATGGCGGCGGATGATCTCGGTCTGCACCCGGTTGAACGCAACCACCTGATCCGAGGCGTAGCGGCGGAAATCCATCACATGCGCCGGTGCCGGTTCGGTAACGGTCAGATTGGGCAGGCCGATCTGGTCGAACGTGTCATACTCCATCGACCAGAACACCGTCCCCCAGGCCCGGTTCAGCGCCGCCGCAGACTGGTACTTCTGCGCCAGCCAGTCGCGGAACCCCGCCAGTGCCGCAGCGGAATAGCTGAGCGTGGTGTCATGGCAGCCATATTCATTGTCGGTCTGCCAGGCCGCGACATGCGGGTTGGCACCGTAGCGTTTGGCCAGCAGCGTCACGATCCGCGCACATTCGGCGCGGTAGCCGATGTGGCTGAAGCAATAGTGGCGGCGCGACCCGAAGCCGCGCTGACGACCATGTGCATCCAGCGCCAGCATGTCGGGATGCCGGTCCAGCATCCAGCGCGGCGGGGTGGCGGTGGGCGTACCCAGCACAACCCGCAACCCGGCGGCCCCCAGCGTGGCAATCGCCCGGTCCAGCCAGCCGAATTCGATTTGACCGGGTCGCGGTTCCATCCGGCTCCAGGCAAACTCGCCGATCCGCACCCAACCGATGCCGCTCGCCACCATCCGGGCCGCGTCGTCCGCCCAGTGGCTCTCGGGCCAGTGCTCGGGATAATAGCAGACGCCCAGGGCGCGCCGGGCCGGCGACAGGCTCACAGGATCACGCGGTGTTCGGGCTGCCCCTTGGCGATGCCCGCGGCGGCAAAGGTCTTGCCGCTGTCGGGATTCGCGGCCAGATGCTCCGGGGTCAGGCCCTTGGCGGCCGAAGTGCAGAACAGCGTGTCCAGCCCCGGCCCGCCGAATGCCGGGCACGAGGTCTGGGCGGCGGCAAACGGCACGGCGCGCAGGAACCGGCCCTGCGTATCATAGGCAGCCACCCGGAACGCCCCCCACTGCGCCAGCCACATCGTGCCGTCCGCGTCGATCACCGCGCCATCGGGAAACAGGCCTTCGGCCCGCAAATCCAGAAACACCTCGGGCTGTCCCGCCGGCCAGCCGTCGCCGTCCAGCGCCACCTTCATCACCTGCTGCGTCACGGTGTCGGTGAAATGCGCGTGGCGACCGCCGGGGGGAAAGCAGATCGCGTTCGGGATCACGATGCCGCCGAACAGCCTGCGCAACTCGCCGCGGTAATAGCGGTAGATCGCCCCCGGCTTGCCCGGTTCAGCCTTGGCCATGGTCCCGATCCAGAACCCGCCCTGCGGATCGGCGCGGCCATCGTTGGACCGTGTCGCGGGATCATCCGCCTCCAGCGCGATCAGATCGGTCCGGTCGCCGGTCACAAGGTCATAGCGGAACAGCGCGGTTTCCGATGCGATGAGCAGGGTCCGGTCATCGACCCAGCCTGCGGCCGAGACATTTTCGCCGAACTGCCAGTGCTGCGGCTTGCCATCCACCTGCGTGTGCAGCCGGTTGGCCAGGATGTCGAACCAGAACAACTGGCCGCGCCCCGGATGCCAGATCGGGCCCTCGCCCAACTGGCAGCACGTCGTGTCGAAAACGCTCATGCCATCCGCTCCCCTGGCTGCGCGCCGGTCTGCGCTCCGGTCCGGGCCGCATCAAACGCCGCCACCATGTCGCGGGCCCGCGCCGCCACATCCGCCACGCTGCGCCCGGGCCGGTACAGCGCCGTGCCGATGCCGAAGCCGTCGGCCCCGGCGGTCATCCATTGCGCGAAATTCTCGGGCCCGGCGCCGCCAACGGCATAGATCAGCGTACCCGCCGGCAACACCGCCCGGATCGCCTTCAAGCCCTCGGTACCCATCAGGGAACTGGGAAAGATCTTCAAACCGTCCGCTCCGGCCTTCAGCGCGGCAAAGCACTCGGTCGGGGTCAGCACCCCCGGCCAGCTTTGCATGCCGCGCGCCTTGCTGGCAATGATCACCTCGGGGTCGGCATTGGGCGACACGATCAGCCGCCCGCCCGCCGCCGCCACCGCCGCCACATCCGCCACCGTCAACACCGTGCCCGCCCCGATCAGGGCCTGCCCGCCAAAGGCCTGCGCCAGAGCCGCAATGCTGACCAGCGGCTCGGGCGAATTCAGCGGCACCTCGATCGTGGTGATGCCGGCCGCGATCAGTGCCCCGGCCATCGGCACCGCCTCGTCGGGCGTCACACCCCGCAGAATAGCTATCAGCGCGCGGCTCATCGGACGACCTCCTTGATTCGCGAATGCGCGGCGACAAGTCCCGCCAACGTCATGGCATCGCCATCGGCAACGTCGACCGCGACACCCTGTGCTGCCAGTGCCATACCATAGAGCCGCGCCAGTCCGCCCGCCCCGATCACCGCCACGCGTTGCCCCAGCCAATAGGGGCGCGCCCCCGCCAGTTCCGCCCCGATCAGGTAGCCCGACAGCCGGGCCCGCGCCGCAGGTGCCGCCAGCCCCGCGATAAGCGATTCGGCCCGCAGCGAAAACAGCCGCGCCGCCAGCCGCTCGGGGTAAGACAGCGCCTCGCTGACCGCCGCCGGAAAGGCCGCATCATCCCAGCCGGGCGCGTTCAGGCTGTGGCGCAGCACCGAATGATCCGACAACACGGCAAACATCTCGCCGGTCATGAAGGTCTGGAAACTTACCACCTCGCCGGCCGAGACCCGCACCCATTTGGTGTGGGTGCCGGGCAGACACAGCACGCCGTCAAAATCCGGACTTGCCGACAGATAGCCCGCAATCTGGGTTTCCTCGCCGCGCATCACGTCGGCGGGCCGCACCTGACAGATGCCGGGCACGATCTGCACCCGGATGCGCGGGTCCTGCGCCGGGGCCAGCGCCATCTGGCCCGCATCCAGCGGCAGACAGGGGCTGGTCAGATACCGCGCCTCGACCCAGCCCTGTCGGCTGCCGACCATGCCGCAGGCCACCACCGTCGTCACCCGCCCCGGTTGCAGCCACGCCGCGACCAGCGCCAGCAGCGCCGGCTCGAACCCGTCGCGGTTCAGCCCGCCCATGCCGGCGTCCGAGGCTGCGGCACCCGAAACCGCTCCTGCCGCCGTCATCGCCCAGGCCCGCAAGCGCGAGGTGCCCCAGTCGACCGCGATCCAATCGGCTTTTGTCATCCTGTCACCACCACGCCGCCATCCACCACCAGCGCCTGCCCGGTCATCATCCGGCTGGCCTGCGACGCCAGAAACAGCGTCGTGTCGATCATGTCCTCCGGCACCAGATGTTCCTTCAGACATTGCAGTTTCAGATGCGCCGCCAAGGCCTCGGGATTGGCCCACAGGTCCAACTGGCGCTGGGTCAGGACCCAGCCCGGCAGCACGGCATTGACCCGGATATTGTCCGGCCCCAGTTCGCGCGCCAGACTGCGGGTCAGCCCGACGATGCCCGCCTTGGCCGCAGCATAGGCCGGCAGACCGGTATAGCCCATCATGTAGGTGATCGAGGAAAAGTTGACGATGGCCCCGCCGCCCGCCGCCCGCATTGCCGGCGCGGCAGCCTGCGCCGTGAAGAAGTGCGGGCGCAGGTTGGTGGCCTGGTTGCGGTCCCAGTCGGCAACGCTGTAGGCGTCCAGCGTGTGGCGCGTGTCGTCGGCGGCATTGTTGACCAGCACGCCGATCGCCCCATGCGCCGCCGCCGCCTGCGCCATGGCATACTGCAGGGCCGCGATGTCGGCGATGTCGGAGGGCAGGAACAAGGGCCGCACGCCGTGCCGTTCGGCCATCCGGTCACAAAACGCCGATGCGTCCGAGCGCTGGACAAACGCTACCCGCGCCCCCTGTTGCAGAAAGCCTTCGGTCAGGGCCGCACCGATTCCCGATCCGCCGCCGGTAATGAAGACCGAGGCCCCCGCCAGATCATGAAACGTCGCATGCTTGGTCATCGGCTCCCCCGGCGCAACAGCCAAGAGTTTTAAGAAAACTCTTGCCAAAAATCTTGTGAAGATTTTTGCGCCGGCATCAACGGCAAACCTTGCACTGCCCGGAACTATCCGGGGCGCGTCGCCCGGGTCAAGCCGGATTGACACAGTCGGCGATGGAACGGGCCAGACGGGTCATCAGGTCGCCGTACAGGCCGGGGCCGTAGGGTAGGCTGGTGCCTTCGGGGTCCAGCGCCGCGCCGACCATTGTGCCGGTCCCCCGGGTCACCGCATCCAGCAGGCCGGGGTCTTGCTGCGCCTCGGGAAAGATGCAGGCCGCCGCATTGGCGATCAGCAGCTTGCGAACTTCATCCAGCTTGCGGGCGGATGGCGCCGAGGCATCGCCAAGTTCGATTTCACCGGCGATGATCACGCCGAAATGCGCCGCGAAGTAGCCATAGGCGTCATGATGGACCAGAATTGGTGTTGCGCCGACCGGGGCGAGAACGTCCCTGACCAGTGCCTCGACCCGGTCAACACCGGACTTGGCGGCGGCGGCATTGGCGGCGTAGGTGGCGGCATTGTCCGGATCGGCAGCGCCAAGCTCGGCAGCAATCAGGTCCAGCCAGGCGCGGGCGTTGGCCGGGTCAAGCCAAGCGTGCGGATCGATGTCGGAATGGCCGTGCGGATCCCCGCCCCCCTCATCGCCCGCCGCATCACCCCCCGCGTCACCCGCCGCATCGCCTGCGACCTCTGCGCCTGCCCCACCTTCACCGTGGGCCGCATGCCCGTCAGCCGCACCATAGACGCGGGTTTCGGTGCCCGGACTGTGCAGCAGTTCAACCGACCTGCCCGCCAGCCCCACGCCCGCCACCGTCCGCTGCAGCCACGGCGTCAACTCCGGCCCGACCCAGATCAGCAGATCGGCCGTGGCCACCGCCCGTGCCTGCGACGGCTTCAACTGGAACGAATGCACATCCATCCCCTGTTCCAGGAGCACGGCGGGGTTGCCCAGATCGCCCATCACCTGCGCCACCAGCGACTGCACCACCGGCATATCGGTGACGACATCGGGCACACCGGCGGCAGCAGGCGCTACCGCCAGCATCAAGGCAAAAGGGGCTGCAAGAAACAGGCGGCATGGCATCGACTTGGTCTCCGGGTTTGTGTAATGATGTAACGTATCCTATGTTATATCATAACATGTCAAGAGACCGCCCGTGACCGACCCGACTCAAAGCCGGCCCGACCAGACCCTGGCCTTTGCCCATCACGATCACAGCCACTGCACCGGCGACGCGCTGGCGCAGGCGGCGACGATCTGCACGGCGCGCGGTGCCCGCCTGACCCCGGTCCGGCGGCGGACACTGGAGGTCCTTCTGGAATCGCACCGCGCCATGGGGGCGTACGAGGTGCTGGCCCGGCTGGCGGCCGACGGCTTCGGCACGCAGCCGCCTGTCGCCTACCGCGCGCTGGAGTTTCTGGTGGACCTCGGTCTGGTCCACCGCATCAACCGGCTGAACGCCTTTGCCGCCTGCATGCAGCCCGGGCCTGCGCACAACCCGGCCTTCCTTATCTGCCGCGCCTGCAATCTGGTGGCCGAAGCCCCGGCGGCCCGCGCCCGCGCGGCGCTGGAGGCGTCGGCAGCCGCCACCGGCTTCCGGGTGGAATTTGCCAGCATCGAGGCGGTGGGCCTGTGCCCGGCCTGCGCGGTGGCACCGTGAGCCTGATGTCCGCCGACGGCCTCAGCGTTGCCTACGGCAGCACCACCGTGCTCGATCACGTGACCTTCCGGCTGCACCCCGGCGAGATCGTCACCATCGTCGGCCCGAACGGTTCCGGCAAATCCACCCTGCTGCGGGCCTTGCTGGGCATTGTCCCGGCCTCGGGCGGCCGGGTGTCGCGGCGGGCCGGGCTGGTGGTCGGCTACGTGCCGCAGCGTCTCCACATCGACCACGGCATGCCGATGACGGTGCGCCGGTTCCTGTCGTTGCCCGTACGGCGGCCGGGTCAGGAAACCGCCACGGTGCTGGCCCGCGTCGGCATGGCCGGGACCGAGGCGCGGCAGATGGCCGGCCTGTCGGGTGGCCAGTTCCAGCGGGTCCTGCTGGCCCGGGCCCTGCTCAGCCGCCCCGAGGTGCTGATCCTCGACGAACCGACGCAAGGGCTGGATCAGACCGGCGAGGCCGGCTTTTACCGGCTGATCGAAGAGGTGCGGGCCGACTACGGCTGCGCCATCCTGATGGTCAGCCATGACCTGCATGTGGTGATGAGCGCGTCCGACCGGGTGATCTGTCTGAACGGCCATGTCTGCTGCGAAGGCACCCCGCATGTGGTGTCGAACGCGCCGGAATACCGGGCCCTGTTCGGGCTCGGCACCGGCGGGGCGCTGGCGCTGTATCAGCACGTGCACGACCACGCGCATGACCCCACAGCCGGCCAAACGTATGACCACGACCGCGGCCACGACCGCGGCCACGACCACGGTCACGACCACGGTCACGACCACGCGCACCGCATACCGTCCGGCCAAGCGCACCGCCAAACGTCCGGCCAAGCGCTCCGCCAAGCCCACCGCAAGGTGTCTGGCCAAGCGTCCGGCGATGCGCACCCCGCAGCGCATCGTCCGGCGCCCGACCAAGCACCCCGCCTCACGGACGAGGATGCGCATGACAAAGGGCACAGCCACACGCGACATCACCCGCACCTATACGCGCAAGACCCCACGCCCGACCCCGCACAATACCCTGAGCCGGACCCCGCACACGGCCCCGCGCAGGACCCCGAGAAAGACCCCGAGAAAGACCCAGTGCACGACCCGACACTTGACCCCGCCTACGACCCCGCGCAAAACCCCGAGCAGGACCCCGAGCAGGACCCCGAGCAGGGCAATACGCTCGACGATAGACACGAGGATACGCTCGGGGCCGGGCGCCGGGATACGCACGGGCATAGGCAAGTGCATACGCACGTGGGCACGCTCGGAGATACGCACGACAACGAACACCCGGCAGCGGTTGGCTCAACCCGCAGGCTTCACGACCAGGCGCGGGGCGACGCCCAAGACCTCCACTCCCACAGCGCCCCTCACGACCATGCGCGGGGCGACCCCAAGGACCCCAACCCCCACCGCGCTTCCCAAGCCCATGCGCACGGCGCCCCCCACGACCATGCGCGGGGCGACCCCAAGGACCCCAACCCCCACGGCGCTCCCCAAGTCCATGCGCACGGCGCCCCGCAGGGCCACCCCCTCCCACGCCCCCACCCGCACGACCACGACCATGGCCCCGGCGATGACTGCGACAGCGGCCACAGCCACAGCCACGCCGGCAGCCATCGCCATGCTGGATGATTTCCTGATCCGGGCGGCGCTGGCCGGGCTTGGGGTTGCGTTGGCGGCCGGACCCCTGGGCTGCTTCGTAATCTGGCGGCGCATGGCCTATTTCGGCGATGCCACCGCCCATGCCGCGATTCTGGGGGTGGCCTTCGCGCTGGCCTTCTCGGTCTCGATTCCGGCCGGAATCCTCGGGGTGGCGCTTTTGATGGCGCTGACGGTGGCGACCCTCGCCGGGCGGGGCTGGGCGATGGACACCACGCTGGGTGTGCTGGCGCATTCGGCGCTGGCCTTCGGGCTGGTGGCGGTGTCGTTCCTGCACGGTATCCGGGTCGATCTGAATGCCTATCTGTTCGGCGACATTCTGGCGGTGTCGCGCGCCGACCTGGCCTACATCTGGGGCGGTGCCGGGCTGGTGCTGGCGCTCCTGATCTGGCGCTGGCAGGCGCTGCTGACGACGACGCTCAGCGAGGATCTGGCGCAGGCCTCGGGGATCGATCCCGGGCGCGAACGTCTTGTGCTGACGCTTGCCCTGGCTTTGGTCGTCGCCGTCGCCATCAAGGTCGTTGGCGCACTGCTGATCGCAGCCATGCTGCTGATCCCGGCGGCAACCGCGCGCGCCTTTGCCCGCACCCCCGAAGCGATGGCCGCGCTGTCGATTGCGGTCGGGGCGGTCGCGGCCCTCGGCGGGCTGCAGGTCTCGCTGCGCTTCGATACGCCCGCCGGCCCCAGCATCGTGGCAACAGCGGCTGTGCTGTTCGCCGGTTCGGTGGTGTTCGGGGCCGTGCGGCGCGGTGCCTGACGGGTGCGTGGCCGGCCTCGGGCTGGGACCCTATCGGGTCGCCCACACAACCAAATCCTTAAGAATCCCCTAATTCTACCACCCTAAACCCATGATATAAAACAACTAAAAAATGTCTCGGGCCGAGACGCCCCGGCCTTACCCCCACCCCCGCCTCATGAAACCTGCACCCCCCGTGGTGCTGCGGCCCGTCGCAGACGGTCGTTGATCGCCCGCCCCAGCCCGGTCTCGGGGATCGGGGCCACCGCGATCCGCCCGCCCGGTCCCACCAGCTGATCGGCCCGGCGGAGATAGTGGAACAGATTGCCCGCCGCCTCGACCAGATCACCGGTGCCCGACAACGACAGGTCCCCGGCACCGCCCGGCCCGAACCCCAGCCAAACCTCCCCCGCAACCGGCGCCGCCGCGTTCAGCCGCAGCCCGGCGGTCGGGGCATAGTGCGAGGCCAATTGGCCCGGTGACGTCGGCCGCCCGCCGCTGCCGGCGGCCTGCAGCGGATAGCCCAGACACGCCTCCACCACCTCCTGCGGCACCCCGCCGGGGCGCAGCAGCACAGCCTGCCCGTCCAGCCCGATGATGGTGGATTCCAGACCGACCGTGCAGGGCCCGCCGTCGATCACCGCCGCAATCCGCCCCGACAGGCCGGCCAGCACATGCTCGGCGCGGGTCGGGCTGATCTGCCCCGACAGGTTGGCCGAAGGTGCCGCCAGCGGCCGCCCGACGGCGCGCAAGAGCGCCACCGCCAGCGGATGCGCCGGCACCCGGATCGCCACGCTGTCCAGCCCGGCCGTGACCAGCGGCGACAGCCCGGCCCCGGCCCGCACCGGCAGCACCAGCGTCAGCGGCCCGGGCCAGAAGGCCGCAGCCAGCCGCTCGGCCTCAGCGTCGAACCGGGCCAGACCCCTCGCCGCCGCCAGATTCGGCACATGCACGATCAGCGGGTTGAACTCCGGCCGGCCCTTGGCCGCGAAAATCCCGGCCACCGCCCGCCCGTCGGTCGCATCGCCGCCCAGTCCATAGACCGTTTCAGTCGGAAACCCGACCAGCCCACCGGCGCGCAACAGATTGGCCGCCCTTGCGATCCCTTCGGGCGTGGCCGGCAGCGTCTCGGTCGGGAGGTCAGATTGCGGCATGGGCATGACGTGGCGTTTCGGTTGAGCGGTCGGTGGCTTGCGGTAACCTGCCCGCAGGCCTGTCACATACGCGGCGCTACCTTCGGTGCCAAGCCTTGCCCAACCGGGCGTTGTCCAGCAAAGTCTTGCCCATCAGTGTCCTGCCCAACGGAGTCCAGTCATGCCCTATCGCGCGCCGGTTGCCGAATACCAGTTCCTGCTCGATCACGTCGTCGGATTTGATCAGGTGACGGCAACCGCGCTTTATGCCGAAACCACGCCCGACGTCACCGCCGCGATCCTCGCCGAGGCAGCGCGGCTCTGCGACAACGTCATGGCCCCGCTGCAACGTTCGGGCGACCGGCATCCGGCGCGGCTGGAAAACGGCATTGTCCGCACTTCGCCCGGTTTTGCCGAAGGCTACCGCGCCATTGCCGACGGCGGCTGGGTCGGCATGGCGGCTTCGCCGGCACACGGCGGCATGGGCCTGCCGATGGCGCTGGCCACGGCGGTGAACGAGATGATGGCGGGGGCCTGCCTGTCGCTGCAATTGTGCCCGCTGATGACGCAGGGTCAGATCGAGGCGCTGGAACATCACGCGGACGCGGCGCTGCAGGCGCTTTATCTGCCGCGCCTGATCGCCGGCGACTGGTGCGGGACGATGAACCTGACCGAACCGCAGGCCGGCAGCGATGTCGGTGCGCTGCGCACAAGGGCCGAGCCGAACGGCGACGGCAGCTATGCCGTGACCGGGCAGAAAATCTACATCACTTGGGGCGACAACGACTTTGCCGCCAATATCTGCCATCTGGTGCTTGCCCGCCTGCCGGAAGGGGCTGCGGGCACCAAGGGCATCAGCCTGTTTCTGGTGCCCAAATTCATCCCGGACGCCGCCGGCAACCCGGGCATGGCCAACAGCCTGAAGGTTGTCAGCCTGGAACACAAGCTCGGCCTGAATGGCTCGCCGACGGCGGTCATGCAGTATGACGCGGCGACCGGCTGGCTGGTCGGCGGGCCGCATCAGGGTATGCGCGCCATGTTCACCATGATGAACAACGCCCGGCTTGGTGTTGGCGGTCAGGGCATCGGCGTGGCCGAGGCGGCTTTCCAGCAGGCAGTCAGCCATGCGCGTGACCGCCGGCAGGGCGCGGCCCCGGGCACTGGCGCGATCATTGGCCATGCCGACGTGCGCCGGACGCTGGCGTCGATGAAAGCCGAAGTGTTCGCCGCCCGCGCCATCGCTTTGGCCTGTGCCGTGGCCATCGATCTGGGCAAGGCCACCGCTGCCGCCGCCCACCTGGCACGCGCCGCCCTGCTGACACCGATTGCCAAGTCCTGCGGCACCGAAACCGGCGTCGAGGTCGCCAACAGCGGCATACAGGTGCAGGGCGGCATGGGTTTCATCGAGGAAACCGGGGCGGCGCAGTACCTGCGCGATGTCCGGGTCACCACGATCTACGAAGGCACCAACGGCATTCAGGCCATGGACCTTGTCGGGCGCAAACTGGCCGACGGCGGGGCCGCAGCCTTTGCCCTGCTGGATGAGGTCGAAGCCGGGACAGTCGCGGCGCGCACCGTGGCCCCCGACCTTGCCGGGGATGTCGGCACTGCCGCCGCCGCCCTGCGTGCCGCCACCGAAGCGTTGCTGGGGCAGCCGGTGGCGGACCGGTTCGCCGGGGCCGTGCCTTATCTGCGGGCCTTTGCCCGGGTCCTCGGCGGGCATTTCCACCTGCGGGCAGCACTGGCCGAAGGCGGTTCCGGCCCGCGCACGGCACTGGCCCGGGTGTTCATCCGCCGGCTGCTGCCAGAGCATCTGGGCCTGCTGGCCGCCGTCCGCGAAGGCGGCGACGGCCTCTTTGCTCTGAGTGATGAAGATCTGGCCCGCTGATGGATCAGCCTGCTCCGCAAATCCGCTATCCGTTCCCGACCCCGCCTGCCGAAGCCGCAGCGGTCGAGGTCGCGCCCGGCGTTCTCTGGATGCGCCTGCCGCTGCCGATGGCGCTTGATCACGTGAATGTCTACGCGCTCGATGACGGCGACAACTGGACGCTGATCGACACCGGGCTGGACAGCAAACGCGGCCGGGCGATCTGGCAGCAACTGCTGGCCGGACCGCTGGCAGGCAAACCGGTTGCCCGCGTGGTGGTGACGCATCATCACCCCGACCATATCGGCCTGGCCGGCTGGTTTCAGGCGCAGGGGGCAGCGCTCTGGACCACCCGCACCGCTTGGCTGATGGCCCGCATGCTGGTTCTGGATCAGCAACCCCTGCCGCCGCCGGAAACCCTGGCATTCTGGCGCGCTGCCGGGATGGATGCCGCGCTATTGGCAAGCCGCGCCGCTGAACGTCCCTTCAACTTTGCTGATGTGGTCGCAAGGCTGCCGTTGGGTTACCAGCGGCTGCAACAGGGCCAGATGATCCACATGGGCCGCCGCACATGGCAGGTGCATGTCGGCAATGGCCACGCCCCGGAACATGCGACGTTCTGGAGCCGGTCAGACCGTCTGGTCATCGGCGGTGATCAGCTTTTGCCGTCGATATCACCGAACCTTGGCGTCTATGCCACCGAGCCCGACGCCGATCCGGTCGCCGACTGGTTGGAAAGTTGCGAACGCTTCACGCCGCTGGCCGATGCCGACCATCTGGTGCTGCCGGGGCACAAGCTGCCCTTTACCGGCCTGCCGCTGCGGCTGGCGCAGATGATCCAGAACCATCACGGTGCGCTGGCCCGGCTGACGGCGCATCTGGCCAGCCCGCAGGTGGCGGTGGACTGTTTCGGCGCACTGTTCGGGCGGCAGATCGGTCCGGGCGAATACGGACTGGCGCTTGTCGAGGCGGTGGCCCACCTGAACCATCTGCATCACGCCGGTCTGGCAGTGCGTGACCGGCGGGCCGACGATGCGTGGGTCTGGCGGCGGGTACAAGCGGGCTGACGTCGCAGCGCAAAGACAACCGGCACGGGGCGGATCATTGACTTTTGGCCCCGGTGTGGTAGCGCTTTCTGATTGTTTTGCCCCTTATTTCATAGAGTATTGAAATGGCTTTTGATGCGGATACCATCGGCACATCCATCCCTTTGAGTTTCTTTGCGAACGCCGTGAACGAAACATTCAGCGTGGGCGGGGCCGACGTCGATATACTGGCAATCGCGCTAGTCGCCGGGCGCGGGTACGAGATCGACATTGACAACGGCAATGATTCTTACCTGCGGATTTTCGATGGCTTCGGTCGCGAGGTTAAGGCGAACGACGATGGCTATGACCGTGGCGAAGTTCCGGGCGTGCAACCTTACACCCGGTTCATGGCCGATTATACCGGCACCTACTACGTTGGGCTGAGCTCCTTCTACCTGACAAGCTACGATCCTTTCACGACGGCAGGCCGCACCATTCCCGACAATCCGCTGGCCTCCTCGGAGTTCGATCTGTGGATGCGTGATCTTGGCACCGAGTCCTTTCCGGATGTCGGCAGCATCAATGGCATCCTCCCAAAACTCTTGTTTGACCAATCCGACATGATCGGCGACGCGGACCGGTGCGTCAGGGTGGAATATTCCGACCCCACAAGGGTCAATGGTGCCGTGGACATCGAGTTGGGGCGGTTCGACCTGATCAAGGGCGACATCATGGTGCTTGATCTCAACGGCCGGCACACTCTGGACCCTCTGAGTTCGGTCATCCGGGTGTTTGACGATCTGGGAAACGAGATCGGCTTTGACAGCGGCGGCGGCAGCGACAGCGACAGCGAACTGGTGTTCGCGGCCCTGGCCACGAACGACTACTATGTTGGCGTGTCCGGGGTTGGCAACGCGACCTATCTTGCCCTTGACGGCAGCGGTGCTCTGCCCGGCGATGCCGGTGATTTTACTATAACCATCCACCTCAACCCGACGATGATCGGGTCCAATCTGGCCGAAAGCTTTACCGGCACCACAGGCGGCGACTATGTGGTGTCGCTCAGCGGCGTCGACTCACTTTATGGCGGTGACGGCGACGATACGCTGGCGGGCGGCGATGACAATGACGTGCAGTTCGGCGGCATCGGGCTGGATCTCCTGTATGGCGAGGAGGACAATGACCGGCTGACCGGCGGCAACGGGTCGGATGTGCTGGTCGGCGGCCAGGGCAATGACAGCCTGTTCGGCGGCAACGACGATGACATCGTCCAAGGCGGTGCCGGCAATGACAAGCTGAACGACGGTCTGGGCAATGACACGCTGATCGGGGATTCCGGCCAGGACGGCATGGTCGCTACCGACGGCGATGATCTGTTGCTGGGCGAACTGGGCAATGACACGCTGAATGGCGGCATCGGCAATGACACGCTGGATGGCGGTGGCGGCAATGACGGGTTTGCCGGGCTGGACGGCAACGACAGTCTGCTGGGTGGTCTGGGCCAGGATACGCTGAACGGCGGCATCGACAATGATACGCTGAACGGCGGTGCCGGCGACGATCTGGTGGTGGGATCAAGCGGCGACGACGTTCTCAGCGACGATGACGGGGCCGATACGCTGAATGGCGGCGCGGGCAACGATACCTTTGTCTTCACTTCGACCACCACCGGCGTGGATCAGGTGCTTGGCTTTACGGTTTCTGCAGCCGATGTGATCGACCTGACTGGGATTTTCGGGGCAGGTGTGGTGAATGCCGGGAACCTGACCGAATACATCAAGGTGCGGATTTCCGGCACGGCGGACAGCATTCTGGGTGTGGACGTCGATGGGGTTGGGGGCGGGTTCTTTGTCGACCTTGCACAGGTGATCGGGGTGACCGATGTGCAACTGTTCGATGTTGCCAATTTCGTGCTGTGACCCGGAGCGCGGGCAGGCTGCGGCAGATTGGCCGCAAGCATGGGCGTGACAGGGCGCGCGATCTGGGCTATCTCACCCCGGACACCGGATCGGGAGCATCGACATGGCTGAATTCAAGCACGGCAGCATGGACATCCGTGCCCAGGAAAAGACCTTTGACGGCTTCGTGAAAATGGTCACGCGCGGCGCGATCATCAGCCTGGCCCTGCTGATCTTCGCGGCTCTGGTCAACGGTTGATCCGCTGCAGATGACCCCACGATCCATGCCACAGTTGCTGCCGCGTGCCGTTCTGCTGGCGCTGGTGCTGCCGCTGGCCGCCTGCGGTGCGAAATCGGTCGTTGCTCCCGAGGCAGAGGTGCAGCGCGCGATCTATGCCGATCCGTCGCCAACCTCGCTGACGCTCTACACCATGATCAACAACCGCTCGGGCGAGGGCGGGCATTCGGCGCTGCTGGTCAATGGCTCGCAGCGGGTGCTGTTCGATCCGGCCGGGTCCTGGTATCACCCGACCGTGCCTGAACGCAACGACGTGCTGTTCGGCATGACCCCGACGATGGTCAGATTCTACCGGGACTATCACGCGCGCGAAACCTACCATCTGGTGTCGCAGACCATCGAGGTGCCGCCCGAGGTTGCCGAAAAAGCGCTCCGCGACGCGCAGGCCTACGGAGCGGTACCGCAGGCGTTCTGTGCCAATTCGGTGGTGAAGATCCTGCGCGGGCTGCCGGGATTCGGCGGGCTCGACACCACCATGTTCCCGGTCAAACTGATGAACCGATTTGCAGAACTTCCTGGTGTCGTCTCGGAAACCCAGTTCGACGACGATCCCGACAACAACAAGTATAAACTGGCGATTGCAGCCCGCGCGGCCAACTGACCCGGCCCGGCTGACGGCCACCGCCCGCGGCCGCCAGACGCAACTGCTGCGCACCCCCCTCATGCTTCAAAGGGCTGCAGGCATGGACAAGCGCTGCGATGCCTGACAGGTTTCCGGGCGTGGGGCAGGGGGCATTGGTGCGCATCGTCGGGGTCATTCTTGCAGGCGGGCAGGGCAGCCGGATGGCACCGTCTGGCGCGGCAGGCAGCGACAAGGCGCTGCTGCCGCTGGCCGGAACGCCCCTTCTGTCACATGCGATGGACCGCCTCGGCCCTCAAGTCGCCGCCCTTGCCCTGAACGCCAACGGCGACCCGGCCCGCTTTGCCCGCTTCGGCCTGCCGGTGCTGCCCGACACTGTCGCGGGCTTTGCCGGCCCGCTGGCGGGCATCCTTGCCGGGCTCGACTGGGCCATCGCCATCGGTGCCGATGCGGTCGTCAGCGTTGCGGTGGACACGCCGTTCTTCCCCCGCGATCTGGTCCCGCGTCTGGTGCTTGCCGCCGAAGGGGACGGGATGCCGGTTGCCCTCGCCGCCAGCACCTCGGGCCTGCACCCGACCTTTGGCCTCTGGCCGGTCAACCTTCGGCCCCAACTGACGCAGGCGCTGGCAGAGGGTCAGCGCAAGGTGTCGGCCTTTGCCGAACAGGTCGGCATGGCACGGGCCGAATTTCCTGGGCGCGACCCCGACCCGTTCTTCAACCTCAACAGCCCCGCCGATCTGGTCACGGCAGAGGCTTTCATGAAAGCCCGCCATGAAAGCGCATCAGTGAAAGCCCGCCAATGAAAGTGTACGGCGTTCTGGGCTGGAAGAACTCCGGCAAGACCGGTCTGGTGGAACGACTTGTCGCCGAAATCACCGGACGCGGTTTCAGCGTGTCGACCATCAAACATGCGCACCACGATGTCGATCTGGATCAGCCGGGCAAGGATACCTGGCGTCACCGTCAGGCCGGCGCGCACGAGGTGCTGATGGCCTCGCCCAACCGGTTTGCCGTGCTGCACGAACTGCGCGGCGGGCCAGAGCCTGCGCTGGCCGACCTTCTGGCCAGGATGGCCCCGGTCGATCTGGTGCTGGTCGAGGGTTACAAGCGCGACACCCATCCAAAGATCGAGGTGCGGCGCGCCGAAACCGGTCAGCCGCTGATGCAACCGGGCGATCCGACGGTGCGCGCCGTCGCCAGCGATACCGATGTCGGCGCGCTGCCCGTGCCGCGGTTCGACCTGGATGATACGCCCGGCATCGCAGACTTTCTGTTGCACGATTGCGGCCTCGCCCCCGGCACCGCGCTGTTCGACACCGTGGTTGTGGTTGACTGGTCGGGCAAGGCCACGCTGTCACCGGCACGGGCCTCCAGCGATGCGATCTGGATCGGCATCGCCCGGGATAACGGGGTTGAGACGCTGTATCAGCGCAGCCGGACCGAGGCCGAGGCTACGCTGGCCGCCCTGTTTGCCGCCGAACGGGCGGCAGGTCGCAAGGTGCTGGCCGGCTTTGATTTCCCGTTCGGCTATCCCGACGGATTTGCGCAGGCCGTCACCGGCCAGCCTGACCCGCTGGCGCTGTGGGACTGGCTGGAAGCCCGCATCGAAAACGATGGCCGCAATCGCAACAACCGCTTTGTCCTGGCGGCGGCGGTGAATGCCAGCCTCGGCCCCGACCGCCCGTTCTGGTGCCGCCCTGCCGCGCTGGACCTGCCTGATATCCCGTTGAAAAAGGCCGTGCACTACGGTGGGCTGTTCTCGGAGCGCCGCAGGGTTGAAACCGTGGTTCGCCGGGCCAAACCGGTGTTTCAGCTTCTGGGCGCAGGCTCGGTCGGCAGCCAGGCCCTCTTGGGCCTGCCGATGCTGGCTCGGCTGCGTCGGCAGCACGCCGCGCAGGTCTGGCCGTTCCAGCCGCCAACCGGTCCGCTGGTCTTTGCAGAGATCTATCCCGGCCTGATCGAACAGGCGGTCGAATCCGACCCCGATACCATCAAGGACCGGGCGCAGGTTCGCTTGCTGTCCCGCGCCTTTTACCAACTGGCGCAAGACGGCGGGCTGACCGCCATGCTGGCCTTGCCAGACCCTGCCGCAACCGTCGAAGGCTGGATTCTGGGTGCCGACCACGGTGCCGCACTCATGGCGGCGCTGCGATGACCGTGACCATCCGGCACGGTTTTGCCGCCGCCGACCGGGCCGAGGTCGGACGGCTTTACTGGCAGGCGTTCGGCGGCAAGCTTGGGCGGGTATTGCGCCCCGAAGCCAAGGCGATATCGTTCATTGACCGCGTGTTGCGCGCCGATCATGCCCTGTCGGCCTATGACGCAAACGGCGTCCTGCTGGGCGTTGCTGGCTATAAGAGCCCGCTTGGCGCGCTGGTCGGCGGCAGGTTCAGCGACCTGCGGGCGGTCTACGGGTTTTTCGGGGCTCATTGGCGGGCGCTTCTGCTGGCGCTCTTGGAGCGCGATACCGAAAACAAGCGCTTCCTGATGGACGGGATTTTCGTCCGCGCCGAAGCCCGCGGCAGGGGCGTCGGCTCGGCGCTGCTGACGGCGATTTGCGACGAAGCGCAGGCGCGCGGTTACGCCGAAGTGCGGCTGGACGTGATCGACAGCAATGACCGGGCACGCGCGCTTTATCTGCGGCACGGCTTTCGCGATGTGGCAACGACGCGGACCGGCCTGCTGGGGCTGGTTTTCGGCTTCGAAAGCGCGATCACCATGGTCCGGACCGAAACCCCGACAGTCAGTCAAACGTCCCCGTCACCCGCCCCACCAGCATGAAGGCGCGCGCCGTGCGGGTGCTGGATAGCGCGACGATTTCGGCGTCGGTGGCCGTGGCCTCGAATGCCGAAAAAGACCGGTCGAACTGCCGCAGGAAATGGTGGGCCGCGTCGCGGAAAATCGTGTCGGCCCGCATCCGGGTCGCAACTGCCGACAGCGCCTGGCGGTCGCGGACCCCGCCCAGCATCGCAATGGCCCGGCCGCGCTCGCCCGCCGCGAACCGCCGCCAGAACTCGGGCCGGGCCCGGTCGGCCGTCAGATCATCCATGTAGATCCCGCTTTGGCTCAGCAGCGTCAGCAGGTCCTGCGACGCACGGATCAGCTTGGCCAGATCATGGTTCGCCAGCGCCAGACGCAAGGCCCGAAACCCTTCGGCATCCTCGGGGCCTTCCGGAAAGTTCAATGCATGTACATAGGTCGCGACCGGGATCGGTGGCGGCACTTCGTCAGGACCAGTACCGAAACTCAGGGCCGCCTGATCGTCTGCCGGCACCCTCGGCGGCGGCACCCGGCGATCGAACAACCCGCGCCCCGCATCCGAACGTGGCCCCGCCGGTGCCGCTGGAGGGCGTGGGTCGACGCTGTGGCGCACTGCAACCGGCTGGCGTCCCTGCAAGTTCACGGTGTGGCGCACCGCATCGATCGCCCCCTGCAAACGGGCAGCCTCGCCGCGCAGTTCTCGCAACGTCCGCGCCGTAGTCGCCACGATCCAGATCAGCGCAATCGGAAGCAGCACCGACAGGACGGTCAATACCATCGTCAGCGGATCGGCCGACGACAGCACCGCCGTCCGCGTCTCGGGGGCCAACCCGAACAGGAACAGCGCCACCGACAACAACCAGATGACCGTTAGAGCTCCGGCGATGATCTCGGTGGCAGACAGGCGCGGCTGTTGTGCCGGGCGGCCATAGATGCCCAGATGCATCCTCGGATCGCGGACCCGCTCGGCCATTGCACCCTCCCCGGCCTCTGAATCAGAGCCGGGGTCTTGCGGGTTGTCCGACGGGCTTCCTGGCATCGCCTCACCCTCTGTCTGGCCTCAAATATAGCGGATGCTGATGATTTCGTAACTGCGGTTGCCGCCCGGCGTTTTCACATCGACCACATCGCCTTCGTCCTTGCCGATCAGCGCCCGCGCCAGCGGCGAGCGGATGTTCAAAAGTCCGTGCTCGATGTCCGCCTCGGCCTCGCCGACGATCTGATAGGTGCGCTCTTCTTCTGTTTCTTCATCCAGCAGCGTCACGGTCGCCCCGAACTTGATGGTGCCCGACAATCTGGTCGGATCGATCACCTCGGTCAGCGACAGGATCGCCTCTAGTTCCTTGATCCGGCCTTCGATGAAACTCTGCTTTTCACGCGCGGCATGGTACTCGGCATTCTCCGACAGGTCGCCATGCTCGCGCGCCTCGGCAAAGGCGCGGATCACGGCGGGGCGTTCCACCGACTTCAAAAGCTTCAGTTCCTCGTCCAGCGCGGTATGGCCGCCGCGCGTCATCGGTATCTTTTCCATCGGTCTCTTCGCAAAAACATGAAGCGCCACGGCTGACCGCGACGCTTGCCCTTCGTATCGCAACACCAGACCGCAGAGAGGCGAAGAATGCAAGGGCTTCGCGCGCTTCTCGGCGGCCCGGCGCAACCGGGGCGGTCGGATTGCCGCAGACCGTGGTCGCAACACCGTGTGCCGGTTGACCCCGGGTTGGGTGGTATTATAGGGCTTTCTCGGGCGGCAACGGGCCGTTCAGGTGCAGCATTGCACCATTTGGGGGCGGATGATGGCCACGGCAGAGCGCGAGCAGATGGAGTATGACGTGGTGATCGTCGGGGCCGGACCTGCCGGTCTGTCCGCTGCGATCCGCCTGAAACAGCTCGACCGCGACCTGTCTGTCGTCGTCCTGGAAAAAGGCTCCGAGGTCGGGGCCCACATCCTGTCGGGTGCCGTGCTCGACACCTCGGGGCTGGACACATTGATCCCGGACTGGAAAGCCCTTGGTGCGCCGGTCACCGTGCCGGTGGTTGCCGACAATTTCTATATGCTCGGCCCCGCCGGGCGCCTGCGCATCCCGAATGCGGCGATGCCGCCTCTGATGAACAACCATGGCACCTACATCGTCAGCATGGGCAATGTCTGCCGCTGGCTGGCCGTGCAGGCTGAAGCGCTGGGGGTGGAGATATTCCCCGGCATGTCCTGCTCCGAACTGGTCTACGGCGATGCCGGCCAGGTGCGCGGCATCGTGGCCGGCGAGTTCGGCAAGCTGGCCGACGGTACCCCCGGGCCGAACTACGAACCGGGACTGGAGCTCCTGGGCAAATACGTGTTCCTGTCCGAAGGCGTCCGCGGCTCGCTGTCGAAACAGGTGATCGCGAAGTACGATCTTGCCGCCGGCAAGCAGCCGCAGAAATACGGTCTCGGGATGAAGGAGCTTTGGCAGATCGACCCGGAAAAGCATCGGCCCGGCACCGTTACCCACACCATGGGCTGGCCGCTCGGCCGCAATGCCGGCGGCGGCAGCTTCATCTATCATCTTGACAACAATCAGGTCTATGTCGGGTTCGTCGTGCATCTGAACTACCGCAACCCGCACCTGTTTCCGTACATGGAATTTCAGCGCTTCAAGCATCACCCGATGGTTGCCGACCTGTTGCAGGGCGGCAAGCGCGTGGCCTACGGTGCCCGGGCGATCACCGAGGGCGGCTGGCAATCGATGCCGAAACTGACGTTTCCGGGCGGCGCGCTGCTCGGCTGTGCCGCCGGCATGGTCAATGTGCCGCGCATCAAGGGCAACCACAACGCCATGCTGTCGGGCAAGGCAGCGGCCGAGGCGGCCTTTGCCGCGATCTCCGCCGGGCGCTCGGGCGACGAACTGACAGCGTACGAGGCTGACGTCCGCACCGGCCCGATTGCCCGCGACCTGAAGCCGGTCCGAAACGTCAAACCGCTGTGGTCGCGCTACGGGCTCTTGGCCTCGCTCGGGATCGGCGGCCTCGACATGTGGACAAACAACCTGTTCGGCCTGTCGCTGCTGGGCACGCTGAAACATGGCAAGAGCGATGCGGCCGCTACCGGCCTCGCCCGGGATTTTCAGCCCATCGCCTATCCCAGACCCGATGGCGTGCTGTCGTTCGACCGCCTGACCAACGTCGCCTTCAGCTTCACCAACCATCAGGAAAGCCAGCCCGCGCATCTGGTCCTGACCGACGCCACCATCCCGATCGGCATCAACCTGCCGCAATACGCCGAACCGGCGCAACGCTATTGTCCGGCGGGCGTGTACGAAGTGGTGGGCGAAGGTGCTGCGACGCGGTTCCAGATCAATTTCCAGAATTGTGTGCATTGCAAGACCTGCGACATCAAGGACCCAAGTCAGAACATCACCTGGGTCACCCCGCAGGGTGGCGACGGACCGAACTACCCGAATATGTGAAGCCTGAGCTTTGTCAGCGCGATCCTGCGCTGGCCCGCTGCGCTGACTTCCTCCGGCTTTGGCTTGCCGCGGGTCCGGGGGCGTGAAACGCCAGGCTTCGCCGAAACAGCAAGCCGATCCCGTTCACGTTCTGGCGAGGCTTTGCCGCTAAGGATATCGCGGCCATGCCCCGCATTGCTTTGCGCTGACAGGGGCACTACGTTTTGCCGAATCGATTTTGTTCAGGGGCCCAGCCGCCGTGACCATGCTTCGCACCGCCTGCATTGCTACTGTCCTGACACTCGGCTTCGGCGGCGCGTCGCCGGTGCTGGCCGACGGGCTGGCCGGGGCCTATCTCGCCGCCCGCCACGCCAGCTTCGCCTCGGATTTCCAGAATGCGTCGGTCTATTACACCGCCGCTCTGGTCCGTGACCCGGACAATGCGGTGCTGATGGAAAGCGCGCTTCTGGCGCAACTGGGCCTCGGGGCCATCGACCGGGCAATCCCGATCGCGCGGCGGCTGCAGCAAACCGGCACGAAAAGCCAGTTCGCCGACCTGGTGCTGCTGGCTGACCAGCTTCAGCGCAAGGACTATGCCGCCCTTGCCGCCGATTTTGGCGCAGGTCGCAGCATCGGCCCGCTGGTGGACGGGTTGGTCAATGCCTGGGCCGCACTTGGTCAGGGCCGGATGTCCGATGCGCTGGCAGCGTTCGACGAAGCCGGGAAAGGCGCAGGTCTGCGGGACTTCGCGCTGTATCACAAGGCTCTGGCCCTGGCTTCGGCCGGTGATTTCGAAGGTGCCGACCTCATTCTGTCGGGCACAACCCACGGAACGCTGTCGCTGAACCGGCGTGGCATCATGGCGCAACTTCAGGTACTCAGCCAACTCGAACGCAATCAGGATGCAATCGATCTGATCGATCAGGCGTTCAACCCCGCGCTTGACCCCGGCATGGCGCATCTTCGCGCCCGGCTGGTCGCGGGCGAGGTTCTGCCGTTCGACATCGTCCGCGATGCGACTGAAGGCGAAGCCGAGGTGTTCCTGACGCTGGCAACCGCGCTGAACGGCGATGCCGATGACGGCTACACGCTGATCTACACCCGCGTGGCAGAGTTTCTGCGGCCGGGCAACGCCGATGCAATCCTTCTGTCCGCCGACCTTCTGGCCGAGCAAAAGCAGTACGATCTGGCCAACCTGACCTACAACCGCATCCCGCGCGAGGATCCGCTGTTCGTCCCCGCCGAAATGGCCCGGGCCGATGCGCTGTACAAGTCCGGCAAGACCGACGCCGCGATGGAGGTAATCGAGCAACTGACCAAAAGCCAGCCCGAGGCACCGGTGGTATTTGTGACCTTTGGTGACATGCTGCGCCGCCAGGAACGCTACGGCGATGCCGCAGCCGCCTATGACAAGGCTCTTGCCCAGCTTGGCGCACCCAAGCCGCCGCACTGGGTCATCTATTACTCGCGCGGCATCGCCTTTGAACGCACCGGCCAGATGAACAAGGCCGAGGCCGACATGCGGCTGGCCCTGACGCTCAATCCCGATCAGCCGCAGGTGCTGAACTACCTCGGCTACGCCTTTGTTGATGCCAACCGCAATCTGGAAGAAGCGCTTGGCATGATCGAACGCGCCGTCGCCGCCCGGCCCGACGATGGCTACATCATTGATTCGCTGGCTTGGGCGCTCTATCGCATGGGCCGGTTTGACGAAGCGGTGGAACCGATGGAACGTGCCGCCGAACTCGAAGCCGTGGACCCGATCGTCAACGACCATCTGGGTGATGTCTACTGGGTCGTCGGCCGCAAGCTCGAAGCCGATTTCCAGTGGCGCCGCGCCCTGTCGTTCGACCCCGACGAAAAGGATGCCGCCCGCATCCGGCGCAAGCTGGAGGTCGGGCTGGATCAGGTGCTGGAAGCAGAGGCGGCGACCCCGCCCGCCGTCACCGCAGATGGCAACTGAGCCGGTCGCACCACCGCTGCCGCTCCCGCCGCCGCTTCATCCGGGCTTTGCCGCCGCCAAGATAAACCTTGCCCTGCATGTCACCGGCCAGCGCGCCGACGGCTACCACCTCTTGGACAGTCTGGTGGTGTTTGCCGCTGTCGGCGATCAGGTCAGCGCCCGGATCGGCGACCGGCTTGGCTTGCGCGTTGTCGGGCCCTACTCCGCCGATGTGCCGGCGGGCAAGGGCAATCTGGTGCTGCGTGCGGCGCGGCTTCTGCACCCGGACCGGGGCGCAGACCTGTTGTTGGAAAAGGTCATGCCTGTCGCATCCGGCATTGGCGGCGGTTCTGCCGATGCGGCGGCGGCGCTGCGGGTGCTGGCAAACCTTTGGGGTGTCGCCCTGCCCGAACCGGCGGGGCTGCTGTCCCTCGGGGCCGATCTGCCGGTCTGCCTGTCCCGCCTTCCCGCCCGGATGTCAGGCATCGGCGAACGGCTAGACCCGTTGCCGCTGCTGCCGCCGGTCTGGCTGGTGCTGGTCAATCCCGGTCAGCCCGTGGCAACCCCGGCGGTTTTCCATGGCTTGCAAAGGCGCAGCAACCCGCCGCTGCCGGCGGTGCTGCCCGAATGGGCCAGCGCCGCAGACCTGGCCACCTGGCTTGCGGCGCAGCGCAACGACCTGCAAGCCGCCGCCGTGGCGCTGCAACCGGCCATCGCGGCGGTGCTGTCGGCCCTGGCCGCCCGGCCAGCGTGCCTCATGGCGCGAATGTCGGGATCAGGGGCGACCTGCTTTGGCCTGTTCCCCGACCGGGCAACGGCCGCCGCCGCCGCCGCTGCCCTGACAGCGCACGACCCGCACTGGTGGGTCGCCGCCGCGCCGGTCCTGCCCGCCGCCTGACCAGCGGACCTTGCCTCATCCTGCACAGCCGTTACACCGGGGCCAGAACCGCACCGCCCGCATCCAAGTTACTCCGCCGGAGCCAGTCCATGCAGATCACCGTCACTCCGGACATTTTCCCGCTGGCCGAGGTCTTTACCATCAGCCGGGGCAGCCGCACCGAGGCCCGGGTGCTGACGGTACGGATAACCCAGAGTGGCCAGCAGGGTCGCGGTGAATGTGTGCCCTATGCCCGCTACGGCGAATCGGTGGACAGCGTCACCGCACAAATCCTTTCGCTGCAAACCCCGGTCACGCGCGCCGATTTGCAGCTGCTCTTGCCCGCCGGCGCCGCCCGCAATGCCGTGGATTGCGCCCTGTGGGACCTTGCGGGGAAACAGGCGGGCCGGCGGACCTGGCAGATCGCCGGTCTGCCACAACCCTTGCCGTTGCCGACCGCCGTCACCCTGTCGCTGGACCAGCCCGAAAAGATGCGCGCGGCGGCTGCCAGGTACGCGCATCAGCCGATCCTGAAGATCAAGCTCGGCACCACCGACGACATGGCGCGGCTGGCGGCGGTCCGGGCCGGTGCGCCGAATGCACGGCTGATCATCGACGCCAACGAAGGCTGGACCCCCGATATCTATGCCGACCTCACCCCGCACCTCTTGCGCCTCGGTGTCGCCCTGATCGAGCAACCGCTGCCGGCCGCCGCCGATGAAATGCTGGCCGAAATGGCCCGGCCGATCCCGGTCTGCGCCGATGAAAGCTGCCACGACCGCGCGTCGCTGGCCGGCCTTGCCGGCAAATACGACCTGGTGAACATCAAGCTGGACAAGACCGGCGGCCTGACCGAGGCGCTGGCCCTGCGCGATCTGGCGCGGGCCGAAGGCTACGGCGTGATGGTCGGCTGCATGCTGGGGACCAGCCTGGCGATGGCTCCGGCAGTGCTGCTGGCACAGGGTGCCGACTATGTGGATCTTGACGGCCCGCTGTTTCTGGCCAAAGACCGCGATCACCCGCTGACCTACGATCTGGCGGGTGTCCATCCGTCCGATGCCGCCCTGTGGGGCTGAGGATGCCAGCCCACCTGACCTTCTCTGCGCCGGGGAAGGGAACGCCCAACCGACAAGGAAACCACCCGGATGACCCGCACCGTCTATGTAAACGGCACCTACCTGCCCGAAGCCGATGCCAGCATCTCGATCTTTGACCGCGGCTTCCTGATGGCCGACGGTGTGTACGAGGTGACGTCAGTGCTTGGCGGCAAACTGGTGGATTTCGACGGCCATATCCGCCGTCTCGACCGCAGCCTTGCCGAACTGTCAATGGCCAGACCCGCAACCGACGCCGAGCTTCTGGCAATGCACCGGCAGCTGATCGACGTGAACGACATCACCGAAGGCATGGTCTACATGCAGGTTACGCGCGGCAACCCCGGCGACCGCAGCTTTGTGTTCCCCGACCCCGCAACCACGCCTTCGACCCTTGTTGCCTTCACCCAGAACGTCCCCAACCTTGCCGATGCCCCGGCCGCCCGAACCGGCTTTCGCGTCATCTCGGTTCCCGACATCCGCTGGGGGCGGCGCGACATCAAGACCACGCAACTCCTCTATCCCTCGATGGGCAAGATGATGGCGAAACAGGCCGGCTGCGACGACGGCTGGTTCGTTGAGGATGGGATGGTCACCGAAGGCACCTCGAACAACGCCTACATCGTGCGCGGCAACCGCATCATCACCCGGCAGTTGTCCAGCGACATCCTGCACGGCATCACCCGCACCGCCGTGCTGCGCTTTGCCGCCGAAGCCCAGATGGAGGTCGAGGAGCGCCCGTTTTCCATCACCGAGGCCCAGACGGCCGACGAGGCTTTTTCCACCGCCGCCAGCATCTTCGTGATGCCGGTGGTTGAAATCGACGGTGCGCCCGTGGGAACCGGCAAACCCGGCCCCGTCGCCATCCGCCTGCGCGAGATCTATCTGGACGAAATGCGCCGCGCGGCGATCTGACAGGTAAGATGGGCAATGTCGCCCATCCTACATCAATTGATCACCCGGCAACATGCCTGCCCGCACCCAACTTGTGCCGCGCTTCATCGTTTCAACCTCGACAATATCTTGCTTCGCAGTGCCGAGATTCGCCTTTGTTGATCACTTTGCTCACATTTGTCTAAGTTGAGCGGTGGAGCATAGCGTGCAATGAGTTCCCGTTCTCGTCCTTCCGGACTTTCGCAGACCTCGAGCGCCAGATCCAGGTTGGAATGCATCCACCCGCTCAACTTGGCCTCGGAGTCCGGATCAAGGCCCCAAGTGGCAGGCGAATTGGGCTTGGTCACCAAAACCGGGAACAGGCCCAAATTGTCCATAAGCAATACGGCCAAGCTCTTGCGGGGAGAATGGTTCTTGGTGCGCGCGTCAAAGTGGCATCGCCCCTTCAAACCATTGCGGCCCTCTGCCTTGCCGATATAGAGAAGGCCATCGTCCTTCAGTAATACACCCGGCAGCACCGATCCTTTTCGAAGGAAAAGTGCGTAAATTCCATGGTCGGTCGCCAGCGAGACGGCTGAACGTGGCATGCGCTTCCAGACAAGCGGGCTTGAAGCCAACTCGTTCGACACGCCGCTTTGCCCTTTTTCTCCGACATTCGCCGCAAAGGCCTCGCCAAACGCCGCCCGCTGCTCGGCACTCGCCTCGCCCTGATGCAGCGCCTTCCACTGCGCGTACGGCATGCCGTACACCAGTGTCCGCGCCGCTTCCTTGTCCAGATCAATGCCGCGCTCCACCGCCGCCTCGTGCAGCCAGCGGCTCAGACAGTTCCGGCAGAACCCGGCAAGGTTCATCATCTCGATATTCTGCACCTCGGGCCGTTCTACCAAGAGATGCCGCAGCAGCGCCCGGAACGCGGCGGCTTCCAGTTCGGTCCGGGTCGCCTCATCCATCATCGTCCCCCCAGCGGATCAGCCCGCAGGCCCGCGCCCCCGCCAGAATCGAGCTTGCCAGATGGTGCGCACCCTGCCCGGCGGCAGGCAGCATGTCGGGAACCTGCACCACCGTCATGCCCGCTGCAAGCGCTGCCGCCACCCCGGTATCGGAATCCTCGAACGCCACGCAGTGCCGCGCCTCCACCCCCAGCCTCGCGGCAGCCGCCAGAAACACGTCCGGTGCCGGTTTCGGCAGCGCCACCGCATCAAATCCGACCACATGCGCCTCGGAAAACCGGTGCGCCAGCCCGGCCTCGGCCAGTTTGCGCCGCGCATTGGCAGTGGCACTGTTGGTGGCCACGGCAATGGGCATGGCCCGCGCCGCCAGATCGCCCAACAACACCTCGACCCCCGCCATCAGCGGGATGCCCCCGGCATAGTACCGCCGCGTCGCCGCACTCCACGCCAGATCAAACCCCTCGGGGTCGATGGCCGACCCGACATGGGCGCAAAGCCGGCGGTGGCCTTCGACCGCGTCGATGCCGACCAGCGAGATCATGAAGGCCCGGCTGACGTCATGACCCAGCGACGTCAGCACCTCCAGCCCGGCATCGATCACCAGCCGCTCGGTATCCAGCAGGGTTCCGTCCAGGTCAAAGATGGCAGCGGCAAAGCGGGTCATGGCAGACTTTCGGATGAAACGAACAGGGGTCAGCCTCCGGCATCGGCCAGCGCCGCGACCAGGGCAGGGGCAAGACGGGCGGCCCATTCGGCCTGCGCCCCGGGCGTGCCGATCAGATCATTGCGCAACTCGATCAGGGTGTTGTGCCGGCCCGGCTGGATTGCATGCCGATCGATGGCGTCACCCGGCAGATGCCCGGCATAGGGCTCGTTGTCGCCGACACACAGATCGGCCTGCGCCGAAAGCCGCGCGATCAGCGCCCGCGACAGACGGTCGTCGGTGCCGTACAGCACCCCGACTTGCCATGGCCGCGGCGGGCGGCCGCGCAGGGACGGGGTAAAGCTGTGGATGGCAAGGATCACCGGGTCGTCTTGTCGGTTGGCCAGCCCGGCCAGCGCCGCATGATAGGGGTGGTACAACCGGTCAAGCCGCCGCACGACCTCGGCCGTATCGACCTGCCGGTTGGCCGGGATGATGGTGCCGTCATAAAGCTGCATGACCAGCGTCGGATCGTCCTCGCCGCGATTGGGATCAATCACCAGCCGCGAAAACCGCGACAGGATCGCCGGGGCGGCCAGCAGGTCCGCCAGATGCCGCGCCAGCCCAGCGGCCCCCACATCAAAGGCGATGTGCCGGTTCAGATCGGCATCGCTGATCCCCAGACCCTGCGCGGCAATGCCGGCGGGCACGTGATTGGACGCATGATCGCAGGTCACCAGCCAGCGCGACGACCGGTCCGTTCCATGGATTTCAAATGCGTCGTCGTTCATCGCCCCGTCACTCTTTTTCGTCATCACCCTGTAGTGAATCGCCGGGCAAAGCGCCAGTTGCCCCTGCCAGTCTTTTCCGCCATATAGGCGGCGCCGCGAATTAGATACGTACGTCATGAAGGAACGGGCCGGATGAGACGCCTTCGCAACGTAAAGATCGTGGCCACGCTTGGCCCGGCCTCCGACACTTATGAAATGATCCTTGCACTGTTCGAGGCCGGGGCCGATGTGTTTCGCCTGAACATGAGCCACGGCGGCCATGACGAAATTGCGCTGCGCCACGCCAAGATCCGCAAGGTCGAGGCCGAGACCGGCCGCCCGATTGCGATTCTGGCCGATCTGCAGGGCCCGAAACTGCGGGTCGGCGTCTTTGCCACCGGCACTGCCGAACTGGTCGAGGGTGCGGCCTTCCGCCTTGATCTGGATGAGACGGCGGGCGATGCGTCCCGCGTGCACCTGCCGCATGTCGAGATTTTCGCCGCCCTGGTCCCCGGCGCCGCCCTTTTGATCAATGACGGGAAGATCCGGCTGCGGGTGGACACCTGCGGCCCGGATTTCGCCGATTGCATCGTCGTGGTCGGCGGCACCATCTCCAACCGCAAGGGCGTGAACGTCCCCGACGTGGTGCTGCCGCTGGCCGCCTTGTCGGATAAGGATCGCCGCGATCTGGAGTTTGTCTGTGAACTTGGTGTCGACTGGCTGGCGCTGTCGTTCGTTCAGCGCCCCGAAGATGTAAAGGAAGCCCGCGACCTGGCAAAGGGCCGCGCCGCCATCCTGTCGAAAATCGAAAAGCCTGCGGCCGTCACCGCCTTTGCCGAGATACTGGAAGTATCCGACGGCATCATGGTGGCGCGCGGTGATCTTGGGGTGGAACTGCCGGTCTATTCGGTGCCGCCGATCCAGAAGCGGCTGGTGCGGATGTGCCGGGCTGCGGCCAAGCCGGTGATCGTGGCAACGCAGATGCTGGAATCGATGATCGAAAGCCCGGTGCCAACCCGGGCCGAAGTGTCTGACGTGGCGACCGCCCTGTATGAAGGTGCCGATGCGGTGATGCTGTCGGCGGAATCCGCCGCCGGGTCCTATCCGATCGAAGCCGTGACCATGATGAACAATGTCGCGATCTCGGTCGAAAGCGATCCGACCTACCGGATGGTCATCGAATCGTCGCGCACCGCCAACCGCCAGACCGTCGCCGACGGCATCGTCGCCGCCGCCCGTGAAATCGCCGAGACCACTAACATCAAGGCGATCTGCTGTTTCAGCCAGTCGGGCACCACCGCCAGCCTTGTCGCCCGCGAACGCCCGCGCGTGCCGATCCTGGCCCTGACCTCGGTCGAGGATACCGCCCGCCGCCTTTCCTTGACCTGGGGAACGCACTGCGTGATCGTGGGCCCGGTCGACCGCTTCAAAATGGCGGTGGTCGCCGCCGTTCGCGCCGTGCGCGATTACGGGTTTGCCGTTTCAACCGATCAGATCGTGGTCACCGCCGGTGTGCCGTTCAACGTTCCCGGCACCACCAATATCCTCAGGGTTGCACCTTGCGAGGAACGATTGATTTTCAGCGCGGAAACAGAATAATACCCTGACTTTCGGCTTAGTTCGGGCCGGGCAGGAGCGTGTGATGGATAGTGATCTGTTTCTGGTGATCGGGATAATAATGGGTGGTTTCGCCATTCCCGCACTGCTGAGTGCCTTTTCCGAATCCCGCGCACCCCGGGTCGGTGCCATTCTGGTGATGCTGTCGTGCGGCCTGATCGTGGTGGCGGTGCTCAACAAACCCTCCGGCTACCGGCTCGACGAAGTGCCAGGCGCATTTGTGCGGGTGGTCGCCAAACTAACCCGGTAACCCGCCGGATTTCCCTTGCCACCCCACGGCCCGCCCCCTATAGACCGCGCTTCTGACCACGCGGCCGGCCAAAGTGGCATGCCGAGTCGCGTGCTAACCACTCGAATGAGGAGATGGAAATGCCCAAGATGAAGACGAAGTCGGGCGCGAAGAAGCGCTTTTCGATGACGGCCACCGGCAAGGTGAAATCCGGCCCCGCAGGCAAACGTCACGGCATGATCAAACGCAGCCCCAAGTTCATTCGCGACAATCGCGGCATGATGATCCTTTCGGATTCTGATGCCAGGATCGTCAAGAAGTACATGCCCTACGACCGCTGAGGAGGCTATCAGATGTCCCGTGTAAAATCCGGAAAAGTCACCCACGCCCGCCACCGCGCCGTGGTCAAGGCCGCGTCCGGCTACTATGCCGCGCGTTCCACCAATTTCCGCACCGCCACGCAAGCCGTGGACAAGGCGAACCAGTACGCCACCCGCGACCGCAAGGTCCGCAAGCGCAATTTCCGCGCGCTGTGGATCCAGCGGATCAACGCGGCGGTGCGGCTGTTCGATGCCGAATTCACCTATTCTCGGTTCGTCAACGGCCTGGCGCTGGCCGGGATCGAGGTTGATCGCAAGGTGCTGGCCGATCTGGCCGTGAACGAACCCGAGGCGTTCAACGCCATCGCGATGCAGGCGAAAGCCGCGCTGGCCTGACACCGTGCTGGCCTGACACCTACAACTTCGGCTAGCCTCAAGCCGCGGGCCAATCGGTCCCGCGGCCTTTTCACTGTCAACCCATGGCGCCAGATATGACCAACCCTAACGACCCCGGCTATTTCCGCGACTATCTGGCCCGCACCGGCGACAAGATGATCGTCAAGATGGACCACTACCTGGACATCTATCCCCGCATCCTGCGCGGTTGGGGCGGGCGCAACGCCTCGTTTCTGGAAATCGGCGTCTACAAGGGCGGCTCGATGCCGCTGTGGCAGGGTTTCTTCGGCCCGAAATCGCGCCTGACCTTTGCCGACATCGATCCCGCCTGCAAGGCCCTGGAACTGCCCGGCACCTCTGTGGAAATCGGCGACCAGTCCGACCCGGTGTTTCTGGCCGACGTTGCCGCCCGGCGCGGCCCGTTCGATCTGATCGTCGACGACGGCGGCCACAAGATGAACCAGCAGATCACCTCGTTCCGGTCGCTGTGGCCGCACCTTAACGATAGCGGCATCTATGTGGTCGAGGATACCCATTCCAGCTACTGGCCCGGATTCGGCGGCGGCTTCCGGGCGCAGTCCAGCTTTATCGAGTATGCGAAGGACTTGGTTGACCGGATGCACAGCTGGTACACGGATCAGGATGCGATCTTTCCGCTGCATCCCCTGGCCCGCGAGCTTGGCTCGGTGCAGTTCTTCGACTCGATGGTAGTGTTTGAAAAGCACCTGAAACAGCCTCCGGTATCGCTCAGTTCACGCAACGGTCAGGTCACGAAATCCAGCAAGATCCTGCAGGTGCGCGGGCGCGTATCGATTTTTTGATTCCGGCCGGGCCGGTTGGCCTGTATCGGCGAACGAGGTCCCGGAGGTATCAATGATCACGTTTCGCCCGCTGACCACTGCCGAGTACGATCTTCATACCGCCACCAGTACCGCACAATATGCGAATGATCTGGCAGCCAACTTTCGCCTGCCTGCGGGCATCGCTGCGGCGGAATCTGCGCATATCACCACACAATCCCGGCTGCAGGGCCCGGAATCAAACACCGAGACGACCTGGGCAATCCTGTCTGCCGATGGCCGGTTGCTGGGCTGCATCGGGTTTCGCGAGGCCCCCGAAACCGGCAGCGCCTACATCACCGATTTCGATATTCTGCCCGAACACCGCGGCAAGGGTCATGGCACCGAAGCGCTCGCCGGACTGGAGGACTACCTGAGGGGCAAAGGGATAAGCCAGATCCGTCTGCGAGTCGCAGCCAACAACCTTCGCGCCAAAGCGCTGTACGAAACGCTCGGCTTCTTTGCCACCGGGACAAACATGGCCAAGGACATCTGACCCGGCCCTTGCATTCGCCCCCTTCGCCCGCTAGCACCATCCGGCATTTCCAGGAGGCACTGATGGACGGGCTTGACACTCTCAGGGTCAGATACCTGGCCGCCATCGGCCGTGCATCGGACGAAGCGGCACTGGAAGCGGTGCGGTTGGCCGCCCTGGGCAAGAAAGGCGAAATCAGCCTTAAAATGCGCGAACTGGGCGGCATGTCGCCCGAGCAGCGCCTGACGGCCGGCCCGGCCCTGAACGCCCTGAAGGATGAGGTTGACGCCGCGCTTCGGGCGAAAAAGGCCGCACTGGCCGATGCCACTCTCGATGAACGGCTGCGCGCCGAATGGCTGGACGTGACGCTGCCCGGCCGCCCGCGCCCGATGGGGACCATCCATCCCGTCAGCCAGGTCATGGACGAGTTGACGGCGATTTTCGCCGACATGGGCTTTGCCGTCGCCGAAGGCCCGCAGGTGGAATCGGACTTTTACAACTTCGATGCCCTGAATATCCCGCCCGAACACCCGGCCCGGCAGGAACACGATACCTTTTTCATGCACCGTGCCCCCGATGACAACCGCCCGCCGCACGTTCTGCGCACCCACACCAGCCCGGTGCAAATCCGGGCATTGGCCGACCATGGCACCCCGATCCGGGTGATCGCCCCCGGCCGGGTCTACCGCATGGACATGGACCAGACCCACACGCCGATGTTTCATCAGGTCGAGGGGCTGGCGATCGACCGCGATCTCAGTATGGCCAACCTGAAATGGGTACTCGAGGAGTTCTTGCGCAGCTTTTTCGAGGTCGACAATGTCGAGCTGCGCTTCCGCGCCTCGCATTTCCCCTTTACCGAACCCTCGGCCGAGGTTGACATCCGCTGTTCGTGGCAGGGCGGCCAACTCAAACTTGGCCAAGGCGATAGCTGGATGGAGGTGCTGGGCTCCGGCATGGTGCATCCAAAGGTTCTGGCGGCCGCTGGGGTCGACCCGACAGTGTGGCAGGGCTTTGCCTTCGGCATGGGCATCGACCGCATCGCCATGCTGAAATACGGCATCCCCGACCTGCGCGCCTTCTTCGAGGGCGATCTGCGTTGGCTGAAGCACTACGGCTTTTCCGCGCTGGACCTGCCGACGCTGCCGGGCGGGCTGAGCCGGTAAGGTGCGGCCCGGCAAAAGCCCTCGGCTTCCGGCCCGGGATGCCGATGGTGCGGAAATTGGTTGCGGGCACGGCGGGCCCGCGTGAAAAGCTATTCGCCGGCTGTTGCGGCGGGCGCTTCGGTCCGGTCGGGCTGCAACGGTATCAGCACAAGCACGAACAGTAATACGGTCAGCCCCAGCAATATCGGCAGCCTGATGGCGCTTTTCCGGGGGCGGTCTTTGGGAATGTTGAGCATTTGGTCCATCGTAAGGCAGATACCTGACAAACCCGCCCAAAGTTTGGCGATTCAGCAGGATTTTGCGCAACTTATCGTTTCCGCAGCAGAAAACCGAAGATCCGCCAGGTAGCCGCCGGCAGGCGCGCAGGCTTTCCCTTTCGCCGCGCATCGGCTAAGCCGCACACGCAGGAATTCCCGAGGACCGACCCATGAAATTCACCCTGTCCTGGCTCAAGGATCACCTTGAAACCGAGGCGCCGCTGGCCGACATCCTCTACGCCCTGACCGATCTCGGGCTTGAGGTCGAGCAGGTCAGCGATCCGGTCGCCCGGCTCGGAGCCTTTCGTATTGCCCGGGTGATCGAGGCGGTCAAGCATCCCAATGCCGACAAGCTCCGGCTCTGCCGCGTCGCCACCTGGCCCGACGGGCCGGAGGGGCGACAGGAAGAGGTGCAGGTAGTCTGCGGGGCACCGAACGCCCGAACCGGCATGATCGGCGTGTTCGCCCCGGTCGGAACCCATGTGCCCGGCACCGGGGTCGACCTTAAACCAGGGGTGATCCGCGGCGTCGCCTCCAACGGCATGCTGTGTTCGGAACGCGAAATGGAACTGTCCGACGATCACGACGGCATCATCGACCTGCCGCCCGATGCGCCGCTCGGCGCGCGGTTCATCGACTATGCCGGCCTGAACGACCCGATGATCTACATAAAGGTCACCCCTAACCGCCCCGACGCCCTCGGCGTGCGCGGCATCGCCCGCGATCTGGCGGCACGCGGTCTTGGCCGGTTGAAGCCGCATGACATCGCGCCGGTCCCGGGCAAGTTCCCCAGCCCGATCTCGGTTGCCGTCGCGCCGGAATTGCGGGCCAAGGGCTGCCCGATCTTTGCCGGCCGGGTGATCCGGGGCGTGACCAACCGCGCTTCGCCGGTCTGGCTGCAACAACGGCTCCGGGCCATCGGCCTGCGCCCGATCTCGGCACTGGTCGACATCACCAACTTCCTTACCTTCGATCAGAACCGTCCGCTGCATGTGTTCGACGCGGACAAGGTGCAGGGTGGCTTGCGCATCCACCCCGCATCCGGCGGTGAATCCCTGTTGGCCCTCGATGGCAAGACCTACACGCTGGCCCCCGGAATGATGCTGATATCGGATGACAACGGCCCGGAAAGCCTGGCCGGGATCATGGGGGGTGCGGCATCCGGCTGCTCGGACACCACCACCAGCGTCTTCGTCGAATCGGCTTACTGGGACCCGATCACCATCGCCGCCACCGGTCGGGCCCTGAAAATCAACTCCGACGCCCGCTACCGGTTCGAGCGCGGTGTCGATCCCGCCTATACGCCCACAGGGCTGCAGGCGGCGACCCGGATGATCCTTGATCTGTGCGGCGGCGAGGCGTCGGACGTGGTGATCGACGGCGCGGTGCCCGATACTGCCCGCGCCTACCGGCTGGACACCGCGCGGGTGCAGTCGCTGGTCGGCATGGACATTGCGCCCGCCGAACAACGCGCCACCCTGACCGCCCTCGGCTTCACCTTGACCGGCGACATGGCGGCACCGCCGACCTGGCGCCCCGACGTGCAGGGCGATGCCGATCTGATCGAGGAAGTGGCGCGCATTGCCTCGCTGACCAAACTCACCGGCAAACCGATGCCGCGCAGCACCACCGGCGTGCCGGGGCCGATCCTGACGCCGCTGCAGCAGCGCGAACGGTCGGCGCGGCGGATGCTGGCCGGGCTCGGCTACAATGAATGCGTCAGCTATTCCTTCATCGATCAGACAGCGGCAGCGCTGTTCAGCGGCGGCAGCGATGCCGTCATGCTGCAAAACCCGATCTCGTCCGACATGAGCCACCTGCGGCCCGACCTGCTTCCGGGCCTGTTGCAGGCCGCTGCCCGCAATCAGGCGCGCGGCGTGGCCGATCTGGCGCTGTTCGAGGTCGGTCAGGCGTTTCAGGGTGGCGAACCGGGCGAACAGCATCTGCAGGCCACCGGCCTTCTGGTCGGGGCATCGGCACCCCGCGACCCGCACGGCAGCCGCCGCCCGGTCGATCTTTATGACGCCAAGGCCGACGCCGAGGCGGTGCTGACCGCCATCGGCGCGCCCGCCCGGATCCAGATCGGGCGCACCGCCCCGGGTTGGTTCCACCCCGGTCGCTCCGGCCAGATGACGCTGGGGCCGAGACTGGTGCTGGCCAGCTTTGGCGAGCTTCACCCCAAGGTCCTGAAAGCGCTGGATGTAAAGGGCCCCGCCGTCGCCTTTACCGTTCTGGTCGCCAACGCGCCGCTGCCTAAATCCCGCTCGGCCGCCCGCCCCGCCCACGTCCTCAGCGGCCTGCAGGCGGTCGAGCGCGACTTTGCCTTTGTCGTCGATGACAGGGTCGAGGCGCTGGCGCTGGCCAACGCCGCGCAAAGTGCCGACAAGCTGCTGATCGCCTCGGTTCAGGTGTTCGATCAGTTCACCGGCGACAAGGCGGTGGCGCAGATGGGGCCGGGCAAGAAGTCGCTGGCCATCGCCGTCCGCCTGCAACCGCAGGACAAGACCCTGACCGAAGCCGAAATCGAGGCGGTGTCAGCCAGAATCATCGACAAGGTGGCCAAAGCCACCGGCGGCGTCCTGCGCGGCTGATCGTCCAGCGCCGCGCCCGGCTGATCAAGACGTGGTCAATCCCCGCGCTTGCCGCGTCCGAAACGCCGGGCCAGCACGAAGAACAGGGTGAAGACCGCAACCTGCCCGATAATCGCCGGGGTCAGCAGGTCGGCGGCCTGCGGCTCCTGTCCGGCCGCTTCCTGGTCTGGTTCGGGGCTGCGACTGTCGCCCGCTCCGGGGTCCACCGCTTTCGGGCGCGACCGCTGCCCCGGGCGGCGGGCCAGCAGCATTAGGATCGCCGCGACCACCAGCAGGATGATCCCGAAGATCAGGCTGGCCAGAACCGGGCCGGTCAGCAGCGCCAGCCCGGCATGCGCTGCCGCCACCAGAAATCCGGCCGCCGCCAGCCCGACCACAAAGGCCAGGCCAACCTGCACCGCCCGGGCCATTTCCGCGCGGGCGCTTGCGCGGACCGCAGCAGCCAGCCCCGCGATGCCGCCTGACAGCAACCGGCTCACCGCCGGGTCAGCGCGCCAAGCAACAGCCCGACGCCGGCAGCCAGACCCAACGCCATCAGCGGGTTGGCGGCCACCGCACTTTCAATCCGCGCCTCGGCCGAATGGCCCTTGCGGCTGGCATAGCTGACCGCCTCGGTCATTCCGTCCGACAGATCCCTGGCCATCGAATGGCCCTGTCGTCCGGCCGCCGCACCCAGTGACCCCGCCAGCTTCGACAGGTCCTCGCGCAGCAGGTCAAGCCGGCTGACCAGCGCGTCATAATCAGCGGCAGCAGCGGTGGATTTCGCAGTCGACGGGTCTTGTACCATGTCAGTCTCCGGTTGTCGGGGGATGATTGCGCGCACATGGCCCGGATTGCCGCCGGGCCGCTCTGACATGGATCAGTATTGCAGCGGAATTCGGGTGCGGCTTCGTGACGCAGCCACCCCCGGATTCAAGCGCCGGCAAGAACATATCCCATAATTCATTGAAAATAATAATATATTTCAATACCCGTCGATCACGCGCCCGGGCAACCCGCCCGAAACTTCAACCCGCCCCGATGAAACAGCCGCAAAAACAACCTGCATCAGTATTCGCCCGCCGCATCCGGTGCAGGGTAGGTCAGCGACCGGATCCATGGTCGCAATGTGTCGTCACGAGTGACGAAGGAACCCGCAAGATCCGCACAGTCCCTCCTCGTCCCTGCGGATGTAGCGGGTTCCAGTTTCCGACCGGGCAAGTCAGGACGCCGTTTCACTTCAGCAACGGCCCGTCATGATCCAGGTAGGCCTTGTCGAAATCGGCCAGGGCGATAAGCCCGGCAAAGTCGTCAAAGGTCACGCGGCTTTTCTGAAAGGTCAGCAGGCCCATCTCGCGCAGTTGCCGCAGGACGCGGTTCACATGCACCGCGCTCAACCCCAATGCATCCGACAGCATGTATTGCGACAGCGGGCAATCATAGCCCTTGTCCGTTCCCAACCCCACCAGTTTCAGCCGCGCCCCCAGTTCCAACAGAAAATGCGCAGTGCGCTCCAGCGCGTTGCGCCGGCCAAGGCCGACCAGATGCTCGACAACCATCGCCTCATCGCGTGACGCGGCCCACAGCACGGCCGTAGCCAGCCGCGGCGTCCGGGTAAAGGCGTTCAGCAGATCGCTGGCCAGCACTTCCGACGCCTCGACGCTGGTGATCGGTTCGATGTTATGGTCAGCCGTGCGAAACAGCACCGACCGCAGCCCGAGAAAATCACCCGGTATCTGGATATCCACAACCTGCCGCCCCCCGTCAGGCAGCAGCTTGTAGGAACAGACCCAACCTTCGGCCAGAATATAGGCCGCCCGGTCCGGCTGCCCTTCCAGAATCATGTCCTGGCCGGCGGCAAAGGTCCGGCGGCGGCGGTACCGATCTGACAGGACAGTCAGATCGGTGTCGGACAGGGCGACAAAGGCACGCAGTTTGCGCGCCAGCGGGCTGTCCTGAATGGCCAAGGCGGTCAAGTCTTCCAGTCCCCTTCGGATGGCGTGGTCGGTCCCTGCTTTCTGGTGACGAAAAATGTCGATCGCAACCTGTCACAGATCAGTCTCGCATAGTCTTTTCCCGGATACAAAAAAAACTGATCGCGCAGTCCGGCAGTGATTTCGCCGCCGGACTGCGGGCCAAAGGAAAGAACGTCATGATCAACCCACCTTCTACAGCGTCCGGAAGTGCCGCCCTTTCGATCTGCGAGGCGCTGTTGCTGGCCCTGAATGATCACAACATCCTGCCGGAACGCGAGATCGTCGGGATCCTGCGCGATGCCGCCATGGCGCATGAAAACGCGGCGACGGGTGACGGGCATACCATCCTGCACATCGAGGTGGCGGCCCTGATCAACGCGATCATCGACGGCGGCAATTCGGTGCGGCGGCGCTAGGCGGATCTGGCCACAGGGGCCCCCGATCTGGTTGTCTGTCGCGCATGGGGTCGACGCACAGGATCAAAAAGCACGAGCCTGCCAGACGATGGTGTCATCGCCGGACAGGCTCGGGGTGTGGCGGACGAATTGGTCAGACCGGGGTCAAAGTCGCCCGGTCAGGACCAGAATCAGGATGATCACCAGAATAAGCCCCAACCCGCCGCTGGGTCCGTAGCCCCAGCTGGCGCTGTGCCCCCAGTTCGGCAGCGCGCCGACCAGCAACAGGATGAGAATGACGATTAGAATGGTGCCGAGCATCAGCGTAGCCTCCGGTCATAGCCCCGCAAGGGGAGAGTTTCAGGAAAAACGCCCGACCGGCAGGGTCGGGCACCAGCAAGCCCGGCGTGGCAAGGCCCGCGCCTCAGCGGCGGTCGGGCATGACGCTCCGGACCAGACCGGCGGATCGGCCTAGCGGTCCAGCCGCTCCACCACCGCGGTCGCGAACGCCTCGACCATTGCGATGTAATAGGCGTCGCTGCTGGCGGTCATCGTCGCCAGGTCCACTTCGGGCGGAAAGAAGGTCTTGGCCTGTTCGATGTTGACCGTCAGTTGATACGACGTGAGGCTTGTGGTGCCGGCCACATCGGTCAGGTGCACATCGGCAACCAGCTTGGTGTCGGCCAGCCCGAGCGTTTCCTGAAAGGAATTGCTCAGTTCGAGTTCCGAAATGTCGATGGTCATCCGCATGCCTTCCGGGGCCATCCGGCCTTCAAGGCGCGTCGCCAGGGCGCTTTGCAGGTCTGCGGTGATCGTGGCATAGCGCGCCGCTGCAGCGGGGTTCGTCACCTCGTCCAGATCGATCTCGACCACGATTTCCCGGACCAGCGAATCGTTGGCCGCAAAGGCGCCGCTTCCCAACAGCGCGGTGAACAGCGCAGGGACCAGCAAAGTGCGGTACATGTCATTCTCCGATGTTTCGTGCGGATGTCATGGCGACATCTGCATCACCGGCCACACTAATCAGGCATCTGGCTCAGGACCGCTAACGTGGATCAGCGCCCGCCGGCCATATTTGCCGCCGCGTGGCCCGTGCCCCGTATCCGTGCCGGCAAGTTCTAGCGGCGCGCCGGCTGCAGCAGTCCGCGCTGCACCGCCGGACGCTCAAGGAACCGGTCCAGATAGGCCGGCACCTGCGCCAGATCACCCCAGCCGACCAGATCGCCCGCCTTGTAGAAATCGCGCAGCGACCGCAACCAGGGCGCAATGGCGATATCGGCGATGGAATAATTGCCGGTCACCCAGTCGCGTCCGGCAAGCTGTTTGTCCAGCACGCCCAGCAACCGCGCCGCCTCGGCCACATAGCGGGCCTTCGGGCGCGGGTCCTCGATGTCCTTCCCGGCGAAACAATGGAAGAATCCGACCTGTCCGAACATCGGCCCGATCCCGCCCATCTGGAACATCAGCCACTGGATCGTCTGCCAGCGCTCCGCCCCCGACCCGATCAGCTTGCCGGTCTTTTCCGCCAGATACAAAAGAATCGCGCCCGACTCGAACAGGGCCAGCGGCTTGCCGCCCGGCCCGTCCGGATCGATGATCGCGGGGATCTTGTTGTTGGGGTTCAGCGACAGGAACGCCGGGCTCATCTGGTCGTTGTTGGCAAAATCCACCAGATGTGCATCATAGGCCAACCCCAGCTCTTCCAGCGCGATCGACACCTTGACGCCGTTCGGCGTCGGCAACGAGTACAGCTGGATCGCCCCGTGCGTGCGCAGCGGCCAGCGCGCGGCAATCGGAAAAGCGGCAAGTTTGGTCATCTGTGTCACGATTTCTGCGTCGGATTCTGTCAACTTCCCCCTTGTTGCATGGAAAAAACCGAGACAATACAGCGAAATGGGTGGTATTGCCTGTGCGCGCATGAACAAAACCAATCGCGGCGCAGGGAACAAAGCCACGGGCTTGAAAAGTAGGGACAAGAAATGCTTCGTGAATTCAGAGACTTCATCGCCAAAGGCAACGTCATGGACCTTGCCGTCGGTATCATCATCGGTGCCGCCTTCACCGCCATCGTGTCGTCGCTGGTCGCCGATCTGATCAACCCGATCATCGGCCTGATCCTCGGCGGCGTCGACTTCACCAACATCTTTCTGGTGCTGAAGGGCGAGGTTGCCGCCGGCACGTCGCTGACGGCCGCACGGGAAGCCGGCGCCAACGTCTTCGCCATCGGTGCCTTCATCACCGCCATCATCAACTTCGTGATCATCGCCTTTGTGGTGTTCATGCTGGTCAAGTTCGTGAACAAGATCAAGGATGCCGCCGTCAAAAAGGGCGAGCCCGCGCCTTCGGCCCCGACCGGCCCGACGCAGGAGCAGTTGCTTGCCGAGATCCGGGACGTGCTGAAAGCCCGCGCCTGATCAAAGGCTCGATACAGCCTGACAGATACAAGGCCCGCCGGTTCCGACGGGCCTTGTGCATTTCAGACCAGAGCCTTTGGCGTGGCCCCGGTTCGCGACCGGGAACGCCGCCCTGTCGTTGCGCCTACTTCTTCAGCGCCAGCGTCGGGGCCAGCACGTCGATCCCCAGCGCCTTGCCGACCGCGAAATAGGTCAGATGCCCGGCATGAGTGTTCAGCCCGTTCAACAGGTGCATGTCGTCTTCACAGGCCTTGCGCCAGCCCTTGTCGGCCAGCGCCAGCATGAACGGCATCGTGGCATTGCCCAGTGCCAGGGTCGAGGTGCGGGCGACAGCGCCCGGCATGTTGGCCACGCAATAGTGCATGATCCCGTCAACCTCGTAGATCGGGTCTTCATGTGTCGTGGCGTGGCTGGTCTCGAAACAGCCGCCCTGATCGATCGCCACATCGACGATCGCCGCCCCGGGCTTCATCGTCGACAATTGCGCCCGGCTGACCAGCTTGGGGGCCGCCGCCCCGGGGATCAGCACCGCTCCGATCACCAGATCGGCCTGCGCCACCAGATCGGCCGTATTGCCTGCCGAGGCGTAAACCGTCCTGAAATCCCGGCCGAACACATCATCCAGATAGCGCATCCTGGGTAGCGACCGGTCCAGCACGGTGACATTCGCCCCCATCCCGGCGGCGATCTTGCCGGCATGGGTGCCGACAACGCCGCCACCGATCACCACGACCGTGGCCGGCAGCACCCCCGGCACCCCGCCCAGCAGCACGCCGCGTCCGCCGTTGGCCTTTTGCAACGTCCAGGCTCCGACCTGCGGTGCCAGCCGCCCGGCCACCTCGGACATGGGCGCCAGCAGCGGCAAGCCGCCTGCGGCATCGGTTACCGTCTCATAGGCAATCGCCGTCACGCCGCTGCCCAACAGATCGCGGGTCTGCTCCGCATCCGGGGCCAGATGCAGATAGGTGAACAGAATCTGCCCCTCGCGCAGGCGCTTGCGCTCGACCGCCTGCGGTTCCTTGACCTTCACGATCATGTCCGACGCCGCGAACACCTCCGCGGCGGTGGCGATGATCCGGGCCCCGGCGGCGATGTAATCGGCATCCGGAAACCCCGACCCGGCCCCGGCATTGGCCTCGATCAGCACCCCGTGGCCATGCGCCACCGCTTCGCGCGCCGCGTGCGGGGTGATGCCCACCCGGTATTCCTGGTTCTTGATTTCCTTGGGGCAGCCGATCTTCATGATGTGATCCTCCTGGTTCGCGCCGAAGTATCCATCAGTCCCGGCGCAATTGCTTTGAAATGAAGGGTGGCATTAGCCCCTGTATTCGGTAGAATCTTCGCAGGATCGAACCATTCGTCGAAGAAATCACCGCCATCATGGACCTTGACGCGACAGACCGCCGTATCCTGACCGTGTTGCAGCGACAGGGCCGGATGACCAATGCCGAACTGTCGGACAATGTGAACCTGTCGCCTTCTGCCTGTCACCGCCGGGTGCAGCGGCTGGAGGCTGAGGGCTATATAAAGGACTACGTCGCCCTCCTCGATGCCCGAAAGCTTGGCCGCCCCACCACCGTCTTTGTCGAGATTACTCTGCAGGGTCAGGCCGATGAGGTGCTGGAGGCGTTCGAGCATGCGGTGAAACGCGTCCCCGACATTCTCGAATGTCACCTGATGGCCGGAACCGCCGATTACCTCTTGAAGGTCGTGGCGCAAGACACCGAAGACTTCGCCCGCATCCACCGCCAGCACCTCGCCCGCCTGCCCGGCGTGGCACAGATGCATTCATCGTTTGCGCTGCGCACGGTGTTCAAAACCACGGCGATTCCTGTGTAAGGCGAGGATCCACCCCACCGCTCCGGCCATTTCCACGCGCAATCCGGCTTCGGCCCGTCGCCGCCCGGCAAGCTGGCAGGACACTCCACCCCACGCGCGTACCCCATCACTCTGTGCGAAACCTCCCTCCCGCAGCGGGAAATTCCTAAAAATTGGTTAACGCCTACACGATAACACATTGATATATATCAATAAAAAATTGTCTCACGGAGAGACGCTCAGCACCGCATCCGGGCGTTTCCTGCGATTCAATCCGACAGTGGGAATGCCGTGGCCTTCCGGACCCGCGCCCGCCACAGGGTGAAGATGCCGGCCAGGACCACGACAACGGTGCCAAGGGCGACATTGGGGCGCAGGACCTCGCCGAACAGGGTCAGGCCCAACACAGCGATGAACACCAGCTGCAGGTAGGCAAAAGGCTGCACCGCGCTTGCCTCGGACACCTCGTAGCATTTGATCAGCAGGTAGTGGGCGGCGCTGGCAAGGATGCAGAGCAGCAGCATCAATCCCCAGTCCGGCGCGGTCATCCATTCCCAGGACCAGATGCCGATGACGGTCATGACGGCGGCCCCGATCGTACCTGTCCAGAAAAAGCTGACGGCGGCACTGTCGCGGCGGGCGGCGTAACGGGTCAGCAGACTGTACATGGCAAAGCCGAAGGCACCGGCAAGCGGGATCAGGGCGTCGAGCGAAAACACGCCGTAGCCGGGCTGCAGGATGATCAGGATGCCGACAAAGCCGATGCCGATCGCCGACCAGCGCCGCCAACCGACGCGTTCGCCAAGAACCGGGCCGCTGAGGGCGGCAACCAGCAGCGGAAAGCAGGTGAAGACCGCGTGGCTTTCCACCAGACCCAGGCGGGTGAACGCCAGAACCAGCACGCAAACCTCGGTCACCAGCAACAGGCCGCGCAACAGATGCAGGCCGGGCTGCGTGGTTCGGGCCGCAACTTTCAGGCCGCCAGGCTGGCGCGCAGCCAGTGCCACGACAAAGGCGGCAAAGAACCAGTAGCGGATCATCACCACCATCAGCACGTTGTATTCCTCGGCCAGATGCCGGGACAGCCCGTCCTGTAGCGCAAAGATGAAGGTGGTGGCGACCATCAGCCAGATGCCGAGCCGGGTGTTCTGTAGGGTTAGATTGGGCTGGGTCGTCATGCTTGGTGCAGCCTGCCAACGGTCATGTGGCGCTTGGGGCCAAATCCGGGGCGACGCTGTACCTGAAATCCGGCGGCCTGCAAGGCGCGGCGGACATGGCCTGCGGCGGAATAGGTGGCAAAGCTGCCGCCGGGCGCGGTGTGGCGGGCGACTTCGGCCATCAGGGTCGCCGACCACATGTCGGGATTGCGGGTGGGCGCGAAGCCGTCAAGAAACCAGGCATCCGCAGCACCTTGCCAGCGCGGCAGTGTCTGGCCGGCATCGCCGATGCAGAGCGTGACATCGACGGGGCCAAGCGGAAAGCGGGTTTGGCCGCTATTCAAAGCGGCGAGCAGGGGTTGCGCCAGCGTCGCGAGGGACGGGAAGGCCTGCAGGGCGGTGGCGGTTTGACCGGCTGACAGCGGGAAGGCTTCGAAGCTGGTGAAGTGCAGCGCCCCTGGTCGATCGCACGACTGCCAAAGGGCACAAGTGGCCAGAAGATTGAGGCCGGTGCCGAAGCCCAGTTCGGCGATGTGAAAGCCGGGGCGGAAGCGGGCCGGCAGGTCGTTGCCAGCGTGGAAGACATGGCCGGTTTCGGCAAGGCCGCCCTGCAGCGAGAAGTAGGGGTCGCCGAAGCGGGTCGAGACCGGGATCAGTCCGGCCTCGGTCCGGGTCCAGGTAAGCTCGGGCTGCTGGTTTCGATCTGGCATATGGCGTAGGTCGCTGAAAGCGGCGGCAGGGGCAAGCGGAATGGCTGTAGATGTGACGGTGCGCGGTGCGGGCGTGTTCGGGCTGGCCATCGCCTATGAGTGCGCCCGCCGCGGCGCGCGGGTGCGGGTGATCGAGCCGGTTGCGGTCGCGGCCGGGGCCAGCGGCGGGCCGGTCGGGGCGTTGGCGCCGCATGTGCCCGAGGGTTGGAATGCAAAGAAGGCGTTCCAGCTGGACAGTCTCTTGTTGTCAGCGGAGTTCTGGGGCGGATTGGCGGCAGTGTCGGGATTGCCGACGGGCTATGGCCGCTTGGGCCGCTTGCAGCCGGTGGCGGATGCGGCGGCGCTGGCGCTGGCCCGGCGCCGGGCGGCATCGGCGCTGGACTTTTGGCAAGGCGAGGCTGAGTGGCGGCTGGTGCAGGCGCGCGGCGGCTGGGAGCCGGCCAGCCCGAGCGGCTGGCTGATCCATGATGACCTAAGCGCCCGGCTGCATCCGGGACTGGCCTGCTCGGCGCTGGTGGCGGCGATAGGGGCGTTGGGTGGCGAAGTGATCGTGGGGCCCGCAGATGTGCCGGCAGCGGGCCCAGTGATTTGGACGACCGGGGTGGCCGGGCTGGCGGCGTTGTCAGCCGATCTGGGCTACCCAGTCGGCGTCGCAGAAAAGGGGCAGGCGGTGCTGTTACGGCATGACGCACGGCAGGCACCGCAGTTGCTCGTGGACGGGTTGCATGTCGTCCCGCACGCCGATGGCACGGTTGCGGTCGGGTCGACCAGCGAGCGCGGGTTTGACAGCGTGGGGCCGGACGATAAGCTGGACGCTTTGCTTTCGCGCGCCGTTGCAGCCATGCCGATGCTGGCCGGAGCGCCGGTTTTGGCGCGGTGGGCCGGGCTTCGGCCACGAACGGTCAGCCGTAGCCCGATCTTGGGCGAATGGCCGGGGCGGCCCGGGTGGTTCGTGGCGAACGGCGGATTCAAGATCGGCTTCGGTCTGGCCCCGAAAGTGGCGCAGGTGATGGCCGAACTGGTGCTGGAGGGGCGGGACGGGATTCCGGACGGGTTCCGGGTTGAGGATTGCCTGTCGCCAACGCCCGGGTCCGGGGGCAGTTGACTGTTTGCGCAAAAAGCAGGTCTCAGGGATGGGTTGATTCGGCCCGGAGCGCGGTCATCAGTTCGTCCAGGGTCTTTTGAATGCGCGGGTTGATCAGGCGGCCTTGATCGTCAAAGGCATTGCTGCCGTCGGCCACGCACAGCTCGGGACCGGGCAACAGGCGGGGGCGGAACGGGGTCAGGGCGAGGCGCAGGGCGAACTGACCGCGGGCACCACCCTCGCGCCCGTCATTGGCTGAGAGGATGGCGACGGCCTTGCCGCGCCACGGGCTGCCGCTGGTGCGGCTGACCCAGTCGAGGGCGTTTTTCAGCGCACCGGTAATGGACTTGTTGTACTCTGGTGCAGCGATGATCACGGCAGTGGCGGCGGTGATCTGGGCGGCAAGGGTCTGGACGCCAGCGGGAATGCCGGTCGCCTCCTCGAGATCACCGTCGTAAAGCGGCAGGTGCAGATTGGCCTGCACAAAGGATTGCGGCGCATAGGCTTCGGCGGCGGCCAGCATCAGTTTGCGGTTCGTGCTGCCGATGCGGAGGGCGCCGCAGATGCCAAGAAGGGTATCGGTCATTTCAGCCTCTGGCCCGCGCCCGAAAGTGTGGGGATACGGGCGGGTCCAAAGGAGCAGGTTCGGCGGCGAGGGGCAACCCCTACACGAGGCTCATCGCTAGATCGTCGAGTTGCCGTGCGGCGGTGCCCCAGCCGCCTTCAAAGCCCATTTCGGCGTGACGGTCGCGGTCGGACGGGGAGCGGTGCTTGGCCAGCGCCGTGTAGCTGGTACCGCCATCCGGAAGGTCGCGGAAGCTGACGGTGGCGGTGAAGCCGAGGAACGCTGCCTCAGGTTGCCAGTCTGCCGACATCAGATCGGTGAACACCAGCTTTTCCAGCGGAACCACTTCCAGAAAGCAGCCGTTGCTCGGATTGCGCTCGCCATCGGGCCCCGCCATCAGAGTGTAAAACTGCCCGCCGGCGCGCAGGTCTATCGTGGCTTCGATGGTTTGCCAGGGTTTGGGGCAGAACCATTGGCGCAGCAACTCCGGCTCCGTCCAGCAGCGCCAGATCAGTGCGCGCGGGGACTTGAGTGTGCGGACCAGCAGCAGGTTGTTCGGTCCGAGTGGTTCCGTCATCTGGTTCATGCTTCCTCCCTAGCCAGCCGCAGGGCCAGCGCATCCAGCCGGTCGAGCCGGGATTCCCATTGGCGGACCTGATTGCCCAGCCAGTCGCTGATTCCGCCAAGGGCGGCGGGATCCATTTCGCAGGTTCTGACCCGGCCCGCCTTGTGCGAACGGATCAGGCCCGCGGTTTCCAGCACCTTCAGATGCTGCATGACGGTCGGCAGTGCCATGCCGAATGGCCGGGCCAGTTCGCTGACCGCCGCCGGGCCGTTTGTCAGCCGCTCGACGATGGCGCGACGGGTCGGGTCGGCCAGGGCGGCAAAGCTTGCATCGAGGGTGGTTTGATAGGTAGTCATATAACTAAGTATCACGGTTTCCGCCGCCCGGCAAGCGGTCTGATTGACCGCAGCGCCGGAGGCAGGCAAGGCTGGGGCAACAGGGGGTGGTGTGATGATGCGGCATGGCGGGCAGATACTGGTGGATCAGTTGAGGGTGCAGGGAGTCACCCGGGTGTTTTCGGTGCCGGGGGAAAGCTTTCTGGCGGCGCTGGACGGGCTTTACGACAGCGGCATCCAGAACGTGGTCTGCCGGCAGGAAGGCAGTGCTGCGATGATGGCCGAGGCGCAGGGCAAGCTGACCGGGCGGCCGGGGGTGCTGTTCGTGACGCGGGGGCCGGGAGCGTGCAACGCAGCGTCCGGCATTCACGTGGCCAGGCAGGATTCGACGCCGATGCTGGTGTTTGTCGGGCAGATCGCGCGGGGGCACCGCGACCGCGAGGGGTTTCAGGAAGTGGATTACCGGGGGTTCTTCGGCCCGTTGGCCAAGTGGGTGGCCGAAGTGGATCAGCTGGAGCGGCTGCCGGAATACATCAGCCGGGCGTTTCATCTGGCGATGTCGGGGCGGCCGGGGCCGGTGGTGCTGGCCCTGCCCGAGGACATGTTGAGCGGGGTGGCCGAGGTGCCCGACCTGGGGCCGGTGACTGTGGCCCCCGATGCGGTATCGGGCGCGCAGGTGGCGGCGGTGCTGGCGATGCTGGCGGCGGCGGCGCGGCCCCTGGTGGTTGCGGGCGGGTCGGGCTGGTCGGCGGCGGCGGCGGCGGATCTGGCGCGGTTTGCCGGGGCGTGGGGGGTGCCGGTGGCGGTGCCGTTCCGGCGGCAAGACTATCTCGACAACCGGCTTGCCGCTTACGTCGGCGATCTGGGGGTTGGGATGAACCCGGCGCTGGGGGCACGGCTGGCGGCGGCGGACCTGCTGCTGGTGCTGGGATCGCGGCTGGGGGATATTGCGACCGGCGGCTATGAGCTCCTGGACCCGGCGCGGCTGCGGGCGCGTCTGGTGCATGTGCATCCTGATCCGGACGAGTTGGGGCGGGTGTTCCGGCCTGATCTGGGGATTGCGGTCGGGGCACCGGCGATGCTGGCGGCGCTGGCGCGGACGAATGGCGGAGGGAAGTGGACTGGGTGGGCGGCTGCGGCGCGGGGCGAATATGAGCGGTGGGGAGTGCCGGTGGCAACGCCGGGGGCGGTCAAGCTGGAAGGGGTGGTGGGATGGTTGTCGGAGCATCTGCCGGAGGATGCCATGGTGACCAACGGCGCGGGGAACTACGCGGCGTTCGTGCACCGCTATTTCCGCTACAAGCGCTACCGCACCCAGGTGGCGCCGACCAGCGGCAGCATGGGCTACGGCTTTCCCGCCGCGATTGCCGCCAAACTGGAGCATCCCGAGCGGGTGGTGGTGTGTTTTGCCGGCGACGGCTGTTTTCAGATGACCCTCAACGAGTTCTCCACGGCGGTGCAGCATGGGGCGGCGGTGGTGGTCGTGGTCTGCAACAACGGGCGCTATGGCACGATAAGGATGCATCAGGAACGGCACTATCCGGGGCGGGTGTCGGGGACTGACCTTGTCAACCCGGACTTCGCGGCGCTGGCGCGGGCTTATGGCGGGCATGGCGAGACGGTGACGCGGGGCGAGGATTTTCCGGCGGCGTTCGGGCGGGCGCTGGCCTCGGGGGTGCCGGCGCTGATCGAACTGACGCTGGACGGTGAAGCGCTGACCACCGGGGCGACGCTGAGCGAGGTCAGGGCGCAGGGGGTGGCGCGGATGGGGGTTTTGGGGGGATAACGGTGGAATTTGAAAATGTCCCGACTCGGGACATTTTTTTAGTTGTTCTATATCAATGTGTTAGGGTGGTCCCATTAGGGGATTCTCACACTACACGACAGCAGGGGTTGGCGAGGGCAGTGAGAGGTGGTTTTGTGTCGGACTCTTCCTCGCCAAAGGAGCGCCCGATGGACCGACCCGTGATTACTGCCCTCGCTGATCTGCTACGCCGTCATGTTGATCTG
>JANNRR010000137.1:0-11010 GCA_031401675.1 Paracoccaceae bacterium
TGCTGCGCAAAGCCGCAGAGCGATCCAAGGAAACCCTGTGGCGAAAAATCGGCGACCTGCTCGCCCTTTTCAGTCCGCAGGAATGTGCAAACTACCTCATCAATTCAGGATACGCTTCCGTGAGAAGCTGAACGGCTCTAGCTGTATGCCTCGAAAAATCCGTTCGGGATCAGCAGATTTTCCCGCCGCAGGTTGGCCACATCGCGCTCGCCGCACAGGGCCAGTGTCGTGTCCAGTTCCTTGGCGATCACTTCCAGCGCACGGGTCACCCCGGCCTGGCCCATCGCGCCAAGGCCATAGATGTAGGGCCGCCCGATCATCGTGCCCTTCGCCCCCAGCGCCAGCGCCTTCAGCACGTCCTGACCCGAGCGGATGCCGCCGTCGATCCAGACCTCGGTCTTGTCACCCACCGCCGCCACGACCTGTGGCAGCATCCGGATCGACGACAGGGCCCCGTCCAGTTGCCGCCCGCCATGGTTCGACACGATGATGGCGTCCGCCCCGAAATCCGCCGCCCGCCGCGCATCGTCGGGATCAAGGATGCCCTTCAGGATCAGCTTGCCGCCCCAGGCGTCCTTGATCTGCTGTACCTTTGCCCAGTCCAGCTTCGGGTCGAACTGCTCGTTGGTCCAGGACATCAGCGACCCCATGTCGCCCACCCCCTTGGCGTGCCCGACAATATTGCGGAAGGTCCGCCGACGGGTGCCCAGCATCCCCAGTCCCCAGCCCCACTTGGTCGACATGTTGATCAGGTTCTTCAGCGTCAGGCGCGGCGGGGCCGACAGGTCGTTCTTCAGATCCTTGTGCCGCTGCCCCAGAATCTGCAGATCCAGCGTCAGCACCAGTGCCGAGACTTTCGCGGCTTTCGCACGCGCGATCATGCCCGCGACGAAATCCTGATCCTTCATCACATAAAGCTGGAACCAGAACGGCGCAGTGGTCGCAGCCGCCACATCCTCGATCGAACAGATGCTCATGGTCGACAGGGTATAGGGCACCCCGAACGCCTCTGCCGCCCGCGCCGCCTTGATCTCGCCGTCGGCGCACTGCATGCCGCCCATGCCGATCGGGGCCAGTGCCACCGGCATCGTCACCGGCTCCCCGATCATCGTGCCGGCAACCGAGCGGCCCGACATGTCGACCGCAACCTTCTGCCGCAGCCGGATCGCCGCGAAATCGGAACTGTTGTCGCGGAACGTCTGTTCGGTGTAGCTGCCGCTTTCGCAATAGTCATAGAACATCCGCGGCACCCGGCGTTTGTGCAGCCGTTTCAGATCGTCGATGCAGGTGATCACGGGCATCGCGCTGCCTTTCGCTTGGAATTGGTAAAACAAACATACCAATTCCACTTCCGAAGTGCAACTTGGTCAATCCGTCAACCCCCCAACCGTCAATCGCAGGGCACTGGCCGCCCCGGTCGAAGTGTGGCGTCGACCGGGCCGGCTCTTCACACCGCCACAAGAAGCGCCGGTCAGCCACCACCCCGATCAGCGCCGCCGCCTGATCCTGTCGGAACGGCAAGCGCAGGGCCGACGGCCAAGCGGCTTTCGCAGGCGACGATCACCCCTCCGGACCACAGATGGGACCCCAAGAGTTTTCTGAAAACTCTTGGCAAAATCCTTGCCAAGGATCTTGGTGCGGCCCCTGTGCCGAGCCGCAGCCCTTAGCGCCCGACCCCGGCATAGCTTTCGAACCCGGCCTTTTTCGCTTCGCGCCCGCTGTAGATGTTGCGCAGATCGACCATCCGCGCCACCTCCATCTTTTTCGCCAGCTTCTTCAGGTCCAGCGCCCGGAACTCGTTCCATTCGGTCAGAAGCACCACCAGATCGGCCCCCTGCGCCGCCTGATAGGCATCGTCGCACCACTTCACCCCCGGCAGCAGCGCCTCGCCCTCGCGCTTGCCCTGCGGATCGGTGACCCGGACCTTGGCCCCCAGCCCGACCAGCGCCGGCAGGATGGTCAGCGACGGCGCGTCGCGCATGTCATCGGTATTGGGCTTGAACGTCACCCCCAGCACCGCCACCGTCTTGCCGTTCACCGCCCCCGCCAAAGCATCGCTGATCTTGTCGATCATCCGGCGCTTGACCTCTTCATTCACCTTGATCACGGTTTCGGTGATCTGCATCGGCACCGCATGTTCCTGCCCGATCCGGGCCAGCGCCTTGGTATCCTTGGGAAAACAACTACCGCCATAGCCGGGCCCGGCATGCAGGAACTTGTTGCCGATCCGCCCGTCCAGCCCCATGCCCTTCGACACCGACTTCACGTCCGCCCCGACCTTTTCGCACAGCGCCGCGATTTCGTTGATGAAGGTGATCTTGACCGCCAGAAAGGCGTTGGCGGCATATTTGATCATCTCGGCGGATTCGAGGTCGGTGTACACGATCGGGAAATCGCGCAGGAACAGCGGGCGGTAGATCGCATCCATCACTTCGCGCGCCCGGCCCGCCTCGATGTCGCCATGTAGGCCGACCACCACCCGGTCAGGCCGCATGAAATCATCCAGCGCCGCACCTTCGCGCAGAAACTCCGGGTTCGACGCCACGTCGAACTCGGCATCGGGCCGCGCCTTCCTGATGGTCTGGCGCACCATGCGGTTGGTACCGACCGGCACGGTGGATTTGGTCACCACCACGGCATAGCCGGTCAGCGCCGCCGCGATTTCTTCGGCCGCCGCCGTCACATAGGTCAGGTCGGCATGGCCATCGCCGCGCCGGGTCGGGGTGCCGACGGCGATGAACACCGCATCCGCCCCGGCGACCGACGCCGCCAGATCAAGGCTGAACCGCAGCCGCCCGGCAGCGACGTTGCGCGCCATCACCGCGTCCAGCCCGGGTTCGTAGATCGGAACCTTGCCCTGGTTCAGCATCTCGATCTTGCGCGGATCCTTGTCGACACAGATCACCTCGTGCCCGAAATCGGAAAAGCACACGCCCGAAACCAGGCCGACATAGCCCGTGCCGATCATCGCAATCTTCATCGCGGAAACTCCATGGTTCTCAATTGGTCTTTCGCGGTCAGATGCGCAAACCCGGGCCTGCTGTCAATTGCGTTCGCGGCGTCAGACGGCATGATGCGCGCGGTACCAGGCAACAAAGGCGGCGACCCCGGCGCTTATGCCGGTTTGCGGCAACACTCCCACCAGCCGCTGCAACAACTGGTTCGCGGCCCAGGTGGCCGGCACATCGCCCGGTTGCATCGGCAGGAACCGCTTTTGCGCCGTCACCCCCAGCGCCGCCTCCAGCGCCGCGACGAAATCCATCAGCGGTACCGGCGCGCCATTGCCGATGTTGACGATGCGGAACGGCGCGACCGGCGACAGGCTGTCGCCCTCGATGGCGGCCGGGGCGGGCACCGCATCCGGCCGCACCGCATCACGCTGCACCGGGGCCACGTCGATCAGCCGCCGGATACCTTCGACCAGATCGTCGATATAGGTGAAATCCCGCCGCATGTCGCCGTGGTTGTAGATGTCGATCGGCTCGCCCGCCAGAATCGCCCGGGTGAACTTGATCGGGGCCATGTCGGGCCGCCCCCACGGGCCATAGACAGTAAAGAACCGGAACATCGTGGTCGGAATATCGTATAGATGCGCATAGGAATGCGCCATCGCCTCGGTCGCCTTCTTGGTGGCGGCGTAAAAGCTCATCTGGTGGTCGGCGCGGTCGGTTTCGGCATAGGGCATCGCGGTGTTGGCGCCGTACACCGACGAGGTCGAGGCGATCATCAGATGCGCCGGGCGGTGCGCCCGCGCCGCCTCCAGCACCTCGAAGGTGCCGATCAGGTTGCTGTCGACATAGCTGCGCGGCGCTTCGATCGAATAGCGCACCCCGGCCTGTGCCGCCAGATGCACCACCACCTCGGGCCGGACCTCGTCCATCAGTCCGCGCAGCAGCCCCGGCTGCTCGACCAGCGCCTGATGCGTGCTGAACCCCGGCGACTGCAACAGCATCCCCAGCCGCCGCTCCTTCAGGCGCACGTCGTAATAGGGTGTCATCGCGTCCAGCCCGACCACCCGGAAGCCGTCGGCCAGCAAGCGCCGGCACAGATGATATCCGATAAAGCCGGACGATCCGGTAACCAGCGCCGTAGGTGCCACGCTCCTGCCCTTTGCCAGTCGGTTGCTTGACCGTCTATGCAATGGGTCCGGTCCAAGAGCAAGCACAGCGGCGATTGCCCGAGCCGGGCGGATTGCCCGATTCGCAAACCGGGGCTAGACTGTCCGGACCGCAAGGCAGTGGCACCCCGGGCCGCTGCCCGCCCGCCAGCACAGGAGCCATCGATGGAATGGAATGTCTGGTCGCTGAAACACGTCACCCGAGCGCACCGCGACGTGATCGTCATCCTGCTGGCCTGGAACCGCTTTTCCAACCGGGTGACGGACGAGATTGCCCGCCACACCACCGAATTCGGCCACCTTATGAAGTATCGCGGCGTCCTGGTGATGCCCTATCCCGAACGGATGCAGGATGCGCTGAACGAGGTGCTGGAAAAGCCCTGGCCCGAGGCGCTGTCCGCCCGCATCCGCACCGAACGCTATCCGTTCCTGCTGCTGATCGACGCCGACTTCGAAGCGTTCGACCCGGTGACCGGCCGTTCGGCCTTCGTCTGGTTTTCCGATTTCCGCCAGAACGAGGAACCGATCTGGCAGGTTTTTGACGCCATCGGCCACCGGGTAGAGGCGGGTGAGGATGCCATTGCCTATCTGACCTCGGTCGCCGAAAAGGCCCGCGCCGGCCGGTTCCGCGCCAGACTGGCCAAGCTTTCGAAATACGTCGACGTCAGCATTCCGCTGATCCCCGGGGTGGTCTCGGTGAATGCCGGGGCGGTCTGGGCGGACCTGCTGGGGGACTGAGGCGGGGTGATATTTGTCTGAATCGCCTTTGCCGTCACCACCCGCTGTTCCGTTCGATGTGAAATCCCGGGCCGATCAGGTGGCCGCACAGTGTGCGGACGCCCGGCCCGTTGCCCGAGAGCGCAAGCGAAGGGCAAGGGGGATCGGGCCAGGTGCAGGGATTGGGAAATCGGGGCGCGCCTGCCTGGGTGGGCGCACTCTACGCGCCTGCCAAGGGGCAGGCAGGCGCGCCCCGATTTGATTGAAATCAAATCCGGCAAGAATAACAGAAGGATAGCCCCTCGGATCGATGCCGGACAAGCTGACCGAACAGCTGCTCCGATCACGCGGGTAGGGAGCGACTTGCCTTTCCAGTTTCCGCCCAACCTCCCCCCGCCTTCAGAACCGCCCGGCCCGATAGGGCGACAGGTCCAGCGCCGGGGCCTGCCCGGCGATCAGGTCGGCAATGATCGCGGCGGTTACCGGTGCCAGCGTCAGCCCGATATGGCCGTGGCCAAAGGCATGCAGCACCTGCGGTCCGTCGCGCGACACCCCGATCACCGGCAGGCTGTCGGGCAGCGACGGGCGAAAGCCCAGCCAGGTCCGGCTCGGGGCCGGCAGATCGGCAAAGATCGAGCGCGCCCCCTTGTCCAGCATGGCAATCCGGTGCGCCGACGGCGCAGGGTCCAGCCCGCCCAGCTCCACCGTCCCCGCCACCCGCAACCGGCCCGCCATCGGGCACAGATAGAACCCGAGCGCCGTCGGGCAGGCGGGCCGCAGCAGCCGGGGCAGATTCCGGGCTGAACCCGGCAATTCCGGCCCGGAAGCCGGTTCGTCGCCTGGCCCGTCATCATACTCGACATGATAACCCCGCTCGGTCTCCAGCGGCACCCGGTCGCCGGCCATCCGCGCCAGGTGCCGCGAATGCGCCCCGGCGGCGATCACCACCCGCCGGGCCACGATCCGAACCCCCTCGCCGCGCAGCACCACCGCCCCGTCCCGCCGGTACAGGCTGGTGATCAGGCTGCGCTGATGCCGGACCCCGGCCCCCCAGGCCGCGGCTGCCAGAAACGCCACCACCATCCCCGGATCGCTCAGAAACTGCGCCTGCGGGAAAAACGCCGCCCCGCCCGCCATCGGCGGCAATCCCGGCTCCAGCGCCGCCAGGGCATCCGGCCCGATCGCTTCCACCGGGATGCCGAAACCCCGCCGGGTCTGCAGGTCCGCCCGGGCTGCAGCGGCCGCCGCCTCGCTCTGGTACAGATACAGCGCCCCCCGCGCCTGCAGGAACTCCGCCGCACCGATCTGGTTCGCCAGTTCGCGCCAGCGGCTGCCGGCGTCGCCCAGCAGGGCGGCAAGCGCCACCGCATTGCGGGCCGCCGGTCCGGGCAGCGACTGCCGGGCAAAGCGCAGCAGCCACGGTGCCAGGCCAAGGATTGCCGCCCGCCGGATCGCCAGCGGCGAATTGCGGTCAAACAGCAGCGACGGCAGGTTTTTCAGTACCGACGGCGTGCCGACCGGCATGACCGCATAATCGGCAATCGTGCCCGCATTGCCGTAAGAAGCCCCCGAACCCGGATCGTTCGGGTCGGCAATCACCACTTCGTGCCCTGCTGCGGCCAGCCGGTGCGCGACGGCCAGCCCAACGACACCAGCGCCGATAACGGCAATTTCGGTGTCGATCTGCGAGGTCATGCGGCGGTCATCCGTTGCGGCTCCGGTTCGGGTCGGGTGCTCAGGACTGTGAAGCATGGCCGCGATTCGGGTGCAAGTATGGCATCCATACCCGGTTTCGCGCCGCAGACCGAGCAGGTGTGCCAATCGGCCACAGCCCGCCGTCGCCCTATTCCGGCGCGATCAGCGCCGCCAGCATCGCGCTGTCCGGGTCCGCCAGATCATCGATCACATTGAAATGGTGCCGCCCCACCACCACCGTCACCGGCGCCTGCCACGCCGCGCCCAGCGCCCGCGCCTGATCCAGAAAGGCAGGCCGCTCCTCGGCCCCGACCCAGACCTGAACGTCCGGGCCCGGTCGCCGCGCCTGCAACACCGGGCTTTCCGCGCAGGCTTCGGCCAGATCCAGCCGGAAATCCGCGTTCATCGCCGTCTGCATCAGCGGCCGCAAGTCGCCAAGGGGCGAGATTGGCAGCACCCGCCGCAGCCGCCCGGCCACCGGCAACCGCAGGTCGGCCGAAGCCAGCCGCGCCACCAGATGCCCGCCCGCCGAATGTCCCGCCAGCACGATCGGCCCGGCCACCGCCTGCGCCACGGTCACCAGCGCCACCGCCACCTCGCGCGTGATCTGCCCGATCCGCGCCTCGGGGCACAGCGTATAACCCGGCATCGCCACCGCCCAGCCCCGCGCCACCGCCCCGGCGGCCAGATGCGACCAGCCGTCCCGATCAAACGCCCGCCAATAGCCGCCATGCACGAACAGCATCAGCCCGCGGGGCTCCGCCTCCGGCAGGAACAGATCAAACCGCTGCCGCGCGCCGCCGCCGTAGGCCAGCCCCAGCCGCGCCCGTGGCCCCAGCGCCCCGCGATAGGCCGCTGCCGCCGCCGCCCAGCGCGGTAGATATCCTTCTGCCCCGGCGATGTATTTGCCATTGGCATAGGCGTCATCCATATCCATCGCATGTCCCCCGATAGCCCGATGGCATAGCTGGACACCCGGCCCTTGCCCATGCTCTATCGGACGCCCCGCCGCGTAACAGGCCAAAGCCACAGCATGCACAGCGCTTCTGACGGACGATCCGCGGACCTGACCCGGCAAACAGCACCGCATCCCGGTCGTGCCCCGTCGACCCGTGCAACTGCCGTGCTCTGCCGGATCCCCTCATGCCCCGATGCGCCGTCAGTCCACGCAGCGCCTGACTGTACCCGCTTCCCCGGACTGCCGCAGGCCCGCCGGCCCAGTCCATGGGGCACCCGATGACCACACCGGAATCGCTCTATCACGACCCGGCCTTCGCCCGCCTGTATGACAGTCACTGCCCGTGGTCGGCTGATACCGAATACTGCCTTGGCCTTGCCCGTCAGCTGACATCGGTGCTCGATTTCGGCTGCGGCACGGGCCGCTTCTGCGCCACTGTCGCCGCCTTGGGCCATGCCGCCGTCCACGGCGTCGATCCCGCCCAGGCGATGCTCGCCATTGCCCGAGCCCGGCCGCACGGCGACCGGGTGACCTGGACGAATGGCGACGCCGGCACGGTCCGCCTCGGCCGCCGGTTCGACCTGATCGTAATGACCGGCCATGCCTTTCAGACCCTGCTGACCGCCTCTGACCGCGCCGCAGCCCTAACCAGTATCGCGGCCCACCTGACCCCTGGCGGGCATTTCATCTTCGACAGCCGCAACCCGGCCGCGCGCGAATGGGAAAGCTGGACGCCCGCCCTGACCCGCGAAACATTCAGCGATGCCACCCTCGGGCCGGTCGAGACCTGGACCGACACCAGCTGGGACGCCGCCACCCAGATCGCAACCTACGAAACCCACTACACCATCCCCGCCGAAAACCGCACCATAGCCGCACGCGCCCGCATCGCCTTTCCCGCGCAACCCGACCTTGCCGCCCTGATCGCCGCTGCCGGTCTGACCGTCGAGCGCTGGCTGGGCGAATGGGACGGCCGCCCCTTCACTGCCGATGCCCCCGAGATCATCCCCTTCGGCCGCCGCACCCGCCCCGCCGCCGGCGCCTGACCCCCCCGAACCCGCCGCCGTTTCCCACCGGCGGCACCGCCACCCATGGACATTTTCCCGCCGCAGATGCATTCCATTTCCCATCCCCTTCCCCGGAGGCTGCCATGCCCGATACCAAACTCGACACCGCCACCAACCTCGCCGCCCTGTTGAAAGACCCCGGCCTGCTCGAAACCCGCGCCTATCTTGCCGGCGACTGGGTGCAGGCCGACGACGGTGCCACCTTCCCGGTCACCAACCCGGCGCGCGGCGATGTGATCTGCACCGTCCCCAACCTGACCCGGGCCGAGACCGCCCGCGCCATCGCCGCCGCCAAGACCGCGCAAAAACTGTGGGCCGCCCGCACCGGCAAGGACCGCGCCAATGTGCTGCGCGGCTGGTTCAACCTGATGGTCGCCAACGCCGACGACCTGGCCCTGATCCTCACCGCCGAAATGGGCAAACCGAAAGCCGAAGCCAAAGGCGAGGTGCTGTACGGCGCCGCCTACGTCGAATGGTTCGCCGAGGAAGCCAAGCGCATCTACGGCGAAACCGTCCCCGGCCACCTTCCCGACAAGCGCATCACCATCCTGAAGCAGCCGGTCGGCGTCGTCGCCTCGATCACCCCCTGGAACTTCCCCAACGCCATGATCGCCCGCAAGATCGCCCCGGCGCTGGCCGCCGGTTGCGCCGTGGTGGCCCGGCCCGCCGCCGAAACCCCGCTTTCGGCCCTCGCCCTCGCCGTTCTGGCCGACCGCGCCGGCCTGCCCAAGGGGCTCCTGTCGATCATCACCTCGAAACGCTCCTCCGACATCGGCAAGGAGTTCTGCGAAAACCCCACGGTGCGCAAACTTACCTTCACCGGCTCGACCGAGGTCGGCCGCATCCTGTTGAAACAGGCCGCCGATCAGGTGATGAAATGCTCGATGGAACTGGGCGGCAACGCCCCCTTCATCGTGTTCGATGACGCCGACCTTGATGCCGCCGTCGCCGGCGCGATGATCTCGAAATTCCGCAACAACGGCCAGACCTGCGTCTGCGCCAACCGCATCTATGTGCAATCCGGCGTCTACGACGCCTTCGCCGCCCGGTTCGCCACCGCCACAGCCAAACTCCGCATCGGCGACGGGTTGCTCGACGGCATCGACACCGGCCCGCTGGTCAACATGGCCGCCGTTGAAAAGGTCGAGGAGCATATCGCCGATGCCGTCGCCAAAGGCGGCACGGTCGTCACCGGCGGCCGCCGCCACGCCCTTGGCGGCAGCTATTTCGAGCCCACCATCATCACCGGCATCACCCAAGCCATGATGGTGGCGCAGGAGGAGACCTTCGGCCCGATGGCCCCCCTGTTCCGCTTCGACACCGAGGAGGAAGTCATCCGCCTCGCCAACGACACCATCTTCGGCCTCGCCAGCTACTTCTACGCCCGCGACTATGCGAGGATCATCCGGGTGCAGGAGGCGCTGGAATACGGCATGGTCGGCGTCAACACCGGCCTGATCTCCACCGAAATGGCCCCGTTCGGCGGGGTGAAGCAATCGGGTTTGGGGAGGGAGGGCTCGCACCACGGCATGGATGACTATCTGGAGCTGAAATACATCTGCACCAGCCTGTAACACCCGGCGGGGTGAACCCCGCCCTACACCATGCCCGCCAAGGGAAGCTCCGTCCGTCGCCGTGACGTAGGGTGCGTGCTCGCACGCACCGCTCGCCTACCGCCCGCGCGCCCCAGGAAAATGCGCCATCGACCGCACGCCACGCCTTGTTCATGTCCGCCACCCGCGTCCAAATCATCGACGACACCCTGTGGGTCCACCTCACCGATGGCCGCGTGCTCGGCATCCCCTGCGCCCCTTCCCCCGCCTGCTGAACGCGACGCCAGCCCTGCGCGAGGCAGTCGAGATCAGCCCGTTCGGCCTGCATTGGCAGGAGCTGGACGAGGATATTTCGGTGGCGGGGCTGCTGGCGGGGCAGGGGGATTTGGGGCGGGTCGGGAAGGTGGCTTGCCAAAAACTCACGGCGAGAACTCAGTAAGTGTTTGACACGGACTGAGGTTTGCGTCGTCAATTGCGACTCCCAGCAGCTTAGTTTGGAGGAGTTCGGATCAAATGACAGTTTGTTTGTACGGAAACCGAATTACGCCCTTCATCATCACGGATTGCTTGGCAACGCCGAGATATGAGCAGTCGAAACCACTCGTCCCCGCATCGATAGACAGTGAAAATGTCCAAACCGCGATTGACAACAGAATGTATTTCCGGAAGTTTTTTCATGCAGCAGGTGCGACTCTATTTGCTTTTGCTGGGCCATCGGCAAAGATATTGTCTTTCGTAACGCAGCTTGAGTCCGAGCTAGCTAAGCGATTATCAGACGAAAGGCCAATGAAATTTGTTGGAGAAATGCTAGTGTTCCGAGTCTGACACTTGTTACCGATTTCCCCTGATTTCATCGAGGGCATCAAGCGCACGGCGTTCGCGGGCGATGATGTCATCGGCGGT
>JANNRR010000138.1:0-7679 GCA_031401675.1 Paracoccaceae bacterium
AGCGAACCGACGAACGGGTCGTTCATGATCTTGAACGCCAGCGCCGAAAACGGTTGCGCATAATAGGCCGACCGCGCGATGTTGCGGGTTTCGCTGTCGTCGCCCGGCAGAAAGCCCATGTAGGCCGGCACGTCCAGCGGGTTCGGCAGGAAATCGATCACCGCGTTCAGCATCGGCTGCACGCCCTTGTTCTTGAACGACGACCCGCACAGGATCGGGATGAAGGAGATCGACAGCGTGCCCTTGCGGATCAGGCCGCGCAGGGTCTCCTCGTCCGGCTCGGTGCCCTCCAGATAGGCCTCCATTACCGTGTCGTCCATCTCGACGGCCAGTTCCAGCATGTGGTGGCGCCACTCATCGGCCAGACCCTGCAGATCGGCGCGGATCGGTTGGCGGCGCCAGGACGCGCCCAGGTCGTCGCCCTCGTACACCCATTCTTCCATGGTGATCAGGTCGATGATGCCTTCCAGCTTGTCTTCGGCACCGATCGGGATCTGCACCGGGCAGGGCTTGGCCCCGGTCCGTTCCTTGATCATCTTGACGCAGTTGTAGAAATCGGCCCCGGTCTTGTCCATCTTGTTGACGAACACGATGCGCGGCACCTTGTAGCGGTCGGCCTGACGCCAGACGGTTTCGGTCTGCGGCTCCACACCAGCGTTGCCGTCCAAGAGCACGACCGCTCCGTCCAGCACAGCCAGCGACCGCTCGACCTCGATGGTGAAGTCGACGTGGCCGGGGGTATCGATGATGTTGAAGCGGAACTTGTCCTTGGCGGCATGGGTCAGACCGGCGTCCACCGTCCGCTCCCAGAATGTCGTCGTCGCGGCCGAGGTGATGGTGATGCCGCGTTCCTGCTCCTGCTCCATCCAGTCCATTGTCGCCGCACCATCGTGCACTTCGCCAATTTTGTGGTTCTTGCCGGTATAATACAGGATGCGCTCGGTCGTCGTGGTCTTGCCCGCATCGATATGGGCAATGATCCCGAAGTTTCGGTAGCGGTCGAGGGAGTATTCGCGTGCCATGACAGGAGCCTCAGGCTAATTGGGTTACCAGCGGTAATGGCTGAACGCCTTGTTGGCGTCGGCCATCTTGTGGGTGTCTTCGCGCTTTTTCACCGCCGTGCCACGGCTGTTGACGGCATCGAGCAGTTCGCCCGCCAGCCGCTCTTCCATGGTGTTTTCGTTGCGCTTGCGGGCCGCGATGATTAGCCAGCGGATCGCCAGCGCCTCGCGGCGCTCGGGGCGCACTTCGACCGGAACCTGATAGGTGGCCCCGCCGACCCGGCGCGACCGCACTTCCAGCGACGGCTTGATATTGTCCAGCGCTTCACGGAACGCATCGATCGGCGACCGCTTCAGCCGGGTTTCCACCCGCTCCATCGCCGAATAGACGATCCGTTCCGCGACCGACTTCTTGCCGTCGGTCATCAGATTGTTCATGAACTTGGTCAACACCCGGTCGCCATACTTGGCATCGGGCAGAACTTCGCGCTTTTCGGCGGCGTGACGACGAGACATGGGCTATTTCCTCACTTCGGACGCTTGGCGCCGTATTTCGAACGACGCTGGCGACGATCCTTGACGCCTTGGGTATCCAGCACACCGCGCAGGATGTGGTAGCGCACGCCGGGCAAATCCTTGATCCGGCCGCCGCGGATCAGCACCACCGAATGTTCCTGCAGGTTGTGCTTTTCGCCGGGAATGTAGCTGATGACCTCGAAACCGTTGGTCAGGCGCACCTTGGCGACTTTCCGCATGGCCGAGTTCGGCTTTTTCGGCGTGGTGGTATAGACGCGGGTACAGACACCGCGTTTCTGCGGGCAGGATTCCAGGTGCTGCGACTTGGACCGTTTCACTCGTGGCTGCCGCGGTTTGCGGATCAGCTGTTGGATCGTTGGCATTCACGTTCCCCGTGTTGCGCTTCATCTCTCGCCTTGCGCAGGTCCCCCGAAAGGGTCGCTGGATGCAAAACGGCAAAACCGCAGGCGTCCCCATTGCTCCGGGGACGGTGCGGTGGAATTCCAGAGGATCGGGGCACAAGGCCCGGATCATGACCACTTCGAATATTGAACCCAGGCAGCAGGGATACCCCGCTACCCGAGTGCGGGCGGTATAGGCAGAGTCGCAGGGGTTGTCAACAGCCCGACCAGCCCGGAATTCAAGGCGTTGCCGATTGCCCGGCGGCCCCCGAAATCCGCAGCCGCCGCTCGCGCATCAACGTGAAAATGCCGGTGGCCACGATGATGCCCGACCCCAGAATTGTCAGAAAATCCGGCCAGTCGCCAAACACCAAGAGCCCCAGCACCAGCGCCCACAGCAACCCGGTGTAACGGAACGGTGCCACAAACCCCAGATCGCCAACCCGCATCGTGGCGATGGCAAAGTGATAGCCTGCCACCACGAAAGTCCCTGCCGCGATGATATATCCGACCTGCAGCCCGCTTGGCCTGACCCAGTCCACCGCCGTCGAAGCCACACCCGAAAACAGCGTTACAGCCACCCCGGCCCCAAGCGCCACCATAAGCGATGGCACCTCGGCCGACATCCGCCGCACGACCAGATCGCGCACCACCACACAAGCCACTGCCGCCAGCGCACAAAGCGAATAGACATTGAACCCTTCCGTCCCCGGCCGTACCACCAGCAGCACCCCGCAGAAGCCGATCACAATCGCCAGAAGCCGCCGCCAGCCGACGGTTTCGCCCAGAAACATTGCCCCAGCCAGCGTGATCGCCAGCGGCAACGCCTGAAAGATCGCGCTCATGTTGGCGATCGGCATGTGAAACAGGGCCGTCAGGAAAAAGTAGGTCGATCCGATTTCCGCCGCTGACCGTGCCAGGACAAGCCAGCGGTCACGGGCCGGAAAACGCAGATGCAACATCCCAAGCCACCAGGCAATCGCTGCCATCGCCACCACCGTGCCCATCCCGCGCAGCACCAGCAACTGCATCAGCGGCACATCCCCGGCCATCAGTTTCATGAATGCGTCATTGATCGTGAAACAGGCCTGCCCGGCCATCATCAACAGCGCGCCCTGCGAATTCTGTGAAAGTGCCATTGCCAACCTGCCCGTTCCGCCCCCGCTGCTATCAGCCACCACCGGCCGACAACAGCGGCTTTTCCGGCAGGTGAATCACGGCGTTTTCCTCGGGATCAACTGCAGCGGCACACCGTCTGCCGGGCGCAGCACCCCGGCAACTTTCGCGTGCAAATCAGTTAACGAAACATGAATGCCATACTAATAATCTATATAAATCAGATATTTACACGATTTAGCACGCGGGTTACGCCATGAAAAACCCCCGCGCCATAAGCGCGGGGGCCAGTCTTCACTCTCTGCCTGTTCCCGGCAGTCCTATTCGTCCCGGCTCTCCGGGGTCATCACCAGCAGGTCATCCTCGTCGCCCACCAGATCGCTGACCGGCGCGGCCAGCACGATCGCCGCCTCGGCCTCGGCCTTGCGCATGTCCAGCACTTTCTGGTCACGGTCCAGCGCGATCTTCCGCACCCGCTTGGTGGCCCCGCCCGTGCCCGCCGGGATCAACCGACCGACGATCACGTTCTCTTTCAGCCCTACCAGCTTGTCGCGCTTGCCCATCACCGACGCCTCGGTCAGCACCCGCGTCGTCTCCTGGAACGATGCCGCACTGATGAAGCTGCGAGTCTGCAGGCTGGCCTTGGTGATGCCCAGCAGGATCGGCTCGCCCGACGCCGGCCGCAGCCCGTTCGCCACCGCCTTGGCGTTGGTTTCCTCCAGCTCGTCCTTGTCGACGTTCTCGCCCTTCAGCAGCGTCGTCTCGCCGCTGTCCAGAATCTCCCACTTCTGCAGCATCTGACGCACGATCACTTCGATGTGTTTGTCGTTGATCTTCACGCCCTGCAGCCGGTACACGTCCTGAACTTCGTCGATCAGATAGTTCGCCAGCGCCTCGATCCCCATGATCCGCAGGATGTCATGCGGCGCCGGGTTGCCGTCCATGATGTAGTCGCCCTTCTGGACGAAGTCGCCTTCCTGAACCGGAATATGCTTGCCCTTCGGCACCATGTATTCCACCGGCTGATGGCTGTCGTCGTTCGGCGCAATCGTGATCCGGCGCTTGTTCTTGTAGTCCTTGCCGAACCGCACATAGCCGTCGATTTCCGCAATGATCGCGTGATCCTTCGGCCGCCGCGCCTCGAACAGTTCCGCCACCCGCGGCAGACCGCCGGTGATGTCCTTGGTCCGCGCCCCTTCACGCGGAATCCGCGCCACCACGTCGCCCGGCTTGATGTCCTGTCCGTCCTCGACCGACAGGATCGCCTCGACCGACATCTGATAGCTGACCGGGTTGCCGGCTTCGTTGCGCACCGGATCGCCCGTCACCGGGTCCATCACGATGACCTCGGGCTTCAGATCGTTGCCGCGCGGCGCCGAACGCCAGTCGGTCACGATCTTCTGCGTCATGCCCGTCGCCTCGTCGGTATCCTCGCGCACCGAAATGCCCGAGACCAGGTCGACAAACCGCGCCACCCCGCCTTTTTCGGCGATGATCGGCAGCGTATAGGGGTCCCATTCGAACAGCTTGGCCCCGCGCTTCACCGCTTCGGCATCCTTGACGAACACTTTCGAGCCGTAGCTCAACTTGTGGCTTGCGCGCTCCTGGCCATTTTCGTCGATGATGGCGATCTGCATGTTGCGGCCCATCACGATCTGCTCGTTCATGACGTTGAGCAGAAGGTTGGCATTGCGGAACTCGATCCTGCCTTCCTGACTTGCCTCCAGGAACGACTGCTGGCCGCCCTGCGCGATGCCGCCGATGTGGAACGTCCGCATCGTCAGCTGGGTGCCCGGCTCGCCAATCGACTGCGCCGCGATGATGCCGACAGCCTCTCCCACGTTCACCATCGTTCCGCGCGCAAGATCGCGCCCGTAGCAAGTGGCGCACACACCCTCCTCGGCTTCGCAGGTCAAGGGCGAGCGGATCCGGATCGCCGAAACTGCCGCCAACGCGATGATGTCGGCCCGGCGCTCGTCGATCAACTCGCCCCGGCTGACGATCACCTCGTCGGTTCCGGGCCGCAGCACGTCCTCGGCCGCAGTTCGGCCCAGAACCCGCTCGGCCAGCGACGACACCACTTCACCATCGTTCACCGCCGCAACCGCGGTGATGAAACGGTCGGTGCCGCAATCGATGCTGCGCACGATGCAATCCTGCGCCACGTCGACCAGACGCCGCGTCAGATAGCCCGAATTCGCGGTCTTCAACGCCGTGTCCGCCAGCCCCTTGCGGGCACCGTGGGTCGAGTTGAAGTATTCCAGAACGGTCAGACCTTCCTTGAAGTTCGAGATGATCGGCGTCTCGATGATTTCGCCCGAAGGCTTGGCCATCAGACCGCGCATGCCCCCCAACTGCTTCATCTGCGCCGGCGAACCGCGCGCCCCGGAATGCGACATCATGTAGACCGAGTTCGGTTCCTTCTCGGCACCGTTCTTGTCCAGCCGCACCGCCGAGATTTCGGTCATCATGGCCGAAGCCACCGCGTCCGAACATTTCGACCAGGCATCGACCACCTTGTTGTACTTTTCGCCCTGGGTGATCAGCCCGTCCATGTACTGCTGTTCGAACTCCTTCACCGCATCGCGGGTCCCACCCACGATTTCCCACTTCGAATCCGGGATCAGCATGTCGTCCTTGCCGAACGAAATCCCGGCCTTGAACGCCTCACGGAAACCCATGGTCATGATGTGATCGCAGAAGATCACCGACTCTTTCTGGCCGCAGTAGCGGTAGACAGTGTCGATGACGTTCTGCACATCCTTCTTGCGCAACAGCCGGTTCACCAAATCGAACGGCGCCTTGGCATTCAGCGGCAGCAACGCCCCCAGCCGTAGCCGGCCGGGCGTGGTTTCATAGCGCTTCCAGACTTCGTTGCCTTCGGCATCGATCTGGATCACCCGCGCCGTGATCTTGGTATGCAGATGCACCGCCCCGGCGGCCAGCGCGTGCTCGACTTCCTCGACATGGGCAAACTTCATGCCCTCGCCAGCCATGCCTTTGCGTTCCATCGAGGTGTAGTACAGCCCCAGGATCATGTCCTGCGACGGCACGATGATCGGCGCGCCGTTGGCCGGCGACAGCACGTTGTTGGTCGACATCATCAGCACGCGGGCTTCCAGCTGCGCCTCAAGGCTCAGTGGCACGTGCACGGCCATCTGGTCGCCGTCAAAGTCGGCGTTGAAGGCAGAACAGACCAGCGGATGCAGCTGGATCGCCTTGCCTTCGATCAGGATCGGCTCGAACGCCTGAATGCCCAGACGGTGCAGCGTCGGCGCGCGGTTCAGCAGCACCGGGTGTTCGCGGATGACTTCATCCAGAATGTCCCAAACCTCGGGACGTTCCTTCTCCACCAACTTCTTGGCCTGCTTGACCGTGCTGGAAAGCCCCTTGGCTTCCAGACGCGAATAGATGAACGGCTTGAACAGCTCCAACGCCATCTTCTTCGGCAGGCCGCACTGGTGCAGCTTCAGTTCCGGCCCGGTCACGATCACCGAACGGCCCGAGAAATCGACGCGCTTGCCCAGAAGGTTCTGCCGGAACCGGCCCTGCTTGCCCTTCAGCATGTCGCTGAGCGATTTCAAAGGCCGCTTGTTGGTGCCCGTGATCACGCGGCCACGGCGGCCGTTGTCAAAGAGGGCATCGACCGCCTCCTGCAACATGCGCTTTTCGTTGCGCACGATGATATCGGGCGCCCGCAGTTCGATCAGCCGCTTCAAACGGTTGTTGCGGTTGATCACCCGGCGGTACAGATCGTTGAGGTCCGACGTGGCAAACCGCCCACCATCCAGCGGCACCAGCGGGCGCAGTTCCGGCGGAATCACCGGCAGCACCGTCAGGATCATCCATTCCGGCCGGTTGCCCGACTCCTGGAAATGCTCGACGATCTTCAGCCGCTTGATGATCTTTTTCGGCTTCAACTCGCCGGTCGCAACCTTCAGTTCCTCGCGCAGCCGCAGGGCTTCGCTGTCCAGATCGATCGCCGACAGCATTTCGCGGATGGCTTCGGCGCCGATATTGGCGGTGAAGGCATCAGCGCCATACTGGTCCTGCGCGTCGAGGAATTCCTCCTCGGTCATCAACTGGCCATAGGTCAGATCGGTCAGACCCGGCTCGATCACCACATAGTTCTCGAAATACAGAATCCGCTCCAGATCCCGCAGCGTCATGTCGAGCATCAGCCCGATCCGGCTCGGCAGCGACTTCAGGAACCAGATGTGCGCCACCGGGGCGGCCAGTTCGATATGCCCCATCCGCTCGCGCCGCACCTTTTGCAGCGTGACTTCCACACCGCACTTCTCGCAGACCACACCGCGATACTTCATGCGCTTGTATTTGCCGCACAGGCATTCGTAATCCTTGATCGGCCCGAAGATGCGGGCACAGAACAGCCCGTCCCGCTCGGGCTTGAAGGTGCGGTAGTTGATGGTCTCGGGCTTCTTGATCTCGCCATACGACCAGCTCAGGATCCGCTCCGGCGAAGCCAGGCTGATCTTGATTTCGTCAAAGGTCTTTACGGGCGCAACCGGGTTGAACGGGTTGGTCGTCAGTTCCTGGTTCATTGCGTGTTCCTCAAAATGGGGCGGTGGCGGCAGGGCGGCGGGGTGAACCCCGCCCTACCGATTGGGCGTAGGGCGGGGTTCAC
>JANNRR010000139.1:0-22470 GCA_031401675.1 Paracoccaceae bacterium
GACGCTAGTGGGTTCAGCGCAAGGATCCAGTCGTGGTACTTGTCCGGCACGATCGAGAGTGGATAGATGACCGGCGTCAGGTTGAACAATATCAGTCCGACGAAGACATCAGTCAGATGCTCGAGGTCGCGGAAGTAGACATCGAGCGAGGCGATGAATAGCACCACTCCCATGATCAGGAGTCCTTCAACGGCGACCAGGTACGGGATGCCGACTAACCACGTCCAGTCGGGCGTGTAGCCGTTGATCGCCAGCAGGACGATCAGCACCGGCAACGAGAGCGCGAACTGGATGCCGTTATTCAGCACCGTCGCGAACGGAAGCACAAAGCGGGGGAAGTACACCTTCTTAATCAGCGCGCCATTCGATGCGAACGATCCGACGCACATGGTCAGTGATGTCTGGAACCATGTCCAGGGAAATAGCGCCGCAAGCAAGACGAGGCCATAGTCTTCGACATCCAGGCGGATGAACTTGCTCAGCACGACATAAAGGACGGCGCCCTGCAGCAGGGGGCGAATGAGCGACCACAGGTAGCCAAAGATCGTGTCCTGGTACCGAAGTTTCAGCTCACGGAATGTTAGAAGATAAAGCAGGTCGTACGACCTGCGGACCTGACGGTTCATTGCCACCGCGTTCGACCTCAAACTGCCGCCGGGCCTTCGTCCGCCTTGATGGCCTCGTGCTCAGTCTGCGGGCAATCGTAACACATCGGTTCGATACGGAACGCTGCCTCACAGCGCGTTCTGCATGCCATAAGACGAGAGTCGGCGTCGAACGGACTTGCCCGTTCTGCGCGATTCGATTGCTCAGCAGGTCGCGGTCTCGACAACGACCTCGCAGGTGACGACCGGCTTCACGTCCACCGATCCCACCATGCCGAACGGCTTCACGTACTCGTCGACCTGCGCCTGCTCTGACGCCTCAAGCACCATCATCATCCGATGCTCGCCCGGATGCACGATGTCAGAGTGAATCTTCACGCCAAACTGATCCGCCGTAGGCTGCGTGACGTGCTTGCCAAGCATCAGCATCATGTCCCGGTTCTTGGTAGGGCAGGCCTCGGCGTTGTGTGTGTGTTCGACGAAGAAAAGTGGCATCGCGGTCTCCGATCTCAGTTCGTCTTGTTCGTGTCCATTGTTCGCCGATCTGCGGCATCCACCCCGAATCGGCGTAGGCGGCCGCCCCTCCCCCTTGCCTCCCCCGCCGCCAGATGCTCAAACGTCCCGACCCAAACCCCCGGATCCGCCATGCCCAAAATCCTCTTCGCCGCCGGCCCCGCCCTCTGGGCCGACTACCGGGCCGCCCTCGCCGCCGCCTTCGCCGAAGCCGGGATCAAAGCCACCATCACCCCCGAAACCACCACCCCCGCAGAGATTGACTACATCATCTATGCCCCCGCCAGCCCGCTGACCGACTTCACCGCCTTCACCCGTTGCAAGGCCGTGCTGAACCTCTGGGCCGGGGTCGAGAAGTTCGTCCACAACCCCACGCTGACCCAACCCCTCGCCCGCATGGTCAATCCCGAACTGACCGAAAGCATGGTCGAGTATGTGGTCGGCCACACCCTGCGCCACCACCTGCAGATGGCCGACTACCCGCAGGACGGCGTCTGGCGGAACCATCTCCTGCCGCCGCTGGCCCGCGAACGGCCCGTGACGGTGCTCGGCCTCGGCGCCCTCGGTCAGGCGGCGGCGCGGGCCCTCGCCCAGCTGAATTTCCCGGTGACCGGCTGGAGCCGGACCCCGCGCACCCTGCCCGGCATCAGCTGCCTGTCGGGCGACACCGGGCTGGGCCAGGCCCTCGCCACCGCGCAGATTCTGATCCTGCTGCTGCCACTGACCGCCGACACCACCAACCTGATGAACGCCGACCGTCTGACGCGGTTGCCGCGCGGTGCCGTGATCCTCAACCCCGGGCGCGGCGCGCTGATCGATGACGACGCCCTTCTGGCCGCCCTCGCCACCGGCCAGATTGGCCAAGCCACCCTCGATGTCTTCCGCACCGAACCGCTGCCACCGGATCACCCTTATTGGGCGCACCCGAACGTCACCGTCACCCCGCACATCGCCGCCGACACCCGCCCGGCCTCGGCAGCCCGGGTCATCGCCGAAAACATCCGCCGGGGCGAGGCCGGCGCGCCCCTGCTGTATCCGGTCGACCGCGCCCGTGGCTACTGAAACCGGCGCGCCAGATCGCCATCAGGTCGCCATCAGGACAGACGCCCGCGCTCGCCACCCCAAGGCTGCCGCGAAACAGGGGGCAGTCCGTGACGCTTTCATATCGCACCGGCGCGGTTCTGGTGATCATTGCCGGGGCGGTCTGGTCGCTTATGGGTCTGGCGATCCGGATGATCGACACGGCGAACAGCTGGCAGATCCTGTTCTATCGCTCGGCCGGCCTTGCCCCGGTCTTGCTGATCTTCATCGCCCTGCGTTCCGGCGGGCGGCCGTTGGCGGGCATCGCCGGGGCCGGCTGGGCCGGGGTGGTCGGCGGTCTGGCGCTGGTGGCGGCCTTTGCCGGGTCGATCATCGCGTTTCAGTCGACCAGCGTCGCCAACGCAGTGTTCCTGTTCGCCGCCGCCCCGCTGCTGACCGCCGTAGTCGCCTGGGCGCTGCTGGGCGAAAAGGTCCGCCCCGCCACCTGGGCCGCCATCGCCATCGCCGCCGTCGGGGTCGGGATCATGGTCCGCAACGGGCTGTCGGGAGGCACCGCGCTGGGCAACGCCGCAGCCCTGACCTCGGCCCTTGGCTTCGCACTCTTTACCGTCACCCTGCGCTGGGGCCGCCAATCCGACATGCTGCCTGCAGTGTTCATCGGTGCGCTGTTGGCCATGGCGGTGGCGGGGCTGATGCTGTGGCTGGGGGGCAGCAGTCTGACCGTCAGTCTGGCCGACGGCGCGCTGGCTGCCGCAATGGGGGCGCTGCTGCTGGCGGGCGGGATGGTGCTGTACACGCTGGGCAGCCGCGTGGTTCCCGCCGCCGAAACCGCCCTGCTCAGCATGCTGGAGATTCTGCTGGCGCCGCTGTGGGTCTGGCTGTTCCTGGGCGAAACCGCCAGCCCTGCCGCCTTTCTCGGCGGTGGCGTGCTGCTGGTCGCCGTTGCGTTCAACACCCTGAGCGGAACCCGCACCTGAACGGCAACCGCCCGGATCGCCGCCCGCCACACCGCGTTGAAACGGCTGCAAATGGTCGGACGCAGGCCAGAACCGCCGCCAAAGACCGGAAAGGCTGGCCCGGATAACCGAAGGGCACATGATGCAAACCTACCGCACCGGCGTCCTCCTGATCGTCAGCGCCGGGATGATCTGGTCGCTGATGGGTCTGGCGATCCGCAATATCGTGGCGGCAGACACCTGGCAGATCCTGTTCTATCGCTCGGCCGGGATGGTGCCGGTCCTGTTCGCCTTTGTCGCCATCCGCTCGGGCGGCAGACCGTTTGACCGGCTTGCCCGCACGGGCTTCACGGGGCTTGCCGGCGGGATCAGTCTTGGCATCTCGTTCGCCGCCGCCATCTTTGCCTTGCAAACCACCAGCATTGCCAACGCCGCCTTCCTGTTTGCCGCAGCGCCGTTTTTAAGCGCTGTCCTCGCCTGGGCCACCTTGGGCGAAACGGTGCGGCCGGCCACGCGCGTGGCGATTGCCGTGGCCGCCGTCGGGGTGGCCATCATGGTCGGTCAGGGATTGTTTCAGGGGGCCATGGCCGGAAACATCGCGGCCCTGATCGCGGCACTGGGGTTTGCCGCCTTTACCGTCACGCTTCGCTGGGGCAAGCAGGGCGACATGATGCCTGCCGCCCTGATCGGCGGGCTGATTTCGATGGTCGCCGCCGCCGCGATCGCCCTGTTGTCCGGCGGCGGCCTGGCCGTCAGCTTGTGGGACGGCTTGCTGGCGATGGCGATGGGGGCCATGCTGCTGGCCACCGGGCTGGTGCTTTACACCATCGGGTCGCGCGTGGTTCCCGCCGCCGAAACCTCGCTGCTCTTCACGATCGAAACCCTTCTGGCCCCGATCTGGGTCTGGCTGTTCCTGAACGAAACCGTCAGTATCGGAACCTTGGCGGGCGGCGCCATCGTGCTTGGCGCGATTGCCGTCAATGCGCTGTGCGGAACCGGGGCGGACAAGCCGTGATCGACAAGCTGGAAATGTTCATCGCGCTGGCCAACGAGCGGCATTTCGGCCGAGCGGCAACGCTGTGCGGCGTGACGCAGCCGTCGCTGTCGGGCGCAATCAAGCAGCTGGAGGATCAGTTGGGGGTGCAACTGGTCTATCGCGGCAGCCGTTTTCAGGGCCTGACCCCCGAGGGCGCGCGGGTGCTGGAATGGGCGCGGCGGATCGTGGCGGACACCCGCACCATGCGCGAAGAAATGCGGGCGGCGCGCTCGGGCCTGTCGGGCAACCTGCGGATCGGCGTCATTCCGACCGCACTCGGCATGGTCGTCGACCTGACCCACCCGTTTTCCGCCCGGCATCCGAACGTGCGGATACAAATCCTGTCACGGACCTCGCTGGAAATTCTGGGTCAGATCGAGACGCTGGAACTGGATGCGGGCATCACCTATCTGGACAATGAGCCGCTTGGCCGGGTCTCAACCGTGCCGATCTATCACGAGGCTTACCGGCTTCTGGTTGCCACCTCGTCCGAGCTGGCAGACCGGGCCGAGGTCAGCTGGGCCGACGTCGCCCGCCAACCGCTGTGCCTTCTGACCCAGGACATGCAGAACCGCCGGATCATCGCCCAGCATCTGGCCGATGCCGGGCTGGACGCAGACCCGAAGGTCGAGTCCAACTCGGTGATTTCACTGGTCAGTCATGTGCTGACCGGGCGCTGGGCCTCGGTGGTTCCGGTCAAGCTGGCGGCGCTGTTCGCTTCTCGCGACGGGCTGGTGGCGATCCCGATTGCCGACCCGTCGGCCCGGCATCTGGTCGGCCTGATCACCGCGCTGCGCGAGCCGCACACCCCGGTCCTTGCCGCCCTGCTGGAGGAAGCGCGGCGGATCGCGGAGCCCGGGCTTGATAGCCCATAGCTATCGATTGACGGATCAAACTTATTGATATTCCTATCGCTGGCGGGCACTATGCCGCCACAGCTATCAGGAGAATCCCATGCCCGCTCTGGCCGCGCCGCCGCCCAAGGCCACCGAGGTTTCGGCCCGTACTGCTGCGATCGTGGCGGCACATGCCGGGCTGGAGGGGCCGTTGCTGCCGATCCTGCATGCGGTACAGGCCGAGTACGGCTTTGTCCCGCGCGAGGCAGTGCCGGTGATCGCCGACGGGCTGAACCTCAGCCGCGCCGAAGTGCACGGGGTGATGACGTTCTATCACGATTTCCGCAGCGAACCTGCCGGGCGGCATGTGCTGAAACTGTGCCGGGCCGAGGCCTGTCAGGCTGTCGGGGCGGATGCGCTGGCCGACCATGCCCGGGCCAGGTTGGGGGTCGATTGGCGCGGCACCTCGGCAGGCGGCGCGGTCACGCTGGAACCGGTGTTCTGCCTTGGCCTCTGCGCCTGCGGACCGGCAGCACTGGTCGACGGCAAGGTGGTGGGTCGCATCGACGCCGATGCGCTGGACGCGATTCTGGCGGAGTGCGGCGCATGAAGCTGTTCCTGTCGGTCGATGCCTTTGCGAAAGCCCTCGGCTCAGAAGCCGTCGCGGCGGCCCTGATCGCCGAAGCCGCTGCACGGGGCATGGATCTGACGCTGACCCGGGTCGGGTCGCGCGGCATGGCCTGGCTGGAGCCGCTCTTGGAAGTGGAAACCCCCGAGGGCCGCGTGGCCTTCGGCCCGGTCACGGCGAAGGATGTGGCGGGCCTGTTCGACGCCTGGGCCGGGGCTGGTTTCGGCACTCACCGCCTGAATCTCGGCCTTACCGAAGAAATCCCGTTCCTGAAACGCCAGACCCGCCTGACCTTTGCCCGCTGCGGGATTGTCGATCCCTTGTCGCTGGCCGACTACCGCGCCCACGGCGGCCTGACCGGCCTAACCCGCGCCCTGACCATGACCGGCGATGCGATTGTGACCGAAGCGACCGAAAGCGGCCTGCGCGGGCGCGGCGGTGCGGGATTTCCGACCGGCATCAAATGGCAGACCGTGGCCGGCGCGAAAGCCACGCAGAAATACATCGTCTGCAACGCCGACGAAGGCGACAGCGCCACCTTTGCCGACCGCATGATCATGGAGGGCGACCCGTTCTGCCTGATCGAAGGCATGGTAATCGCCGGGGTCGCGGTCGAGGCCAGCAAAGGCTATGTCTACCTGCGCTCGGAATACCCCGATGCCATCGCCACGATGACCCGCGCAGTCGAGGTTGCCCGTCACGGCGGCCTGCTCGGGTCCTCGGTGCAGGGCTCCGGCTTTGCTTTCGACATCGAGATCCGGACCGGCGCCGGTGCCTATGTCTGCGGCGAGGAAACCAGCCTGCTGAATTCGCTCGAAGGCAAGCGTGGTGTGGTCCGCGCCAAACCGCCATTGCCGGCACTGGAAGGCTTTCTGGGCAAGCCGACCGTGGTCAACAACGTCATCTCGCTCGCCACCATCCCGGTAATTTTCGAAAAGGGTGCAGCGCACTACAAGCATTTCGGCCTGGGCCGGTCGCGTGGCACCATTCCATTGCAGATTGCGGGAAATGTGAAATTCGGCGGCCTGTTTGAAACCGCTTTCGGCCTGACATTGGGTGAAATTGTCGATGGCATCGGCGGCGGCACCGCCAACGGTCGCCCGGTCAAGGCGGTACAGGTCGGCGGCCCGCTCGGCGCCTATTTCCCGCGTGCGCTGTTTGATACGCCGTTCGGGTATGAGGAGTTCGCGGGCAAGGACGGGCTGGTCGGCCACGCCGGTCTGACCATCTTCGACGATACTGCCGACATGCTGAAACAGGCACGCTTTGCCATGGAATTCTGCGCCATCGAATCCTGCGGCAAATGCACCCCCTGCCGCATCGGCGCGGTGCGCGGCGTCGAAACCGTGGACCGCATCGCGCGCGGTGATGCGGCCGCCATCCCGATCCTGACCGACCTGTGCAACACCATGAAGCTTGGCTCGCTCTGTGCGCTTGGCGGGTTTACCCCCTATCCGGTGATGTCAGCGCTGACGCATTTCCCGGACGATTTCGCCCGTACGAAAGAGGCCGCCGAATGAGCGAAGAGAAGGCCACAGCGCCAGATCCAGTAAAAGGGCCGGCAAGCTATTTTCCGTCGATCATCAGGACCTATGGGCAACCGATTGCCCATTGGGAAGCGGTGATCGCCAGCCAGTTGGACAAAAGTCACATGCAGATCGTAAGTTTTCTGAAGGCAGAGCATGGGCTTGGCCATGGCCATGCCAATGCGCTTGTTGCCTATGTTCTGGCCAAGAAGAAAGGTGCCTGATATGAAGGACTTCATCCTGCCCGATGCCGACTACGGCACCCCGGCGTCGAAATCGAAAGAGATGGTCACCCTGACGGTCGATGGTTTCGCCGTCACCGTACCCGCAGGCACCAGCATCATGCGTGCTTCCATGCAGGCGGGCATCAGCGTCCCCAAACTCTGCTCTACCGACTCGGTCGAGGCGTTCGGGTCGTGTCGTCTGTGTCTCGTGGAAATCGACGGCCGCAACGGCACCCCCGCCTCCTGCACCACACCCGTCGCCCCCGGCATGGTGGTGCACACCCAGACCGCCCGGCTGAAGCAGCTGCGCCGTGGGGTGATGGAGTTGTATATTTCCGACCACCCGCTGGATTGTCTGACCTGTGCCGCCAACGGCGACTGCGAACTGCAGGACATGGCCGGCGCGGTCGGCCTGCGCGACGTGCGCTATGAAGCTGTCGATACGCATTTCCACGCCCGCACCGGAGGCGAGGCCAATCCGCAATTCTTGCCAAAGGACGACAGCAACCCCTATTTCAGCTATGACCCCAGCAAATGCATCGTCTGCAGCCGTTGCGTTCGCGCCTGCGAGGAAGTGCAGGGCACCTTTGCATTGACCATCGAGGGGCGCGGCTTTGACAGCCGGGTCTCGCCCGGCATGCACGAAAAATTCATGGACAGCGAATGTGTCAGCTGCGGTGCCTGCGTGCAGGCCTGCCCGACTGCGACCCTGACCGAAAAATCGATCATCGAGATCGGCACCCCGTCGCATTCGGTCATCACCACCTGCGCCTATTGCGGCGTCGGCTGCAGCTTCAAGGCCGAAATGCGCGGCGACGAACTGGTGCGGATGACCCCTTACAAGAACGGCAAGGCCAACCGGGGCCATTCCTGCGTCAAGGGCCGCTTTGCCTATGGCTATGCCAGCCACAAGGACCGCATCCTGAACCCGATGATCCGCGACAGCATCGACATGCCGTGGCGCGAAGTGTCTTGGGACGAGGCGTTTGCCTATACCGCAGAGCGGCTGCAGGCGATCCAGGCCAGATATGGCCGCGATGCCATCGGCGGCATCACCTCGTCGCGCTGCACCAACGAAGAAACCTATCTGGTGCAAAAGCTGATCCGCGCCGTGTTCCTGAACAACAACACCGACACCTGCGCCCGGGTCTGCCACTCACCGACCGGCTACGGCCTGCGCAACACCTTCGGCACCTCGGCCGGCACCCAGGATTTCGATTCCGTCGAACACACCGACGTGGTGATCATCATCGGGGCCAACCCGACCGATGGCCACCCGGTCTTTGCCAGTCGCCTGAAAAAGCGCCTGCGGGCCGGGGCCAAGCTGATCGTGATCGACCCGCGCCGGATCGATCTGGTGAAGTCGCCGCATGTCAAGGCCGCCCATCACCTGCCGCTGCAGCCGGGCACCAATGTCGTGGTGATGACCTCGCTGGCGCATGTGATCGTGACCGAGGGGCTGGCCGACGAAGACTTCATCCGCACCCGCTGCGACTGGTCCGAGTTCGAGGATTTCGCCGCCTTTGTCGCCGACGCCCGCCATTCGCCCGAAGCAACGCAGCTTCTGACCGGCGTTCCGGCGGCCGAATTGCGTGCGGCGGCCCGGCTGTTTGCCACCGGCGGCAATGGCGCAATCTATTACGGGCTTGGCGTCACCGAACATTCTCAGGGCTCGACCACGGTGATGGCCATCGCCAATCTGGCGATGCTCACCGGCAACATCGGCCGCCCCGGCGTCGGCGTGAACCCGCTGCGCGGCCAGAACAACGTTCAGGGCGCCTGCGACATGGGCTCGTTCCCGCACGAACTGCCCGGCTACCGCCATGTCAAGGACGATGCCACACGGGCGATCTTCGAAACCCTCTGGGGTGTCACCATCTCGTCCGAACCCGGCCTGCGCATCCCCAACATGCTCGACGCCGCAGTCGAGGGCACCTTTCGCGGCATCTACATCCAGGGTGAGGATATCCTGCAATCCGACCCCGACACGCATCACGTTGCCGCCGGGCTGAAAGCGATGGACTGCGTGGTGGTGCAGGACCTGTTCCTGAACGAAACCGCCAACTACGCCCACGTCTTCTTGCCCGGCTCGACCTTTCTGGAAAAGGACGGCACCTTTACCAATGCCGAACGCCGGATCAACCGGGTGCGGCGCGTGATGGCGCCGAAAAACGGCCTGGCGGATTGGGAAATCACCCAGCGGCTGGCGCAGGCGATGGGGGCCGACTGGACCTATACCCATCCAATGCAGGTCATGGCCGAAATCGCGGCCACCACCCCAAGCTTTGCCGGGGTCAGCTATGAACTGCTCGAAACCCACGGCTCGGTGCAATGGCCCTGCAACGAAAAGGCCCCGCTCGGCACCCCGATCATGCATATCGACGGCTTCGTGCGCGGCAAGGGCAAGTTCATCGTCACCGAATATGTGGCTACGGATGAAAAGACTGGGCCGCGCTTCCCGCTGTTGCTGACCACCGGCCGCATCCTGTCGCACTACAACGTCGGCGCGCAGACAAGGCGCACCGCCAACGTCGCCTGGCATCCCGAGGATGTGCTGGAAATTCATCCTCACGATGCGGAACTGCGCGGCGTCAAGGACGGCGACTGGGTGCGGCTGGCCAGCCGGGCCGGCGATACCTCGCTGCGGGCGCAGATCACCGACCGGGTGGCACCGGGCGTGGTCTATACCACCTTTCACCACCCGACGACGCAGGCCAATGTCATCACCACCGACTATTCCGACTGGGCCACCAACTGCCCGGAATACAAGGTGACGGCGGTGCAGGTCAGCCCGTCGAACGGCCCGACCGACTGGCAGCTGGAATATGACGCCCAGGCCGAACATTCGCGCCGCATCCTGCCAGCGGCGGAATAGGCGGCAGGCCATGCAGACCCACCGCCCCCATACGCGCCAGATTTGGCGGGCCGGGCGCCTGACGACCGCCGCCCGCACTCTGCCCGCCGAAGTGCCGGTGGCGCTGAGCTACAACGGCACGACGCAGGCGGTGATGATGGCCACGCCCGACGCGCTTGAAGATTTCGCGCGCGGCTTTTCCCTGACCGACGGCATTGCCGCACCGGCGGACATCACCGAGATTGCGGTGGTGCCGGTCGATGGCGGCTTTGATCTGCAGATCTGGCTGGCGCCGGGGGCCGAAACCCGGCTTTCCACCCGGCGGCGCACCATGGCCGGGCCGGTCGGCTGCGGGCTTTGCGGCATCGATTCAATCGCCGAAGCCCTGCGTCCGGCGCAGACCGTCACCGCCAACCTGACGCTTTCCCCCGGCGATGTCTGCCGGGCCATGGCGCTGTTGCCCGCCGGACAGACGCTGCACGATGCCACCCGCGCCGCCCATGCCGCCGCATTCTATGTGCCCGGACAGGGGATCGTCGCGCTGCGCGAGGATGTCGGCCGCCACAACGCGCTGGACAAGCTGGTTGGGGCATTGTTGGCCGCCGGCACTGACCTTGCCAGCGGCGCGGTGGTGCTGACCAGCCGCGTCTCCATCGACCTGGTGCAAAAATGCACGGCATTCGGCGCATCGGTGTTGATCGCGGCGTCTGCCCCAACCTCGGCGGCGGTCGACATGGCCGACGCCGCAGGCCTGACCCTGATCGCGCTGGCGCGGGGCGACGGCTTCGAGGTTTTCACCCACCCGAAACGACTGATCGAGGAAAAGGCCGCCGATGTCGCATGATCCCGCGCAAGACCTGCTAAAAAACATCGCCAAGCTTGTTCACATGGCCAATCAGATCGCAATGTTCTTCGAGTCCAAACCGCATGCCGAAGGCGTGGCCGGGGTCGCCGGCCATATCAACGATTTCTGGGAGCCAAGGATGCGCCGCCACCTGTTCGAGGTGATCGACGCCGGCGGCGACGGCCTGCGCCCGCTGGTACGTGAAGCCGCCCCCGCGATCCGCCGCCCAAAGGCCGCCTGACCACGCCACGCGGCCCTCACTCCGGCCCGCGCTCGATGATCACCTCGATCTCGGCCTGAACCGTGTCCAGAATCGCCCCGATCGCCCGCCCCGCCGCGTCGCAATCCCCGGCAACCACGGCATCGGCCAGTGCGGGATGCAGCGGGAAAGAGGCAAGGCCGAACCGGTCATTGCCGAACGGCGATTCCGCCGACCGCTCCAGGGCCTGGTCCAGCTTTTGCAATATCTGGCCGAACATCGGGTTGCCCGAGGCATCATAGATCGCGCCATGAAACGCTGCATCGGCCTTGCGCCACGGCCTGCCGCCCGCAACCTCGGCCATCAGCCGCGCGCACAAAATCGCAATCTCGGCCCGCTGCGCCGCCGTGGCCCATGCCGCCGCCTGGCGCACCACCGCGCCTTCCAGTGCCCGGCGCACCTCGATCAGCCGCAGCAATGCCTCGCCCTCCAGCCGGATCATCGTCGGCACCGGCCCCTGGCTGGTCTGCACCCGCGCCGCCAGATAGGTGCCGTCGCCCTGCCGACGCCGGATGATCCCCAAGCCCTCCCAGCGGTTCAGCGCCTCGCGCATCGTCGACCGCCCGACGCCCAGATGTTCGGCAAGTGCAACTTCCGGTGGCAATCTGTCGCCGATCTGCAACCCGGCACGTTCGATCATGTCAGCCAGCGCATCCAGCACCTCGACGCCCCGGCTGCGGTTGCCCAGCGGTTCCAGATAGCGCAATGCGCCGTTGCCTGCCACGTATCCCACCCCTGCCCGTCAGAGCCCCGGGCCAGCCGGAGGCCCGTACTGCAATCACCTATAGCGCCAGTTCCGTCTGCAACGCCCCGACCAGCCCGTCCAGTTGCGCCTGAGAGTTGTAGCCCTGCACCGACAGCCGCACGATGCAGTGCTGCCGCCAGCGGAAACAGGGAATCTCGATGCCGTACCCCGCCAGCAGCCGCCGCTGCAAGTCCGGCGGATCGCACTCCGGCACCGGCATCGCCACCATTTGCGGCGCACAAAAGCCGGGTGCGCCGAACGGTGCCAGCCCGGTCAGCGCCGCCACCCGCGCAGCGGTGTCCTGCACCAGAACCCGGCACTGTTCGGCCACCGCCGCCCAGCCATGCTGCGCCCGAAACGCAATCGCCTTTGGCACAGCCAGCCAGGCCGACGGATCGCGGGTCCCCTGCATCTCCATCCGGTCGACAAAGCCGGAATTGCCAAACGGTCCAACAGCGTCCGCATCCTCGTTCCAGCCGTGGCTGATCACCAGCGGGTTCATCAGCCCCTGCCACTCCGGCCGCACATGCAGGAACGCCGCGCCCTTCGGGGCCATCAGCCACTTGTGGCAGTTCCCGGCATAGAAATCCGCGCCCAGTTCCGTCAGGTCCAGCGCGATATGCCCCGGCGTGTGCGCTCCGTCGATCACCGACCAGATGCTGCGGGCCCGCGCCTCGGCCACCAGCCGCTCGATCGGGAACCACAGCGCCGTCGCCGAGGTGATGTGGCTCAGAAACAGCACCCGCGTCCGCTCGCTCATCCCGGCGATTACCGCTTCGCAAAACCCGCTCTCCGACATCAGGGGCAGCGGCACCGATACCACCACGATCCTGGCCCCGGTCCGTCGCGCCACATAGGCCCAGGTCTTTTCCAGCGCCGCATATTCGTGATCGGTTGTCAGGATCTCGTCGCCCGGGCCCAGCGGCAGCGACTGCGCCACGATGTTCAGCCCGTAGGTCGCGTTCATCACCCCGACCAGATCGGCCGGATCGGCCCCGATCTCGCCCGCCAAAGCCTCGCGCGCCGCCCGCATCCAGGCGGAATAGCCGCGCACCGGGTCCAGGAACGCCACCGGCTGCCGCTCCAGCTGCAATTGCCAGGCCTGATAGGCCTCGAACACCGGGCGCGGGCAGGCCCCGAAGCTGCCGTGGTTCAAGAACACCACGTCAGGGTCCAACAGGAACAGCGGCAGCAGATTTTCGGCCATTCAGCGCCCCTTCAGCGTCGGGTCCAGCGCATCGCGCAGCCCGTCGCCGAACAGGGTGGTGGCCAGCACGGTGATCGCCAGCGCCGCCGTCGGGAACACCGCCATATGCCAGTAGAAATACATGAAATTCATCCCCACGTTGATCATCTGCCCCCAGCTCGGGGTCGGCGGCGGCACCCCGATGCCCAGAAAGCTCAGCGACGCCTCCAGCATCATCGCCAGCGGGATCGCCAGCACGAACCCGACGATGATCGGTGAAATGGCGTTGGGGATCAGGTGGCGGCGGATGACGTAACCGGGGCTGGCCCCCAAAGCCTGCGCCGCCCGCACAAATTCCTTTTCCTTGAAGGCTTTCACCTGCGCCCGCACCAGCAGACAGACCTGCACCCAGCCGAACAGGGCCGCGATCAGCACGATGGTGAAGAACCCGCCCCGGGTCAGCGCCCCCAGCAGCATCGCCGCCAACAAGGGCGGCACCACCGAAAACAGCTCGATCAGCCGCATCACCGCCCAGTCGGCCCAGCCGCCATAGTACCCGGCCAGCGCCCCCAACGGGATGCCGATCACCACCGAAAACGCCGCCGCCGCGAAGCCGATGGTCAGCGACACCCGCGCGCCATAGACGATCCGGCTGAAGAAATCGCGGCCCAGATCATCGATGCCGAACCAGAACTCGCGGTCGGGAAAGGCCAGCGCCTGCTGCAGATAATCCTGCGCCTCGTACCCGGTCTTGGTGATCAGCGGCGCAAACACCGCCGTCAGGATCAGCACCGCCAGCACCACTCCCGCCACCACCGCCGCCTTGTTCGCTGAAAACCGCCGCCAGGCGAACCACAGCGGGCCATGTGGCCGGGCAAGTGCGGAAGCGGTCATCCCTGCCGCCCCCCGACCCGGATGCGCGGGTTCAACAGCGCATAGGCGATATCGGAAATCAGATAGGCCAGACAGAACATCATGGTGATCATCAGGACCAGCGCCATTTCCAGCGCATAATCCCGGGTTTCGATCGACGACACGAAATAGGCCCCCAACCCCGGCACCCGGAACATCGCCTCGACAAAGATCGACCCGGTCGCGGTGCCGATGAACATCGGCAGAAACACCGTCACCATCGGCAGCGCCGCATTGCGCAGCACATGCTGAAAGATGATCCGCCGTTCCGTCAGCCCCTTGGCCCGCAGCACGGTGACGAACGGCTTGTTCAGCACATCCAGCATCGCCGACCGCGTATAGCGGGCATAGGTCGCCATCGGGATCGTGGCATAGGCGACAATCGGCAGGATCCACGACTCCGGGCTGCCCCAGCCCTTGGCCGGAACCCAGTTCAGCCACACGGCAAAGATCAGGATCAGCATCATCGAGGTGACAAACACCGGAATCGTCAGCCCCAGCGTCGCCACGCCGGATGCCAGATAATCCACCCAGGAATTGCGCCGCAGCGCCGCCGCCATTCCCAAAAGGATGCCGACCGGTGCCCCGATCAGCACGCCCAGCCCGCCCAACAGCAGCGACGGTGGCCAGGCCCGCGCCAGCAACTGCAAAACCGTCTCGCCGGGGCTTTGGAACGGCACCCCGAAATCGAAATGCAGCACCCCCCACATATAGCGGAAATATTGCACATACAGCGGCTTATCGAGACCGAGCGAGGCATTCAGCTTGGCCTTGACCGCGTCCGATACCGGCATGTCGGCGCCATCGAACGGGCCACCGGGAACCGCATGCATCATCAGAAAGATGATGACCGACACCACCGTGAACGTCAGCATGATCGAGGCCAGCCGCCGCAGGATGAACCCGGTCATGTCACCACCGCCTCGACCAGATGCTCGGCCGTCACCGCCACCAGTTGCGGTGCGGGCCCCGCCGCCGCCGCCACCGCCAGCGATCCCGCCGCAATCCGCGGAATCGCCGCCTCGATCTCGGCCCGCCCGGAAAAGCTGCGCCTGCGCCGCAGCCGCGGGTTCAGCACCGGTATCGCCTGCAGCAGCGACTGCGTATAGGGATGCCGCGCCGCCTCGAAAATCGCTTCGGTCGGGGCCTGTTCGACGATCCGGCCATGAAACATCACCGCCACCCGGTCGCACAGCGACCGCACTACCGACAGATCATGGCTGATGAACAGGATCGACAGCCCCATTTCCGCCTGCAGATCCAGTAGCAGGTTGATGATCTGCGCCTTGACCGACACATCCAGTGCCGAGGTCGGCTCGTCCGCCACCAGCACGCTCGGGCGCAGGATCAGGGCCCGTGCAATCGCCACCCGCTGCCGCTGCCCCCCCGACAACTCGTGCGGATAGCGGCTGCCATAGCTGCGGTGCAGCCCGACCCGGTCCAGCCAGTCCAGCGCCTGCCCGGATTGTTCGGCCGCCGTTCCCAGCCGGTGAATGTGCAACGGCTCCGCCACGATCTGCGCCAGCGTCATCATCGGGTCCAGCGCCGAATAGCTGTCCTGAAACACCACCTGCATCCGGCGCCGCAACGGCTTCAGCGCCACCGGGTCCAGCGTGGTGATATCGGTACCCTCGACCAGAATCTGCCCCGCCGTCGGCGCAACCAGCCGCAGCGCGATCAGCCCGGCGGTGGTCTTGCCCGACCCCGACTCGCCGACCAGCCCGACGATCTGATTGCGCGGCAGGCGCAGGTTGACATCGCGCACCGCCCAATGATCGGCAAAGCGCGGCACCAGCCCGCCCGCGATCCGGATCGGATAGCTCTTGCTGATCCCGCGCAACTCCAGCGCCGTCATTGCAGCCTCCAGCAGGCGGCGTCGCGCCCCGGTCCTGCCGGCAGAAACGGCGGCATCTCGGTGGCACAGCGCGCCATCACTTGCCCGCAGCGCGGATGAAACGGGCAGCCGTTCGGCGGTGCTGCCGGGTTGGGCGAGGCCCCGGGGATTTCGGTCAGCCGCCCGCGCCCTTGCCCGGGAATGCTCTGCAACAGCGCCGTGGTATAGGGATGGCGCGGCGCGTCGAACAAGTCCTGCACCGGGGCCTGTTCCATCACCATGCCGCCATACATCACCACCACCCGGTCGACGGTTTCGGCGATCACCCCCAGATCGTGCGTCACCATGATCAGCCCCATGCCGAACTCGGCCTGCAACGCCTTGATCAGCTGCAGGATCTGCGCCTGTATCGTCACATCCAGCGCCGTCGTCGGCTCGTCGGCAAACAGCACCTGCGGCCGGCAACTCAGCGCCATCGCGATCATCGCCCGCTGCAACATGCCGCCCGAAAGCTGATGCGGATAGGCATCCAGAATGCTGCCGGGGTTGCGGATCTCCACCCGTGTCAGCAGCGCCATTGCCTCGGTCCGCGCCTCGGCCTTTGCCACCACCCGGTGCGCCCGGATCGTCTCGACAATCTGATGACCGATGCTGAACACCGGATCGAACGCCGTCATCGGGTCCTGAAAGATCATCGCCGCCACCCGGCCGCGCAGCCCGGCCATCGTGCGCTTGTCGGCGCGCAGAACATCGACGCCGACCAGTTCCAGCCGCTCGGCCGCAATCCGCGCCGGTGGCACGCTCAGCAACCGCAGCGCCGCCATGCAGGTCACCGATTTGCCCGACCCGGATTCGCCGACAATCCCCAGGCTTTCGCCCGGATCGACATGCAGGCTAACCCCGCGCACCGCCTGCACCTGCCCGCCGTCCTGGGCAAAGCCGACGGTCAGGCCCTGAATATCCACCAGCCGCATCGGCCCCGCCTGTTCCTCTTTGCGACGGCCCGGACCAAAGCCCGGGCCGCGAACAGCGATCTCTGCCGCCTATTGCTTGTCAACATGGGTGTAGAAATACAGCCCCAGCTGGCGCAGCGGCGTAAAGCCCAGCTTGTTCGGCGTCGTGCCCTCGCCGGTCAGTCCCTTGCCCACCACCGCAACGGTGATCGGATTGACCAGCGGGATGAACGACATGTTGTCGATCAGCACCTGCTCGGCTGCGATGTACAGCTTCTGCCGCTCTTCCCAGACCGGATTGGCATCCGCCGCCGCCACCAGATCGTCATAGGCCTGAATGTGGTGATCGTGCCGCCCGCCGTTGAAGAAGATGCCGTAGAAGTTCGACGGGTCGATGTAGTCATACTCATACGGTGCCAGGAACAGGCTGTTCTTCTTGTTCAACAGCGCATCCATCCAGTCCTTGATCGGCATCACCTTGATATTCATGGTGATCCCCAGGATGTCCTTGTACTGCGCCTGCAGGTACTGCAGCATCGGTTCGGTGATCGCCCCGTTATAGCCGCCCTGATTGCGGTACCAGATCTCCACTTCCGGAAAGCCGACGCCGTCCGGATAGCCCGCCGCCGCCATGTGCGCCTTGGCCTTGACAGGGTCGAACACCGCCTGGCTGGTGATCGCTTCGGAATATCCAGGGTAGCCCGGCGGCAGCAGCGACAGGCCGGGGATCGCCAGATCCTTCAGCACCGTCGACGTCATCTCGTCGCGGTTCACCGCATAGGCCAGCGCCTTGCGCACATCCAGATTGTCGAACGGTGCCGCACCCAGATCGAACGAGATGTAGCTGGTGGCAAACACCGCATTCTTGCTGATCTGGCCAGGGAAGCGCTTGTCGACAAACGGCACCTGCCCGGTGTTCAGATAGCTGAAATCCGCCTCGTCCGCCATGAACGCCGGCAACCCGACCTCGGGCGCGCCCAGCGACGGATCGATCACCAGCCGGTCGACCGTGGCCTGCCACGGGCCGGTATATGTCGGGTTCTTCACCAGGGTCATCGAGTTGTTCGACTTTTCCCAGCTTTCGACGATGAACGGACCGGAGGATACCAGCGTCTCGACGTTGGCGGCATATTCGTCGCCCAGCTTGTCCCAGACGTGTTTCGGCACCGGATACCACAGGCTGACCACGCCCGGCAGATAGGGCTTCGGCGTTTCCGTCGTCACCACGATGGTCTTGTCGTCGGGTGCAGCAATGCCCAGCGTCGCCACATCGGCCTTGCCTTCGGTCACCGGCCCCCAGTTCTTGATGCCGCCGGCATAGCCCCAGTACCAGGCGAAATCATAGCCCGTAGTCGCGGCCCGCTGCAGCGCGAACACATAATCGCTTGCCAACAGCGGCGCGCCATCGCTCCACACCAGCCCCGGGCGCAGGTTGAAGGTCCAGACCAGCCCGTCCTCCGACAGGCTCCAGCTTTCCGCCGCCATCGCATTCAGCTCGAAATTCTTGTCAAAGCTGGTGAGCGGCAGCTGGATGATCTCGGGGTTGCCGGCCCGCGCATAGACCGTTTTCATATAATCCATGTAGGTGCCGGACGTACTGTCGCCCGCCGCATAGACCACCTCTTGCGCCAGCAACGGCGCGCTTGCCGCAGCGGACAGACCCGCTGCAACCACCAGCGCGGTTGCCATCCTCAGTATCGACCTCATTCCGGTTCCTCCCGTGTTCACGACCCTGTTGCACGCGGACGCTGGCTTTTCGTCATTCGCCCTTGGCAGCCGCCCGGCAGGCGCGCCAATGACATATGTCTGACAAATTCGGATGCCGGTGGCAAGGCACTTGCCGACCGTCACTCCGTCCATTTCAGCCCCGATCGGGCCCCACAGCCTGACCTCGGCCCGCAGCGGTCCTGTCTGGCCGGCGTTGGCGTCCAGCACACGCCTTCCGGCTTCTTGCCGGACATGCTTTCCATCAGGCCGGGGCCCGCCCGCGACGACCGCGCTCGTCCCCCAAACCCCCCCGTCAGTCCAGCACCCCGAACAGCAGGCCCGCCGACAACGCCTCTGGCCGGGTGCAACCGTGTTGCATCAGGGTCCGCACACCTGCCGCGGCCGAGGTCACGATACCCTCCATGATCTCCAGCACATGCAGCGACAACTCCAGACTGGCCCGGTGCGGCCGTCCGCATTGCAGCGCCGACGCCATGTCGGCCAGCCCCAGAATGCGGTAATTGCCGTCGCCATAGCGGTGTACCTGCGGCACCGCCGCCCAGTCGCCGCGCTTTTCCGATACCAGAATCTCGCCCTGAAACTGGTTGGGGTCCGCCACCACCATCGACCCGGCACGCCCGTACAGCTCGATATGATTGTGCTGGTGCTTCCACACGTCGAAACTGGTGGTGATCGTCACCGCCGCGCCACTTTCAAACGCCAGCAGGCCCGAGATGTGCGTCGGCACCGTCACCGCAAAGCTGGTCCCGGCGCGCGGCCCCGACCCCACCGTCCGGCTGGCATAGGCCGCCTGCGCCGCCCCCGTCACCGACCGCACCGGGCCCAGCATGTTGACCAGACAGGTCAGATAATACGGCCCCATGTCCAGCATCGGCCCGCCGCCGGGCTGGTAATAGAAATCCGGGTTCGGGTGCCAAAGCTCGTGCCCCGGCACCATCATGAAGCAACTGCCCGCCACCACGTCGCCGATCACGCCCTGATCCAGCGCCGCCCGCGCCGTCTGGTGCGCGCCGCCCAGAAAGGTATCGGGCGCACAGCCGACCCGCAGCCCCGCCGTCCGCGCCGCCGCCACCAGCCGCCCGGCCTCGGCCATCGCCACCGCCAGCGGCTTTTCCGAATAGACATGCTTTCCGGCGGCAATCGCCCGCAGCCCGACCGCCACATGGTGCTGCGGCGTCGTCAGGTTCAGCACGATGCCGATGCGCGGATCGGCCAGCAAGGCATCGACGCTCAGCGCCAGAATGCCGTAGGTCGCGGCCTTGGCTTCTGCCGCCGCCATGTTCAGATCGGCACAGGCCACGATCTTCAGCGCGCCGAACTGCGGCGCCGCCTTCAGATAGGCATCCGAAATGTTGCCCGTCCCGATAATCCCGACGCCGATCGGCTGCATGACCGCCCCCCTGTATGCCTTACCCTGCGAAGCCCGCGCCGCCATATGGCCGCAGATCGCCGCAGCCGTCCAGCACCGCTGTCACCGCCAGCGGCAGCCCCTGGGCCTCAGGTCTTGACCGCAAACCACACCGCCACCGCCAGCATCACCAGCGCAAGTCCGCGCCGCACCACCCGTTCGCGCCGGGGGTCGGCCAGAAACCGGTGCGCTTCCCCCGCCGCCGTCACAATCGCGGCATGCACCAGCGTCGCCACCGCCACATAGACCAGGGTCAGGCCCAGCGTCTGCGCCAGCACCCCGCCACCGGCATCGACAAGCCCCGGATAAACAAACCCCGGATCGACGAATGACGGCAACACCGACACATAGAACAGCGCCGCCTTGGGATTGAGCAGATTGGTGATCACGCCGCGCCGGAACAGGACGAACGTCGGCAGCCCCGCCTCGAATTCCTGCCCGGCCGCACCGCGCCAACCGTCCCAGGCGAGATACAGCAGATACACGACCCCGGCCCATTTCAGCCCCTGATACAGCCCGGGGTTGGCGGTGATCGCTCCGGCCAGCCCGAACGCCGCAGCCACCCCGATCAGCCCCAACCCGACACAGACCCCCAGAACGGCGGCATAGCCGAACCGCCGCCCCTCGGTCGCGGCGACCACCGCCAGCCAGGTCATGTTCGGCCCCGGCGTGATCTCGATCACCAGCGACAACAGCGCGAACTCGGCCAGTACCAGCCCGGGCACCCCGAACAGCGTCACCGTTGCCCCGCGCGCAAGCGGCCCGTCGCGGGGCCCGAAGCGGCGCAAAACCGGCAGTGTGGCCGCCGCCTCAGGTCCATTTCGCAATCGGTGGCAGGCTCATCAGCACGGCATTGGCGTCGTGCCCGGTCTCCAGCCCGAACTTGGTGCCCCGGTCGTAGACCAGGTTGTATTCGGCATAAAGCCCGCGATGCAGCGCCTGCACCTCGCGGTCGGCCTCGGTCCAGGCCAGGTCGCGCCGCCGCTCGGTCACCGGCACGAATGCCGGCAGAAACGCCCGCCCGACATCGCTGGTAAAGGCAAAGTCGGCCTCCCAGTCGCCGGTGTTGTGATCGTCAAAGAACACGCCGCCGACGCCGCGCGCCCGCTTGCGGTGCGGCACAAAGAAATAGCGGTCGGCCCATGCCTTGAACCGCGGATAATAGCCTGGATCATGCCGGTCGCAATACGCCTGCAACACGCGGTGAAACCCGGCGGTATCCTCGGGATATTCGATGCAGGGGTTCAGATCGGCACCACCGCCGAACCAGTGCGCCCCCGGCGTCCAGAACATCCGGGTGTTCATATGCACCGCCGGGGTATGCGGGTTCTGCATGTGCGCCACCAGACTGATGCCCGATGCCCAGAACCGCGGGTCCTCGGCCATTCCCGGCACCCCGCGCGCCGCCATCGCCTTCTGCGCCGCAGCACCCAGCGTTCCGTAAACGGTCGAGACATTGACCCCGACCTTTTCGAACACCCGCCCGCCGCGCAGCACACTCATCAGCCCGCCGCCGGCATCGCCGCCCGCGCCTGCTGCATCGTCGCCGGCGGCACTCTCATCCGCCACGCGCCGGGTCGCGCTGACCTCGAACCGCCCCGGCGGCCGGTCGGCAAACGGCCCGGTGCGCTGACTGTCCTCCAGCGCTTCGAACGCCGCAACGATGTCATCGCGCAACGTGCGGAACCAGGCCGCTGCCCGAAGTTTCTGTTGCTCGATCGGCCCGGTCATCGCAACACCCTTTGCAATTGCAGCATGGCGCAGACTTGCCGGAACCGGCGGCACAGACAAGATGTGATTTCACTTTGCCCTGCGTCCCGCTATCGTGCTGCAAAACCCGGAGGACCCGATGCGTCGCCCCCTGATCCTGCTGTTGCTGCTTGCGGCCTGCAGCACGCCGCAGCAATCCTGCCTGTCCACCGCGACCAAGGACCTGCGGGTGGTCGACAAGCTGATTGCCGAAACCGAGGTCAATCTGGCGCGCGGCTATGCCATCAGCCGCGAGCCCGCCGTCCGCACCGGGCTGGAACTGTGCGTCAGCCCCGACGACCCGTTCCTGTTCTGCACCACCCGCGACGTGACGGTTGCGGAAAAGCCGGTGGCCATCGACGCCGGGGCCGAACGCGCCAAGCTGGCCTCGCTCAAGGCCAAACGCGCCGAACTTGTGGCCCGCGCCAACGCCGAAATCGCGCAGTGCCGGGCGCAGTTCCCCGAAGGCTGAGCCGGCGGCTGCCATTGGTGGCGCTGCCCGAGCACAGCCCGGCTCAGACGCCGTGCCAAAATCTCCTGTTTTTTGCTCAATTTCTTGCTGGATTTGATTTCAATCAAATCCGGACGCGCCTGCCTGGGCAGGCGCGAAGTGTGCGCCAGCCCAGGCAGGCG
>JANNRR010000140.1:0-2423 GCA_031401675.1 Paracoccaceae bacterium
ACCCGCAGCGAGATGACCGATGCGGCCAACGCGACCCAGGCCGAATGCGTGATGCTGAACAAAGGGGCCAATCAGGCCGCAGCCGTGGCTGTGCTGGACCGGATGTTCCGCACCTTCGCCGAGAACCAGACCAAAAAGACGCCCACCTTGCGTGCATTGAAATCCTGGCCCGCGCCGGCGTGAAATGCGCTAACCCGTGCGGCCGTGGATGAAATTCTGCGTCTGCACCACACGCGGATCATCGAACATCTGCGCGACGGGTCCGATCTCGACCAGACGCCCCATGTAGAACATCGCCACCCGGTCGGCGATGCGCCGAGCCTCCATCATCGAATGGGTGACGATGATGATCGCATGTGCCCTGCGAAGGTCAAGGATCAGCCGCTCGACCCGTTTGGTCGCAATCGGATCAATCGAGCCGGTGGGTTCGTCCATCAGCAGAACTTCGGGATTGCTGCCCAATGCGCGCGCAATACACAACCGCTGCTGCTGACCGACCGACAAGTGACCGCCGACTTCGGAATGCAGGATGTCTTTCACATCGTCCCACAAATCGGCACGGCGCAAGCAGCTTTCGACAAGACTGTCCATGTCGGCGGGCTCCCGGGCCAGACCGTGAATACGCGCGCCGTACGCCACATTTTCGTAGATGCTTCGGGCAAACGGGTTCGGGCTTTGCGCCACCCAGCCAAACCGCTGCCGATGTTCGGGTAGGTCGATGTCGGGGTTGTAGATATCCTTGCCCTCCATCCGGATCGATCCTTCGATCCTGATCTTTGCGACATCGTCCAGCATCCGGTTCAGGCATTTGAGCGCCGTCGACTTGCCGCAGCCCGACGGGCCGATGAAGGCAAGGATTTCGCCTTGGCGCAGATCATAGCTGACGTCCGTCAGGGCGCGGGTCTGATCGTACCAAACGCTCAGGTTGCGCACCTCGATGACCGGAGCCGAGGTCGGCCGGTTCAAGTCCGGGTCTTCCACTGCGGCGGCCCGGCCTGCCGCCAATGAAGGAACCTGCTGCATCGTGAGTTTTCCTGAGATTCTGCGGTTCGCACCATAGGCCGCCTAAATCGAAGGCCGAAGGTGACCCAGATCAGGATGACGGCAAATGTCATAAAACATTCATGACATCGAAGGTCTGCACAAGGCGTCCGTATTGATCCAAATCAGCAGCCGCCGCGCACGGAGCCGATAAATAGCAAGATAAAGTTCTTGCGTACCTGTGCGGCTTTTATGCCTGCGCTTTCGTGCCCTTTGGATCGGATTGAACCGTGAAAACCTCAGAGGTTGAGACGGCCTATTGGAGCCGCGACGGGGCAACGCTGGCGGAGGCTCTGGGTTCGGGGCCGCGGGGTCTTGCGACGGCACAGGCGGCAAGAGTGCTGGGTTCCGTCGGTCCGAACAGCGTCGAAAATGCCGCCCAGACCGGCATACTGCGGCTGATCCTGCGGCAATTCGAAAGCCCGCTGATATTGATTTTGGTCTTTGCGTCTGTGGTTTCGCTGGCCTTGCAGCAATGGGTCGACGCCTCGATCATCCTCGCCATTGTTCTCGGCAGCTCGCTGCTCAGTTTCAGTCAGGAATACCGAGCCTCAAAGGCGGTGGAGGGGCTGAAGACGCGGCTCGCGCTGCGCTGCGCCATTCTGCGGGACGGGGTCGAAGCGGTCGTTGCGGTCAGCCAGATCGTCCCTGGCGATGTGGTTTTGCTGAAGGCGGGCAACCTGATCCCCGCGGACGGGCTGGTGCTGTCGGCCACGGATTTTCTGGTCAGTCAGGCGGCGATGACCGGCGAGTCGTTCCCGGTCGAAAAACGGCCCGGCATCGTCGCGGCGGATGCACCACTTGCCGCGCGCACCAACAGCGTCTTTCTGGGCGCGTCGGTCCAGAGCGGCACGGCGCAAGTGCTGGTCACCCGCACCGGACTGCGGACCGAGTTCGGCGCAATCGCGGCCCGGCTGAAGGCGCGCCCGCCAGAGACGGAGTTTGCCCGCGGGGTGCGGCAATTCGGCGTGCTTCTGGTGCGGGTCATGGCGGTGATCGTGGTGTTCGTCCTGATGGTGAACCTGTTGATGGGGCGGCCGGTGACGGACTCGCTGCTGTTTGCGGTTGCGCTGGCTGTCGGCATCTCGCCCGAACTCTTGCCCGCGATCATTTCGGTGACCCTGTCGGCGGGTGCGCGCGCAATGAGCCGTCGGGGCGTGATCGTGCGTCGGCTTGATGCGATCGAGAACCTTGGCAGCATGGATATCCAGTCGCTGCGGTGCGAGTACTAATCTTGCAATAACTTAAATTCGAGAGAAAGTTGCAGAATGGAACCAGTGATCCGGAAATTCTGCGATTTTAAGTTTATTTAAGTTTGTTGCCGATTCGCGTAGGAATACCATTTTGATAAGCGAGATTATAAAAATCTGCTGTTGTCCGTG
>JANNRR010000141.1:0-5269 GCA_031401675.1 Paracoccaceae bacterium
TCACGGGTCGGTCCATCGGGCGCTCCTTTGGCGAGGAAGAGTCCGACACAAAACCACCTCTCACTGCCCTCGCCAACCCCTGCTGTCGTGTAGTGTGGGGAATTTTAACGCATTGGCACCGAGCGTCTGTCCGTCCGACTAGTGCTAAAAGCCACCGGCCAGCGGGTTGAGGTCGACGTCTATCGCCCCTTTGGCGAGCAACAGGAATCCCCGACCGGTACCCCGCCCGAATGCAAGGGCTTCATCGGCGAGCGCTTCGATGCCGACGCGGGGCTGCAATACCTCAACGCGCGGTACTACGACCCGAAGCTCGGGCTGTTCCTGCAGCCGGACTGGTTCGAGGTTACAGAGCCGGGGGTGGGGACCAACCGCTACGGCTACGCGGGGAATGATCCGGTCAATGCGAGCGATCCGGGGGGGAATGACACGTGGATGGAGTATGTTCAGTGGCAAGAAGACAGCTGGCAACTTGACAGTGAACGAGCGAGCGCAGTTGGGACGTCCAATTCTAGCGGTCGTCTCGACGCATGGCAAAGTTCTTTGAACCACCAAGAGGCCGACCTCGCACTTCTGAGAACCGAACAGGACACTGGAGGCGGGCTTTTTGGACCTGACTCTACATTTACTTCGCCATGGCTATCGATATTGCTGCCGTCCAAGTGGCGAATGGCGGACCGACACCGTTTGTCGGCGCTCAAATGGCGCAAGTTGTTGCCGCGCCAGGCAACATCCGAGGGAGCAGTGTCCAAGCCAACAGGGCGGCGCACCAAGTCGCGGTCGATGCCAAAGTCAGCCAGTACGGGGCGCAAGGGCTTAGAGTTACGAGGGAAGTTACCTTTGCAGGGCCCGATGGCAGGCGATCACGATGCGATATTGTTTGCTCAGACCCGGTGACTCGTCGGCCAATCTTCGCGGAAGAGATCAAGACGGGCGGCGGGAAACTTGAACGCAGTCAAGGATATGTTTATCGATCATTGATCGAAGGTACCGCCGTTCCGGTTGGAAGGAATGCAGCAAGGGCTGGTTTCATAACGGGCGTTCCGGTTGGCAAAATCGAATACAGAGGACCAATTCCGCAATGAACTCCGGTTACTTCAAGAAAGTGCTCAAGGGGCATGGCTGGCAGGAAAAGCGCATGGATGGAGGTGGCTATCTCTTCACCATGCATGGCCCTCTGACAGTGACGCTGGTCCCGCTAATTCGCGCCTTGCCTATGCGTGACGGGCGGCCGATGTACTCGGTAACGATTTATGGCGGGGTATCTACGCCAAATTTCAATTGGTTTTGCGATCAAGTCGAGGGGCGGACTCGCCCCACCTATCATCACGACCTAGTTGACTTTGAAATATTTGAGCAAGTCGCAGTTGATGAATGGTCGGAGAGGCTGGCGCTTAAATATGCAGATCGAATTATTTCCAAAGCCAAGTCTCTTGACCTCGAGGCCCAAGTGTCGAACTTCTGTGATAAGCCTGACCATTTGGGATGGGGCTTTACGGTGAACAAATTTGTCTGCCTTCGGCTCAGGGGAAAAGACGAGGTTTTGAACCGCTATCTTGAGGCATTCAAGAGCGGCAAACCGCCCAACTTGAACCCGAACGTCACAATTGAAATGATTCAGCGGGCGCTTGAGATCGACGTGTCTGAAGGAATTGTCCCCAACTGAATGGCGGATGAAGCCCACCACCCGAATCGACGCTGGTGTGGATTGTGAAATCGTGGCAGAGATGCGATTGAGATAATTTCCCCTGCCCGCTCCGCGACAGGTCGGGTGCGCGAGGTAGATACCGGCTCTACCATCAGCCCGACCATCTTCGATGCGGCAGGGGCCTATGCCTATTTTTATGACTATGCCGGTCGGTTGCTGAGCGCCACCAGCACCCGCTCGCAGCCGGTCAGTCAAAGCTTCACCTATGATTCATCAGGAAGAATGCGCTCCAACAGTCCGGTTGGCACCTACCAATACCGCTCCGCCGGGCCGGACCATGCGCCGTATCGCATCCAGAGGCCCGACAGCAGCTTCCTGAACTTCACCTTCGACGCCAACGGCAACATGCTGACCGGCCTCGATGGTCAGGTGATGACCTATGACGGCGAGAACCGGCCCTTGTCGGTGACGCGTTTGGCCAAGGTCACCTGCTACACCTATGGTGCCGACGGCTCGCGGCTCCGCAAAATCGAGAATGTGCCGGTGGTGGCGGTGCCTTGCTCCAACGCCACCGGGGTCGCGCCGCAGGGGACGACGGTGTATTTCGGCTCCGTCGAGATCAGGAGCTTCGGTCAGGGTGCCGCCGAGGTCTTCCTCGCCTATCCCCATCCGAATGTGCGGCAAACCACGACGAAATCCGGGACGGTGGTCTCAACAGCGGCGAGCTACCTGCACCGCGATCAGCTCGGTTCGGTGCGGCTGGTGTCGGACACCTCCGGCCAGCGGGTGGAGGCCGACGTCTGCCGACCCTTCGGCGAGCAGCATGAGGCCCCGACCGGGATGCCGCCTGAATGGAAGGGCGACCCCGGTGAACCCCGAAGACAAACCGACAGGATCACCCAGCCAGATCCCCGGACAAAGAAAACAGTGACTTCCTCGGCAGCCTGTCTACCCCGGCCTTTGGTCGTGCGCGCCGCTGATCGGCGCGACCCGGGCTCAGGTGACCCTGACGGAGACAGTGCCGAGGCCGGTGATGGCAACCGTGCAGAGGTCGCCGCGCAAGAGCGGGCCGACGCCGGCGGGGGTGCCGGTAAAGATCAGATCGCCGGGGGCGAGGCGGACGAGGCCGGACAGATGCGCGATGATGGCGGGCAGTGGCCAGATCATGTCGGCGACATCGGCATCCTGACGCAGGGTGCCGTTGACGGTCAGGCTGAGGCGGGCACGGGTGATGGGACCGCATTCGGCGGCGGGAACCAGCGCGCCGCAGACGGCGGACTTGTCGAAGCCCTTGGCCATGTCCCACGGCTGGCGGTTTTCCTTGGCCCGGGCCTGCAGGTCGCGGCGGGTCAGGTCGTTGCCGGGAGCGTAGCCCCAGACATGGGGCAGCGCCTCGGCTTCGGCGATGTCGGCACCGCCAGTGCCGATGGCGGCGACCAGTTCCGCCTCGTGGTGCAGGTTGGCGGTGGCGGGCGGATAGGGGATCGCGGCCCCGTCAGCGACCAGCGCATCGGCCGGTTTGGTGAAGAAGAACGGCGGGTCGCGGCTGGGGTCGTTGCCCATTTCGCGGGCATGTTCGGCGTAATTGCGCCCGACGCAGAAGATGCGGCGGACGGCAAAGCGCAGGGCGCTGCCCTGGATGGCGAGGCTGGGCTGCGGCGGGGCGGGCAGGGCGTACTGGGTCACCGGGATCCTCGGGTCTTGGGGGTCCCGGGCAGGAAAGGCCACTATGGCCCGAGTGTAAAGCAGTCTATGGCGCGGGCCTGCAGCCGGCGGCAGGCGAGGTCAGCCTGATCCTGGCTCATTCCGGCAAAGTGCGCCTCGAACCCGGTCTTGCGCTTGACGACTTTGCGCAGGGCATCGGCAAGGGTGCCGGATTCGGCCAGCGCGGTTTTCATCAGCACCCGTTCGGCTTCGCCGGGCGAGGCGAACTTGCCAAGGGTCACGCCCCAGACCCGTCCGTCGGAAGTCGACAGGCGGGTGACAACTTCCGGTTCTTCTGCCGGGGCGGCGGCATCGGAGACGGCCGAGGCCAGAACCACCATAGCGGGGCGGGCCTTTGGTGGCGTGGGTGCCTTGGCGGCGTTTGCCATGGCGACGGTTTCGGTAGCGGCGGGGTCTGCCGATTCTGTCAGCGCCGGGGTGGCGCCGTCGGGGATTTCGGAGACGAGTTGGAACGGCAGCGGTTCGGGTTGCGGTGCGGCAGCGACGTCTGGGGCTGCGTCTGGGGCGGGTGGCGGGCCGGCTGCGGCCAGGGCAACGGTGCCATCGCTTGCGGCGTCGGCGGTCGGGTCTGCGGTTGCTTCGGTGACCGGGGCCGCTTCGGCGCTGGCAACGGTGGTGGCCAGGGCGCTGGCGATGTCATCCTGCATCGCCACCAGCAGCGCGGGGTCGGGCTCCACACCCTTGGTACCCGGGCGCGGGCGCGGGCGCGGGCGCTGGCTGGTCTGGACCGCGCCGCTGATCCTGATGGTCTTGCCGACGCCATTATCCTCGTCGATGTCGCCCGGTTGCGGCGGGTTGGCGGCGATCAGCGCCGGTTCCTCGGTGTCGGCATAGCTGGGGGCGACAGGTTTGCGGGCCTTGGCGTTGGGGTCGGCCTTGTCGAACCCGAGGTCCAGGAGTTCGGCGACCTTGGCGTTGCGCTGCGCGGTCGAGGTGCCGCCGAAGACGGTGGCGATGATCCGCACGCTGCCGCGTTCCGCCGAAGCGACCAGATTGAAGCCGGCTGGGCCGGTGTAGCCGGTCTTTATCCCGTCGGCACCGCGGTAGGCATCGAGAAAGCGGGTGTTGGTGTTGTTGACGGTGGCAAGGCCGGCATCGGTGGTGCGGCGCGAGAAGATGTTGTAATATTCGGGGAAATCATAGAACAGGCGGCGGCCCAAGATGGTCATGTCGTGCGCCGTTGACAGATGGCCCTCGGCGGTCAGGCCGTTGGCGTTCCTGAACGTCGATTGCCGCATGCCGAGCGCCTTGGCGGTGCGGTTCATCCGTTTGGCGAAAGCCTCCTCGGTGCCGCTGATCGCCTCGCCGATGGCGGTGGCGCAGTCATTGGCGGATTTCACCGCCGCCGCCCGGATCAGATAGCGCAGGGCGATGCGCTGGCCGGCCTTGAGCCCGAGCTTCGAGGGCGCTTCGTTGGCGGCGTTGGCCGAGATTTTCACCTGGGTATCCAGCGAGATCTCGCCTTTGCGGATGGCCTCGAACGCGATGTAGAGCGTCAGCATCTTGGTGAGCGACGCCGGGTGCAGGCGGGTATCGGCGTTGGTTTCGTAAAGCACCTCGCCGGTGCGGGCGTCCATCACCATCGCGGCATAGGGGGCAGCAAAGCCCGCCGGCGCCAGAGCCAGACCCAGAAGCAGGACCACATAGAACAGCCCGATGCGCATGCACTGCCGAAGACGTTGTTTCACGTCGTTGCCCCTAATCCTGCCTCGTGCCCCGGTTCTAAGTGGTGGGGCTTGTTGTCAGGAGAGGCTAGCACGGCAATTTGAATCGGAAAACCCCTTAGATTCAGATGCTTTATCGGTGTTGTTGATGTGCATCCGGCATATCTAGTGGTGGCTTGGGCTGTGGCCGCAAGATGATGCCCCCGGGTCGCCGGACCGGGCGCGGGCCGGTCAG
>JANNRR010000142.1:0-61123 GCA_031401675.1 Paracoccaceae bacterium
TCAGATCAACATGACGGCGTAGCAGATCAGCGAGGGCAGTAATCACGGGTCGGTCCATCGGGCGCTCCTTTGGCGAGGAAGAGTCCGACACAAAACCACCTCTCACTGCCCTCGCCAACCCCTGCTGTCGTGTAGTGTGAATATTCAGTTAATCGAAAACCGTAACACATTGATATAGAACGATTATAAAAATGTCCCGCGCCGGGACGCTACTTGCCCCTCCACACCGGCGCCCGCTTTTCCGCGAAAGCCCGCGCCCCTTCCAGCTGGTCCTCGCTGGAATAAAGCCGGTCCACCGTCGGCAGCAGCCGCTTCGTGACCCGGGCCAGCGCATCCTGAAACCGCATGTTCTCGGCCTCGCGCACCACCTCCTTGATCGCCGCATAGACCAGCGGCGGTCCTGCTTCCAGCAGCCGCGCCAATTCCCACGCCTTGCCCAAAAGATCGGCCGGCGAAGTGATCTCCTTCACGATCCCCCACCGCAGCGCTTCCTCGGCATCGAACCAGCGCCCGGTCAGCAGCAGGTCCATCGCGACATGATAGGGGATGCGCTTTGGCAACTTGATCGACGCCGCATCCGCCACCGTGCCCGACCTGATCTCGGGCAGAGCAAAGGTGGCATTGTCCGACGCCAGGATCAGATCGCAGCTCAACGCCAGTTCCAGCCCGCCGCCACAGCAAATCCCGTTCACCGCCGCGATCACCGGCTTGTTCAGGTTCGGCAGTTCCTGCAGCCCGCCAAAGCCGCCGACCCCGTAATCGCCATCCACCGCGTCGCCCCCCGCCGCCGCCTTCAGGTCCCAGCCGGGGCAAAAGAACTTGTCCCCCTCGGCCCGCAGGATCGCGACGCGCAAGCCGTCGTCATCGCGAAAGGCGCGAAACACCTGACCCATGATCCGGCTGGTCAGCAGATCGATCGCGTTCGCCTTGGGCCGGTCCAGCGTCACCTCCAGAATGGCCCCGTCACGGCGGGTGCGCACCGGCCCGGTTTCAAGCATGTCCATCATCGGCCTCGCTTAGAATGAACGCATCCACGGCCACGGCCCCTTTGGCCCGGACCAAGAGCGGGTTGACCTCGATCTCGGTCAGGCCCGGGTCCGCCAGCATTCCGGCCAATGCCCGACAGACCTGCACCACCGCCGCCACATCGGCCTTTGCCCGACCGCGATAGCCATCCAGCAGCGGCCAGAGCCGCAGCCGCCGCAGCGCCACCCCGATTTCCTCGGCCGAAACCGGCAGGATCAAGGTGACGGTATCGGCCAGCAACTCGGCGGTGATCCCGCCAAACCCGATCGTCAGCGTCGCCCCGTAAACCGGATCGCGCCGCACTCCGACCAGCAGTTCTGCCACTGCGCCGGTCACCATTTCTTCGGCCAGATACCCGGTTGCCCCCGGCATCTCGGTCTGGTCCGCCAGCGACAACAATCCCAGCCGCACCGCCCCGGCCTCGGTCTTGTGGGCAAAGCCCAGCCCCTTCAGCGCGTAAGGCGGGGCCAGCCCTTCGAGCAGCGGCGGCAGGTCTGCCAACTGCGCCGCCGCAACCCCGCGTGGCACGGCAATCCCCGCCTGTGCCAGCAGCGTCTTCGCCACACTTTCACCGAGCATCTGCGTCGGCCGCAGGGTCAGCACCGGCCAGGGTCGCCACCCGGCAATTCCAGCCCCGGTCTGCGCAGCCCGCAGCGCCGCCAATGCCTCTTCCAGTCCCAGCAATGGCACAATCCCCCTGGCCATCATCGCAATCGCCCGATCTTCGCCAAAGTTCTCGGGCAAAGAGGCGACCGGGAAAGCCGGCTTTCCGGTGCTTTTCGCCGCCGAAACGATTGCAGCGATGGCCGGATCAAACGAGGACGGGTCGCAGCGGTCCGATCGCGGTGGATCGATCACGAACAGTCCGGCATCGTAGCCCGCCAGCATTGTGGTGAACACGTCTGTGGTCCGCGGTCCGTCGCCCCAGATGAACGTATGATAGTCCAGCGGGTTGGCGATGGTAACGATCGGCCCCAGAATCTCCCCCAGCCGCGCGCGCTGCGCCGGTGACGGCGGCTTAAACTCCAGACCGAACGGTGCCGCCAGATCGGCGACCAGACCGGCCTCGCCGCCGGAACAGGACAGCGAGCACAGCCGCCTGCCGATTTGCGGACCATGCACATGAAAGACCTTCAGCGTCTCCAGCAGCGCTGCCAGCGTATCCACTTCGGCCACGCCGGACTGCCTCAGAAAGGCGCTGGACGCAGCGCCGCCACCGGCCAACGCGGCGGTATGCGATGCGGCGGCCGAGCGGGACAGCTCGGTCTTGCCGGACTTGATGCAGACAATGCCTTTGCCTGCCGCCCGCGCCGCTTCGGCCAGTGCCGCAAAGGCCGGAGCGTCATCAATCCCCTCGACATAGAGCCCAAGGGCGGTGACGCGGTCATCCACAATCAGGGCCGCCGCCAACTCTGCCAGCCCGACCTGCGCCGCATTGCCAAGACAGGCGACATAGGCAATCGGCAGACCGCGCGCCTGCATGGTCAAGTTGATGATGATGTTGGAGGACTGCGACACCAGCGCCACGCCCCGCTCGACCCGCCGTCCGCCATGCTGATCCGGCCACAACAAAGCGCCGTCGAGGTAGTTGATGACGCCGTAGCAGTTCGGCCCCAGCACCGGCATTGGACCCGCAGCCTGCACCAGCGCCGACTGCAGGTGCGGCGCGCCGGCTTCGGTCCAGCCCGACGCAAAGCAGACAGCCCCGCCAGCCCCGCGCGACGACAACTCGCGCACCACGTCGAGCGTGGCATGCCGGTTCACCCCGATGAAGGTGGCGTCGGGGGCGTCCGGCAGTGCCGAGATCGACGGAAAGGTCGCCTGCCCGCCAATTTCGGCGCGCGACGGGTGGACGGGCCAGATCGGGCCCTGAAACCCCATCTTGTGGCACTGAGCGATGACATTTTCTGCCCAGACAGACCCAAGCACAGCGATGGATTTTGGTCGCAGCAGGCGGGAAAGGTCGCGGGACATGGTGGGGACTCTAGGTGGCAGGGCCGGGGGCTCTGCCCCCGGACCCCCGGGATACTTGCGAAAAGAAGAAGCGCAAGGCAGAAGAAGTGCCCCGCTTTCGCGTGGAAAACAGGGCACCTTCGCCTTTTGCGGTCATCGGCGTCCCCGCCTGTACCGTCCTTCCACATTTCAGCAACTTGATTAACATTTCGTTTCTTCTTTTCCCAAATATCCCCGCCGGAGGCTCCGGCCTCAGGCACCGAGCGGGCGCAGCAGGTCGCGTGCGATGATGTGGCGTTGAATTTCCGAGGTGCCGTCCCAGATCCGCTCGACCCTTGCATCGCGCCAGAATCGCTCCAGCGGCAGATCGTCCATCAGTCCCATCCCGCCATGAACCTGGATCGCGCGGTCCGTGATTCTGGCCAGCATTTCGGAGGCATAGAGCTTGGCGGACGCAATTTCGCGGTTGGCCGGCAGCCCCTGATCCAGCCGCCAGGCGGCGGCAAGTGTCAACCAGTCGGCGGCATCAATCTCGGTTATGCTGTCGGCCAACTGGAAACCGACGCCCTGGAACTTGCCGATCGGCTGGCCAAACTGCTTGCGCGCGGCGGCGTAGGCCAGCATGTAGTCGAACACCCGCCGGGCGCGGCCGACCGACATGGTGGCGACGGTGATCCGCGTGGCATAGAGCCATTCGTTCATTACCGCAAAACCGCCATCGACGTCGCCCAGAACCTGCGCATCGGGCAGGCGGCAGTTGTCGAACTCCAGGATCATGTTCTTGTAGCCCCGGTGGCTGACGGATCTGTAACCCTCGCGGATGGTAAAGCCGGGCGTGCCGCTATCCACCAGAAACGTGGTGATCTTCTTTTTCGGAACCGTCGCGGCCTCTTCACCCGTTGCCACAAAAACGATCACGAAATCAGCATGTTCAGCGCCGGAGATGAAGTGCTTGGTGCCATTGATCACCCAATCGCCGCCGTCGCGCCGCGCGTTGGTTTTCATGCTGCGGATGTCGGAGCCGGCGTCGGGTTCGGTCATCGCCAGCGCATCCATCCGCTCGCCGCGCACTGCAGGCCTGAGGTAACGCGCGATCTGTTCGCCTTGGCAGGCCATCAGGATGTTCTGCGGACGCCCGAAGAAATGATTGAGCGCCATCGAGCCGCGCCCCAGTTCGCGCTCGACCAGCGCAAACTCCAGGTGCGACAGGCCGGCACCGCCGACGCTTTCGGGGAAATTGCAGGCGTAAAAGCCAAGCTCGATGGTCTTGCGCTTGATTTCCGCGCCAATTTCGGCAGGGACAGTTCCCAGATTTTCCACCAGCTTTTCATGGGGATAAATCTCGTTCTCCACGAAACTGCGGACGGTGGAAACAATCATCTGCTGCTCTTGCGTCAGGCCGAACTGCATCAGGATTTCCTTTGCGCAACATGCCGACCCGCCGCTTCGGGGCGCGGCAGGGTGGCGTGAGCCTGCATAAGGGGGCGCAGGCGGGACAGTATGGTTTCGGGGGCAGCGCAGGTTTTGCCGAGCTGCATGTCGACATGCAGCAGAATCTGCTCGACCGTGGCAACGGCAGTTTCGCCTTTCAGCACGCGCATGAAGACATGGATGCGCTTGTCGTCGGACGACAGGATTTGCAGGGTTCCGGTCAGGACGTCGCCGAGCTTCGCCTCGCCCAGATGCAGGATGTGGGTTTCGGCGGAATAGTAGCTGTGACCGCCCTTGACATAGTCGAGGTCAGCGCCGATCAAGCGCAGGAACGCGTCGCAAGTCTCTGATCCGGCGAACAGATATCGGCTTTCGGTCATGTGGCCGTTGTAATCGATCCAGCCGGGCAGTACCTGCATCTGCGCCAGGGCAAGCGGGCCCTGTGGCATGGTTTCCCGGGCGAACACCGCTGCACGTCTGCTGGCGTCGTGCTCGTTCAGCACGCGGCCCGCACCACAGTTGCGGTCCTTCAGCGACCGCAGGATTCCCACAAGGTTCTGGTCGCGCATCCGCTCCAGATCGCGGATCGGGTACATGCCGGATTGCGCGTCGGATTGCCCTGCCACCAGATCGACGAGTTCGTCGTTGAATTCCGGCACATCGGTCAGCTTGGTCCAGGGCCATTTCAGGGCCGGGCCGAACTGCGCCATGAAATGCCGCATCCCAGCCTCGCCGCCGGCGATGCGGTAGTTCTCGAAAAGGCCCATCTGGGCCCAGCGAAGGCCGAAACTCATCCGGATCGCGTCATCGATTTCTTCGGTGGTGGCGATCCCGTCTTTCAGCATCCAGAGCGCCTCGCGCCAGACGGCTTCGAGGAACCGGCTGCCGATGAAGGCGTCGATTTCCTTGCGCATCACCAGCGGGAACATCCCGATATCCTTGGTAATTTCGACAGTGCGCCGGATCACCTCGGGTGTATTTGCCGCCGAGGCCGAGATTTCGCAGAGCGGAAGCAGGTAGACCGGCGTGAAAGGATGGGCGACGATGATGTTGTGCGGAGCCGACGCGCCCTTTTGCAGATCGACGGCCTTGAATCCCGAGGTTGAGGACCCAATCAGGATATCGGGATTGAACTGCTGCATCTGGGCATAGACCTTGTGTTTCAGCTCCAGCCTTTCGCTGACACTTTCCTGCACATACTCGGCACCGTCCAGCGCCTCGGCCATTGTGCCGGCGAATGACAGCTTGCCCTCGGGCGGCATCGGTCCGTCGTAAAGCGACGGTACCGCCAGACGCGCGTTCGAGAGCATGATGTTGACATTGCGCTCTGCGCCCTCGCCGGGGTCGAACACCGCGACATCCCAGCCGTTCAGCAGGAACCGTGCGGTCCAGCCGCCGCCGATGACGCCGCCGCCGATGAGTGCCGCTTTTCTTGCCATGGCGGAATTTCCTTTGCCGGGCGGCCATTTGGCCAGGTGGGTTTCATGCAGGTTTCATGCAGGTTTCATGCATATGGCCGTCAGCCGGATTTCGGCGCGCGCTTGGTCAGGCCAAGCCGGGTCCGGACCTCGGCCGGGGTGATGACGTGGGCCCCGAGATTCTCGATCAGGCTGACGGCAAGTTCCACCAGTTGAGCATTGCTGGCCAGCACGCCCTTGTCGAGCCAGAGGTTATCCTCGAGCCCGACACGGCAGTTGCCACCGGCCAGCACGGCGGCGGCGACATAGGCCATCTGATTGCGGCCGATGGAAAATGCCGACCAGTTCCAGTCGGACGGGACGTTGTTGACCATGGCCAGGAAGGTGTTCAGGTCATCCGGTGCGCCCCACGGCACACCCATGCACAACTGCACGAGAGCGGGGGATTTCAGCACGCCCTCTTTCGCCAGTTCCCTGGCGAACCACAGATGGCCGGTGTCAAACGCCTCGATCTCGGGGCAGACGCCAAGGGCGGTCATCATGGAACCCATGGCGCGCAGCATGCCGGGGGTGTTGGTCATCACATAGTCGGCTTCGTTGAAATTCATCGTGCCGCAGTCGAGGGTGCAAATCTCGGGCAGGCATTGGGCGACATGCTCCATGCGGTTGCTGGCGCCGCCCATGTCGGTGCCCTTGATCAGCGGCAGGGGGGATTCGACCGGGCCGAACACCAAGTCGCCGCCCATGCCGGCGGTCAGGTTCAGCACGACATCAGTGGCGCTGTCGCGGATACGCTCGGTAACCTCGCGGTACAGCGCGACATCGCGCGAGGGTTTGCCGGTGTCTGGGTCGCGGACATGGCAATGCACGATGGCGGCCCCGGCCTTGGCTGCGGCAATTGCGCTGTCGGCGATCTGGGCAGGCGAGCGCGGGACGTGCGGGCTGCGATCCTGGGTTCTACCGGAGCCGGTGACGGCGCAGGTGATGAAGACCTGTCTGTTCATGGCAAGTGGCATGGCCCGCTCCCTGTTCTGGCGGGACTATAGCGGGGTTGCGGGGTCACGTTTTGCGAAATACGAAGGGGATATGACGAATCCCGCAGCCATCTTTGCCCCGTCGTCACAGCCTTTGGGCATCGCCCTGCTGGTGCTGCCACAGGCGTCGATCTGGGAAGTGGCGGCGACGCTGGACCCGATGCGCAGCGCCAACCGGCATCTGGGGCACGAGGCCTATCGCTGGCGGGTGGTTTCGCCCGACGGGGCGGCGGTGCCGCTGACCTGCGGGATTTCGCTGCCGTCGCGCGGCGGCTTGCCGGCAGCGGTCGGGGCCGATGCGCTGATCGTGGTGGCGGGGTTCCGGCAGGCCGAAGTGGCGACCCGGCCGCTGATCGCTGCCTTGCGGCGGATCGCACCCCGGTTCCGGGCGGTTGGTGGCATCGATGCCGGGGCCTGGGTGCTGGCGCGGGCCGGGCTCCTGGACGGGCACCGGGCGACGGTGCACTGGGAGGATCTGGAGGATCTGGCGGCGGCGCATCCTGGCATCGAGGTGGTGGCGGACCGGTTCGTAATTTCTGGCCCGCGTTTTACCGCCGGCGGGGCGGCACCGGCGGCGGACTTGATGCTGCATCTGATCCGGGCGCGGCACGGGACGGCTCTGGCGTTGCAGGTTGCCGCCAGTTTCATCTATCAGCCGCGTGACGGAGCCGAGCCGCAGATCGCGCCGCGCCGGTTGCGCGGCGATGCCCGCGTGGCAGCAGCGATGGCGCGGATGGAGGCGCGGCTGGAGGAGCCCGAGACGGTGGCGCAGGTGGCGGTGGCAACCGGCCTGTCGGTGCGGCGGCTGGAGGCGCTGTTCAAGGCCGAACTGGGGATGGGGCCCGGGGCTTACGGGTTGAACTTGCGGCTGCAGGCGGCGCGGCGGTTGGTGGTCGATACCCGGCATCCGGTCCAGGGCGTGGCGCTGCGCTGCGGGTTTGCCTCGCAAGCGGCGTTTTCGCGGGCGTTCCGCCGGCGGTTCGGGGTCAGCGCCAGCGCACTGCGGCGCGGCTTGCCGATCGGCGACAAAGTGCGTCGTTAATGGGGCTGACGCGGCGGGCGTTTGACCCTAGGCGGTCAAGTGCAACAGTGGGCTGATACATGGCAGTGGTTCTTGGCGTTGATACCGGCGGTACCTATACCGATGCGGTGGTACTGGACGAAGGCACGACACGGGTGCTGGCCTCGGCCAAGTCGTTGACCACGCGTCAGGATTTGTCGCTGGGCATCGGGCGGGCGGTCGATGCGGCGCTGGCCGGGGCCGGAACCCGGGTTGACGAGGTCGTGCTGGTGTCGCTGTCGACCACGCTGGCCACCAACGCGCTGGTCGAGGGACAGGGCGGACGGGTGGCGCTGGTGTTCATCGGCTTTGCCGAGGCCGACCTCGCGCGGGGCGGGCTCTTGGAGGCGCTGAAGGGCGATCCGGTGGTGCAGGTTGCCGGAGGCCATGACCACGCCGGGCGCGAGATCGGGCCGTTGGATATGGGCCGGCTGGCGGCGGAGCTTGCCGTGCTGGGCCCGCAGGTCACCGGCTTTGCCGTGGCAGCGCGGTTCGGTGTGCGCAATCCGGCGCACGAACTGGCGGTGCGCGGCCTGATCCGGTCGGTGACCGGGCGGCCGGTGACCTGTGCGCACGAGCTTTCGGCGCGGCTGAACGGGCCGAAGCGGGCGCTGACGGCGGTGTTGAACGCCCGATTGATCGGGATGATCGATCAGCTGGTCAGCGGCTGCGAGGCGCATTTGCGGGCCGTGGGGATCGCGGCGCCGCTGATGCTGGTGCGCGGTGACGGTGCGCTGATCTCGGCTGCGATGGCGCGCGAGCGGCCGATCGAGACCATCCTGTCCGGACCGGCGGCGTCGATCGAGGGCGCGCGCTGGCTGACCGGCGAAAGCAATGCGCTGGTCAGCGATATCGGCGGGACCACGACGGATGTGGCGCTGCTGCGTGGCGGCCGGCCCAAGATCGATCCGATGGGGGCGCGGGTCGGTGCCTACCGCACCATGGTCGAAGCGGTGGCGATGCGGACCAGCGGACTGGGTGGCGACAGCGAGGTGCATCTGGTGTCGGGCGGGCTGGCCGGAGGGCTCCGGCTGGGGCCGCGCCGGCTGATCCCGGTGTCGCTTCTGGCGCAGGACCATCCCGGCCTGGTGCATGCAGCGCTGGACCGGGCGCTGAATTCCGAGGTGGCCGGCGAACATGACGGGCGTTTCATCGTGCCCATGCGGCAAAGCGACGGCGCAACCGGGCTGAGCAGCCGCGAACAATCGGTGCTGGACCGGATCGGCGACGATCCCTGCACCGTGGCCGGGGCCCTGACCTCGCGGCTGGAAGAAGCGGCGCTGGCGCGGCTGGTGGCGCGGGGCGCGGTCATGATTTCGGGGGTGACGCCGTCGGATGCCAGCCATGTGCTGGGGCGGCTGCAGGTCTGGGATGGCGCGGCGGCGGCCAAGGCGCTGACGCTGTTCGCACGCAAGCGCGACGGCAGCGGCGAGCGGATCGCGGACGGGCCGGAAGCGATGGCCGGGTGCATCATCGAGCAGCTGACCGAGCAGACGGTGGAATGCCTGCTGGAGGCGGCGTTCGACGAGGACGGGGGCGATTGGGGCGGCATTGCCCCCGAAGTGCTGGCGCGGCATCCGCTGACGAAGGGAGGGCTGGACCGGCACGAAGGCGTGGTGCAGGTGACGCTGCGGCTGGGGGTGCCGGTGATCGGGCTCGGGGCGTCGGCACCGAGTTATTACGGGGCGGTGGGTGAGAGGCTGGAGGCAAGGATGATCCTGCCCGAACATGCCGGGGTGGCCAACGCGATCGGCGCGGTGGTGGGGCAGGTGTCGATGCGGGCCGAGGGGCTGGTGACAAGCCCGGGCGCGGGTCGGTTCACGGCGCATCTGGCGACGGGGCCGGCGCAGTTCGGCGACAAGGCGGCGGCGTTGGCGGCGCTGGAGGCTGTGTTGCGGGAGGAGGCTTTGGGGCTGGCGCGGTCGGCGGGGGCGGTGGATGTGCGGTTCTCGGTAGCCCATGAAGTGCGCGAGGCAGTGATCGAGGGGCAGGCGATGTTCATTGAGGCGGCGGTCAGGGTGACGGCCTCGGGGCGGCCGCGTAGTGCGGTCTGAGAGGGTGATCTGGCGCCGCTGGCGGAGCCTCCGGCGGGGATATTCAGGGAACAAAGAGTCCGAAGAGAGGGCATAACACGTGTGTTACGCTTGGTAAGAAATTGAAATAGATCAGATTTCCTGCCGGCATTAAGCGCTTGTCAACTATTCCAGACGGGCCGGGAAGCCGGGCGCGCGCAGGTCGGTGCCAAGCGCATCTTCCAGCAGTTTCACGATCTGGGTCGATTGCGCCTGACCGCCATAGACCGATTTGCCCTTGATGAATGTTTGCAGCGTTTGCCCGGCGAGATCGAGCGGTACGCCGTAGTCACGCCCGAAGCCCATGGCAAAGCCGAGGTCTTTCAGCGCCAGATCCATTGTGAAGGCGATGTCGTAGCTGCCGTTCAGGATCAGTTGCCCTTCTGTCTCATGCACGAAGCTCGAGCCGGAGGAGGCGGTGATGGCAGCCCAGGCTTTGCCAAGATCAAGGCCGCCGCGTTTGGCCAGCATCAGCGCCTCGCCATCCGCGACGAGGTGGATGAAGGCGAGCATGTTGGTTATGACCTTGATCACAGCGGCAGAGCCGAGCGGGCCCATGTGGAACACCTTGTTTCCCATGGCCTTTATCGCCGGTTCGTGCAGCGCGAACAGGTCATCGTCGCCACCGACCAGCATGGTGATTTCGCCGCGTGCGGCGAGGTGGACACCGCCGGTGACGGGAAGCTCCAAGGTGCGGACGCCTTTTTGTGCTGCAATATCAGCGAGGCGGAGGATTTCTTCGCGGCCGAGGGTGGACATCTCGATCCAGGTTTGCCCCGGTTTGGCGGTGGTGAGAATGTCCGACAGCACCGCCGCCGAAATGGCTGGCGAGGGCAGGCAAGTGATGACGGCATCTACCCTTTGAGTCAGAGCGGCGGGGCTGTCGGCCCAGCGTGCGCCGGATTGTTCAAGTTTTTCCGCTGTCTGGCGGTTGATGTCGGTGACGGTGACGGCGAAGCCTTCGCGGAGCAAGGACGCAGCGAGGTGGGCGCCGAGGTTGCCCAAGCCGACGAAACCATAGTGCATTCTGACCCCCGGAATGTCGATTTTGCCGCACTCTAACGACGGGTGGCAGGCGCGCAAACCGGATTGAAGTTCTTATGCGCGCGGTCGATCACCGGACGGGACATTGGGCGGGACAATGGGCGGGGCAATGGGCGGGGCAGTGGGTGCAAACTGGGCCCGCAGCGCACCGAGCAGGCGGCGATGGGTGGCGACGTGACGGCGTCGGATGTGGATGACGCAATGCACCGGCTGCGGGATCGGCGGGGCATCGGTCACGAAGCGGGCGATGCCGTCGGCCACCAGCGCCTGCGCCGAGCGCTCGATCAGATAGGCGGAGCCGCCGAGGGTGCGCAACAGGCTGGCGACCGTGGTCGAGAGGCCGGAGGCGACGGGCGATCTGGCGGGCTGGGTCAGCACATCGCGCTGCGCCGCCGAAAAGGCCGGGGAGTAATCGGCGAGCATCAGGCGGTCGGGGGCTACCTGAGCCAGCGTCTCGGCGTGGGTCGAGACCATGCGGTAGGTGATGTCGCCGAGCCGTTCGTAGTGCAGATCTGGGTGTGGGAACGGGGTGAACAGGATGGCGAGATCGTGTGCGCCGGACAGCACATCCTCTGACATTTGCGCGGAAAAATCTGCCTCGATGTAGAAGGTGGCACCGGGAAGGGCGGCGAGGAGGGCGGGCACCCAGTCGCCGATATGGGTGGTGGCGAGGTCGGATTGCAGGCCGAGGCGCAGGCGCGGGCCCTCGGAGGTGCCGCCCGACAGCGAGCGGCGCGCCTCGTTCCATTCATGGCGGAGTGCGCGTGCATGGCTGAGAAAGGCCAGGCCGGCGGTGGTTGGCGTGGTGCCGGCGCGGGAGCGTTCGAACAGCGAGGCGCAAAGCTGGGCCTCGAGCGACTGGATACGGGTCGAGACGGTGGATTGCTTGACGCCGAGCCGGTCGGCGGTGCGGTTGAAGCTGTTGGTTTCCATCAGGTCGAGGAAAGTGTCGATCAGGTCGATCTGCATGGCTGCGCTCCGGCGGTTCGGGGGGCAGTCTAATCTGAATTGTCGATCAATAAAGCCCCTGCGTGATGATTGAAGGGGCGGAGAAAGCGGCTTAGCGATGGATGTGGAAAGCATGCAGGTTTCATGCAGCTTTCATGCAGGTGAATTTCCGGAGCTGATCGATGGCCGAGCCCGCCGCACAGACGACCCCGAGCCACGCACAGATGCCTTCGCAAGCGCGCGTGGTGATCATCGGTGGCGGGGCGGTGGGGGTATCGTCGCTGTACCATCTGGCAAAGGCTGGCTGGACCCACTGCGTGCTGCTGGAGAAGAACGAGCTAACGGCCGGCAGCACCTGGCATGCGGCGGGGAATGTGCCGACGTTTTCGACCAGCTGGTCGCTGATGAACCTGCAGCGGTATTCGACGGAGTTGTACCGCGGGCTCGGCGAGGCGGTCGGCTATCCGATGAACTATCATGTGACCGGCTCGATCCGGCTGGCGCATTCGCGCGAGCGGATGATGGAGTTCGCTCGCGCCAAGGGCATGGGGCGCTATCAGGGGATGGCGATCGATGTGCTTGGCGTGGACGAGATCAAGGGGAAGTATCCGTTTCTGGAGACCCATGATCTGAAGGGGGCGCTCTATGACCCCGCCGATGGCGACATCGATCCGGCGCAGCTGACGCAAGCGTTGGCCAAGGGCGCGCGCGAGATGGGGGCGACGATTGTGCGGTTTTGCCCGGCCACCGGCGTATCGCGGGTGGCGGGTGAATGGGTGGTGCATACGGCGCGCGGCGATATCCGCTGCGACATCGTGGTGAACGCGGCGGGGTACTATGCGCAGCGAGTGGGCGAGTGGTTTATTCCGCATGGCGGGCGGCGGGTGCCGATGGTGGCGATGAGCCACCAGTATCTGCTGAGCGAGCCGATTGCCGAAATCGAGGCCTGGAGCCGCGAGGTCGGGCACAAGCTGCCGCTGCTGCGCGATGTGGATTCGTCGTATTACCTGCGACAGGAAAAGACCGGGTTCAATCTGGGGCCCTATGAGCGCAATTGCCGGGCGCATTGGGTGACGCCGGATGACCCGCTGCCCGAGGATTTTTCGTTCCAGTTGTACCCTGACGATCTGGACCGGCTGGAATGGTACATCGAGGACGCGATGGCACGGGTGCCGCTGTTGGGCACGGCGGGGATATCGAAAGTGATCAACGGACCGATTCCTTACACGCCGGATGGCAACCCCTTGATCGGGCCGATGCCCGGGGTGCCGAATGCGTATGAGGCATGTGTGTTCACGTTCGGCATCGCGCAGGCCGGCGGGGCGGGCAAGGTGCTGGCGGAGTGGGTGACGACGGGCGCGACCGAATGGGACATGTGGTCGTGCGATCCGCGGCGGTTCACGGGCTATACCGATGACGCGTATTGCGTGGCCAAGGGGATGGAAGTTTACGGGCACGAGTACGGGATGCAGTTTCCACTGGCGCGCTGGCCGGCGGGCGCTGACCGGCGGCTGAGCCCGGTGCATGAGCGGGTACGGGCTCTGGGCGGGGTGTTCGGGGCCTATAACGGCTGGGAGCGGGCGAACTGGTTCGCGCACCCGGGCGATGACGTGAGCTTTGCGGCGGCGCAGACCTGGGGACGGGCGGGGCCGTGGGAGGCACGGATCAGGGCGGAATGCGCGGCGGTGCGCGACGGGGTCGGGGTGCTGGACCTGCCGGGATTCTCGCGGTTCGAGCTGTCGGGCGCGGGGGCGGGCGCGTGGCTGTCGGGCATGGTAGCGGGGGGCTTGCCGAAAGAGGGGCGGGTCGGGCTGGTCTATTTCGCCGATGAGCGGGGGCGCATACAGACCGAGATGACGGTTTTGAGTGGCGGCGGCGACCGGTTTACGCTGATCACGGCGTCGGTGGCGCAGTGGCATGATTTCGAGTGGCTGAAGGGGCGGCTTGCACGTGGTTTGTTGCTGGAGGACCGGTCGGGGGAACGGGATACGCTGATCGTGACAGGGCCGAAGGCGCGGGATTTGTTCGCGGGGATTGGCGAGGCGGATTGGTCCTTGCCGTGGCTGTCGCATCAGACGGGGCGCGTGGCGGGGCGGGAATGCCAGCTCTTAAGAGTGAGCTTTGCCGGGGAGCTGGGCTGGGAAGTTCATGCGTTGCATGAAGACATGCCGGTGATTTACGAGGCGGTTCTGGCGGCGGGGGCGGTGCCGTTCGGAATGTTTGCCTTGAACTCCTTGCGGGTCGAAAAGGGCTATCGGGCGTGGAAGGGCGATCTGTCGACCGATTATACGCTGCTGGAGGGCGGGCTGGAGCGGTTCATCCGCTGGGACAAGCCGGAGTTCGTCGGCAAGGCGGCGTTGCTGGCCGAGAAGCAGCGCGGGGCGCGCAAGCGGTTTGTGACCTTGCTGGTGGACGCGGGTGAATGCGACGCGCCGTACATGTCGACGTTGTGGCATGACGGAGCGGTGGTCGGGGAGACCACCTCGGGGGCCTGGGGCTACCGGGTTGGGGCTTCGGTCGCGCTGGGCATGTTGAAGGCGGAACTGGCGGTGCCGGGAACGGCGGTCGAGGTCGAGATTTACGGCGAGCGGTTCGGCGCGGTGGTGCAGGCCGACAAGCCGCTGTGGGATCCGGCGAACGAGCGGTTGCGCGGCTGAGGGGGCACTTTCCCACAAAACAGAGCCTCCGGCGGGGGTATTTGTGGAACAAGGAGGAGTGAGGCTGTGCGTGAGGCGGATGGCGGGCGGTTTCGGGGAGCGGGCATGGCAGATTGCCGGGTCTGCAGGGGGGCCGTGTGAGCGTGCCGGAGCAGATGAGCGGTGTGCAGTTGATGCGGCATTGCGGGCCGGAGCGGCTGGTCTGGTCGGACCGGATCGCGGTGCCGAAGCCAGGGCCGGGCGAGGTGTTGGTGCAGGTGCTGGCGGCGGGGGTGAATGCGACGGATATCAACACGCGGGTCGGCTGGCACGACAAGGGTGAGGAGGCCGGTTGGGCGGGGGTGATCGCGTTTCCGCGGATTCAGGGCTCGGACCTTTGCGGGCGGGTGGTGGCGTTGGGAGCGGGGGTCGAAGGGGTGCGTTTGGGGGCGCGGGTCATTTGCCCGACCAATCAGGCTGAGCCGACGGCGGAGAACCCGCTAGCGTTCCGGTCGATCGGGTCGGAGTTTGACGGGACGTTGGCGGAGTTCCGTCTGTTGCAGGCGCGGCATCTGCATGACGTGAGCGCTTCGGTCCTGAGCGATATCGAGATCGGGGCGATGCCCTGTGCTTATGGCACGGCGCACAATCTGTTGAGCCGGGCGGCGGTCAGGGTGGGCGAGCGGGTGCTGGTGACCGCTGCGGCGGGTGGGGTCGGCCATGCGGCGGTACAGCTGGCGGTGTTGCGCGGGGCTTTGGTGACCGGGCAATGTTCGGCGGCCAAGGCGGATGTGGTGCGGGCAGCGGGCGCGCTGGTGCTGGACCGCGAGGCGGTGCCGGGGTCGAAAAGCTTTGATGTGGTGATCGACGTGGTCGGTGGCGACGGCTGGAACGACCGGCTGACGGCGCTGAAACCCGGCGGGCGCTATGCGGTGTCGGGGGCGGTGGCGGGGCCGATGATGGCGGGCGATCTGCGCACCGTCTATCTGAACGATCTGACACTGTTCGGCTGCACCCACCAAAGCCGCGAGGTGTTTGCCGGGCTGGTGACGATCATCAACACCGGGCAGGCGCGGCCTTTAGTATCGAAGGTCTACCCCTTGCGTCAGATCGTGCAGGCACAGGCGGATCTGGCGGCCGGGCGTTATCCCGGTAAACTGGTTCTGATCCCGTCGGAGACTGCGCATGACTGATCTGCTCAAGACAGCCGACCTTCCGAAGCAGGCGCGTGTCGTGATCATCGGCGGCGGAATTTCCGGCTGTTCGGTCGCCTATCATCTGGCGGCGCTGGGGTGGCGGGATGTGGTGCTGCTGGAACGCAAGCAACTGACGTCGGGGACCACCTGGCACGCGGCAGGGCTGATCGGGCAGTTGCGGGCCACGCTTAACATGACGCGGCTGGCGCGCTATTCGGCCGAGTTGTACCGGCGGCTGGAGGCCGAGACCGGGGTGGCGACGGGCATGCGGCGCAACGGCTCGATCTCGGTGGCGCTGACCACGGACCGGCATGTCGAGTTGAAGCGGCAGGCGGCGCTGGCGCGGGCCTTCGACATCGAGGTGTCGGAGATTTCCCCGAGCGATGTCAAGCGCATGTACAGCCATGTGAATGTTGCGGATGTGGTGGGGGCGGTGCATCTGCCCGGTGACGGGCAGTGTGATCCTGCCAACATCGCGCAGGCTTTGGCCAAGGGGGCGCGGATGCAGGGGGCCGCAATCTTCGAGGGGGTGAAGGTGACGCGGGTGACGCATTCCGGGGGAAGGGTGACCGGGGTGGCGTGGGACGCGGGCGGCGAGGTCGGGACGATTGCCTGCGATCTGGTGGTGAATTGCGGTGGCATGTGGGGGCGGGATCTGGCGGCCTCGGTCGGGGTGACGCTGCCGCTGCATGCCTGCGAGCATTTCTACATCGTGACCGAGCCGGTGGCGGGGCTGAGCCAGTTGCCGGTGCTGCGGGTGCCCGATGAATGCGCCTATTACAAGGAAGATGCCGGCAAGATGATGCTGGGGGCGTTCGAGCCGAAGGCCAAGCCGTGGGGGATGGCGGGGATCCGCGAGGATTTCTGCTTTGACCAGTTGCCAGAGGATTTCGATCATTTCGAGCCGATCCTGGCGGCGGCGGTGAACCGGATGCCGATGCTGGCGACGGCGGGCATCCATACCTTTTTCAACGGGCCGGAAAGCTTCACGCCGGACAACCGCTACTATCTGGGCGAGGCGCCGGAACTGGGCGGGTATTGGGTGGCGGCGGGGTACAACTCGATCGGCATCGTGTCGTCTGGCGGCGCGGGGATGGCGCTGGCGGAATGGATGGACAAGGGGCATCCGCCCTTTGATCTGTGGGACGCCGACATCAGGCGGGCGCAACCGTTCCAGCGCAACCGGGCCTATCTGAAGGAGCGGGTCACCGAGACTTTGGGGCTCTTGTATGCCGACCACTATCCGTACCGGCAGGTGGCGACCTCGCGCGGCGTTCGGCGGTCACCGCTGCACGCGCATCTGGCGGCGCGGGGGGCGGTGTTTGGCGAGATGGCGGGGTGGGAGCGGGCGAACTGGTTCGCGCGTCCGGGGCAGGAGCGGGACTACCGCTATGGCTGGGGCCGGCAGAACTGGTTCGACAATCAGCGCGCCGAGCATCTGGCGGTGCGAAATGGTGTGGGGCTCTTTGACATGACCTCGTTCGGCAAGATCCGGGTCGAGGGGCGCGACGCGCTGACGCTGTTGCAGCGGCTGTGCGGGGCGGATGTGGATGTGGCGACGGGCGGCATCGTTTATACGCAGATGCTGAACGACCGGGGCGGGATCGAGAGCGATCTGACGGTGACGCGGCTTGGGGAATGCGCGTTCCTGCTGGTGGTGCCGGGGGCGACGTTGCAGCGCGATCTGTCCTGGCTGCGCCGCCATGTCGGCGAGGCGTTCGCGGTGGTGACGGATGTGACGGCGGGCGAGGCGGTGCTGTGCGTGATGGGGCCGAAGGCGCGGGACCTGCTGACAGATGTTAGCCCGGACGATCTGTCGAACGCCGGTTTTCCCTATGGCACGGCGCGGGAGATCGAGGTGGGGATGGGGATCGCCCGCGCCCACCGGGTGTCTTACGTGGGCGAGTTGGGGTGGGAGCTGTATGTCTCGACCGACCAGGCAGTCCATGTATTCGAGGCGTTGGCGGCGGCTGGGGCGGCGCACGGGTTGACGCTCTGCGGGTTGCACACGCTGGATTCGTGCCGGATCGAGAAGGCGTTCCGGCATTTCGGCCATGACATCACCGATGAGGATCATGTGCTGGAGGCGGGTTTGGGCTTTGCGGTCAGGACCGCCAAGGGCGATTTCATCGGGCGGGATGCGGTGCTGCACAAGCGCGACGCGGGGCTGAAGCGGCGGATGGTCCAGTTCCGGCTGACCGATCCGGAGGCGATGCTGTTTCACAACGAGCCGATCCTGCGCGATGGCAGGATCGTGTCGATCGTGACCTCGGGGAATTACGGCCACCACCTCGGCGGGGCGATCGGGATGGGCTATGTGCCCTGCGCCGGGCAAAGCGCTGAAGAGGTGTTGGCGTCGGATTACGCCGTCGATGTGGCGGGGCGGATCGTGGCGGCAGAGGTATCGTTGAAACCGATGTATGATCCGGGCGCGGCGCGGGTCAGGATGTGATGTTTCTTTGTTCCTCAAATATCCGCGTCGGAGACACTGAAGGTTTCGCCCTTTGGGCGAGCGCTCCGCGCGGGGATACTTGAGGAACAAAGCATAGCAGGGAGATGTCGAATGAACCTGGCAGCACGGCATCAGCGGTTCTGGGATCTGCATCAGGCGGGGTGTTTCGTGATGCCCAACCCGTGGGACCGCGGGACGGCGCGGATGATGGCGGCGATGGGGGCAGTGGCGCTGGGCACCAGTTCGGCAGCGCATGCGTTCGTGATGGGGCGGGCCGATCTGGGCGGGGTCAGCCGCGACGAGGCGCTGGCGCATGCGGCCGATCTGCTGGGGGCGACCGGGTTGCCGCTGTCGGGGGATTTCGAGAACGGCTTTGCCGACGCGCCGGACGCGGTGGCCGAAACGGTGCGGCTGGCAGGCGAGGTCGGGCTTTCCGGTTGTTCGATCGAGGATACCATGCCGGTGTCCGGGGCGCCGGCCTATGATTTCGCGCTGGCGCTGGAGCGGGTACGGGCGGCGGTGGGCGCGGCGCGGGGCCTGGGGCGGCCGTTCGTGCTGTGTGCGCGGGCAGATGGGGTGATGAACGGGGTCTATGATCTGGCGGAGGGTATCCGGCGGTTGCAGGCGTTCGAGGCGGCGGGGGCGGATCTGTTGTATCTGCCGGTGCCGCCGGGGCGGTCGGAACTGGCACGCGTGCTGGCGGCGGTGACCAAGCCGGTGAATGCGCTGGCGGCGGGGCCGCTGCGGGCCTTGGGTGTGGCCGAACTGGCGGCGATGGGGGTGCGGCGCATTTCGCTCGGCAGTCAGGTGGCGCGGGTGGCGCACGGGGCAGTGCGGGGGGCGCTGGCGGCGATGCTGGGCGTGGGATCGTTTCAGCCGCTGATCGACGGAGCGGCAGCGGGGGGCGAGATCGATGTCCTGCTGGCCAGGGGGGCGGCTGACGCAGGTCGCTGACGCCGGTCGGGGCGGGCGGCGAAGCCGGTGCCTCCGGCGGGGATATTTGGGAAAAGAAGAGGGGCGCGGGGCGCTTCCGGTTCGAGGAGATCGGCGATGATACTGGACATACCGGCGACGGAAGTGCGGGGCGGCGGGCGGCGGTCTGGCGGGCGGGCGGCACGGGTGGCGGTGCGGTCGGTGCCGCTGAGCGCCGAAAAGCGGCCGCTGCGGGCCGGGATGAGCGGCGGGCAGTACAATCCGCTGTCGCAGGCCGATGTGCTGCGCATTCACGAGGCGGCGATGCAGGCGCTGGAAGAGATCGGGCTGGCGGATGCGCCGGCCTCGGGCGTGGCGATATTGACCGGGGCCGGGGCGGTGCAGGGGGCGGACGGGCGCATCCGGTTTCCGCGCGCTTTGGTCGAGGACATGCTGGCTGTGGCGGGCCGCGACATCACATTGTTTGGCCGCGAGGAAAAGCATGATCTGCATCTGTCGGGTGCCCGCGTGCATTTCGGCACCGCAGGGGCGGCGGTGCATGTGGTCGATGTCGAAAAGCGGGCCTACCGCGATGCGACGGCGGCGGATCTGTACATGGCGGCCAAGCTGACGCACGAGCTGGACAACGTGCATTTCTTCCAGCGCGCGATGGTGTGCCGCGATGTGCTCGACAATTTCGACATGGACGTGAACACGCTTTATGCCTGTGCCTCGGGGACCACCAAGCATGTCGGCACCTCGTTTTCGGAACCGGCGCATGTGGCGGGGTGTTTCGAGTTGCTGCACATGATTGCCGGCGGCGAGGACAAATGGCGGGAACGGCCGTTCGTGTCGAACTCCAACTGCTTCGTGGTGCCGCCGATGAAGTTTGCCGAGGAGTCGTGCCGCACCATGGAAATGTGCGTGCGGGCGGGGATGCCGGTGCTGCTCTTGAGTGCGGGGCAGGCCGGGGCGACGGCACCGGCACCGTTGGCCACGGCCATCGTGCAGGCGGTGGCCGAATGTCTGGCGGGCGTGGTCTATGTGAACGCCATGAGCCCCGGATTTCCGGCGATTTTCGGGACCTGGCCGTTCGTGTCGGACCTGCGGACCGGGGCGATGTCTGGCGGGTCGGGCGAGCAGGCGCTGCTGACGGCGGGCTGCGCGCAGATGCACCGGTTCTATGGCCTGCCGGGCGGGGCGGCGGCGGGCATCGCCGATGCCAAGCTGCCCGACATGCAGGCCGGGTGGGAGCAGGCCATTTCCAACGTGATGGCCGGGCTGGCCGGGCTGAACATGGTGTACGAATCGGTGGGCATGCATGCCAGCCTGATGGGGTTCTGCATGGAATCGCTGGTGCTGGGCGATGACATGCTGGGGCAGGTGTTGCGCTGCGTGAAGGGGATTGATGTGTCGGACGAGAGTCTGAGCCTGGATGCGATGAAGGCGGTTTGCATGGGCGGGCCGGGGCACTATCTGGGGCATGATCAGACGCTGAGCCTGATGCAGACCGAATACATCTATCCGGTGGTGGCGGATCGATCGACCCCGAAGCTGTGGGTGGAAATGGGCTCGCCCGATCTGATACAGCAGGCCATCATGCGCAAGAACAGGATTTTGGCCGAGGGGTCGTGGCCGAAGATTGCGCCGGATGTCGATGCGGCGGTGCGGGCGAAGTTTCGCATTCACTTCTGACGGGGCCATCGGCTATTGCGGTCCGGCAGTCGCGCGTCGTTGGTTTTTTTTGACAGGTGAAATGTACTTTCACCGTGTCGGGAATCCCGGTAGGAACCGGCGGCAGGGAGGACGACCATGACCAAAGCGCCCCTGACGGCCCGCTATGCCACGCGGCTGAACTCGTTCGCATCGGGGCACGAGGCGGTCTGGGGACGCAAGCCGACGGTGGCCGAGATGCTGGTGCGGGCGGGAACGGTGCGCGGGCTCGGCCATCTGGATCTGAATTACCCGGACCATCTGGCGGCACCGAACGACATCGTGGCGGCGGCGCGCGATCAGGGGTTGCAGATCAATGGTCTGGCGATGCGCTATTATTCCGATCCGGGGTTCCGGCGCGGCGCCTTCAGCAATCCCGATGCCGCGGTGCGGCGGGCGGCGATCGATCTGACCAGGCGCGGCATCGATGCCTGTGGCGCGGCCGGGATCGGGTTGATGACGCTGTGGCTGGGGCAGGACGGCTTTGACGTGCCGTTTCAGGCCGATTATGCGCAACTGTGGGAATGGGAAGTGGCCGGCATCCGCGAGGTGGCGGCGCACGATCCGGCCATCGATATCTCGATCGAATACAAGCCGGACGAGCCGCGGGCCTATGCGCTGCTGCGCGATGCCGCGACCACCCTGCTGGCGATCGACGAGGCCGGCTGCGGCAATCTGGGGGTGACGCTGGATTTTGCGCACATGCTTTATGCCGGCGAGATGCCGGCGGCGGCGGCGGCGCTGGTGGCGCGGCGATCCCGTGTGCTGGGCGTGCATCTGAACGACGGCTACGGGCGGCGCGATGACGGGGTGATGGTCGGCGCGGTGCATGCGGTGCAGACGGTGGAGATTCTGCGCCAGATCCGGCGCGATGGCTACGGCGGCGTGATCTATTTCGACACGTTCCCCGATCTGACGGGTCTTGACCCGGTGGCGGAATGCGAGGCGAATATCGCGACGGTCGAAGCGATGCTGGCGGCGGTGGCGCGGATCGATGCCGACAATGCTCTGGGTGCGGCGCAGGCGGCACAGGACGCGGTGGCTTCGGTGCGGCATGTGCAGCGGCTGCTGCGGGGGGTGTGATGTTTGCCAACGATCCGAGGTTGCTTCTGCTGTCGCCCGGCGACACGGTGTTCGTGCTGCGCGACGCGGTCGAGGCGGGCGAGTTGATTGTGGTCGAGGGCCGGGCGGTGCAGATCGGCGAACGGCTGGGGCTGGGGCACAAGATCGCCCGGGCGGCCGTGGCCAACGGCGACCGGGTGATCAAGTACGGTGCGCCGATCGGCCGGGCGACGCAGGCGATTGCGGTCGGCGATCATGTTCATACCCACAATCTGGCAAGCGACTATACCGCGACCCATACCCTGCAGGCGGCGCAGGCGGCCTTTGACGCGGGGAGGGCCTGATGCGGGGCTGGCAGCGCAGTGACGGGCGCAAGGGCATCCGCAATCTGGTGGCGGTGGCCTATCTGGTGGAATGCGCGCATCATGTGGCGCGCCAGATCGTGGCGGGGGTGGCAGACGGCGGGGCGGACGCTGCCGATCACGCGGCGCATCTGATCGGGTTTCCGGGATGTTTTCCGAACCCCTATGCGCAGAAGATGATGGAGCGGCTGTGCACGCATCCGAATGTCGGGGCGGTGCTGCTGGTCAGTTTAGGCTGCGAAAGTTTCAACCGCTACCAGCTGGAACAGGTGGTCCGGGCCAGCGGCCGGGCGGTGCGGACGCTGGTGATCCAGAACGACGGCGGCACCCGCAGCACGATCGCGGCCGGACGGGACTGGGTAAGCGAACAATCATTAGTTCTGGCCGCAATGCCGACGGTGCCGATGCAGCTGTCGGAGCTGATCGTCGGCACCGTCTGCGGCGGCTCGGACGGCACCTCGGGCATCACCGGCAATCCGGCGGCGGGGATCGCGTTCGACAAGCTGGTGGCGGCGGGGGCGGCCTGCATTTTCGAGGAAACCGGCGAACTGATCGGCTGCGAGGACATCATGGCCGAACGTGCGGTGACGCCGGAACTGGGCGAGGTGCTGCGGGCATCGGTGGCCAAGGCGGCGGTTTACTACGCGACGCTGGGATATGGCTCGTTTGCCGCCGGGAACGCCGAGGGCGGGCTGACCACCATCGAGGAAAAATCGCTGGGGGCCTACATGAAATCCGGGCAGAGCCCGATTTCCGGGCTGATCAAGCCGGGGGACATTCCACCGAAGGGAGGGCTGTATCTGATGGACGTGGTGCCGGACGGCGAGGTGCGGTTCGGCTTTCCCAACATTTCGGACAATGCCGAGATCGTCGAGATGATGGCGTCGGGGGCGCATCTGACGCTGTTCGTCACCGGGCGCGGCTCGGTGGTGGGCTCGGCGATAGCGCCGGTGATAAAGATCGCGGCCAATCCGCACATGTTTGCGCGGCTGAGCGAGGATATGGATGTGAACGCCGGCCGGGTGCTGCAGGGCGAGGCGACGCTGGAGGAGGTCGGGCAGGAAATCTTCGATCTGGTGCTGGCGCTGGCTTCGGGGCAGCCGTCGAAGTCGGAAGAGCTGGGCCATACCGAGTTCATCCTGACCTACAAAAGCTTCGAGCCGATCGGGCCGGCCTGTCTGCCGGTGTGACCGGTGCGGGGGAGCGGGCAGGCCGGAGCCTCCGGCGGGGATATTTGAGCCGGAATGAATGCGGGCCAGAAAGACTGCGGGCCGGAAAGACTGCGGAAAGGAACGGGTGGGATGACGGGACGATTGCACGGCAAGAGCTGTCTGGTGACGGCGGCGGGACAGGGGATCGGGCGGGCGACGGTGCTGATGATGGCGCGTGAAGGCGCACGGGTGGTGGGCACCGACATCAACGCGGCGGCGCTGGCAGACCTGGCGGCGGCGGGGATCGAGACCCGGGTTCTGGACGTGCTGCAGCCGGAGGCGATTGCCGCAGCGGCGGCGGCGCATGATCCGGATGTGCTGTTCAACTGCGCCGGGTTCGTGGCCTCGGGGACCATTCTGGAGTGCGACGAGGCGCAATGGGCGTTTTCGGTCGATCTGAACATGACGGCGATGTACCGGATGTGCCGGGCGTTCCTGCCGGGGATGATCGGGCGCGGCGGCGGCGTGGTGATCAACATGGCCTCGGTCGCGTCCTCGGTGATCGCGGCCCCGGGCCGGTTCGTCTATGGCGCGACCAAGGCCGGGGTGATCGGCATGACCAAGAGCATTGCCGCCGATTTCGTGGGCCGGGGCATCCGGGCGCATGCGATCTGCCCCGGGACAGTGGAGAGCCCGTCGCTGGATCAGCGGCTGCAGGCCACGGGCGACTATGCAGCGGCGAAGGCGGCGTTCATCGCGCGCCAGCCGATCGGGCGGATCGGCAGGCCCGAGGAGATTGCGGCCCTGGTGGTCTATCTGGCGTCGGAAGAGGCGGCCTATAGCACTGGCGGCGTGCATGTGATTGATGGCGGATGGTCGAATGTTTGAGGAGGGGCGGCAATGAAACTGGTACGGCATGGGGCAACGGGGGCAGAACGGCCGGGGATCGTGGCAGGCGACGGGTCGGTGCGCGATCTGGGCGGGCTGGTGCCCGACATCGGCGGGGCGGTACTGAGCGATGTCGGGCTGGCGATGCTGCGCGGGGTCGATGCCCTGACCCTGCCGCTGGTGCAGGGCGCGCGGCTGGGGCCCTGCGTCGCCGGGACCGGCAAGTTCATCTGCATCGGCCTGAACTATGCCGATCACGCGGCGGAAAGCGGGATGAAGGTGCCGCCGGAGCCGGTCATCTTCATGAAAGCGACCAGTGCCATTGTCGGGCCGGACGATGATGTTCTGATCCCGCGCGGCTCGGAAAAGACCGACTGGGAAGTGGAGTTGGCGGTGGTGATCGGAACCCGGGCCAAGCAGGTGAGCGAGGCGGAGGCGCTGGCGCATGTGGCGGGCTATGCGGTGACCAACGACGTGTCGGAGCGGGCGTTTCAGTTCGAACGCTCGGGGCAGTGGACCAAGGGCAAGAGCTGCGACACCTTCGGGCCGATCGGCCCCTGGCTGGTGACGCGCGATGAAGTTGCGGACCCGCAGGATCTGGCGATGTGGTTGACGGTGAACGGGGTCGGCCGGCAGAACGGCAGCACCCGGACCATGGTGTACGGCGTGGCGTTTCTGGTGTCTTATCTGAGTCAGTTCATGACGTTGCATCCCGGGGATGTCATCTCGACCGGCACACCGCCCGGGGTGGGACATGGGATGAAGCCGCCGCTCTATCTGCGCGACGGCGATGTGGTGGAACTGGGGATTGCCGGTCTGGGGACGCAGCGCCAGGTATTCCGCGCCGAGGCATGAGCCCTGATCGGATCCTGACCAAGGCCCGGGTTCTGACCATGGACGCAGGACGCCCGCGGGCCGAGGCTGTGGCGGTTGCCGGTGATACCCTCGTGGCGGTGGGGACGCGGGCCGGGGTGGAGGCGCCGGCCGGGCCGGGTACCCGGGTGTGGGACGTCGACGGACGGACGAAGTATGGGACTATGTAGATACTTTGTAAGATATTATCCGGCGGCCCGAATGTTTTACATGAAGGATGGTTGCGGGTGACGCCGGGGGCACGGGTAGCGGCGGCGATCGGGATACTCGATCAGATGCTGGCCGGGATGCCTGCGGAACAGGCCCTGACCAATTGGGGCCGGGCCAGCCGGTATGCCGGATCCGGCGACCGGGCCGGGGTGCGCGATCTGGTGTTTTCGGCCCTGCGCTGCCGGCGATCCTTTGCCGGTCTGGGCGGGTCCGACAGCGGGCGTGGCCTGATGATCGGGGCGATGCGGGCGGCAGGGGAAGATCCTGCGGCTGTGTTCAACGGGGTGGGCCATGCGCCCGTCGGGCTGACCGGGTCGGAATTGGCGGCCGGCGGGCTTTCGCCGATGGCAGCGCTGGATTGCCCGGACTGGCTGGCGCCGGCACTGCGCGACAGTTTGGGTGCGGATTTCGCGCCGGTGATGCGGCTGTTGCAGCAGCGGGCCCCGGTGTTTCTGCGGGTCAATCTGCGGCGGACGGATGTTACCGGGGCAGTCGCGGCACTGGCGGCGGCGGGGATTGCGGCGGGGCCGCATCCTTTGGCGAGGACCGCGCTGGAAGTTACCGGGAACGCGAGAAAAATTCAAGGAAGCCAGGCCTATCTGGGCGGGTTGGTCGAGTTGCAGGATGTGGCCTCGCAGGCGGTGCTGGAGCGGCTGCCGCTGGCGGGCGCGCGGGTGCTGGACTATTGCGCGGGCGGCGGCGGCAAGGCACTGGCGATGGCGGCGGCCGGGGCCGAGGTCTGGGCGCATGATGCCGAGCCGCGCCGGATGCAGGACCTGCCGGCGCGGGCGCTGCGGGCCGGGGTCAGCATACCGGTGCTGGACACGGCGGCGCTGCGGGCGGGGTTGCTGGCGGCCTCTCCGGCGGCGGCGACGTTCGATCTGGTGCTGCTGGACGTGCCCTGTTCGGGGTCCGGCAGCTGGCGGCGCAGCCCGGAGGGCAAGTGGGCGCTGACCCCGGCGCGGCTGGCGGAACTGCAGCGGGTTCAAGCGGAAATCCTCGATCTGGCAAGCGGTTACGTGGGAAAGCTCGGCTATCTTGTCTATACCACCTGTTCGCTGCTGCAGGCCGAGAACGCCGATCAGATTGCGGGATTCCGGGACCGGCAACCGGGCTGGCGGATGGTCGAGACGCGCCGGTTGACGCCGCTGCACGGCGGCGACGGTTTCTTCATGGCGCACTTGACGCGGGAATGAGGTGTATTCTACACAACCCCAGACGGTGAATGCGTGATGATTAAGCCCCGCTTAACGTTTTCAGCGCCGAATGCAGTCAACCGAATCGAACCCGGAGGTTGATGGTGTCGCAACAGGCGCTTTCGCAGCCCGCACTGGCCCGCACCGCGACCGGCCTTTCTTCCCGGACCTGGCAGCTGCTGGTTGCGGCGGTCTGCTGTCTGGTGGCGGCCTTTGTCGTGCCCGATACTTACGGTGCGCTGGCGCTGATGTCGGTGGCGGGGACCATGGTCGCGCTGACCGCGTTGATCCGGTATTTTGCGGCCGGCAAGGCGGCGGCGGTTTCGGCCGATGGCCAGATTGCGCAGTTCGTCGCGATGGATGCGGCCCCAAGCTTCACCACCGACGCTGACGGGCAGATCGGCTATCAGAACAAGGCGGCGGAGGAGCGGTTTGGCGCGCAGGGTGGCCAGACGATGATGCGCGCGATGGGTGATCTGTTCGCCAATCCGTCTGCCGTGCTGTTCCGCCTGCAAAGCCGGGCGGCGGCGGTCGGGGCGGCGCGCGAAGATGTGGTGACGCGGCGCGGCCACGTGCGGCTGGCGGTGCATCAGATCGGCGATCAGGCCAAGGCCGGTTTCCTGTGGCGGCTGGAAGAGATGATGGAGCGCTCGACCTCGGGCCGCGGTGCCGAGAGCCTGAGCCTGCCGATGCTGACCGCCAGCAAGGCCGGCACCATCCTGTTCATGAACGAGGCGATGCGCCGACTGGTCGGCGGCCGGGTCAAGACGCTGGACCGGGTGTTTCCGTCGTTGCCGCTGGTTTCCGGCGACGAGGTCGAGGTGTCGACCGAAACCGGCAAGGTGCGGGCGCTGGTCGCCGAGATCGAGGGCAGCGGCGGGCGGCGCGAAGTCTATCTGCTGCCGTCGCACGGGATGCGGCCGGAAGCTCCGGTGGAGAATTCGAATTTCGAGGATCTGCCGGTGGCGCTCTTGAAGATCGCGCCCGACGGCAAGGTCGAAGCGGCAAATCGACTGGCCCGGGCGCTGGTGGCGCACGACATGGTGGAAGAAGTGCACTTTTCCGGGCTGGTCGAGGGGCTGGGGCGACCGGTCAGCGATTGGCTGGCGGACGCAATGGCAGGCCGGGCGCTGAGCCGGCCAGAGGTGCTGCGCGCGATCAGGCCCGATCAGGACGTGTTCTTGCAGATCACGCTGCGGCGGGTGGTGGAGAATGGCCGCGCCGGGCTGGTGGCGGTGCTGAACGATGCGACCGAGTTGAAAACGCTGGAGGCGCAGTTCGTGCAAAGCCAGAAGATGCAGGCGATCGGCCAGCTGGCCGGCGGTGTCGCGCATGATTTCAACAATCTTTTGACTGCGATTTCGGGGCATTGCGATCTATTGTTGCTGCGTCATGACAAGGGTGACCCGGAATACTCTGATCTGGTGCAGATTCATCAGAACGCGAACCGCGCCGCCAGCCTGGTCGGGCAATTGCTGGCGTTTTCGCGCAAGCAGACCCTGCAGCCCGAGATCGTCGATCTGCGCGACACCCTGTCGGACCTGACGCATCTTTTGAACCGGCTGGTCGGAGAAAAGGTGACGCTGAGCGTGCAACACGATCCGGCGCTGCGCCCGATTCTGGCCGACAAGCGCCAGCTGGAACAGGTCATCATGAATCTGGTGGTCAACGCCCGGGACGCGATGCCCGGCGGCGGCACCATCCGGATCGAAACCGAAGGCCGGACGCTGACCGAGGAGATGCTGCGCGACCGGGCGGTGGTGCCGAAGGGCGACTATGTGATGGTCCGGGTGCGCGATGACGGGGTGGGAATTCCGGCCGAGAGTCTGACAAAGATTTTCGAGCCGTTCTACACCACCAAACGCACCGGCGAGGGGACCGGCCTGGGGCTGTCAACCGCCTATGGCATCATCAAGCAGACCGGCGGTTTCATCTTTGTCGATTCAGTGATCGAGGCCGGGACGACGTTCACGCTGCTGTTTCCGGCGCATGACCATCCGGTGATGGCGGCCGCCGCCCCGGTCAAGACTGCGCCGCAACCGGTGCTGCGCAAGGGCGAGGGCGTGGTGCTGCTGGTCGAGGACGAGGCACCGGTCCGGGCCTTTGCCAGCCGCGCGCTGCGGATGCGGGGCTACACCGTGCTTGAAGCCGAGAACGCCGAGGAGGCGCTGAAGACGCTGTCGGACCCGGCGCTGTCGGTCGATGTGTTCGTGACCGACGTGATCATGCCGGGCATGGACGGGCCAAGCTGGGTGCGCGAAGCCCTGAAGCTGCGCCCGAACGTCAAGGTGGTGTTCGTGTCGGGCTATGCCGAGGACAGTTTCGCCGAAACCCAGGCCCGCATCCCGAACTCGGTGTTCCTGCCGAAACCGTTTTCGCTCAGCGAACTCACGGCGACGGTGCAGGGGCAGATCCACTGAGGCCGGGCGGCGAGGACGGGCAACCGGCTGATGAAGGCGCTCCGTGGCTTGGCCATAGGTTGCAGCGCGGGGCGATAGGCCGGTCGTCCGGTTCGGACGGTCGCCGGGTTCGGTCAAGCGTCGGGTTAGGCCGGTCGTCCGGTTCGGACGGTCGCCGGGTTCGGGCGGTCGTCGGGTTCGGGCGGTCGCACGCCTTGCGGTGCCCGCGCTTTTGACACTCCCCGAGGTCGGCAACCCGAAGGTCCGCAGTCATCCAGACCAGCCTTTGCCGGTTCGGAGCAATCGCGCCGATCGGGGCGGATGCGCGGACTGGGGTAGGCCCGCCGAATGCAGCAGGTGCGCGGAATGGCCGCCATCGATTTTGACGACGCCGGGCACGTCGGGCAACCCGTTAAAGACCCGGGCGAAAAGGCGAACGGTCGTCGCGCCGGGTCAGGCCCGGCCGCGGCGCACCAGGTCGTAAAGGGCGAAATCCTCGGCGCAGGCGGCGCGCAGGCGGGCGGCGACGTCGGGGCTCAGGTCCAGGGCCACGGCGGGCGAGACGTTTTCGCGTGACAGGGCGATCTTCTGCTGCAGCGCTGCTTCCAGAAAGGCGATGAAGGCCGGCATGTCCTCGTAGGCAAACACCCGGTCCACCCCGAGGTGGTCGCCGCTGGACAGAAAGCGCGCCTGCGAGCCGACGTCGGCGAAGCCGGGGCGGGGCTTTGCGATGTAGCCTTCGATGAATGCATCGAAGCTGAGGCCCGAAGTGTCGTGGCGGCTGGGCGGTCTGGTCTGGCGCTGGCGAAAACGGTACCAACTGCCCAGCCAGTCCACCGGCTCGCGCATCATTGCCACCACGGTGAACGGCGCGTTGGCGGTTTTCTCCAGATAGGGTGCCAGAAAGCGGCGATAGCGGTAGGCCGGCGTGTGTTTCAGTTCCGGCGGGCGGCGGCTGATCAGCGCCGCGCGTGATTCGAGGGCGGTTTCCAGCGCTGTCGATCCGGTCTTTGGCGTCGCCAGAACCACCAGCCGCTGCTCCCAGAACACCATCATTGCAGCGATATCTTTCGTTCCGGGGCCGGACGGGGCCGATCAGGGGCTCTTGTAAACTACTCTTTAATCCTTCTGGGAAAAAATCGGGTTTGAGAAAAATTGGTTGAAATGTTCTGCATTTGATCTCATAAGAATGAGAACAAGTAGCGAACAAAGGCAGTGATTGCCGCATCTGGCAGGCTATGGAATAAGGGATCAGCAAATGGCGACGGCAGACGTTCTGGAACTCAACGGAAAGCGGGACATGGACAAGCAGAAGGCGCTGGAAAGTGCACTGGCGCAGATCGAACGGCAGTTCGGCAAGGGCTCGATCATGCGGCTGGGGGCCGGAACGCCGGTGCTGGAGATCGAGTCGACCAGTACCGGGTCGCTGGGTCTGGACATCGCGCTGGGGATCGGCGGTCTGCCCAAGGGGCGGATCGTCGAGATTTACGGGCCGGAAAGTTCGGGCAAGACCACGCTGACGCTGCACGCGATCGCCGAGGAGCAGAAGAAGGGCGGGGTCTGCGCCTTCGTCGATGCCGAACACGCGCTCGACCCGATCTATGCCCGCAAGCTGGGGGTCAATCTGGATGAACTGCTGATCAGCCAGCCCGACACCGGCGAGCAGGCGCTGGAGATCGTGGATACGCTGGTGCGCTCGGGCGCGGTGTCGATGGTGGTGATCGATTCGGTGGCGGCGCTGACGCCCAAGGCAGAACTGGAAGGCGACATGGGCGAGCATCAGATGGGGGCACAGGCCCGCCTGATGAGCCAGGCGATGCGCAAGCTGACCGCCAGCATCAGCCGCACCAACTGCATGGTGATCTTCATCAACCAGATCCGGATGAAGATCGGCGTGATGTTCGGCTCGCCGGAGACGACGACCGGCGGCAACGCGCTGAAGTTCTATGCCAGCGTCCGGCTCGACATCCGCCGCACCGGCTCGATCAAGGACCGCGACGAGGTGGTGGGCAATTCGACCAAGGTCAAGGTGGTCAAGAACAAGGTGGCGCCGCCGTTCCGCGAAGTGGAGTTCGACATCATGTTCGGCGAGGGCATTTCCAAGACCGGCGAACTGGTCGACCTGGGGGTCAAGGCCGGCGTGGTCGAGAAATCGGGCAGCTGGTATTCCTATGGCGACGAACGCATCGGCCAGGGGCGCGAGAATGCCAAGGCGTTTCTGAAGGCCAATCCGTCGGTGGCCCTGGCGATCGAGAACAAGATCCGGTCCTCGCACGGCGTCGACCTGACCATGGCCAGCAAGGACAGCGACGAGGTGATGGAGGGCTGAGGCGAACCTTTGGCCAGTCGCGCAAGGGCCGGGGTTGTCCCCGGCCTTTTCGCTGTGCGTCGTGGCTGCGCTGCCAGTGCGCCAGACCGGGGAGGGCCAGACCGGGGAGGGCCTGACCGGGGAGGGCCGATGCCGGGTGTGCTGGACCGGGGAGCTGTGGATTGGAGAGCGGCGGACCGGGGAGCGTTCGTCTGGCGAGCGCCGGTCCGGGGAGCGCCGTTCCGGGGAGCGGTGGATTGAGGGCGGTGGCTTGGGTTGCGGTGGACAGCGCGGGCTGGCCCCGCTAAAGCGGTTTCGACCGATTTTCCGCCCCGAAAGGCCGCGCAATGCCCAGTCTGAACGACATCCGATCCACGTTTCTGGACTTTTTCCACCGCAACGGGCATGCGGTGGTCGACAGCTCGCCCCTGGTGCCGCGCAACGATCCGACGCTTATGTTCGCCAATTCGGGCATGGTGCAGTTCAAGAACGTGTTCACCGGCGTCGAGCACCGCGACTACACCCGTGCGACAACGGCGCAGAAATGCGTGCGGGCGGGCGGCAAGCACAATGATCTGGACAATGTCGGCTATACCGCGCGGCATCATACGTTCTTTGAAATGCTGGGGAATTTCAGCTTTGGCGACTATTTCAAGGCGGATGCGATCCCGTTTGCCTGGGAACTTCTGACCCGCGATTTCGACATTCCGAAGGACCGCTTGCTGGTCACCGTCTATCACAGCGACGACGAGGCGGCGGCGATCTGGAAAAAGGTGGCGGGTCTGGGCGACGACCGGATCATCCGCATCCCGACCGATGACAATTTCTGGCGGATGGGGCCGACCGGCCCCTGCGGTCCCTGCACCGAGATCTTTTTTGACCATGGCGATCATATCTGGGGTGGCCCGCCGGGATCGGCGGATCAGGATGGTGACCGCTTCATCGAGATCTGGAACCTGGTGTTCATGCAGAACGAGCAGTTTGCCGATGGCCGCCTGGTGCCGTTGCCGAAGCAGTCGATCGACACCGGCATGGGGCTGGAACGGATCGGGGCGCTGTTGCAGGGCAAGCACGACAACTACGACACCGACCTGATGCGCAGCCTGATCGAGGCGTCGGCGCACGCGACCTCTACCGACCCGGACGGGCCGGGCCGGATGCATCATCGGGTGATCGCCGATCATCTGCGGGCGACCAGCTTTCTGATCGCCGACGGGGTGATGCCGTCGAACGAGGGCCGGGGCTACGTGCTGCGACGCATCATGCGCCGGGCGATGCGGCATGCGCATCAGTTGGGCACCACCGATCCGGTGATGTTCCGGCTGGTGTCGGCGCTGGTCCGCGGCATGGGTTCGGCCTATCCGGAACTGGTGCGGGCGCAGGCGCTGATCGAGGAGACGCTTCGGCTGGAGGAAACCCGGTTCCGCACCACGCTGGACCGCGGGCTGCGGCTTCTGGAAGACGAGTTGGCGCGGTTGCCGCAGGGGGCCGCTCTGACCGGCGAGGCGGCTTTCCGGCTTTACGACACCTATGGCTTTCCCTTGGACCTGACGCAGGATGCGCTGCGCGAGCAGGGCCGTGCCGTCGATGTGGCGGGATTCGAGGCAGCGATGGCGGCGCAGAAGGCGCGGGCGCGGGCGGCCTGGTCCGGGTCGGGGGAAACCAGCGAGGCGGCGGTCTGGTTCGATCTGGCCGAGGCACATGGTGCCACCGAGTTCCTGGGGTATGACACCGAACAGGCCGAAGGGCAGATTCTGGCGCTGGTCAAGGGCGGCTTGGTAGTGCCGCGCGCCACGGTCGGCGATCAGGTGCAGATCGTGGTCAACCAGACGCCGTTCTATGCGGAATCCGGCGGGCAGGTCGGCGACAGCGGCCAGTTGCGGGTCGAGGGTGGGGCGGCGCGCGTGACCGATACCCGCAAGTCGCAGGGGGTGGTGATCCATCTGGCGGAGGTTACCGAAGGGGCGATTGCCACGGGGCAGGGTGCGGAACTGCTGGTGGACCCCGGGCGGCGCACGGCGATCCGCGCCAACCATTCAGCAACGCATCTGTTGCACGAGGCGCTGCGGCGGACGCTTGGCCCGCATGTGGCGCAGCGCGGCAGTCTGAACGCCGCCGACCGGCTGCGGTTCGATTTCAGCCACCACAAGGGCATGAGTGCGGGCGAGCTGGCTTCAGTGGAGGCCGAGGTGAACAGCTTCATCCGCCAGAACGCACCGGTGGACACAAGGATCATGACGCCCGACGATGCGCGGGCGATCGGGGCGCAGGCGCTGTTCGGCGAAAAGTACGGCGACGAGGTCAGGGTGGTGTCGATGGGCAGAATGCCGGGTTCGGGCAAGGGCTCGGACCGGGCGACCTATTCGCTGGAACTGTGCGGCGGCACGCATGTGCGGCGCACCGGCGATATCGGGCTGTGCATTCTCTTGGGCGACGCCGCCTCGTCGGCCGGGGTGCGGCGGATCGAGGCGCTGACCGGCACGGGCGCGCTGGCGCATCTGACGGCGCAGGCCGGACTGCTGGCTGAAGTGGCCGGGGTGGTCAAGGCGTCGCCCGCCGAACTTCTGGACCGGGTCAAGGCGCTGGTTGACGAGCGGCGGGCCTTGCAGAACGACGTGGCGCAGTTGCGCCGCGAATTGGCGGTGGGCGGCAGGGCGGCGGCACCGGAGGCGAGGGTTGTGAATGGCGTGCCCTTTTTGGCGCAGGTTCTGACGGGCGTGTCCGGCAAGGACCTGCCGACCCTGATCGACGAGATCAAGACGCGGATCGGGTCGGGGGCGGTGCTGCTGATCGCCGACACCGGCGGCAAGCCGGCGGTGGCGGCGGGGGTGACAGCGGATCTGACCGGACGTCTGTCGGCGGTGGATATGGTCCGGGTGGCCGCAGAAGCCATGGGCGGGCGCGGCGGTGGTGGCCGAGCCGACTTGGCGCAAGCGGGCGGTGCCGATATTGCCGGTGCCGCAGCGGCAGTGGCGGCGGCAGAGGCGTTGATCGGGGGGCTGGCATGAAAGACAAGACGGCATTGTGGATTGCGCATGTCGAGGTGACGGATGCGGAGGTCTATGGCCGCTATGCCGCGATCGCCACCGAGGTGATCGGCGCGCATGGCGGGGTGTTTCTGGCGCGCGGCGGGGCGCATCTGCAGATGGAGGGCCGCGACCGGCCGCGCAACGTGGTGGCGCGGTTCCCCAGCCTGGCGGCGGCGCAGGCCTGTTACCGCTCGGCGCGGTATCAAGAGGCGCTGGTGTTTGCCCGGGCCTCGGCGATCCGCGATCTGGTGCTGGTGGAAGAGGTCTAGGCGCTGGCGGCCGGGTGGTCCGCGGGTCTGCGCTTCACCCGTCCTAACGCCGGGTCGAGCGCAGCGAGCGTTGACCCTGCACGGTGATCTGACGGATCGAGGCCAGATCGAAGTCCGACAGATAGGCACCGGCGGTGATTTCGCGGGAGGGCTGGGTCGACGACGGTGCCGGGGTGCGCGGCGGTATGACGACAAAGCGGTAGGTCAGCACGCCGTCAACCGGCAGGCCGTCGTTCTGCGCCACCAGATCCGCCTGCCACCAGGCTTGGGTCGGCGGCAGGCCGGTGGCGCGCACGATGGCCCCGCCGGGGATCGGTTCGACCGACAACGACAGCACCTGGTCGACCAGCGGGCGATTGTCGGTCGTGGCGGCGTCATAGCCCTGTTTCGGTTCGAGGGTTTCGGCGACCGTGCTGCGTTTGAACCAGTTGAACGGATTGATCCGGGATTCGCGGGCCTTGGCGCAGGCGGTGACCAGCATCAGCGCCGTCAGTGCGGCAAGCAGGGGTGTCTTCATGGCGGCCCTCGGTTCTGGCCCCATGGCTAGCCGATCGGACGGCGGTTGAAAAGCCATTGGCGCAGGACTGGACCTTTTGGCCGGGCGGGCTTACCTGCAACGCAGCAACAGGAGCGTGCGGTGGCCAGCCCAGCCTTTGAAGAGATTGCCGAGACCTTTGTCTTTCTGGAGGATTGGGAGGATCGCTACCGGCATCTGATCGACCTTGGCCGCGCCATGCCGCCGCTGGACGACAGTCTGCGGGTGCCTGCGACCAAGGTGGCGGGCTGCGCCAGCCAGGTCTGGATCGTGCCGCGGATCGACGGCGACGGACCGGCTGCCGGTTTCGATTTTCAGGGCGACAGTGACGCGCTGATCGTGCGCGGTCTGATCGCGGTGCTGCATGCGCTGTTCGCGGGCCTGCGGCTGGAGCAGGTCGGGCGGGTCGATGCCGGGGCCGAACTGGCCCGGCTGGGGTTGCAGGACCATTTGTCGGCGCAACGTTCGAACGGCCTCAGGGCCATGGTCGAACGCATCCGGCGGGTTGCTGCCGCTGCCGCTGGCTGAAAAATCTTGCGCAAGATTTTTCGCAAGATTTTTGATCAAGAATCTTGGGGCCCGCTCCACTGGCGCAGGGCGGTCTGCAGGTCACCATAGCCGGTCGCCCGCCGCTCATAGGCCAGCCCCAGCCGCCGGGCGCAGTCTTCGGCTTTGGCCGACAGCGCCGGATCGTCGGTCTGGGCCTGATAGACCAGTTTGGTGTAGTTGCCGAAGTACAGGTCGCGCAGCTCGGGATGGCGGTCCAGTCCCATCGGCTGCCAGACAAAGGCATCGAACTGGCGGACCAGAAAATCGGTCAGGTAGAAGGCGGTAAATTCGGTTTCGGAGCGGGCGACAAAGCCGGCGGTGCCTTCGAAGAACGCGTAGCAGTGCGGGCCTTCGACCATCTCGACACCCAGCTCGGCGCATTTGGCCTGCAGCCGGCCGCCGGTGCCGCAATCGGCATAGACCACATAGATTTTGGCGTAATCCGGCCGGTGCCGGCTGACCGCCGCCGCGACCGCCGCCGGAATCCGGTCGGGCCAGAGATGCAGGTTGGCGGGCAGACAGGTCAGGTCCATGTGGTCCCAGGCGTTCGCCGTCTTCAGCGCCAGAATCTCGCGGGCCAGCGCACCGCAGGCCAGGAGCAGGATGCGCCCCTGAGGCCGCTCGAGCGGCAGCCCGGTTGCGGTCAGGACCGCATCATCCGGCATCATGGCCGCAGCGCTCGGCGCAGGATCAGGGCGGCACAAAGCGCGAGCGCGCTCAGGGCCGCGACCGGTACACCCGAGCCGCCCGACAGCAGGGCCGCCAGCGCCACGGTCAGGCCTGCGGCGGCGATCACGGCAAAGAGCAGGGTGAGGAAACGGGTCAGCGGCATTGCAGCACTCCTTTGCCACAGATGTGCGCCCGGTGCCGGGCTTTGCCAAGGGGCTGCGCACATCGGCCGGGGTGTCGGCAAGGACAAGGGTGCGGGCGGGTGCGGCACCCGGACGTCATTGTCCGGAGTGACCCCGCGGCCCCTTGCCCCGGCGCGTCAGCCGGCGGCGGCGCGGTTGTGTTTGCGGGCAATCCAGGTTTTTGCGGTTTCGACGGCGACAGCGGCATCGCGGCAATAGGCATCGGCCCCGATGGCCCGGCCGAATTCCTCGTTCAGGGGCGCACCCCCGACCAGCACGATGTAATTGTCGCGCATGCCGCGTTCGATCATCGTGTCGATCACCACCTTCATGTAAGGCATGGTGGTGGTCAGCAGCGCCGACATGCCGAGGATGTCGGCCCCCTCGCGCTCGAGCGCGTCAAGATATTTGTCGACCGGATTGTTGATGCCCAGATCGACGACCTCGAAGCCTGCGCCTTCCATCATCATCCCGACCAGATTCTTGCCGATGTCATGGATGTCGCCCTTGACGGTACCGATCACCATCTTGCCGACGCGCGGGGCGCCGGTTTCGACCAGCAGCGGCTTCAGGATCGCCATGCCGCCCTTCATGGCGTTGGCGGCCAGCAACACTTCGGGCACGAACAGGATGCCATCGCGAAAGTCGGCTCCGACGATAGTCATGCCTGCAACCAGCGCCTTGGTCAGCACGTCATAGGGCGTCCAGCCGCGGGCGATCAGGATGTTGACGCCCTCCTCGATCTCTTCCCTCAGCCCGTCATAGAGGTCGTCGAACATCTGCAGCACAAGCTCGTCGTCACTGAGGTCTGCCAGAATGATCTCGTCGTCGGCCATGGGCCTGCTCCTTGGGCAATAGGTGTCATCTTAATGCGGGCAACGGCGGCTGCCGACTGTATTGATTGCGACATCTGTGATGCTGCAACCGACGGCAGGCGAAAGGGATGGAATTCGTTCATGGTATGTTCTAGGATTTGACCATGCCGGAAGCAGCGCCCAAGCCTGTCACCATCGCCCCCGGGCTGCGCCTGCCGGGGCGGGCGGCGCTGTCGAATGCGGTCGGCCGGTTCGAGGCTGCGGCGTGGCAGGTGTTCGACGACGGCTGGGGGCTGGAGGCGGACAGCAAGGTGCTGCGGACCGAGGTGACGGTGGAGCGGCCGCGTTCGGCGATCAGCCGCAATACCTCGCCCGACGTCGGCTTCGACCGGTCGGTCAATCCCTATCGCGGCTGCGAGCATGGCTGCATCTATTGCTTTGCCCGGCCGAGCCATGCCTTTCTTGGCCTGTCGCCGGGGCTGGATTTCGAAACGCGGCTGATCGCGCGGCCGGGGATCGCCGAGGTACTGGCGCGGGAGTTGCGGGCAAAGCGGTATCAGGTGGCGCCGATTGCCATCGGCACCAACACCGATCCGTATCAGCCGGTCGAGCAGCAGTATCGGGTGATGCGGGCGGTGCTGGAGGTGCTGCGCGATTTCCGGCATCCGGTGCAGATCGTGACCAAGGGCGGGATGATCGAGCGGGATCTGGATATTCTGGGGCCGATGGCGGCAGAAGGGCTGGTGCGGGTGGGCGTGTCGGTGACGACGCTGGACGACGATCTGAGCCGGAAGATGGAGCCGAGGGTGCCGCGGCCGGCGCGGCGGCTGGCGGCGATCCGGGCGTTGGCGGCGGCGGGGGTGCCAGTGCGGATCATGGTGTCGCCGGTGATCCCGGCGCTGACCGATCACGAGACCGAGGCGATTCTGGCGGCGGGGGCCGAAGCGGGGGCGGTGGCTGCCAGTTCGATCACGCTGCGGTTGCCGCTGGAGGTGGCGGGGCTGTTCAAGGAGTGGGTGGCCGAACATTTCCCCGACCGGGCGGTGCGGATCATGGGCCGGGTGCGGGAGTTGCATGGCGGGCGGGAGTATGATCCGGCGTTCGGGGTGCGGATGACGGGGGAGGGGGTGTGGGCGGAATTGCACCGGCAGCGGTTTGCGGTGGCCTGCCGGAGGCTGGGGCTGGCGCGGGACTTGCCGCCCTTGCGCTGCGATCTGTTCCGGGTGCCGGTTCGGGTCGGGGATCAGATGCGCCTGTTTTGAGGAGCGTCTCGGCGCGAGACATTTTTATGTGGTGCGATTGCAAAGGGTTAGGGTGTCGTCGTTAACGGATTTTTTACTATTTGGGCTTGGGAGTGCGTCGGGAAAAACACGGGCGGGCGTCTGGTGAGGCTGCGGTGCGTCAGCGAGCTTAGGGAGACGGAACCCACCGCGATGTAGTCGCTGGCCGGGGCTCTTGGCCAAAAGAAAGCGGTGGGTTTCACCCACCCTACGCTCGCTGAAAGCCATGGAGGCCAACCCCGGTGGCGGGGTTTGCCCGGGCAGCCGTCTCAGAAGATGAAATCGGCGGCGGTCAACACGGGCATATTGGTGATGTTGATTTCGAAATCCGCCGTGCCGTCGCCGTTGACATCGCCCTGCAGAATGCCGGTCGCCTTGACGTAGCGAACCTGACCCGCAACATTTCCGAATGCCGCGATGCCGATGAAGCTGCCGCCCGCCAAGAAGCCGCTGAGGTCGATGTCATCCACCAGATGCTGGAAATCGGTGATCACATCGCGGCTGGCACCGATCCCAGCCTCAGCCCCGCTGGCAAAGATGAAAACGTCCGCCGCAGTCTCGCCGGACATCGTGTCGCGGCCAAGCCCGCCGATCAGCACGTCGGCACCGATGCCGCCGAAAAGGACGTCGTTATTCCGGCCGCCGTTGAGCCGGTCGGCACCCGCGCCGCCATTGAGCTGATCATTGCCGTTGCCGCCATTGATGATGTCGGCGCCATTTTCGCCCCGCAGCAGGTCGTTGCCGCCGGCCCCGGACATCCGATCGTTGAAACGCGTGCCAATCCATTGGTCGGCGAGCCCCGTTCCGGTCAGGCTGACCGCCGCCTCGCGCGGGTCGAAGATCTGGCCTCGGGTGCAGGAGGTACCGGAATCGGTCCAGGTGATGACGAAGCGGCCATCGGCCAGGGTGCTGATGACCGGCGCGGACTGGCCTCCAAAGGTGATGGTATTGACCAGAAACTCAATCCCCGATTTCGACCCATCGAGGTTGAATACCTGCGCATGGATTTCTGAGTCTACGGTGTTGGTGACCCTGCTGAAATCCGTCCAGCAGGCAACAAAGCGGCCATCGGCGAGGGCCGCGATGCTGGAATCATGCTGGTTGTTGGCACCTGTGGTATTGACCAGGAATTCCGATCCCGAGCGGGCGCCGTTTGCGTCGAACACCTGCGCGCGAACCGAACTGTTGCCACCCGACAGGACACCGTCCGTCCAGCTGACGACAAAGCCGCCATTGGCCAAGGCGGTGATGCTGGGCTCATATTGATCGCCCGTCGTGGTGGTGTTGGCCACGAAATCCGGGGCGTTATTCAGCGCTACGCCATTGGCATCGAACACTTGGGCTCTGATGGCCTTGCCTGACGGATCGCCGCCCGGGCCACCGGTGGCGCTCCAATCCATCCAGCAGACGACGAAGCCGCCATTGTTCAGCGCGGTGATGACGGGGTCGCTTTGCTCCCCCGTCCTGGTTGAGTTGACCACGAATTCGAGTCCGGACGTGCTACCATCGGCATTGAACATCTGCGCCCGAATGCCCCGGCCCGAGGTGCCATCCGATGGGTCATTCCAGCACACGACAAAGCGGCCATCGGCCAGCGCGGTTATGCTTGGGTCACGTTGGTCAAACGCGGTTGTGGTGTTGACTACAAACTCTCCTCCTGCCTTGGTGCCGTCGGCATTGAAAATCTGGGCACGGATGGCTTCTCCCGACGTGTCACCGCCGCTGGCGCTCTGATCTTCCCAGCAGACGACAAATCGGCCACCGGCAAGTGCGGTGATGCTGGGCAGATCTTGGTTGGTGGCGGTTGTTGTGTTCACCCCAAAGGACGGCCCCGCGACCGAGCCGTCGGCGTTGAATATCTGCGCCCGGATGCCGGTGGCTGATCCGTCGTTGGTTCCGGTTTGGTCTGTCCAGCAAACCACAAAGCGGCCATCGGCCAGCGCCGTTATGCTGGATTGCTGCAGGGGCCCACTCGATATGGAGTTGACCAGGAATTCAGTGCCAAAGCGGACCGGTGTTGCCATCACTTCGCCTCATGATGCGCTGTTCGTGGCCGAAACGGTAGTCGCAATCGGGACTGCAAGATGTTCAACCGGTTTCCACCTTCTGTCAATACGCCAGGGAGTTTTGTAGGGCAATCGCTTGAAGGCGGATTCAAGGTCCAAGTGGAGCGCAGGCGGTGGATGTGGCGAGTTCTTCGGTGATGGAACCCACAGCAGTATAGTCGCGGTCCGGGGCTTTTGCCGAATGGAAAGTGGTGGTTGGAGCGGTGCGTGTGAACACGCACCCTACGCTTGCTTGCCAAGTCTATCGGATGTGGGGTCCGTGCAAAACCGGGCTGGTGCGGTTGCGAAAGGCGATTGTCAGCCCCGCCGCCCGCCGCGGCGTTCGCGCTTTGGCCCGGTGTCGTCGCCGGTGCCGTCGGAGGCGGAAGAGAAGCCGCCAAGTGCTTCGGTGATCGCCTCCAGCGTCGGGCGCGGGCCTTTGGGGCGGGTTTCCAGCGCCTGGCGCATCATCGCCAGATGTTCGGGCATGGTGCCGCAGCAGCCGCCGATGATCCGGACCCCGGCGTCGCGGGCCAGCACGGCGTATTCGGCCATCAGGGCGGGGGTGCCGTCGTAGTGGATGTGGCCTTCGTGATACTTCGGGATGCCGGCGTTGCCTTTGGCGATGATCGGGCGTTCGGTGCCCTGGGCGGCAAAGCCGAGCACGGTGCGCAGCAGGTCGGAGGCGCCGACGCCGCAGTTGGCCCCGAAGGCCAGGGGCGGATAGGCCAGTTTTTCCACCATGTCGGCCATGGCGGCCGAGGTCAGGCCCATCATGGTGCGCCCGGCGGTGTCGAAGCTCATGGTGCCGCACCACGGCATGCCGGCCAGTCGGGCGGCTTCGGCGGCGGCCTTGTATTCCTCGGCCGCCGACATGGTTTCGACCCAGAGCACATCGGCGCCGCCGGCCTTCAGCCCCTCGGCCTGTTCATGGAACATCTCGACGGCGCGGGTGTGGGTCAGGCTGCCCATCGGCTGAAAGATCTCGCCCGTCGGGCCGACCGACCCGGCAACGATGACGCGGCGGCCGGAGGCGTCGGCAACCTCGCGCCCCAGTTCGGCCGAGATGCGGTTCAGTTCGCGCACGCGGTTGTCGGCGGCATGCAGTTTCAGGCGGCTGGCGTTGCCGCCGAAGGTGTTGGTCAGGAAGATGTCGCTGCCGGCATCGACAGCGCCGCGATACAGCGCCTTGATCCGGTCGGGATGCTCGACATTCCACAGTTCCGGGGCGTCGCCGGCCGACAGGCCCATGTTGAACAGGTTGGTGCCGGTAGCACCATCGGCCAGCAGCCAGTCGCGGGTGGACAGAAGCGCGCTGAGGGTGTCGGTCATCATGGGGCCTTTCATGGCGACACGGGCCGCCATTCGGGCAGCCGGAATGGGCGGTGGATGCCATGTTCCGGGGTGGCTTGCAAATCGATACTTGTCATGAGGGTGGTGCGCCGGATGCACGAGGGGTGGCACCCCGGGGGGTGTGGGCCCGGGGTTTTGGGCCGGGGGGGCGGGCGGGTACGAACGCGCGGGTCAGGGGCGCGGGGTCGGGCTGTGGCTGGGGACCGCTGGCGGAAAGGCGATGGCGCGCGCCACGTCCAGCCCGGCGATCATGAGCCCGGGCCAGGTCGGGGCGGCGATGTAGAGCCGCTGCCAGTCCGGGGCAAAGCCGGATTTGAACTGGCGCAGGCCGCCAGCACCCGAGCAGTGATCCAGAAGGCGACACAGCGCGGCGGCGGGGCCGCGCCCCCGGGCCGCCAGCGGCACCGCCGCCAGCGACAGGCGCGGGATGCCAAGGGCTGCGGCATCGGCGATGGCGCGGACCAGAAGCGCCTGCATGGTGCCGTCGGGCATCGCTGGTGTGTGCCGCATCAGGTCGAGTGCCCATTCGCCGCTGGTCTGATGCAGGCTGAGAAAGGCGACCGGCTGGCCCTGATCCCAAGCCAGATAGAGCCGTTGCCCGGCCAGGGTGGCGGGATCGAAGCGGCCCATGGAAAAGCCACGCTCGCCGCCACGCGCAACGGCCCAGGCGTCGGCGATGCGGGCGAGGTCGTGCAGCGGCAACGGGTTGTCGGCGGGGAGGGCGCCGAGACGTGTGCCGGCGCGGTCGGCCTTGCGCAGTTTGCGGCGGAGCGCACTGCGCGCGGGGCTGTCGAGGCTGAAATCAGCCGGGGTCAGCACCGCCTCATGCGCGATCGCCAGAACGGCGTGGCCGGCGCGACGGGCCAGGGCGGCAACCCGGGCCGAGCATTTGTAGTGGCAGGCGATCAGGTCGCGGGCCCGGGCGGCGCGGTGCAGGGCGGCGATCATCGCGGCGTCGTCGCCGCCGGTCAGCGGGTCGCCGAGGCTGACCAGCGATTGGCCGGTTTCGGCGGCAAGCCAGGCATTGCCGCTATCCGGCCCGGACCACAGCGTCAGGCCGGATTGCCCGGCCAGGCGGAACTCGGCGCGGCGGGCGGTGTTTAGGCGGGCGGTGGTGGGGCGGGCGGTGGTGAGGCGGGCGGATGTTGGACCGGTGTCCGGGGTCAGGGCGGGTTGCGGGGCAGCCGTCCGGGAGCGATAGGGGTGCGGCCGGGCGGGACCGGCCATCAGCAGCAGGCCGGCCAGCACCGCCGGGATGGCGTAATAGACCAGCCGGTACGCCAGCACGGTCGCCATCAGATGCGACGGATCCGCCGTTGGCAACAGCAACAACAGCGTCACCTCGAACGGGCCGACGCCGCCGGGGGTGCCCGAGATCAGACCGGCCCCGAGCGCCAGCAGAAACGCCGGCAGCACGGTCAGGGGCGACAGGCTGGCGGCCTCGGGCAGCAGGACGACAAAGGCCAGGGCGGCGGCGCCGCTGTCGACGGCGGCCAGCGTCAGGACGCGGGCCAGCGTCGCGATGGGTGGCAGGCGGAGCGTGGCTGTCGGATGGGGCAGAAGCCGGTTCAGCGGGCCAGTGAGCCAGCCAGTGAGCCAGCCGGGCAGCCAGCCCTGCAGCGATGGCCGCCAAAGGCAGAAGGCCAGGCTAAGCCCGGTCAGGGCCAGGACCGCGACGCCGGCGGGGCGCAGCGCCGGAAGCGGCGGCAGCACGGCGGTGACCAGTGCCGCCACCACGGCCCAGCCTGCCAGAAACGACAGGGCCACGCTCAGCGACAGCCGCGTGGCCTGCCACAGCGTCAGGCCGGGCAGCATCCGCCAGCGCACCAGCGCGCCGGTGATCAGGCCAAGGCCGATGGTCTGGCTGATGGCGATGGCGGCGATTCCGGCGCGCCGGGCCGCAGCCGGGGCGACCTGCAGGCCCAGCCGGCGCTGGACGACGCCGTCATAGCGCCCGACTGCCCAGAAGCTGACGGCGGTGGCAAGAGCTGCGACCAGCCATTGCCCGGGCGCGACGCTGGCAAACGCCGCCCGCACGGCGGTGATGTCGAGATCGGCGAGGTGGGTGGTCAGGTACCAGACCAGCGCCGTCGCCATGACGTACGGCAGGGCTTGCCGCAGGCGGCCGGTGAGGGAGGGACGGCGGGCGTCGGGGCCGGCACCAGGGCGGGTGTCACGGCGGGCGTCACGGCGGGCACCTGCATCGGTGCTGCGGCTATGCGGATGCTGCGCCGGGCCGCTGAGTGGCGATTGAATCATCCCGTTTCCCCTTTGCCATGACGGCATGCATCCCGACCCGGAGACAGGGGTAGCCCAGCAGGGTTTCACATCGGCTTAACAGCGGGGATTTTCATGAAAAACTTGCGGGGTCTGCGGCGCGAGGTCTGCGGCGCGGGGAAACGGCAGGGGGCATCGTTGCGCGCCGGCGGTCCGGTGGGGCGCGAGACAAAATTCTTGAGGAAGAATTTTGGCAAAATCCTTCAAAGGATTTTGAGGCGGCGCCTCTCGAGCGAGCGGAACGGCGTCCGCGATGGTGGCACCGCGCGCCTTCGAGTACAAGCCGCGCGCCTGACCCGGGTGGCAATCCCGCAGGCGATGCGGTCAGACTTCGGTCATCAATTGCGCCTTGGCGACGGTGACCAGTTCGGCCATCTTGGCGCGGATCGTGGCGGCATCGGCCAGTGCGCCGAGGTCAGCCGCGACCTTGCGGAACACATCCTCGTCACCGGCCTCGACGAAATCGGAGGCGACGACTTCCATGGCGTAGGCGGTGGCGGCTTCGCCCTGACGGCCCATCAGGCCGGCGGCCCAGAGGCCCAGAAGTTTGTTGCGGCGGGCTTCGGCCTTGAACCTCAGGTCGGCGTCGTGGGCGTACTTCGCCTCGAAGGCATTCTCGCGGTCGTCAAAGGTGGTCATGGCTTGCCTCTGCATCAGGAAGGATTGCCTTCATATGCAGGTGCGGCGGCGCTGCTGCAAGCCCCGCGATGCCGGTCCGCGCCGATAACCTTGCGAGCCGGGATGGCTTGGCATATAGCGACGGAGAAAGCGCGGGGTACATCCCTGCGGAATGGCCTATGGCCGAGCGGAGTTCCCATGGCACCACGTCGCAAGAAGGTTTACGAGGGCAAGGCCAAGATCCTGTACGAAGGCCCGGAGCCGGGGACGCTGATCCAGTATTTCAAGGACGACGCCACCGCCGGCAACGGCATCAAGAAAGAGGTGGTCGAAGGTAAGGGCGTGCTGAACAACCGCTTGTCGGAGTTCTTCATGACCGGGCTGAACGCCATCGGCGTGCCGACGCATTTCATCAAGCGCATCATCATGCGCGAACAGCTGATCCGCACCGTCGAGATCATTCCGCTGGAGGTGGTGGTGCGCAACACCGCCGCCGGGTCGATCACCACCCGGCTGGGAATTCCGGAGGGCACGGCGCTGCCGCGCCCGATCGTGGAATTCTATTTCAAGGACGACAAGCTGGGCGATCCCCTGGTGTCGGAGGAGCACATCATCGCCTTTGGCTGGGCCAGCCAGCAGGATCTGGACGACGTGATTGCGCTGGCGCTGCGGGTCAACGACTTCATGTCGGGGATCATGATGGGGGTCGGCATCAAGCTGGTGGATTTCAAGATCGAGGTCGGCCGGGTCTGGGAGGGCGAGTATCAGCGCCTGATCATTGCCGACGAGATCAGCCCGGATTCGTGCCGGCTGTGGGACGTGAAGACCGGCCAGAAGCTGGACAAGGACGTGTTCCGCCGCGATCTGGGATCGCTGAGCGATGCCTATACCGAAGTGGCGCGGCGGCTCGGGGTGTTGCCGTCGAATGTGACGCATGCGACCAAGCCGACGCTGATCAACTGAGGCCGGCACCGATCGCCCGGGGCGGGCGCTGGCGGTACGGGCGCAAGAGATGGATATTTGGGGAACAAAGAAGTGAAGGCGCGGGTGCATGTGATGCTGAAGGACGGCGTGCTGGACCCGCAGGGCGAGGCGGTGCGGGTGGCGCTGGGCACGCTGGGGTTTGCCGGGGTCCGGGGTGTGCGGCAGGGCAAGGTGATCGAACTGGACCTGGCGGCGGCCGACCCGGTGGCCGCCGAGGCCGAGGTGCGGGCGATGTGCGCCAAGCTGCTGGCCAACCCGGTGATCGAGAAATACACGGTCGAGATTGCCTGAACGGGCCGTTGCAGAAGCGGGAGGCTGGCAGTGCGCGCGGCGGTTCTGAGAGCGTTCAATGCCGATCTGGCGATCGAGGCAGTGACGGACCCGGTCTGCCCGCCGGACGGGGTGGTGCTGCGGGTGCTGGCTTGCGGCGTCTGCCGGTCGGACTGGCACGGCTGGACCGGCGAACATGCACGGATCCGGCCGGGGCAGATTCTGGGGCATGAATATTGCGGCGAGGTGGTGGCGGTCGGGCCGCTGGCCCGCTGGCAGTTGGGCGACCGGGTGCTGGCGCCGTTCATTCTGGCCTGCGGGTCGTGCCCGTCGTGCCAGTCAGGCCATTCCAACACCTGTCCGGAGCAGAAGCTGCCGGGCTTTACCCAAGCCGGGGCCTATGCCGAGTTCGTGGCGGTGCCCTTTGCCCACAATCTGGCGCGGTTGCCGGACAGTCTGACGCCGGCGCTGGCGGCGGGTCTGGGCTGCCGGGTAACCACGGCCTGGCACGCGCTGACCGGCCGGGCCAGCTTGCAGGCCGGCGAGTGGCTGGCGGTGCACGGCACCGGCGGCGTCGGTCTGGCAGCGATGCTTCTGGGCCGCGCGATCGGGGCGCGGGTGGTGGTGGTGGATGTGGTGCGCGAAAAGCTGGACAATGCGCTGGCCCTGGGTGCCGATGCGGCGGTGGATGCGCGCGACGGCCGGGTGGCCGAAGCGGTGATCGGGATCACCGGCGGCGGCGCGCATGTCAGCGTCGAGGCGCTGGGGATTGCCCTGACCACCAATGCCTCGATCGAGTGTCTGCGGCCGCTGGGGCGGCATGTGCAGGTGGGCATGCCCACGGGGCATTCGGCGCGGATGGAGATCAACATGAATGCGGTCTACATGCGCAATCTGGCGCTTTTCGGCACGCGCGGCATGCCGGCCTGGCGCTATCCGTCGCTGCTGGGGCTGATCGAGGCCGGGCGGGTGGATATCAGGCCGCTGGTGGCGCGCCAGATCGGGCTGAGCGGCGCCTCGGCCGAACTGCGCGCCTTTAACGGCCCGACGCCGCCGGGGGTGGCGGTGATCACCGATTTCGGGGGCTGACATGCGGGGGGGACGATGAAGGCAGCGGTGATCACCTTTCCGGGGTCGAACTGCGACCGTGATCTGGCGGTGGCGCTGGGCCGCGCCGGGTTCGAGGTGCTGCGGGTCTGGCACAAGGACACGGCGCTGCCTGCTGCGGTGGATGTGGTCGGCGTGCCGGGCGGGTTTTCGTTCGGCGATTATCTGCGCTGCGGCGCGATTGCAGCGCGTTCGCCGATTGCCGGGGCGTTGATCGCACATGCGGCGCGCGGCGGCTATGTGCTTGGGATCTGCAACGGCTTTCAGATCCTGACCGAAACCGGCTTGCTGCCCGGGGCGCTGATGCGCAACGCCGGGCTGAAGTTCGTCTGCAAGGCCGTGGCGATGACGGTGACAACCGCCGACAGCGCCTTTACCCGCGGCTGGACCCGGGGGGCCGCGATCCGGCTGCCGGTGGCGCATCACGACGGCAATTACAGCATCGATGCCGAGGGGTTGGCCCGGTTGCGGGGCGAGGACCGCATCGCCTTTGCCTACCGTGATAATCCCAACGGCGCGCTGGCCGACATTGCCGGCATCCTGTCGGACAACCGCCGGGTGCTGGGAATGATGCCGCACCCGGAACGGGCGGCGGATGCGGCGTTGGGCGGCACCGACGGTTCGGTGCTTTTCCGCTCGCTCTGCGGGGCGCTGGTGGCGGCTTGAAGCCGGGCGCTGCCGGGACGGCTTGAGGACCGGGCGGTCCGCGACTAGACTGCCGCCATGGCCGACACAACCGACCCGCAAGACAGCGATGTTTCGCACTCCATGTCCTGGCTGGTGCGGCTGATCGTCGTCGGGCTGGTGCTGCTGGCGGTGGGGGTGGTCTATGTCACCAACAAGTGGCTGAGCCAGCGTTTTACCGAGACCACGCGCAACCGGGCCGAACTGCGGCTGGTGCTGTATTCCGGCAATCTGATGAGCGAGTTGCAGCGCAATTCGGTGGTGCCCCTGCTGCTGTCGCGCGATCCCGAACTGATCAACGCGCTGAACGCGTCTGACTATACCCAGACCTCGGGGCGGCTGATTTCGTTCCAGTCCGAAATCGGGGCGGCGTCGATCCAGCTTCTGGATGCCGAAGGCCGGATCGTGGCGGCCACCGACCGCAACACGCTGGGCACCCAACTTGGCGAGACCGCGTATTTCATCGATGCGCAACGTTCGGACGACACGGTATTTACCGCCGAGCGGCGCGAGAGCGGCGGCTTTGCCTTTACCTTTTCGCGGGCGGTGCTGTCGGAAAATCGGGTGACGGGGGTGGTTGTCGTCGAGGTCGATCTGGGAAAGTATGAACGCTCCTGGAGCGGGTTCACCGATGCGGTGCTGGTGACCGACAGCGAAGGCAAGATCATCCTGTCGACCGAGCCCTTGTGGCGCGGGCTGCCGCTGGACGAGGCGCTGGCGGTGCAGTCGGCGCCGTCGGCGATCCAGCGGGCGCTGCAGGCGACAACCGACTGGACCAATGACCGGCCCGACGCCTATCTGCGCGGCGAGGCGGTGATCCAGAACGAGGCGCGCATCCCCTACCGGGGCTGGCGGATGGTGTCCTTTACCAAATACGACTCGATCCGCGAGCGGGTGAACGGGGTTCTGGCCCTTGAAATCATGGGCGCGGCCATTCTGCTGGCGCTGACCTTCTATGTGCTGTCGCGCCGCGCCCTGTCGCAATCGAACTTCTTTCAGCGCGAGTCGGCGGAGTTGCGCCAGTTGAACGCCCGGTTGCAGCGGGAAGTCGCCGAACGCGAAAAGGTGCAGAAGGACCTGGCGGTGGCCGAACAGACGCTGGCGCAATCGTCGAAACTGGCGGCACTGGGCGAGATGTCTGCGGCGGTCAGTCACGAGTTGAACCAGCCGCTGGCGGCAATGAAGACCTATCTGGCCGGGGCGCGGCTGCTCTTGCAGCGGCGGCGGCCGGACGAAGCGCTGTCGTCGTTTCAGCGGATCGACGATCTGATCGAGCGGATGGGGGCGATCACCCGCCAGTTGAAAAGCTACGCGAGGAAAGGCGGCGAAGCCTTTGAACCGATTGATGTCCGATCTTCGGTATCGGCGGCGCTGGCGATGATGGAACCGCAGTTGAAAAGCCGGGCGGTCAAGATCACCCGCACCTTGCCACGGGTGCCGGTGATGGTGATGGCCGACCGCATCCGGCTGGAACAGGTGATCATCAACCTGTTGCGCAACGCGCTGGATGCCACCAAGACCAGCGCCGAGCCGCAGGTCGATATCCTGCTGTCGCTAGGCGAGACCGTGACCCTGACAGTGCGCGACAATGGTCATGGCATCGAGGACCTTATCAATCTGTTCGAACCGTTCTACACCACCAAGAAGCCGGGCGACGGCGTCGGGCTGGGGCTTGCCATTTCGTCGGGGATCGTCAACGACCTTGGGGGCAGGCTGACGGCGCGCAATGCGGTGGGGGGCGGCGCGGTGTTCGAAGTGCAGTTGCCGCTGCTGGGCAGGGAAGCCGCAGCCGCCGAGTAGCTGACGGAAACAGGGGACGCGGCCGCAGAGCCGCCCGGAAACGGAGGATGGCCAATGGCGCGGGCGATGAAGGTTGCGATCATCGATGACGAGCAGGACATGCGCCAGTCGATCAGCCAGTGGCTGGCGCTGTCGGGGTTCGATACCGAGACCTTTGCCTCGGCCGAGGATGCGCTGAAAGGCATCGGGTCCGACTATCCCGGGGTGGTGGTCAGCGACATCCGGATGCCGGGGATGGACGGCATGGCGCTGTTGAAGCGGCTGATGAGCCTGGACAGCGGCCTGCCGGTGATCATGATCACCGGCCACGGCGATGTGCCGATGGCGGTCGAGGCGATGCGGGTCGGGGCCTATGACTTTCTGGAAAAGCCGTTCAACCCGGACCGGATGACGGAACTGGCGAAAAAGGCCAGCCAGTCGCGCCGTCTGACGCTGGACAACCGGGCTTTGCGCCGCGAGCTCGGCGATGGCACGGTGCTGATGAAAAAGCTGATCGGCACCTCGCCGCTGATGGACCGGCTGCGCGAGGATATCCTCGATCTGGGTCAGGCCGATGGCCATGTGCTGATCGACGGCGAAACCGGCACCGGCAAGACGCTGGTGGCGCATGCGCTGCATGCGGTCGGGCCGCGGGCGGGCAAGAAGTTCGTGACGCTGTCCTGCGCGGCGCTGGACGAGGAACGGCTGACGACGCGGCTGTTTCAGGGTGACGGCCAGGGCATCGTGCCGCTGGTCGAGGAGGCGCGCGGCGGCACCATCTGTCTGGAGGATGTCGAGGCGCTGTCACCGGGGCTGCAGGCGCGGCTTCTGACCTATATCAACGATCAGGGGTCGCCGGCGGAAACTAGGATCATCGCGATCTGCAACGAGCATGCCCCCGATAAGACCGTCGAGGATGCGCTGCGCCCCGATCTTTACTACCGGCTGGCGGCGCTGAAGATCACGCTGCCGCCGCTGCGCCAGCGCGGCGAGGACATCCTGACGCTGTTCAGCCGGATGTCGGAACAATTCGCCGACGAATACGGCTGCGATGCCCCGGAAGTGACGGCGCAGGAGGCGGCGCAATTGCTGCAGGCCCCCTGGCCCGGCAATGTGCGGCAACTGATCAACATCGCCGAGCGGGCGGTGCTGCAGAACCGGCGCGGCTCGGGCTCGATCGCCTCGCTGTTGATGGCCGACAACGAAGCCTCGGGCCCGGCGATGACCACCGAGGGCAAGCCCTTGAAGGATTATGTCGAGGCGTTCGAGCGGATGCTGATCGACAACACCATGCGCCGCCACAAGGGCAGCATCGTCGCGGTGATGGAGGAATTGTGCCTGCCGCGGCGGACGCTGAATGAAAAGATGGCGAAATACACGTTGACGCGGTCGGATTATACCTGACCCTGCCGCTTTCATTGTTCTGAAAATATCCCCGCCGGAGGCACCTGTTGCCGGGGCAGACGCTCCGCGAGGGATATTTGGCGAACAAAGAAGTTAAAGGCGGACCGGATTTCGCGCTTGGGTTGTATCCGTCCGTTCACATTGCCCATTGTGTTTCGCCGCCGCATCCCGCTAAGGTCGCGCCACGCTGGTGATGCGTCCCGATGCGGGCGACGGGCTGGCCGTGAGTTTCGCTGCCGAAAAATGCGAAAGGGTCCGAGCCCGTCCCGCTTTTTCGGCAGGTCGATTGGCCGCAAGGTCGGAGGATTGCCTGTGATGCCTGCAAAGGCCGGGCTTTGAGGATGGGTGCGGCGCAGGCCGCGCCCGGGATAGAAACGCGATGGGCTGCGCGACAGCGATACTGCAGGACGAAGGGACGCCGATCCGGCGTGCCCCGATCCGGCGTGTCTCGATCCGGTCGGTGCCCGCCCTAGCCATAGCAAGACACCCCCCACATCGCGGCCGGCCCCCGGGACCGGTTGAATGTCGTGGTGCAAAGAGTTCAAATGACAAAGAAAATGCTTATCGATGCGACCCACGCGGAAGAGACCCGTGTGGTGGTGGTGGACGGAACCAAGGTTGAAGAATTCGACTTTGAGACCGTCAACAAGCGGCAGTTGGCCGGCAACATCTATCTGGCGAAAGTCACGCGGGTAGAGCCGTCGCTGCAGGCGGCGTTTGTCGATTACGGCGGCAACCGGCACGGCTTTCTGGCGTTTTCGGAAATTCATCCTGATTACTACCAGATTCCGGTCGCTGACCGGCAGGCGCTTCTGGCCGAAGAGCGCGCCTATGCCCGCAGCCTGGACGAGGAAGAGGGGCGCGAGCGGCCGCGCCGCCCCGAGCGCCGGCCGCGCCCGGCAGCACGGGCCGAAGCGGCGGCAAGCGAGGATGCGGTGCAGACCGGTGCCATTGCCGGGATGGACGTCGTCGACCTTGGCGATTCCAACGGTGCCGACAGTCTGTACGACGCAGCGAAAGCCATGGCCGGGGCAGGCGGCGGTGACGGCGATCTGACGGCAGCGCAGGCGGGCGAAACCGGCGCCGAAGCGGGCGACGCCGGGGCGCAGGATCATGAGCATGATCATGACCATGCGCATGACCATGAGCACGGCGATGCAGCGTCTGATCAGGGACAGGCATCTGATCCGGGACAGGCGGGCGATCAGGGCGGCGACACCGCAACCGGATCGGAGTCCGATGCCGGCGGCCGGTCAGAGCGGCGCTATCATGCGATGGACCATGCTTCCGAGGTCGATGACGAGATCGAATCGATTGCCGAGGAGGATGTCGCCGAGGAAATCAGCCAGCAGCGGCGGCCGCGGGCACGGCGCTACAAGATCCAGGAAGTGGTCAAGGTGCGCCAGATCATGCTGGTGCAGGTGGTCAAGGAGGAACGCGGCAACAAGGGCGCGGCGCTGACCACCTATCTGAGCCTTGCCGGGCGCTACTGTGTGCTGATGCCGAACACGGCGCGCGGCGGCGGCATTTCGCGCAAGATAACCAATGCGGCAGATCGCAAGAAACTCAAGGAGATCGCGGGCGAGATTGAAGTGCCGGAAGGCGCGGGTCTGATCATCCGCACCGCCGGCAGCCAGCGCACCAAGTCCGAGATCAAGCGCGATTATGAATATCTGCAGCGGCTGTGGGAACAGATCCGCGACCTAACGCTGAAATCGATTGCGCCGGCGCCGATCTATGAGGAAGGCACGCTGATCAAGCGCGTCATCCGCGATCTGTACAACCGCGACATCGAGGAAGTTCTGGTCGAGGGCCCCGAGGGCTACCGGGTGGCCAAGGACTTCATGCGGATGATCATGCCGAGCCATGCCCGCAACGTCATCCACTATGCCGAGGGCATGCCGCTCTTTGCCCGTTATGGGGTGGAAAGCTACCTCGCCTCAATGTTCAACCCGACGGTGCAGTTGAAATCCGGCGGCTACATCGTCATCGGCATTACCGAGGCGCTGGTGGCGATCGACGTGAATTCGGGCCGGGCCACCAAGGAAGGCTCGATCGAGGAAACCGCGCTTAAGACCAATCTGGAGGCGTCGGAGGAGATTGCGCGGCAATTGCGCCTGCGCGATCTGGCCGGGCTGATCGTGATCGACTTCATCGACATGGAGGAGCGCAAGAACAACGCTTCGGTCGAGAAGCGGTTGAAAGACAAGCTGAAAACCGACCGGGCGCGGATTCAGGTGGGCCGCATTTCCGGCTTTGGCCTGATGGAGATGAGCCGGCAACGGCTGCGCCCCGGCATGCTGGAGGCATCGACCGCGCCCTGCAACCACTGCCACGGCACCGGGCTGATCCGGTCGGATGACTCGCTGGCGCTGTCGATCCTGCGGCAGCTGGAAGAGGAGGGCACCCGCAAGCGCTCCAAGGAGGTGCTGCTGAAAGCACCGATTGCCATCGTGAACTTCCTGGTGAACCAGAAGCGCGAGCATATCGCCGGGATCGAGGTGCGCTACGGCATGGCGGTGCGGATCGAGGCCGACCCGTCGCTGATTTCGCCGGACTTCTCGATCGAGAAATTCAAGACCGCGACCCGGGTGGTGGCCGAAGCAAACGCCAATGTGGTGTCGGTCGATACCTCGATGATGCCGGACATGGACGAGGACGAGATCGAGGAAGAGGCCGACGATGCCGAAGATGCGGTGGACCAGCAGGGCAGCGAACGCGGCGACGCGGTGGATGGGGCTGGGGCTGGTGCGGGCAACGGGGCTGGCACCGGTACTGGCAACGGTACGGGCAACGGCAAGAAGAAGCGGCGGCGGCGGCGGCGGCGCAAGGGTGGCGGCGGCTACGAGGCCGGTGGCCTAGACGAAAACGGCGTTGATGGCGACGGTGCCGACGGCGACGATGATGGTGACGACGGCGAGGCATCGGCGGACGTTGCCGAGGGTGCGGCGGTGGCTGGCGAAGCTACGGTGGCGGTTCAAGGCAGCGGCGGACGCAGCCGATCCTCGTCGGGTCGGTCTTCGTCGAGCCGGTCTTCGTCGGGTCGGTCTTCGTCGGGCAGGGAGTCTTCTGGTCGGGCCTCATCCGGCGGGGCCGCGTCTGATCCGTCTGAATCGGGCCAAGCTGAACCGGGCCGCTCCGGGTCTGGTCGGTCGTCGTCCAGCCGGAGTAGGTCGAGGGCAGCGCCGATGCGTGACCTGGAAGGTGCGGCCGGGTCGGCGGGTGACGCCGGGGCGGGTGGCGATGTGACGGCTGCGTCAGGTTTGACGGACGAGGCCGCAGCGGCCAAGAAGCCGACACGGACCCGGGTTCGCAAGCCGACTGCCAAGCAACTGGCAGCGGCGGCGGCAGCCGAAGCAGCAGGTGAGAATGTGGCAGGTGCCAGTGCAGCACCAATGGCGGCGGCGGAAGCTCCGGCGGCAGCGACCCCGGCCGCGAGCAAGAGCCGGCGTGCCACGCCGGTGCCGCGCGAACCGGCGCATGCCGAAGCGGCAACGACCGAAGCGGCAACGGCTGTAGCGGTTGTGGCCGAAGTGGCGGTGGCCGAAGTGGTGCCCGCGAAAGCACGGGTTTCCGAACCTGCCAAGGTCGAGCCGGCGGCACCGGCCGATGACAAGCCGAAAAAGCGGGGCTGGTGGTCGCTGGCCAGATAGCGGGCCAGATAGCGGGCCAGATAGCGGTCAAGGGGTGCGGTCAGGGCGGGACGGTGCCGGGTGAACCCATCAGGGGACAGCCGGCACCGTCCCGCGCCGCTACTCGCCGCGCCGGATCAGATAGACCTTGACCCCGTCTTCTTCGCGGGCATGCACCAGCTGATGCCCGGCCTCGGCGCAGAAATTCGGCACATCGATCCACGAGGCCGGGTCGCTGGCGCGCAGCCGCAGCACCGAGCCTGGCACCATCGACGCCAGCCGTTTGCGCGCCCGCAGCACCGGCAACGGGCAGAGCAGCCCCTGCGCATCGATATCCACATCCCAATCCATGGCACAGGGCTAGGCAAACGGCACCGATTTGTCCACGTCATTGTGACGCGCCATCAGGTGACCCGGCGACAGCTTTGCTTTATGGCGGTGGCAACGGGAGAAATGCATGTTCGGAATAGATCTTTTCGATGCCGGTTTGGCCCCGGCGCTGCTGGTGGCGCTGCTGGCCGGGCTGTTGTCGTTCCTGTCGCCCTGCGTGCTGCCGATCGTGCCGCCGTATCTGGCCTACATGAGCGGGATCAGCATGCGCGATCTGACCGACACCGGCAAAAGCCGGGCCGTGCTGCCGGCGCTGTTCTTTGTGCTGGGGCTGTCGACGGTGTTTCTGGTGCTGGGCTTCACCGCCTCGGTGTTCGGGGCGTTCTTCTTGCAGAACCAGACGGCGTTTGCCCGGGTTTCCGGGGTGATCGTCGTGATTTTCGGGCTGCATTTCCTGGGGGTGATCCGGATCGGGCTGTTGAACCGCGAGGCGCGGCTGGACGCCGGGGACCGCGGCGGCTCGGCCTTTGGCGCCTATGTGCTGGGGCTGGCCTTTGCCTTTGGCTGGACGCCCTGCATCGGGCCGCAGCTGGGCGCGATCCTGTCGCTGGCGGCGGCCGAGGCATCGGTGGCGCGCGGCACCGCGCTGCTGGCGGTCTATGCCGCCGGGTTGGGAATACCGTTCCTGATCGCCGCGATCTTCATCCAGCGCGCCATGGGCATGATGACGCGGTTGAAGCCCTACATGCGGCTGATCGAGCGGGCGATGGGGCTGCTGCTGATCGTGGTCGGGCTGACGCTGCTGACCGGGGCCTTTACCGCCTTTGCCTATTGGCTGCAGGAGACGTTTCCCGGACTGGCGCTGCTCGGCTGACCTATTCTTGCCGGATTTTTCGGTTAGTGTCCTCCCGGCGATGACAGAATCGCCAGTCGGTCACTAACCTTCTGATTTTACGCGTGTCGGGCAGCACAACCGGGTTCCACTTTTGCCTGACAGGCTTGGGGCTGCCGCAAAAGGCAGGCGGGCGATGGGCATGACCACAGACAGGGTGTCGCGGCGGCGGGTGTTCTATATCCCGGGCTATGACCCGTTTCACCCGCGCCGCTACCGCGAACTGTACCGCAAGGAGGGCGCGGCGCAGGCGGCGATTTCAGGGTATGAGATCGGGCTGAAGGCGCGGGCGGCTGGCGGGACCTATGGCTGGCAGGTGACATCGCGGATCGACGGGCTGGCGGTGGCGGCGGAGGTCGAGGTGCTGGTCTGGTCTGATCTGGTGCGCGCCTCGATGGGCACATCGATCCCCGCCACCTATCTGCAACTTTTCCGAACGGCATGGGCCTATATCGGCTCGGGGGCGCTGTTCCGGCTGATGCGGCTGCGCAAGGGGCCGATCATTGCTGCGCTGTATCCGATCGGGATGTTGATCCTGCAGGCTGTGCTGGCCGGGTTGTCGGGGCTGGGGCTGGGTGTAGCGGTCGCGTGGCTGCTGCCCGGGTGGCTGGGAGCGCTGGCCGGGCTGGCGGTGGTGCCGCTGGTGCTGCGCTGGTTCCGGCGGCAGGACGGTAGGTTCTTTGCCTATTACCTGATGCACGACTATGCCTATGCCGCCCTGTGGCAGGGGGCCAACCCGCCGGAGCTGGAGGCGCGGATGGCCGAATTCGGCCGGTTGATCGCGGCGGCCTTGCACAGCGATGTCGACGAGGTGCTGGTGGTCGGGCATTCGTCGGGGGCGCATCTCGCGGTGTCGGTGCTGGCCGATCTGATCCGGGGCGGTGCGGTGCCGGCGGGCGGGCCGGCGCTGGCGCTGCTGTCGCTGGGGCAGGTGGTGCCGATGGTGTCGTTTCTGCCGAAGGCCGGGCGGCTGCGGGCCGATCTGGCCTATCTGTCGGCGCGGACCGAGGTGACCTGGGTCGATGTGACGGCACCGGGTGACGGCTGCGCCTTTGCGCTGTGCGATCCGGTGGCGGTCAGCGGTGTGGCCCCGGCGGACAAGCGCTGGCCGCTGGTGATCTCGGCGGCCTTTACCCAGAGCCTGAGCCCGGCGCGCTGGCGCGAACTGCGCTGGCGGTTCTTCCGGCTGCATTTCCAGTATCTGTGCGCCTTTGACCGGCCGCGCGACTATGACTATTTCCAGATCACCGCCGGCCCGCTGACGCTGGCGGCGCGCTATGCCGGCCGGGCCCCGTCAAGAAGCCGGATCGAGCGGGCGGTGAACCGGCATCGGTCGATGGCGGCATGATCGCGCCGAAACCGCCGGCCCGGCCCGACCGGGTGTCGCTGTGGCGCTATCTGCGGCTGTTCCGGGCCGATATCCTGTCGGCGCAGCCGGCGCGGCTTTACCGCGCCCGGATGGCCGAGTTCCGCACGCCGTTCTTTCGCAGCTTTCTGATCAACCAGCCCGACCTGATCGCGCAGGTGCTGGATCAGCGGCCCGATGATTTCCCGAAATCCGACCGCATCCGCGAGGGGCTGGCACCGCTGTTGGGCAATTCGGTGTTCGTGACCAATGGCGCGGTCTGGAAGCAGCAGCGGCGCATCATCGATCCGGCGTTCGAGGGCGGGCGGTTGCGCGACACCTTTCCGGCGATGTTCGCCGCCGGGCAGGCGGCGGTGGCGCGGATGCCTGTTGTTGGGCCCGGCAATTTCGTCGAGATCGAGGCGCTGATGAGCCATGCGGCGGCGGACGTGATCTTTCGCACCCTGTTCTCGATCCCGATCGAACACGCGCTGGCCGCCGAAGTGTTCGCGCAGTTCCGCCGTTATCAGCGCAGTCAGCCGATCCTGAACCTGGCGGCGTTTGTGGCGCTGCCGCGCTGGTTTCCGCGGTTTCACCGACCGGGTACCAAGGCGACGGCGCGCGCGATCCGGGCGCTGATCACCCGGCTGACGGCAGAGCGGATGGCGGCGATTGCGGCGGGAACCGCGCCGGACGATCTGGCCACCAAGATCATGACCACAGCCGATCCGGTGACCGGTGCCAGATTCAGCACCGCCGAAATGGTCGATCAGGTCGCGATCTTCTTTCTGGCCGGGCACGAGACCAGCGCCTCGGCCCTGGCCTGGGCGCTGTATCTGGTGGCGATGCGTCCCGACGTTCAGGACCGGGTGGCGGTGGAAGCGGCAAGGCTTGATCTGGAACACCCCGACTTTGCAATGATGTCCGGGCTGAAGTTCACCCGTGATGTCTTTCGCGAGACGCTGCGGCTCTTCCCCGCGGTGCCGATGATGGTGCGCCAGAACCTCTTGCCCGAACGCTTCCGGGACCGGCTGCTGCCCCCCGGCAGTCAGGTGGTGATCAGCCCCTGGCACCTGCACCGGCACGAACGGCACTGGGACCGGCCCGACGCGTTTGACCCTGACCGCTGGCAGAGCGATGCCGGGCGGGTCAGCGGGCGCGCGGCCTATCTGCCGTTTTCGTCGGGGCCACGGGTCTGCCCCGGGGCCGGGTTTGCCATGGTCGAGGGGCCGCTCTTGCTGGCGCTTCTGGTGCGGGCGTTCCGGTTTGGGGTTGTGGCCGGGCGCGAACCGGTGCCGGTGGCGCATCTGACGGTACGGGCACGCGACGGTATCTGGCTGTCGGTGCAGCGGCGGGGCCAGACCGAAGATTTTTCAGAAAAATCTTCGCAAAATCCTTCTGAAGGATTTTGAGTCAGCACAGCACCTGCAGTGTTTCATTATTGCAGAAAACCACGAACTGCCCGGCATTCTCGACCGCATGAAAGCCGCGCCGCTGCAGTTCCCGGGCAAAGGCGGCGCGGCCGACGATCCGTTCGACGTCGCGGACAGAACGGCGCACGATCCCGCCTTCGCGGGCGGTACGAGAGCTGAACATCTGGAACAACCAGACATCGGGTGGCAACAGGGCGCGCAGTTCGGCCATGCCGCAATGCTGCCAAATCAGGATGAATCAAGGGTTAACGCGACCCTTGACGCTGCAGCGCCGCCGCCAGCACATGCACACGCATCGCCGAGGCCAGGCCGACATCCGCTGCCCTGCCGGCATCGATCTCGGACGCGAGCACATTCACCGGCTTGCCCGCCGCCAGCGCCAGATCACGGAATGCCTGCCAGAATTCATCCTCGAGCGAAACCGAGGTGCGGTGGCCGTTCAAGGTCAGCGAGCGCTTGACCGGGCGGCCGGTCATTCCCGCTCGCGCAGGTGCCCGTCCAGGTCGGCGAGCTGGCGGTCGGCCTGACGCTGCTCGGCCAGTTTCTCGGGCTTGCTGCGCCCGAACTTCAGCGCGTTGGCTTCGGCTTCGGCGCGGCTTTTGGCCAGCGCCAGCGCCTTGCGCATCTTGGACATGTTGACCACAACCGGCATGACGACCCCCTACGCGCCCCAGCGACAGCATGGATCATGGTCTGGGCCCGACCATATCCTCGGGTCGTACCACGCGGTCAAAGGTCTCGCCATCGACAAAACCCAAGGCAATGGCTTCCTCGCGCAGGGTGGTGCCGTTTTTGTGGGCGGTCTTGGCGACTTTGGTGGCATTGTCATAGCCGATGGTGGGGGCCAGCGCCGTTACCAGCATCAGCGATTCGCGCATCAGTTTTTCGATGCGGACCCGGTCGGCCTTGATGCCCTGCACGCAACTGTCGGTGAAGCTGCCGGCGGCATCGCCCAGAAGTTGCATGGATTGCAGCACGTTGTAGGCGATCACCGGTTTGTAGACGTTCAGCTCGAAATGGCCCTGCGACCCGGCAAAGCCGACGCAGGCGTCGTTGCCCATCACCTGTGCGCAGACCATGGTCAGGGCTTCGGCCTGCGTCGGGTTGACCTTGCCCGGCATGATCGAGGAGCCGGGCTCGTTTTCCGGCAGGATCAACTCACCCAGACCCGAGCGCGGACCCGAGCCGAGCAGGCGGATGTCGTTGGCGATCTTGAAAAGCGACACCGCGACGACGCGCAGCGCGCCCGACATTTCGACCATGGCGTCATGGGCCGCGAGGGCCTCGAACTTGTTCGGGGCAGTGACAAACGGCAGGCCGGTCACTGCGGCAATGGCGTCGGCGACGCGGACATCCCAGCCGGGCCGGGTGTTCAGCCCGGTGCCGACGGCGGTGCCGCCCTGCGCCAGTTCATAGATCGCCGGAAGCGCCGCGCGCACCCGGCGGATGCCCATCGCCACCTGATGCGCATAGCCGGAAAACTCCTGCCCCAGCGTCAGGGGGGTGGCGTCCTGGGTGTGGGTGCGGCCGATCTTGATGATGTCGTGGAAGGCGGCGACCTTTTCCACCAATGCGGCATGCAGCTTTTCCAGCCCCGGGATCAGCACGTCGCGGGCGACCATGGCGGTGGCGACATGCATCGCCGTGGGATAGGTGTCGTTGGACGACTGCCCCATGTTGACATGGTCGTTGGGGTGCACCGGTTTCTTGCTGCCCATCACGCCGCCCAGCATCTGGATGGCGCGGTTCGAGATCACCTCGTTGGCATTCATGTTGGTCTGGGTGCCAGAGCCGGTCTGCCAGACCACCAGCGGAAAGTTGTCGTCGAACCTGCCGTCGATCACTTCCTGGGCGGCAGCGGCGATGGCCTGCCCGAGGTCGGGCGCAATGTCGCCCTGGGCGATGTTGACCTGGGCGCAGGCTTTCTTGATCACGCCCAGGGCGCGGACGATGGCCACCGGCTGGTGTTCCCAGCCGATCGGGAAGTTCAGGACCGACCGCTGGGTCTGCGCCCCCCAATATTTGTCGGCGGGCACGTCAAGCGCCCCGAAACTGTCGGTTTCAACGCGGACCTCTTGCATGGCATCCTCCTGCGGCGCACGGCAATGATTTAGCCGGATTGGCGTCAAGGAACAATTGATCCCGCACCATCCGGGGCCGGGCACCAGCGCCGGCGTGACCTATTTGCGAAAGCTGTCGAGGCTGACCACCTGCGCGTCGCGCGGCGTCTCCTCTTCCTCGTCGTCATCCTCTTCATCATCGGACTCGACGGTTTCGAAGCGCAGGCCGAACTCGACC
>JANNRR010000143.1:0-4682 GCA_031401675.1 Paracoccaceae bacterium
TCAGATCAACATGACGGCGTAGCAGATCAGCGAGGGCAGTAATCACGGGTCGGTCCATCGGGCGCTCCTTTGGCGAGGAAGAGTCCGACACAAAACCACCTCTCACTGCCCTCGCCAACCCCTGCTGTCGTGTAGTGTGAAAATTTCCTGAATACATAACGCCAAGCCATTGAAAACACAGCATTCCAAAAGCGTCTCGGCGCGAGACGCTCCTAAAAATCCGTCGGTGCCCCGCCCTCCTGCTTGCGCTTGGCCACGAACCGGCGCAAATCCTCCCGATGGTCGCCGTTCATCTCCGGCTCCTCGTACTCCTCCAGAATCGCCTTGTAGATCCGGTGCGCCCGCTCGGCGGTCCAGACCGACCCGTCCTGCTGCCACGCCTCGAAATTCCGCCAGTCCGATGCAATCGGCGAATAAAAGGCCGTCGCATACCTTTCCTGAGTGTGGGCGCAGCCAAAGTAGTGCCCCTGCGGCCCGACCTCCTTGATCGCATCGAACGCGATGTCATCCTCGGTGGTGGCAAAGGTCGCCTCTTCGAAGTAGCGCTGGATCATCTGCAGCACCTCGCAGTCCATCACGAACTTCTCGGGGCTGGCGATCAGACCGCCCTCCAGCCAACCGGCGGCATGATAGACCATGTTGGTCCCCGACTGCACCGCCGCCCACAGACTGTTGCAGGTCTCCCACATCGCCTGCCCGTCCGGCACGTTCGCTGCACAAACCCCCGAGGAGCGCAGCGGCAGCCCGTAAAACCGTGCCATCTGCCCGGTCATCTGCGTCGCCCGCATGTATTCCGGCGTCCCGAACGCAGGCGCCCCCGACCGCATGTCGACGTTTGACGTGAACGTGCCGATCGCCGTCGGGCACCCCGGCTTGATGTATTGCAAAAGCGCGATCGCCGACAATCCTTCCGCCAGGCTTAGCGCCACCGCCCCCGCCATCGTCACCGGTGCCATCGCCCCGGCCAGCGTGAACGGTGTCACCACCACCGCCTGACCCCGTCGCGCCAGCCGCATCGCCCCGTCCAGCATCGGGAAATCATGCTTGAGCGGGCTGACCGAGTTGATGTTGGTGTACATCCGGGCCTTCATCTCGAACGCGGCATGGCTCAGACCGGAAGCCAGCCGCGTCATCTCCATCACATCCTCGACCCGTTCGGCCCCCAGCGAATAGGCATGCACGACCTTGTCGGTCAGTGTCAGCTTTTCGTAAAGGCAGTCCAGATGCCGCACTGAGGCATGGATGTTGATCGGCTCAACCGGATAACCGCCGGCAATGTGGATGCAGTTGAAATATTGCGTCAACTTCATGAACTCTCGAAAAGTGTCGAAATCCCCCGACCGCTTGCCCCGCTCCAGATCCCACGAGTTTGGCGGCGAAGACACGTTGACAAACGTCATGTACTTGCCGCCGATGATGATCTCTCGCTCAATATTGCGCGGCGTGATGGTGAACTGCGACGGTGCCCTTCGGAGCATTTCCATCAGGAAATCTTCGTCCATCCGAACGTTGGTGCCGTTGACCAGACATCCCGCCTGTTTGAAGATCGCGACGGCTTCAGGATTCAGGAACTCGATCCCCAGTTCCTTCAGAATTCGCAGGCATCCCTTGTGAATCGCCATAACGCCGTCGGGGCCAAGCGGTTCGGTCGGGCGGTCGGGATTGATTGGCAGCCGCCATGGCATCTGGTCGATTGCGGCAGACCCTGCCCGCCCGCGATTGCCCGCCCGCCCGCCCGCGCGTTTCTTGCGTGCTGCATCGTCCGCCATGTTCCGCCCCCCGCGCTCGGTCCTTGATGCGTACAGTTGACAGGACCAACCCTTGGTCTGGCTTTCCGTTCCCGACGGTCCCGCGTCGTTTTTCAGGGATGAACCCGGTGACCAACCCGGTTTGCGTTTTTCCGTTCATCGAGCCAGGCCGAAAGGTGCCCGACGTCCGGCAAGACCGCATCGGCATAAGGCGTTAGGTCGCCACGTCCTGACATGCCGGTCAGGACTGCAACGGTCACCATTCCTGCGGCCCGTCCTGCTATCAGATCATGCTGACTGTCGCCGACCATGACCACGTCCGCCGGGTCAAGATCCAGGAATTTGGCAAAGGCCAGTAGCATTCCGGGCGTGGGCTTGGCACCGTGGCCTGAATCGAAACCGGCGACAAAATCGAAGTGACCAGCAATGCCCGACGCGGCCAAATGCGCCAGGGCCGGAGCCTCGGCGTCGTTGGTTGCCAGCCCCAGCCGCAAGCCTCGCGCTCGAAGTCCGTCGAGAGAAGGGGCCAGTGGGATGGTTTCGACCATAATCGTCCTTGCGGCGAGCAGATTCATCTGTGCCACAAGCTCATCTTCCGTCATCCCGGGCAGATGTAGCAACATTGCCTGTGCAATTTCGGTCGGCGTGCCGGCAACAACCGGACTGTGCGGTGCAAACTGCATACCCGTCAGATCAAATCCGATTGCCGATGCAAGAAGATCAGCCTGAACCGCGTTGTCGCCGGAAAGCTTTCGGACCAGAGTTGCCGACCAGCTGCCCCAACTGGCGCGAAAATCGAATAGAGTTCCGTCCTTGTCGAACACTATCCCGCGAATGCTGGTCATGCTGCCTCTGCCATGCTGCGACCCGCCCGATCCGCGCCCACCGGTTTACTACTCAGTTCAGCCATAACTTCTGGATATCGCGACTGCCGTGCCCGCTGCGACCCCTCTTCTATGTCCAGTGCACCCGGGCACCACCCGGCAGTAACTGGCGTGCACGTTCCGGTGCCTCGTAGCTTTGACCCGAAGCATCGCAAAATGCGATCAACCAGGCATCCTCGGTCATCAGGAAATCGAGCACCGCGATCAGCAAAGCAGGATCACCGGTGCGGGCGCGCAGGTCTTGCGGGGTTGCGCCGGTGGCTCCAAGGAACAACGGCAACAGATCGTCGTGGCCCACCAGCCAGGCCAGGGCCTGAAGTGCCAGCACTTCGGCTAACTCCCGCTCACGCGACATCACGAACACCCTCCAACGAACGCCGAAGCGACAGAGGCATTATTGAACTGAAATTTGAAAGGAATTCTTAACCAATCCACACCAATCTGTTGCCTACGAGGAAACCGTATCACAATCGAGGACGTGCCATGTCAGGGACAATCCTGATCGTGGATGATGTTGCCACCAACCGCATCGTGCTCAAGGTCAAGCTGGCCGAAGCATGCTATGAGACGTTGCAAGCCGATTGCGGGTCGGCGGCTCTGCAAATGGCGCATGCGCATCAGCCCGACCTGATCCTTCTGGACGTGTTGTTGCCGGACATGGACGGAATTGAGGTCTGCCGCAGGCTCAAGTCCGATCCTGCCACCAGCGATATTCCGGTTGTCATGATCACGGCGCTGAACGACACCGAATCGCGGATGCGAGCATTGCAGTCCGGAGCAGACGAGTTTCTACCGAAATCCCATGACGAAGCAGTCCTGTTGGCGCGGCTGCGCAGCTTGCTGCGTGCGCGACAAACGTCAGAGGAATTGCGACTGCGCGATACGACGTGGCGCGAACTTGGTTTTGGCGAACCTGCGGCAGATTTCGATGCCCCGGGTGTCATTGGCCTGATCGCGGCACGCAAGGAAACGGCGCTGTCATGGCGGCGGAGCCTCGCCGGGCATTTGCAGGATCGGATGCTTGTCCTCGGCCGCGAAGATGTCCTGACTGAACCCGGTCAGCACCGGCAATTCGGTGGCACGCCAGAGGTTTTCATGATTGCTGCCGATCTGGTTCATTCAGGCGACGGCCTGCGTTTGCTGTCCGAACTGCGCAGCCGTTCGTCCACGCGCCATGCGGCAATCTGTATCGTGATCGAACCGGGCCGCCGCGACATCGGCGCAATGGCGCTTGATCTTGGGGCCAACGACTTGCTGATGGAGGGAGCCGACCCGAGGGAAACGGCGCTGCGACTGACAACACAACTGCGCCGCAAACGGCAGGCTGACCGGTTGCGTACGTCGATGCGCGACGGATTGCAGGCTGCGGTCACCGATTCCTTGACGGGGCTTTACAACCGCCGTTATGCAGTGCCGCACTTGGCGCGCATTGCCGAACGATCGCGGCAGACTGGCCGCCCGTTTGCAGTAATGGTGCTGGACATTGATCGGTTCAAGTTGGTGAATGACACTTGGGGGCATGCAACCGGCGACGCCGTGCTTGTCGAATTCGCCGCCCGCTTGCGCGATCACCTGCGACCCGGCGACCTTGTCGCACGGATCGGAGGAGAGGAGTTTCTGGTAGCTTTGCCCGATGCACCGCTCGCTCTGGCCCGAGTGGCGGCAGAAAGGTTGTGCCGTGTCGTCCAGGAACGTCCGGTTCAGCTGGTTGGCGGTCCTCAAGTTGCGATAACGCTGTCGATCGGTCTGGTGATTGGCGGGGAACGCGGTAGCGGCATAGCCCCGGACGTTCAGTTGCTGATCGATCTGGCCGATCGCGCCATGCTCGCGTCCAAGACCGAGGGTCGCAATCAGGTAACAATCAGCCGCTCTGCGGCCTGAACGATTGCTGCCGGCAATCCCTGACCGAACCTAGAGTATCCGTCTTGGTCAAGCCATGGTTTCGGTCCATTTCCGGTTATCCCGGATCAGCGCGTTTGCGGTTGTGATGATGCGTCGCATGACGGCGGTTATGGCGAGTTTGGCGGGTTTTCCGGCGGCTCTGAGAGCA
>JANNRR010000144.1:0-35889 GCA_031401675.1 Paracoccaceae bacterium
GAGGGGGGCAGCGCCCCCCTCGCCTGCCTATTTCTCGACCGTGACCCGCGCCATGAAATCCGGCTCCGTCACCAGGCCGTTTTCGTTCTGGTCGCCTTTCTTCAGGCCATTCACCACCTCCATGCCCGCGATCACCGCGCCGACCACGGTATAGTCGCCGTCCAGATGCGGCGCGGCGGCAAAGGTGATGAAGAACTGGCTGTTGGCACTGTCGGGGCTGGCCGACCGCGCCATGCCGACTACGCCGGCGTCGAACGGCAGGCCGGAGAACTCGGCCGCAAGGTCGGGCAGGTCAGAGCCGCCGCGCCCGGCCATCGCCGGGTCGGAGCCGACACGCCCGAACTCGACATCGCCCGACTGCGCCATGAAGCCGTCGATCACCCGGTGGAACATGACATTGTCATAGGCCCCGGCTTCGGCCAGCGCCACGATCCGGGCCACATGATTGGGGGCGACATCGGCGCGCAGGTCGATGACGATACGCCCGGTTGTGCTGCCGCCGACCTCGATCACCAGATTGGGCCCGGCGGTATCGTCGACCTCGGCCTGGGCCCGGGTCTGCACCCCGTTCGAGAACAGCAGAAACGCGGCCACGGCAGCGATGCCTGCTCCGGCCAGGCCGCCGGCAATGATGCGCCCGTCAGACATCGGCGGCCACCTTGACCGTCAGCATCCGGTCTGGCGTGGGCGCAGGCTCGCCGCGGGTGATCTTGTCGACATGCTCCATGCCCGACAGCACCCGGCCATAGACCGTGTACTGGTTGTTCAGAAAGTGGTTGTCCTTGAAGTTGATGAAGAACTGGCTGTTGGCCGAGTTCGGGCTGGACGAGCGGGCCGCGCCGATGGTGCCGCGGTCGTGCGGCAGTTTGGAAAATTCGGCCGGCAGATCGGGGTGATCGGACCCGCCGGTACCGGCCTTGCGCAGGTTGAAATTCTTCTCGGCGTTGCCGTTCTCGACATCGCCGGTCTGGGCCATGAAGCCGTCGATGACCCGGTGGAACACCACGTTGTCATAGGAACCGGCGCGCGCCAGCGCCTTCATCCGTTCGGCATGTTTCGGGGCGACATCGGCCAACAACTCGATGACGACGGGGCCGTCCTTCAGCGTGATGATGACGGTGTTTTCGGGGTCCTTGATCGCTGCCACTTTGGCCTCCTGCAGGTTTTGGCGGCAAACTAGTGCGGCGGCGTGCCGAGGGAAAGGGCAAAGCTACACGCATTGCCACAGCATCGCGGTGCCGGTGCCTCGCGTGCGGTATACGGGCGGTTCACAGGCGGTTGACGGATGCGCCGCGATGCGGTCAACAGGGGCCGACAAGGCGAAGGAGCACGCGATGGCCTGGAAGACCCTGGATGACATGGTGCTGACCGGCAAGGTGGTGCTGGTGCGCGTCGACATCAACGTGCCGATGGAAAACGGCGTGGTCACCGACGCTACCCGGATCGAAAAGATCGTGCCGACCATCCGCGACATCGTGTCCAAGGGCGGCCGTCCGGTGCTGCTGGCGCATTTCGGGCGGCCAAAGGCGGCCCCCGACCCGGCCTTTTCGCTGCGCCAGGTGTTGCCGGCGCTGAAGGCGGCGCTGCCGGGGCGCCGGGTGCTGTTTGCCGAGGATTGCATCGGTGCGGCGGCCAAGCAGGCGGTGGCGGCGCTGCAGTCGGGCGATGTGCTGCTTTTGGAAAACACCCGCTTTCACCCGGGCGAGGAAAAGAACGACCCGGTGTTTGCGGCCTCGCTGGCTGCCCTGGGCGATGTCTTTGTCAACGATGCCTTTTCCGCCGCCCACCGCGCCCATGCCTCGACCGAGGCGATTGCCCGACTGCTGCCCGCCTGCGCCGGGCGGCTGATGGCGGCGGAGTTGAAGGCGCTGGAGGCAGCCCTTGGCAGCCCCGAGCGGCCGGTGGTGGCGGTGGTCGGCGGCGCCAAGGTTTCGACCAAGCTGGAACTCCTGGGCAATCTGGTGACCCGGGTCAATCATCTGGTGATCGGCGGCGGCATGGCCAACACATTCCTGGTAGCGCAGGGCGTGCAGGTCGGCAAAAGCCTGGCCGAGCGCGACCTGTCGGCGACGGCGCTGGCAATTCTGGCCAGGGCCAAGACGGCAGGCTGCGCCGTTCACCTGCCGGTGGATGTGGTGGTGGCTTGGGAGTTTGCCGCCCATGTCCGGCATCTGACCGTGTCGGTGGACAAGTGCCCGGCGGACGCGATGATTCTGGATGCCGGACCCGAGACGGTGGCGCGGCTGGCACGGGTGTTCGACAGTTGCCGGACGCTGATCTGGAACGGCCCGCTCGGGGCGTTCGAACTGGTGCCGTTCGACGCGGCGACCAATGCGGCGGCCCATATCGTTGCGGCCCGGACCAGGGCGGGCAAGCTGATTTCGGTGGCGGGTGGGGGCGATACCGTGGCGGCGCTGAACAAGGCCGGGGTGGCCGGCGACTTCAGCTACATCTCCACCGCCGGTGGCGCATTTCTGGAATGGATGGAAGGCAAGACCCTGCCGGGTGTTGCCGCTTTGAGGATTTAGCGGCCAATCTGCCGGTCTGTTGGCGCTAACAGCGTTGCACGGACGAATTGCCGCTCTTATGGGCTTTTGCACCAAGTCTTTTGCCCAAAGGCTCTTGCAACCAATCGAACCTGAAAGGAAACCGGAATGCGTGCAACCAAGGTCGTGCAGAAAATCCTGAGCAATTACGAAGGCGAAGTCCCCGGGGTCAAGGCCAACCTGGCCCGGATGCTGATGCAGGGCAAGCTGGGCGGCACCGGCACGATGATCATCCTGCCGGTCGATCAGGGGTTCGAACATGGCCCGGCGCGCAGCTTTGCCGCCAATCCGGCGTCGTATGACCCGCATTATCATTATCAGCTGGCCATCGATGCCGGCCTGAACGCCTTTGCCGCCCCCCTTGGGATGATCGAGGCCGGGGCCGATACCTTTGCCGGACAGATCCCGACGATCCTGAAGGTGAACTCGTCCAATTCGCTGTTGTCGGGCACCGCCGGAAAGGATCAGGCTATCACGGCCTGCGTCGATGATGCGCTGCGGCTGGGCTGCGGCGCCATCGGCTTCACCATCTATCCGGGCAGCGATTGCTCGCTGGACATGTTCGAGGAAATCAGCGCGATGCGGGCCGAAGCGGCGGCCAAGGGCGTGGCCACGGTGATCTGGTCCTATCCGCGCGGCGAGGGCGTGACCAAAGACGGCGAAACCGGGATCGATGTCGCCGCCTATGCCGCGCAGATCGCGGCCCTGCTGGGGGCGCACATCATCAAGATCAAGCTGTCAACCGACCATCTGATGCTGGGAGAGGCGAAAAAGGTCTATGAGGCGGAAAAGATCGACATCGCCAGTCAGGCGGCGCGGGTGCGGCACTGCATGCAGGCCAGCTTCAACGGGCGGCGGATCGTGGTGTTTTCGGGCGGCGCGAAAAAGGGCCAGGATTCGGTCTACGACGACGCCCGCGCCATCCGCGACGGCGGCGGCAACGGCTCGATCATCGGGCGCAACTCGTTCCAGCGGCCCCGGGCGGATGCGCTGGAATTGCTGGGCAAACTGGTGAACATCTACCTCGGCCGGGGCTGACGGGGCAACCGGAGCCTCCGGCGGGGATATTTGGCGAAAAAGGAACGAGGTCAGGGCAGGATGGCGCTGATCAGGTGATCGGTTTCAAGACCCGCGACTGCGCCCGCGACATGGCCGCGGTCGCCCGCCAGCCGGGTGGCGATGAAGCCATCGGCAACGGCGGCTTCGGCGCCCTGCAATAGGGTGGCGGCGGTCAGGAGCAGGGCGGTGCGTTCGGCGAACCAGCGGGCCTCGGCCTCGTCCGGCGGGCCGGGCCAGCGGGCGCGGTGCTGGCGCAGCGCTTCATCATAGCGGCGGTCGGCCCCGATGGCCGCATCCAGTTCCTGCTGCAGGGTCTGTGCCGGCAGCGGATCGCGGGCCAGGGTGCGCAGGATATCCAGGCAGATGACGTTGCCCGAGCCTTCCCAGATGCCGTTCAGCGGGGCCTCGCGGTACAGAAGCGGCAGCGGCGTATCCTCGACATAGCCCATGCCGCCCAGCACCTCCATCGCTTCGGCCACCACGACGATGCAGCGTTTGTTGTTCAGGAACTTGGCCAGCGCCACGGCGATGCGGGCAAAGGCGCGCGCCTCGGGGGTCTGACCGTCAAACGCCTGCGCCACCCGCATACCCAAAGCCAGCGCCCCCTGCCAGTCCAGTGACAGATCGGCCAGCACCGCCCGCATCAACGGCTGATCGATCAGGCGGCGCTGAAAGGCGCTGCGGCCCTGGCACCACCAGACCGCCTCGGCCAGGGCGGCGCGCATCAGGCCGGCCGGGGCAAGTGCGGTATCCAGCCGGGTGTGGTGGACCATCTGCAGGATGGCGCGCACCCCCTGGCCTTCGGCGCCGATCCTTGCGGCCTCGGCCCCGTGATACTCGATCTCGGCCGAGGCATTGGCACGGTTGCCGAGCTTGTCCTTCAGCCGCAGCAGGTGGAGCGCGTTGCGGCTGCCGTCGGCGCGCCAGCGCGGCACCAGAAAGCAGGTCAGGCCATTCTGTGCCTGCGCCAGCGTCAGGAACGCATCCGACATCGGCGCGGAACAGAACCATTTGTGGCCGGTCAGGCTGTAGCTGTCGCCGGTGCGGGTAGCCTGCGTGGTGTTGGCGCGCAGGTCCGAGCCGCCCTGCCTTTCGGTCATCGCCATGCCGATGGTGGCTCCGGTCTTGCGGTCCGACGGGCAGTCGTCGGGATCGTAGCTGCGCGACAAGAGGCGCGGCGACCAGAGTGCGGCCAGACCCGGTTCGGCCTGCAGCGCCGGCCAGGCGGCATAGGTCATCGTCATCGGGCAGCAGGTGGCGGGTTCGACCTGGGAATGCAGGTAGACCATCGCCGCATGGGTGGCGTGGCCGCCCGGCGCCTGCCAAGGCAGCGCCGCGTAACCGGCGGCCAGACCAAGGCGCAGCAAGTCGTGATAGGCCGGGTGGAACGTCACCTGATCCAGCCGGCGGCCACCGCGGTCAAACAGCGCCAGTTCGGGCGGATGCCGGTTGGCGGCACGCGCGGCCATGGCCCATTTCTGGCGGCCAAGTTCGGCGGCATGAGCCGCCAGATGCGCGGCATCGGCTCCGGCAGCGGCACTGGTGCTGCAAAGCGGCTGGTCCGCCCGCCACGGGTCGCGGTCAACGGGCGGGGTCGGCTGGTTGAAGGGGTCAGGGGTCATTGGCAGCCTCCGGGTCTTGCCCACCCAGAATAGCCGATTGCGTCGTGCGGCCCTATGGGGTTTGCGATGGTGCAGGGCGGTGCCGTGCAACAGGGCAATGATCCGTAAAGATTGGGGATTCCCATTGCGTTACGACTGTGCCATAGTTTACGCAGCAGCCCGTCAGAGGCGGCATGAGGCAGAACGGCAGTTGACGATGATCAGACCGCGTACCCGCCCGTCGCTTGGGCCTGTGATGTATTTCCTGCTGGCCTTCACGCTAGGCAGCTACTTCACCTTTGCCGCGGTGCAGGGCGACTATGGCCTGTTCCAGCGCATCCAGATCGACGCCGAGGCCGAGGCGCTGCGCATCGAACGCGACCGGCTGCTGGCCGAGCTGGCGGTGCTGGAAAACAAGACGCACCGCTTGTCGGACGGCTATCTGGACCTTGACCTCTTGGACCAGCAGGCCCGCGACGTGCTGGGACTGCTGCGCACCGACGAGCTGGTCATCCGCTAGGCTGAACCGGCCACCGCCCTGCCCGCATTGTGCCTCGCCCCTCGGCACGTCCCGAAAACCCTGCATTGCCTGCAGGTCAGGGTTGTGCCCATTTGCCCTAGCCCTTGCCGATATGCTAGTCTAGAGATGGTTTAACACTGAACTACTCCACCTTGCGACGGGAACCCAAAGGCATGGCCGCACGAAAATCCCCCGAAAAATCAAACATATCCCGCGAAGAGTTGCTGGGATACTACCGCGAAATGCTGCTGATCCGGCGATTCGAGGAGAAGGCGGGGCAGCTGTACGGGATGGGGCTGATTGGCGGATTCTGCCATCTGTACATCGGGCAGGAAGCCGTGGTGGTCGGGCTGGAAGCGGCCGCCGAACCCGGCGACAAGCGTATCACCAGCTACCGCGATCATGGCCATATGCTGGCCTGCGGCATGGACCCAAAGGGCGTCATGGCCGAACTGACCGGGCGGTCTGGCGGCTACTCGCGCGGCAAGGGCGGCAGCATGCACATGTTCAGCAAGGACAAGCACTTCTATGGCGGGCACGGCATCGTCGCCGCGCAGGTGCCGCTGGGGGCCGGGCTGGCGTTTGCCGACAAGTACCTCGACAACAAGCGCGTGACCTTCACCTATTTCGGCGACGGGGCGGCGAACCAGGGCCAGGTGTACGAAACCTACAACATGGCCGAGTTGTGGAATCTGCCGGTGGTGTTCGTGATCGAGAACAACCAGTATGCGATGGGCACCTCGGTCAAGCGCTCCACCCACTCCAAGACCCTGTGGGAACGCGGTGCCGCCTATGGCATCAAGGGCGAGGCGGTGGACGGCATGGATGTGCTGGCGGTCAAGGCCGCCGGGGAAAAGGCGGTGGCCGCCTGCCGCGCCGGCCAGGGGCCGTACATTCTGGAAATGATGACCTATCGCTACCGCGGCCATTCGATGTCCGATCCGGCCAAGTACCGGACCCGCGAAGAGGTGCAGAAGATGCGCGATGAAAAGGATGCCATAGAGCATGTGCGCGACCTTCTGATCGGCGGTGGTCTGGCCAGCGACGACGATCTGAAGGCAATCGATCGTGACATCAAGGCCGTGGTCAACGAAAGTGCCGAATTTGCCAAGGACAGCCCGGAACCGCAGCTTTCGGAGCTGTGGACGGATATCTACGCCGAACTTCCCCTGCAAACGGGAGCCGCGTAATGCCACATTTCGAAATCCACGTGAATGACTGCGCTCGCGCCCGGTCATTTTATCATGGGCTTTTCGGCTGGCAGTTTGCGCCGATGAAAGGTGCGGAAGCGGTTGACTATCAACTGATTGAGGGGAGTCAAATCGGCGGTGGCAAGGCGCTGACCGGCGGCATGATGAAGCGGAAGGGCACAGAGCCGGCATCCGGCGCGCCGATCCGTGGCGGAACCATGACCTTTGAAGTCGAAGATTGTGATGCGAGCTATGCCTGGGCCCTGGCGCACGGCGGTTCCGAAGCCCTGCCGCCAATGGACTACCCCGGCGTCGGCCGTGTCGCCTATGTCGAAGATGGTGAAGGCAACGTTGTTGGAATGATAAAGCCCGAAGGAGCCGCGTAAGATGGCAACCGAGATTCTGATGCCCGCGCTGTCGCCGACGATGGAAGAGGGCACGCTGGCGAAATGGCTGGTCAAGGAAGGCGACGCCGTGAAAAGCGGCCAGATTCTGGCCGAGATCGAAACCGACAAGGCGACGATGGAGTTTGAAGCGGTGGACGAGGGTGTGATGGGCCGCATCCTGATCGCCGAGGGCGCTGCCGGGGTCAAGGTTAACACACCGATCGCCCTGTTGATCGGCGAGGGGGAAAGCGCCGAGGCAGCGCCCAAGCCGGCGGCGACGATGCCGGCCGTGGCCGCAGCCCCGGCTGTCGCAACCCCTGCCCCGGCAGCCGCCAAAAACCTTCCCCACGGGGAAGCTTCTGCTGCTGTTTCAATGCCTTCACCGGATTGGCCCGCCGGCACCGCGATGAAAAGCCAGACGGTTCGCGAAGCCTTGCGCGAGGCGATGGCCGAAGAGATGCGGCGCGATCCGACCGTTTTCCTGATGGGCGAAGAGGTCGGCGAGTATCAGGGCGCCTACAAGATCAGCCAGGGCCTTCTGGACGAGTTCGGGCCGAAACGCATCATCGACACCCCGATCACCGAACACGGCTTTGCCGGGATCGCGGTCGGGGCCTCGTTCGGCGGCCTGCGCCCGATCGTCGAGTTCATGACCTTCAACTTCTCGATGCAGGCGATTGACCATCTGATCAACTCGGCGGCCAAGACGCTGTACATGTCGGGGGGGCAGATGGGGTCGCCCATCGTGTTCCGTGGCCCGAACGGCGCGGCGGCCCGGGTCGGGGCGCAGCACAGCCAGTGCTATGCCGCCTGGTACATGCAGATACCGGGGCTGAAGGTGGTGATGCCCTATTCGGCGGCTGACGCCAAGGGTCTGCTGAAATCGGCGATCCGCGACCCGAACCCGGTGGTTTTCCTTGAGAATGAGATTCTGTATGGCCGCACGTTCGAGGTGCCGGTGCTGGAGGATTTCACGGTGCCGATCGGCAAGGCGCGGGTGGCCCGCGATGGCACCGACTTGACCCTGGTCAGCTTCGGCATCGGCATGACCTATGCGCTGGAAGCGGCGGAAAAGCTGGCAGCCGAGGGCATTTCCGCCGAAGTGCTTGACCTGCGCACCATCCGCCCGATGGATACCGAGGCGATCCTGCGGTCGGTGAAAAAGACCAACCGCTGCGTGACAATCGAGGAAGGCTGGCCGCAGGGGTCGGTCGGCGGCTACGTCTCATCCGTGATCATGCAGCAGGCGTTCGACTATCTGGACGCGCCAGTGATCACCCTGACGGGCAAGGATGTGCCGATGCCCTATGCGGCGAACCTGGAAAAACTGGCGCTGTTGACAGTGGCCGAGGTGATTCGGGCTGCCAAGCAAGTCTGCTACCGGTAGGGAGGGCGCGATGCCAACGGAAATTCTGATGCCCGCGCTGTCGCCCACTATGGAAGAGGGCACACTGGCGAAATGGCTGGTCAAGGAGGGTCAGGCGGTGAAATCCGGCGACCTGTTGGCCGAGATCGAAACCGACAAGGCCACGATGGAATTCGAGGCGGTCGATGAAGGCGTGATCGGCAAACTGCTGGTAGCCGAGGGCACCGCCGGGGTGAAAGTGAACACGCCGATTGCCGTGCTGCTTGGCGACGGCGAGGCTGTCGGTTCATCCGCCGCCGCCAGACCCGCTGCCGCCGCTCCGGCCCCGGTCGCGGCGACAGCAGTCGCGATGGCGCCAGCCCAACCAGCCCCACCCGAAGCCGCTTCGGCGGCCGCTGCTGCAGCCCCGCCAACTGGTCCCAGGATTTTCGCCTCACCCCTGGCGCGGCGGATCGCTGCCGACAAGGGCCTGACCCTGGCCGGGATCGCCGGGTCCGGCCCGCATGGCCGGATTGTCAAAGCCGATGTCGACGGCGCCAAAGTCAATATACAGACCGCTGGGGCGGCCCCTGCCCCAACGCCTGCTGCCACCAAGGCAGCGATGCCGGTCAGCGCCAGTGCCGATCTCGTCGCCCGGATGTACGAAGGCCGCGCCTACGAGGTGATCACGCTCGACGGCATGCGGAAGATCATCGCGGCGCGCCTGACCGAAGCCAAACAGACCATTCCGCATTTCTACCTGCGCCGCGATGTTCAGCTGGATGCCCTGTTGAGTTTCCGCGAGCAACTGAACCGGCAACTGGAGGCGCGCGCGGTCAAGCTGTCGGTGAACGACTTCCTGATCAAGGCGTGTGCACTGGCCCTGCAGGCGGTGCCTAACGCCAATGCGGTCTGGGCGGGTGATCGCATCTTCCGGATGAAGGCCTCGGATGTCGCAGTGGCAGTCGCCATCGAAGGCGGGCTGTTCACCCCAGTGCTGCGGGACGCCCATCTGAAATCGCTGTCCGGCCTGTCATCCGAAATGAAGGACCTGGCGGCACGGGCCAGGGTCCGCAAACTAGCGCCGCAGGAGTATCAGGGTGGCAGTTTCGCGATTTCCAATCTGGGAATGTTCGGTATCGATAGTTTCGATGCCGTGATCAACCCGCCGCATGGCTCGATCCTGGCCGTCGGGGCCGGGGTGAAACGACCGGTTGTGGCCAGCGACGGTACCATCAAGGTAGCGACCGTCATGTCGATGACCTTGTCAGTCGACCACCGGGTGATCGATGGGGCCCTTGGCGCAGATTTCCTGAAGGCCATTATCGGAAATCTCGAAAACCCGATGGCAATGCTGGCCTGATCCGGGTTGGCCTGATCCGAGCCTCACAAATGCAAAAAGCCGGGGCTCGTGCCCCGGCCTTTCCACCATCCCATGCTTCTATTCGCTGCTGCGAAGCAACTGATCCATCATGACCGACGGCTGATCACAACCGGCTTTGCCGACCACCCGCGCCGGAACTCCGGCCACGGTGGTGCAGGGCGGCACGTCCTCCAGGACCACCGAACCGGCCGCGATCCGGCTGCAATGGCCAACCGTGATGTTGCCCAGAACCTTGGCCCCGGCCCCGATCATCACACCATCGCCGATCTTCGGATGCCGATCGCCATCCTCCTTGCCGGTGCCGCCGAGCGTGACGGAATGCAGCATCGAGACATTGTCGCCAACCACGGCCGTCTCGCCGATCACGATGGAATGGGCGTGATCCACCATAATCCCCCGACCAACTTGCGCCGCCGGATGGATATCGACCCCGAACACTTCCGACACCCGCATCTGCACGAAGTAGGACAGATCCGTGCGGCCGATTCCCCAAAGCCAATGACCGACGCGATAGGCCTGTATCGCTTGATAGCCCTTGAAGAACAGGATCGGCTGCAGGAACCGGTGGCACGCCGGATCGCGTTCATAGACCGCAACCAGATCGGCACGCGCCGCCTGCGCCAGATCGGGGGCGCTGGCAAAGGCCTCATCGGCGATTTCACGAAGGATCTGCTCGGACATCTCACCCGAGGCGAGCTTGAGCGAAAAACGGTAAGCAAGTGCACGCTCCATCGTCGGGTGATGCAGCAAGCTGGAATGGATCAGCCCACCCAGCAACGGCTCCGATTTCACCGCCTCCTGCGCTTCTTCCTGGATACGGCTCCAAACCGGGTCCACGGTCGCCAAGCGAAAATGAGTCTCGGCCATGTCGGCTCCTCCCTGCAGATCGCCCCATCATACACCGATTTCGCTGCAGATTTCACCATGCAAAATTGTCAACTCCGGGCTGCACTCCTGAATGCCCTGTCGATCTGCGATCCGTGGGCATTGTCATGGCCTTCAACCGGTCCGAACCTGACCAGTTCCCGTCAGGTCGAACGCAACCAGATCGCCGGCGCGGTGGCGTTGGCCGTTTCGGTTGACACATAGGCCCAAGGGTCCGGTGCCGCATTGGCAAAGGTGATTGTCCGCCGCAGGACTTTTCGCTGCTGCGTGGACAAGTCAGAAGTCGTCAAATCAGGCGTGGCGTTTGCGACCAGCGTCGAGATCGTCGCAGTCGAGTTGTGCCGGATGCCCAACCAGTAGGTCTGACCTTCGCGAAGGGTCAATGACACTGCTATCGACTTGAAGCCAGTGGTCGAGAAATCGAGCACGCCGGAATCGAGCAACCTGGTGGTCGGTTGACTATTGGAATTTGATCCGTAGACCACGACCTTGCCTTGTGCTGCGGCCACCGCCGTAGTGACGTTGACACTTACTTGATCAATGACCAGATCGCTTCGCGGGTTGAACGGGAACAGGTCGGTCCGACCGGCGACCCCGGCAACGGTCCCAGTAGCTGTGCCGGAACCCATGGTCGGCAGGACAAAATCCCCGGTCACTGGCCGCACGAACGGCGTGCTTTTCGCCGCCATCGCCCGGGTGGCCCCACCGATCCGCGCGCGGATTTGCGACGTGGTGGAGTTGTACCAGACCAAGCCGTCCTGTGGGGTGGCAGGATCGGATGCCAGGGCTCCATACGCAGCCCCTTGTGGCAGGGTCACGCGACCCGTGGCGCGGTCAACCAGCAATCCATCAAAAAAGACCGTCCCATCCGGGCTGACCTTCAGGGTCAGGTCGTCTGTCGCCAACAGCCCGAACAGCGCCCGTACACTGAACCCGGTCTTGAAGGACAGCGATGCGTCGTTGGCCGAACCTGCCTTGTTCAGGGTCGTGTCAATGCTGTTGCCGGCGTTGTTCAACAGGATGCCCGGCGAATTGACGCTCAACCGGTTCGTTGCATCCGCCGTCGCCCCGCCAAGCCCAAGCCGGGCGGCAGATGCGGTCGCCTGAGGCATCGCCACGGCGGTGACCGAGTTAGCAAACGTCACTGTCGGGGAATTGACCACGACGCTGCCCCCCGCGCCGGACACATCCGACCCGATGTTCACGACCGTCGTCGAACCCGACTGACCCGCAGTTCCAAGGTTCACCGTCTTGGTCGACCCGCCAACCGTCGCCCCGGACCCGACTTCATAGGTCGCCGTCGCCGTCGCGCTCCCGAATGTGGCAGCGGCATTCGAAAATGTGACCGGCCCGGCAAAAGTCTGGCTAACTGCCCCGATGTGGGCGAGCGTCTGGCTGGTGTCGGGCAGGGAGTAGGTACGTGTTGTACCGGTGGAAATCCCGGCCACTGAGAACACCGCTGCCTTGGTCGCATCCGTCGCATCGGAAAGCGTCATTCCGTTAGCGGTCGCAGACAAGGTTGCGACCTTGCCCGTTGCCCCGCTGATCACCAATGGCGTCGCAAAGCTGCTACCATCCGGGCTGACCTTTACCGCAAAACTGTCGTTGCCCAACAATCCGACCAAAGCCCGGGCGCTGAAACCGGTCTTGAACGACAGCGACGCATCATCGCCGGCCGTCGCCTTGTTCACCGCCAGATCAATTGATGCCGGCGAGGTGAACAGCGCGTTCCCGCCGGAAAAAGCCAGCTTGTTGGTTGCATCGGGCGATGTTCCGATCCCCAACTCGGGCACAGTGTTGCCCATCGGTCCGCCGCCGGACAGTCCCTGCCAATCCCCGGCGGTGAAGATCAGTACCCCAAGGCTGGCCTCGTCCCAGGCGATCCAGCCGTCATTCGGCTGATGAAACACCCAGGCTCCGCCAGTCCAGACCGCCAGATTCCGCGCCTCGCCCGCCCACTCGGCCAGCGGCACCGGCCCGACGATGTAGCGGTCGCCCTCTGTAGGCAGCACCGGCGCGGCGTTCAGAACGGCGCTTTTCACACCCAGTTGCACCAGCGCGTCCAGGACGCTCAGCGCTTCGTTCACCGTGACATGCTTTTGTGCCTGCGAGGGTTGCAAGAGCGGCAGCTTGAGTTGCGTGGTATCAGACATCGATTTGAATCCCCTTGAATAGCCCGGCTCCGAACCGGTCCGAAACTTGCGCAACCTGGACGGTGAACGGCAGGCTGACACCGTCTGCTAGTTGCTGTGCCTGCGAATAGGTCCAGTTGGGCACAGTCGTCGTGACTTGCCGCAGCGCAGACGCGCCTTGCAAAACCTCGATCAGATAGCTCTCGGCCGTCTCACCCAACGGCACTTCCACAGATGCCCAGGTGTCGCCGTCAATCCGCGTCCGCCTGATCCATGACACTGCCAGATCGCCGCCTGCCAGCCGGTCCGCGTTCAGATGGGCCGGTGAATACGGGCGCAACCCGATCCCGGCAAAGGCTTCGACCAGATGCACATAGGTCGGATCGTCGACATTTCGCAACGCCGACCCGATCCGGTAGTGCCGCGCCAGTCCGCGGGCCGACAATGGCAAGTCGATCTGTTCCACGGCGGCATTGATCAGAACGATCTGGCTGCCCGGTGGCCACGATGGCGGCACCATCGCATCGGTGCCAAGCTGGCCGCGCAAGCGCAGGCTCAGATCATAGGTGCCCTGAGCGATCAATGTCGCAGTTTTGAATTGCAGCAGTTCCCAGCGGTCGGCAGAACCGTCGCCAATCGCCAGCAGATTGGCCCCGTTCAGCACCTCGTCTTCAGTCGCCGAGGCCAGCGCGCCGCCAAACACCTGCACGCGAAGCGCCGGACCCCGGTCCCAAAGCCCGGGCTCGGCGCGCGGCAGAATGGTCTGCGTCACCCCGATCGTGGCAGAAGCCGACAACAGCCGGTTCACCACGTAGCCGTTGTCATTGACCGAACTGTAAACCGCAACAGTTCCGGGCCAGGGCGTTGCCGTCACCGCCAGATGCGGCGCATGCTCGACCTCGTCTCCGGTCAGCAAAGGCAAGTCCAGAAACAGCGGATAGGTCGGCACCGGCGCGATGAACGGGCGCGGCACCAGCCGCTCTTCCGCCGTGTCGCTTGGCTGGTACAGCCCGGCTTCGACTCGCACCGCCTCGATCGCATTAGAACCAGCCTGTTCCACCCGGTCGATCCGATAGCGCAGCGCCCCGCTGCCTGCATCGATTTCAACCACATCGCCAGCCCCAAACATGGCCTTCGACGGCGGCAACGCAAAACGCGCACGATCGCGTGCCACCCGCGCTTCGGCCAGCCAGCGCTCGGCAATGCCGCGCCCCTCGGCATCCGTCAGCACCAGCGCCAATTCGGTCTGCCCGACCGATACCGACACATCATCGGGAAACACCGCTTCGGCACTGCGGGCCTCATAGTCGCCCTCTGCGGCCACATAGCTCAACCGCACCCTCCCGACGACTTCTGCCACCGGTGCCCGCTGCGTCTCGATTCGGCCCTCGCTGCCGCTCGACTGCACCAGCCGCTCGGGGTCCAGAACAACATCGGCCTGCCCGCTGCGCATCCGAAACGCCAGCACCCCGTCGCGCTCGACCGCATCGAACCCAAAGGCCAGCATCAACGGCTGCAGCGCCGACCGCGCTGTTTCGACCGAGGCAACCGAATAGCCGCGCACCACACCGTAAATCCGGTCGGTGTCATAGTCGCTCAGCCCGCCCCGCTCGCACAGTTCTGCCACCACATTCGCCAACGGCTGCGACGAGGCGCGGCCGGTGATCCAGTGCCCTTTGGCATAGTTGCCGCCATCGCTCCAGACCGACAGATTGTTCGGAAACTGCGGATAGGGGCGCGCGTCCCATGCCCAGACATGGGCCCGTGTCATATCGACCATTGCGCCGCCATAGATTGACGAGGCCGGATTGTTCGTGGCCTGCCCCCAGTAGTCCACCGTGGCGCGCAAATACTGCATCTGCATCAGGTCATCGCGCCGCCCGTTGGAGTATTTCGGCAATCCGGATTCCGATGATTTCGGGTCCAGAAATTTGTTAGGCTCGTTCGATCCCTTGTCGATGGCCGCGCAGCCAAACTCGGTGAACCAGATCGGCTTGGATTCCGACACCCATGCAGTCGGCCCCACCGACCGAACCCCGCCGATCCGCTCATGGTGCGGCAACGACCACCAGCTTTTCAGGTCCTTGTAGCGGTAGATCCACGGCTCGCCGTATGCGCCATCGGTAATCGGCGTGCGGATCTGCGCCGCTGCCGCCTCCGGCGATGCATAGTACCAGTCGAAGCCCTCGCCGCCGGCTACGTTGGCCTGCAGATAGTCCAGATTGTAGATCGCACCATACCCGGCATCGGCATGATCGAAGCCGTCGCGCCAATCCGACAACGGCATGTAATTGTCGATGCCGACAAAATCGATTTCGGCATCCGACCACAGCGGGTCCAGATGAAAGTAGCGGTCGCCCTCCGGGCTCTGGTATCCGAAATATTCCGACCAGTCAGCCGCATAACCGATCTTCACGGTCGGCCCCAGGATCGCCCGCACATCCGCCGCCAGCTGCTGCAACCGGGCCACAGCCGGAAAGACATCGCCCAGACCGCGAATCTGGGTCAGCCCGCGCATCTCGGACCCGATACAGAACGCGTCCACCCCGCCCGCCGCCGCCGCAAGTGCGGCATAGTGCAGGATGAACCGCCGGAACGAGAACTCCGCCGGGCCGTAATAGGTCACCTGCCCGCCCGCAACTACAAAGTCCGCAGGTTGCACCGTCCCGAAAAATGCCGCCACCTCGGCGTCGGCTGCCGCCGTCCGGTCAACGGTCCCGGCCAGACCTGCCGCCACAGACGTGGTGATCCGCCCGCGCCACGGCAACGCCGGCTGATCCGGCGCGCCGCTCCAGGGATCGGGCCTGCCGTTCGCCGCCACCTGTTCCATTAGGATGAACGGATAGAACGTCACCGCCTGTCCGCTCGCCCGGATCGCGTTAATCGCCTCGATCACCGAGCGGTCGGCGGGGGTACCGCCATAAACCGCCTGGCCACCCTGCTGCGCAACCACTTCGGCCCCAACCCGGGTCACCCCCGATACGGTCCAGGGCATCCCGACCCCGTCCAGCACCACCTGCTCGACTTTCGGCTTCAGCAGGCACGTCCCGCAGCGCAGATCATCGCCAAACCACGATACCACCAGCGACACCGCGCCGCTGTTCGGCAATTCCTCGCGCAGCATTTCGAGCGAAGTCGCGAAATCCGTCTGCCCGCTCGGTGAATTCACGTTGGCCGACTGGTTCTGCCCCAACCCCAGGGCATAGTGAACTGGCGTGGTTGCCAGCGCATATTCCCCGGTCCCAGGCATCAACGCCACCGCCTGAATGCCCTGCACCAGATCGGGGGCCACGATCCCGCTGCCCGGTAAGGCCGGCCGAAAAACCTCGAACGTGAACTGCGGCACCCGGTTGCCAAACCGGCCCAACGCCAAATCCTCCAGGACCACATAGGCGATCCCGCGGTAGGACGGCGCAGTGCCCGCCCCTTCCACCGCTTCGATCTTGGGGTCGGGCAGCTGATCCTCGGCCCCGGTATAGACCCGCAGCCCCAGGTCCGCCCGCACAATCTCCTCGCCGTCCGCCCAAACGCGGCCCACCCGGGTGATCTCGCCTTCGCAGAGCGCAATTGCCAGGCTGACCGAATAGGAAAACGTGTTGGTCGTCGCCTTCGGCTTCGGCGCGCCCTTGCCGCCGGAACTGGTGGTCGCCACGCTTTCGACAAATCGTGTGGCCCAGATCACCTGCCCGCCCAGCCGCATCCGGCCGAACACGCGGGCAATCGGCGCGCCCTCGCTGGCACCGGTCAGCCGGAACCGCTCGACCTTGCCGGTCTCGACGACCTCCGACCCCGCACCCATCAGGCGCTGGTCGATGACCCGCCCCAGCGTCGCCCCGACCGCCCGCCCGATCACCGCGCCGGACAAGCCAAGCACGGTCCCGCCAAATCCGGCGCCGATCCCGGCCCCGATGGCCGAAAGTACAATGGTCGCCATCGTCAGTATCCTTCCGGAAATTCAAACCGCGCCACGACCCGCCGGGCCCATGGGCCCGACAGCGGGCTTTCAACTACGCCATGCCCGCTATAGGCATGGATGAACGTCGAGCCGACCTCGCGGCCTGTCCGCGCCGCAATGCCCAGATGCTTGGCAATCCCGCCATCCCGCATCCGGAACAACAGCACGTCGCCCGGTGCAACATCGGCCTGCGCCTTCGGCAGCAGGTGTCGCAGTGCCGCCCGCCACAACTCCTCGATCCCGCTTGGCTCAGCCCAATCCTCGGAATAGGCCGGCACTGCTTCGGGCTCCGGCCCGATCACCGCCCGCCAGACCCCGCGCAACAGGCCCAGGCAGTCGGCTCCGCCCCCCCTTACCGACGCCTGATGCCGGTAGGGCGTGCCGATCCAGCGCCGAGCCTCCACAACGATCAGTGGCCCGACCCGGCTCACCGTACCAGACTCCCGCCATCGTTCACCGTGGCCCGGGTCGGGTAACTCATCAGCCAATCCTCGCCCGGAATATCTGGAAAGCCCCGGAAATTGATGAAGTTGTTGAACTTCAGCCGGCAGGTTTCTGCCCGCTTGTCGCACCCGGCCTCCAGCCGCACCATGTCTCCGGTCAGGACATCAGCCCCCAGCGACTGCCACAATTCGATCACCCGGCCATCGGCGGACAGCCGGTCGTTCTTGACCACGCCCACCTGACCTTCTGCAGCGCCCGACAACACCACCAGCCGCCCGGCCTCGAACCAGCGGTCATCATAGGTGGCAAACCCGGTAAAGCTGAACAGCCGACGGTCGGTGATCACCTCAACCGCCCGGCTGTCGGTGTAGCCAACCGCGTTCAGATCGAACCGGCAACGCGCATCGCCCAGCACCGCCGAACAGGCCCGCTGATACACCAGCCCCTGCGGCTGGTTCAACGCCTCGGTCTGCCCGCGCAGTTCGGCGCGAAACCCGCCGCCAGACCGCTCGATCTCGCCGAGCGTACCGCGAAACTGCTGAACGCGGTCGCTGACATCGGCCCAGTTGACCAGCCAGACCTGCACCTCGGCGCCATCATAGAGCCCCGACAGGATATCCGCCTCGGTCAGTGCCGCATCGCTCAGCGCACCGACCGCTTCGGAATTGTCGACCGACAGACCGGTGCTTTGTTGCAGCGCCTTCGCGGTCACCCCGGACCTGGCGCGAAACGCGATTCCGTCAAAGCTCAGGTCCAGATCGTGGTCGGTAAAACCCAGAACCTGCCCGTCGCGCCGCGTCACCGCCCAGGCGCGGCAGACGGTGGTGGTGCCGCCCGCCAGATGGCCATAAAGATCGCCCATCAGACCCGCACCTCCACTACCGGCACGTTCGGCACATCGCCCGCCCGGAAACTGGCGACAGAGGTCTGGATGCGGTCGATGTCGAACCGGGTCGGCACATCGAACTCGAACCCCGCCGTCACCGCCGCCCCCGGGTCCGGCGCATCGACAAACGTCAATATCCCGGTTGCGGTGTCGATGTCGAAATGAACGGCCTCGGCCAGCGCAACCCCGGCCACTCCGGCCAGAACCGTTCCAGCCACCGGCTTGGTGATTGGGCGCACATAGCTTTGCAGCCCCGACTGATACAGCTTGGTCAGCGCAAACGCCTTGGTCGCCCCGTCGCCGTAACCGATCAGCTGATCCTCGAAGTCGGTCGGGCGCGACGGCAGCGAGGTCTTGTAGTCCGACCAGTCCTTCCAGCGAAAGCCGAACAACTGCCCGCGCCGCGCCTCGAAAAACGCGATCAGCGCTTCAACGTCATCCAAAGACCGCAGCCCGACCCCGGCATCATAGCGCCGCCGCGAATGCGCCCAGGGCGTGTTGCGCTCTTCGTACCCGTTCGATAGCGTCACGATCTCGGTGCGCCGTTCCGGGCCACCGACCGAGCCAAAGCTTAGATTGGCCGGAAACCGAACCTCATGAAATCCCATCGCAATCCCCTATCGGTTCCGTTGTCCGCGCCCCAGCGCCCGCTGCATTTCTGCGGCAATCTGCGACTGGCTGCGCTGAAAGCCCGACACATCAGGCGTGCTGATGTTCATCACGATGCTGACCGACTGCCCGCCGGATGCCTGCACCCCCAGCCGCCCGTCCGATCCCCGCGCCAGCGGCATGATCGCCTCGGGCCCGGCTTCCCCCATAAGCCCGCGCCCGCCGCGCATCGGAAACTGCGTCGGGCCGCTGACGACGCCGCCCATGGCAAACGGCGTGATGCCGCTGACAACCGAGTTCAACCCGTTGGCAAGAAACCCGCCCAAGGCCCCGGTCACTGGCCGCAACGCCGCCGAATAGACCGCATCGATCATCGACTTCGCCACCGCCTGCAACGCGTCCGACAGCTTCAGCCCATCAAAAACCAGCCCGTCAAACGCCCGCCGCAACCCACCGCCGATGCTCGACGACAGCGTGTTCACCTCGCGCCCGGTATAGACCATGCTTTCCCGCATCCGGGTCAGCTCGCCCTCAAACGCCGATGTCACCCCCTGCGCCCCGGCCAGACTGGCCTCCAGCGCCGACAGCTGGTCGCTCAACTGATCCACGTCCGCCATCATCATCCCTTTCCGCCAAATCCGGAAACGCCCGCGACAATTCCGCCAGCCGCGCCCGCGTCAGGGGCGCACTTGCCCCCTCGATCCCCAACATCACCAGCAATTCCACCGGCGTCAGCCGCCAGAACTCCCAGGGCCGCAGCCCCAGATCGCGCAGGCCCGCCCGCATCATCCCGGCCCAGTCCAGCCCGGTCATTTTGCCCCTGCCGGCACTTGAGGCCCTTGCCCTTGCAACGATGGCACCTGAAACGCCCGCGCCAGAACCTCCGCCGCCGCCCGCGCCGCCTCGACCGGGCCACCGCCGATCTCGACGCAGCGCAGATCGACCGCAACCCCCTGCCAGCCGCCGCCGCGCAAGCCCGCCACGATCAGCGCCAGCACATCCCGCGTCGAAAACCGTCCTGTCTCGAACCTCTCGACCAGTTCGATCAGCGACCCGACCTCCAGCACGCCCTCCAGTTCCGCCAGCGCGCCCAGCGTCAGCCGCATGACGTGGCGCTGGCCATCCAGCCAGATCGCCACTTCGCCTGCAAAAGGGTTCACCATCAGATCGCGGTAAAGGTCAGCGCCCCGGCCGACGCCAGCGACAGCTCGTACGTCGCTTCGCCGTTGTGGTTGCCGGCATAGTCAAGGCTGGTCATCTGAAACGCGCCCTCGATGATCCCGAAGCTCGGCACGATCACCTGAAAGTTCGGCACTTCGCTGTTGAAGAATATCTGCCGGGCCCGTTCGTCCGCCGGGTCGTCGCGAAACACCCCCGACCCCGATATCGCCGCCGATTTCACCCCCGCGCCAGCCAGCAACTCGCGCCAGCCGCCCTGGCTCTCCAGGCTCGTCACATCGACGGATTCCGCGTTGAAGCTGATCCTTGTGGCGCGCAGCCCCGCAATGGTCACGAACTGCCCGCTGCCGGTCAGATCAAGCTTGATCAGTAGGTCCTTGCCGTTCTGGGCAACCATGTCCGTCTCTCCACTCTTGGATTAATTGTCTTCGACCCGCGCACGAAAGGTCAGGTCGATGCGCCGCACCAGCCCCCGGTCCACCCGCCGCGCCACCGCCTTCAGAAACCACAGCCCCACCAGCGAACCGCGGCTCAACGTCAGAGGCGCGCCGATCAGCGCATCCGAAACCGCCGTCGCCGCCGCCTTTGCCGTCTGGAATCCGGCCGCGTCGGTCACTACCGATACCACAAAGTCATGTTCCGCCCCCGCCGCCGTCATGTCGGACCGGTCGCGCACATCTTCGGGCCCAAACGAGACGAATGTCCCCAGCCCCGTCCCCTCCGGCACGGCATCAAAGATCGCCGTGCCGACCAGCGCCGTCAGGGCGTTATCGGCGATCAACCGTTGATAGACTGCGGCCTGCAGGGCCGACGCCACACCGTAGCTCATGCCCCCACCTCCTCTTGCGCAAAACAGGTCAGATAATGCGCCTCGGGATCGGCCTCGGTCACCGCCAAGATCCGGAACACCCGCACCCCGTCGCGGAACCGCTGTTCCGGCTTCGGCCGGGATGGCGCGCCCTGTGGTGCGCCGCGCACGGTGATCCGGTACGCCACTTTCGACAGCGTCACGAACTCGGCATAGCGCTCGCCGCCGGTCCCGGCCTGTACATCGGCCCACAGGGTGCCCAGCACCACCCAGGTCTTGACATGCCCACCCGCGCCGTCCGGCAGGCGCTGCGCCTCTTCCAGCACCAGCTTGCGCGACAGGTTGATGGTTTTCACGCCACACCCCCGCCCAGCACCCGCACATTGCGCCAGCGCTCGATCAGCGCGGTGACGCCAAACGGCATCGACCCGGCGTCCGCTTCCACCCGGCGGTCATGGTATTGCGCCGCCAACAGCAGCACCGCCTGCCGCAGATCGCCGGGCACATCGGCCCAGGCCGGGCCGAACCCGGCGGTAAACACGATCTCGGCGGTGCCGTCGATCGGCACCGTCGGCAACAGGATTCCCGAAGCCACCAGCTTCGGGCGGTGCATGTCCTTGGCCAGAACATAGCGCGTCGGATCGACCAGCGTCGGAACCCCGGTCCGGTCCAGCACGTTCACCGACACGATCGCCTGCACCGGGGCCACCGGCAGCGGCTGCTCGGCCAGATCACGCCAATCCTGCACCGTATACAGAAACGGCCGCAGGATCAGCATCTTGCCGATACGCGCCTCGATCACCGCGACACCGGCCCGGATCAGCCGCAAGAGCAGCGCGTCCTGTGCCCCGTCATCGGCAAACCCGGTCCCCAGGCGCAGATGGTCCTTGAAGTCCTGTAGCGGCAGCGCCGCATCCGGCACTGTCGTCTGCTCGATCAACATCATGATATCTCTCCGAAATCCCGGTCGCAGGTCATCGACAGCAAGCGCATGGGCACGTCCGAAAACCGCCCCCGGTCAGTCCCCCCGGGGGCGGCAGGTCCCAGCCTCAGCTGACCGCGAACTTCAGCATCTTGATCGCCGCATAATCCGCCACGTCACCGCCGACGCGCTTGTTGGCATAGAACAGCACGTTCGGCTTGGCACTGAACGGGTCGCGCAGCACGCGCAGGTCCGGCCGTTCGGCAATGGTGTAGCCCGCCCGGAAATCGCCGAACGCCATCGCATAGGAACTGGCCGCGATATCCGGCATGTCCTCGGCCACCAGCACCGGATAGCCCATCAACAGCGACGGTGTCGCCGCCGACAGCCCGTCCGACCACAGGAAGCGCCCGTCGGCATCCTTCATCTTGCGCACGGTCCCCGCGGTCTTGGAGTTCATCACGAACGTCGCGTTGGCGCGGTATTCCGCCGTCAGCGAATAGACCAGGCTGACAATCGCATCCGCAGCGTTGACCGGGGCAAAGTCACCCACGGTGCCGGTCGCGATATAGCCGATGCTGCCCCAGGCCCACGATGCATTCGCCACCTTGGTCGGCAGCATGATGCCCTTGGGCTTGTCGATGCCGTCGCCATTGATGAATGCAGAGGCTTCGGCGCGGATGAAGCGATTGGCGATCTTGCCCGCCAGCCAGCCCTCCACGTCAAATGCGCTGTCGTCCAGCAGACGCTGGCTCGCCTTCGGCATGGCGCTCAGTTCGTGCAGCTTGATCGAGATGCGCTCGATGGTCGGCGTCGAGGTTTCAGCCGTCGGGGTGGTTTCGGTCGCCCAACCCGAACCGACTTCGGACCGGTCGATAAGCACGTCGAACGAGGTGGCGTCGATAGTGACGACATTGGCCACCGAGCGCAACGACGAGGTCGACACCAGCATCGAGCGGATGGTGTCCGCCGTCTGCGGGTCGACCAGATAGCCGCCGTCGGCCGCCACGGCGGTGCTCAGGGCCTTGCCCTCAAGCACCAGCCCGCGCAGTCCGTCATCGTCGCCGCTGCGCAGATAAGCGCCGAACGCCTTCTTGTGCGGCACTTCGATTTCCGCATGGGCCGCCAGCGCCGGGCGCCCCGCAATCATGGTTTTCCGATCCAGCATGGTCAGTCGCTCTTCCTGTTGTTGCAACTTCGATTTCACGTCGCTCTGAAAGCCCTTGAACTCGTTCAGAAATCCCGTCAGCGCGGTCTTCACCTCCGCCGCCGGGTGTGGGCCGTCCGGCAAAGCGGTATCGGCCCGAGTCTTGGTCTCGGTCTTCATCATCCCATCACCCTTCCAAAGGTTCAGACGGCGGGTTCCTCACCCGCCACCACTTGCCGCGCCGCGTCGAACGCTTCGGCAAGCTCCCGCAACAGGCCAACGGGATCGCTCCCCTTGGCCCCGACCCGCGCATCCGGCAGCATCGGGAATGTCACCAGCGACACTTCCCAAAGCTCCAGTTCCGACAACAGCCGCTGGCCCTTGCCGTCCTTTTCGGCCCTGACCGTGCGATAGCCGATCGACAATCCGTCGATCGCCCCCGCCGCAATCAGCGCCACCGCTTCCCGACCCTTCTCGACTTCGGTCAGCAAACGCCCCTTCACATAAAGCCCGCGCCCGTCCTCGCGCACCTCGTCCCAGATGCCGATCGGCTGCGCCGGATCGTGCTGCCACAGCATCTTGACCCGGCCGCCCTTGGCTTCCAGCGCCTTCAGGCTGGCCGCATAGGCCCCGGCCATCACCACATCGCCGCCCTGATCGCGCTTGCCGAACAACGACGCATAGCCGGAAATCCGTGTGCCATCCGTCACTTGCAGCTCGCCCTGCAACCGGACGAACTTGTGCTCCAACCCGTAGTCCATCGACCCCATCCCTTTCTTCATTTCACCGCCGCCTGGATCAGCACGTCCGCCCCCTGCGCCAGCAGAAACGCCGCCACGCCGTAGACTGCCAGCCAGATGCGTTTCTCCATCCGGCCAAGCGCGCTCTCGATCTGCTGCAACCGGTATTCCAGCGCCGTCCAGCGCTCCTGCGCCACCCGCTCATTCGCCTCGATCCGCAAGCTCGCCGCATCGAAACTGTCGTAAAGGTAGCGAGAGCCCCCGCTCGGACTGCGCTCAGTCGGACCGCGCTCGGTCATTCGTCCGCCGCCAGTCGCGGCAGACCCAGGATCACCCGTTTCTCAGCCTCGGTCAGAAACGTCGCCGCCCCGACCCGCGCCCACTGCTGATCGCGCTCCACCGCCAGCGCCGGCACCTGATCCAGATCGGGGCGCAACTCGACCATCTCGCCGGTAAACGCCGCCAGCCAGTGCGATACCGCCGCCGCCACCCGCGTCACCAGCGGCACTACCGTCAACCGGTAAAACGCCCGGTTCGCCTCCTGATAATTGGCATAGGTCGCATCTCCCGTAAGCCCGATCAGCATCGGCGGTACCCCGAATGCCACCGCAATCTCGCGCGCCGCCGCTTCCTTGGTCTTCTGGAATTCCATGTCCGACGGGCTGAACCCCATCGGCTTCCAGTCCAGCCCGCCCTCCAGCAGCATCGGCCGCCCGGCGTTGCGCGCCCCCTGATGGTGCGCCTCCATCTCGTTCACCAGCCGCTCGTACTGATCGGCACTCATTGCGCCCTGGCCATCGACGCCCTTGTAGATGATCGCCCCCGACGGCCGCGCCGCGTTGTCCAAGAGCGCCTTCGACCAGCGCGACGCACTGTTATGGACATCGACCGCCGTCGCCGCCGCCTGCATCGGCGACAGCCCGTAATGATCGTCCTGCGGGTGGAAGGTCTTGACATGACAGATCGGCGCCGCCGCCGCCATCAGATCGAACCGGTGCCGCCGGTTGCCTACCGTATAGTCATAGGCCACCGGCCAGCCATCCGCCCCCGGCACCAGGCTGATCCGGTCCGACCGCAGCACGTGCAACTCCAGCGGCAACACCGCCGAGCCATCGTCCAGCAGCCCGCCGACCGCTTCCAGATAACCGTTGCCGGACAACAAAAGCTGGCCATACAGCGCCTCGAACAGCTCCGCCTTGCCCTGAGCTGCATTCGGCCGCCGGATCAGGTCCAGAAGCGGATGCATCTCGAACCGCCGGTCCTGGTCCTGCAACACCAGAGGCAGCGCCGCCGCCGCCTCGGCAATCAGCTTGACGGCGCGAAACCCGACCGGGTTGCCCTGAAACCCGGTCCGGGTCAGGCTGACCGTATCGCGCGGGCTCCACGCCACCCGGCCACTAGACGCATAGGCGATCACCGGCCCCGTCGCCGAAGCCTTCACCTGCGGAACCGCCATCGGAACCGCCATCGGCCCCGCCAACGGCCCCACCAACGGCCCCACCAACGGCGCAGCCGCCTCGGCCCGCCGGAAAAAATCAAACACCATCAGATTGCTCCTCGTTCAGCCGTTCCCGACCGGATACCAGTCATGGGCGCGCGCCGGATCATGGGCCACGCCGCCCGCCCCCAACGACCCCCGCAAGCCCGGCAAACCAGCCCGTCCTGCGACGCTCCATTGGCACCCGGATCCATTGTTCCGCAGATATCCCCGCCGGAGGGTGAGGGCCGCCCCCGCTACAGCAGCCGCACCCGAGGCCGCCGCCAGGCCGCCGCAGGCACGATCATCAGTTCGGTCAGGGCCCAGACCAGCGCATCCACCCGGTCCGGGCTGCCCTTGCCCTCGTAGCCGCGCCCGGTCATCCGGCACATCTGGTCTTCCAGCCCGCCAAGCCCGCGCACATGCGACACCCGGCCCTGCTCATACAGCGCCGCCACCGGCTCGGCCCGCGCCACCTTGCCTTTCGAGGCTCGGAGCGCCCGATAGGGCACCAGCGGATCGATCGACCGCACCACCGTCTCTACCAGTTCGCCACCCTGATTGACCTCGGCCACCAGCCGCTCGGCGCCGTGCCGCTCGAACGCGTCGATCGCCGCCGTCGCCCATTCGATCGGGCTCGCCGCCGACACCGTCGCGTCTTCCAGCACATAGGCGCGCCAGTCCTGCGGCGGCCCATCGGTCACCACCCCGGCCACGATGATCCCGCATTCGTCCGACCCGACCCCACCGCTGACCGACGGGTCCACCGCCACCACGATCCGGCTCATCTGCGGCACATCCACCACCCGGGCCGCCTCCAGTCCGCCTTGCGTCCACAATGCGCCCTCGGCATCCTCCAGCAGCACCCCGTCCAGCTCCTGCCGCCCGATCCGGGTACCGGCATAGCGCACCCGCACCTCCTCCAGAAACGACGCCGCCAGATAGGCGCGGTTGGCTTCGGTCGGGGCATGCGTCACCACCGTTGACGGGTTGCCCAGAAGCGACTTCAGAACCGGCACATTGCGCGGCGTCGTCGTCACCACCTGCCGCGGGTTGTCGCCCAGCCGCAAACTGAACTGTAGCATGTCCCAGGCATCCTCGGCCTTCTTCCACTTCGCCAGCTCGTCCACCCAGGCGGCATCGAACTGCGGCCCGCGCAGGCTTTCCGGATCATGCGCCGAATAGACGGTGGCGGTCGCGCCGTTCGGCCAGACCAGCCGCTTGCGCCCCGCCTCCCAGACCGGTTTGCGGTCCGGCGGCGAGCAGGCCAGAATTCCGCTTTCGCCAAACACCATCACATCGCGCGCCTGCTCTACCGTCTCGCCGATCAGCGCCACCCGGTGCGATCGGCCGGGGTCCAGCGGCCGCGCCCCCTCAACCTCCGATCGCACCCATTCCGCCCCGGCCCGAGTCTTGCCTGCCCCGCGTCCACCCCGGATCACCCAGGTCTTCCAGTTGCCCTCGGGCGGCAACTGATGCGGCAGCGCCCAGAATTCGAACAGCCACGGCAGCGCCAGCAGCGCGCCGTTGCTCAGGCCGTCAAGGAATTCCTGCACCACCTCCTGTGGCGCGCAGGCGAGCCAGACGGCGCCCGATCTCATCGCGGGCCGCGTCGAAATCCAGCGCGTAGTCGTTGACGACACCGGCATCATGTCTGCGGAGCTTTTCAACCTTTGCCCTTTCATCCAGCGCCGATTGCAGCGCCTTGCCCAGCATGGTCACAATCGCCGTCACCTCCCGGGTGCGCGAAATGTTGCCAGCCTTGATTTCCCGGATCACCAGGTTCAGGTCTTCAACCGACCTGGCCAGATGCTGCTCTGTCACCGAAAGGATGGCCTCCGGCGACCCATCACTCGTGATGGAGTCCATTTCTGTCATTCGTCGGAAACCCGCCTCTCATGCTCAACTGCACGATGTCTTGTGGAAGCGGTGCGGCCAAAAAAAATCGGCGCCGGGTCACCCCGTGCCGCTCGCCCACTTCTTCTAGCATGCCTGTTTTCTACCCTAGACAGTTCGCAATGTCAAGCACTATTCTCAAGGTTGCAAACCACCGCCCCGAACGCCCCTTTGCAACCGCCCCGACCAGTCAACCAGCCGCGCCGCCAGCCCGGCCACGCACCCTTGCAGCTAAGCCCCCCGCTCTACGGCTGCACGGCTGGCACGGTCTCCGGATTCGCCGCCCGCTCCGCCTCGATCGCCCGCCAGCGCTCGACATTGTCGTTGTGCTCGGCCAGCGTCTCGGCAAAGGCATGGCCACCGGTGCCATCCGCCACAAAGAACAGGAAATCCGTCCGGTCCGGGTTCAGCGCCGCCTGAATGCTGGCCCGCCCCGGATTGGCAATCGGCCCCGGCGGCAGCCCGTCGATCACATAGGTGTTGTAGGGCGTGTTCGACCGCAACTCGCTGGCCCTGAGCCCCCGCCCCAGAACGCCCTTGCCCTTGGTCAGCCCATAGATCACCGCCGGATCGGTCTGCAGCTTCATCCCCTGGTTCAACCGGTTCACAAAGACCGAGGCGACTCGCGCCCGCTCCTCGGTCACCCCGGTCTCCTTCTCGACGATGGAGGCCAGGATCAAAGCCTCCTCCGGCGTCGTCACCGGCAGATCGGCCGCCCGCTCGGCCCACAGCCCGGCCAACACCGCCGCCTGCCGCACTGCCATCTCGGCCAGCAGCGCGCTACGGTCGGCACCGCGGTCCACCTCATAGCTGTCCGGCGCCAACGAGCCCTCGGGCGGCACCTCGACCAGTTCGCCGCCCAGGAACGGTGCCCGCTTCAGCGCCTCCACCACCTGCCAGCTGGTCACGCCTTCGGCCAGCGTCACCCGCAACCGCACATCCGCCGCGTCCTGCACGGCCACGAACGCCGCCGGTGCCGGTTCCACCGCCGGATCGAACTTCGCCACCTCGACATAGCGGTTGGTCGCCGGGTCCAGCTCGCGCAATACCAGATCGGCCTGCGCCACCCCGATGCGAAAGTTGATCTCGGTGCCGCAGGTGCTCTGGCCGTCACCGGTCACCAGATCAAGGATTTCGGCCATCGAAGCCGCCGGCGGCAGCAGATAAGACCCGAACTTCAGCGACCCCGCCCGGTCGGCATAATCCGCCCCCAGCCGGAACACCATGGCGCTGGTCACCGCGCCTTCGGCCTCCAGCTGCCGCGATACCGCACGCAGCGACGTGCCACGGTCGACCTTCAGACAGATGCCCGCCGTCAGCGGCCCCGGCCCGGTGAACTGCCCGCGCCCCCAGGCGATCAGCCCGCCCAGCACCACCAGCCCGACCACGAACAGCGTCAGCGCGTTCGACGCGATATGCCGCCACATCAGCCCGGACTCCGCTCTGTCAATCCAGCCCGCCCCAGCACTAGGCTGGCATTGGTGCCGCCAAACCCGAACGAATTCGACAACGCCACCTCGATCCGCCGCTTCACCGCGACATGCGCCGCCAGGTCCAGCACCGGCACCACCGCCGGACAGTCCAGATTGATCGTCGGCGGCACCACCTGATCGCGCAGCGCCAGCACGCAGAAAATCGCCTCCACCGCCCCCGCCGCCCCCAACAGATGCCCGGTCGCCGATTTGGTCGATGACATCGTCACTCCAGCCGCCGCGTCGCCCAACAGCCGCTCCACCGCCGCCAGTTCGATCACGTCCGCCATGGTACTGGTGCCATGCGCATTGATGTAGTCCACCGCCGCCGGCACAATCCCCGCCCGCTTCAGCGCCGCCGTCATTGAACGGAACGCGCCATCACCGTCCTCGGCCGGGGCGGTGATGTGATGCGCATCGCCCGACATGCCGTAACCCAGCACCTCGGCATAGATCCGTGCCCCCCGCGCCTGCGCATGTTCCAGCGCCTCCAGCACCACCACGCCGGCGCCCTCGCCCATCACGAAGCCGTCGCGGTCTGCATCATAGGGGCGGCTGGCCTTCGCCGGATCGTCGCCGCGCTTGGTCGACAGCGCCTTGCAGGCGTTGAACCCGGCAATCCCGATCTCGCAGATCGGGCTCTCGGCCCCGCCCGCGATCATCACATCGGCATCGCCCCACTGGATCAGCCGCGCCGCATCGCCGATGGCATGCGCGCCGGTCGAACAGGCCGTCACCACCGAATGGTTCGGCCCCTTGAAGCCGAACCGGATCGACACCTGACCCGACACCAGATTGATCAACGCGCTGGGGATGAAGAACGGCGATATCCGCCGCGGCCCGCGCTCCTTCAGCAGCACCGCCGTCTCGGCAATGGTCTGCAGCCCGCCGATGCCCGACCCGATCATCACCCCGGTCCGGCAGCGGCTTTCCTCATCCGTCGGCTCCCAGCCCGCGTCCTGCACCGCCTGCACCGCCGCCGCCATGCCATACAGGATGAAATCGTCGACCTTGCGCTGGTCCTTCGGCTCCATCCAGTCGTCGGGGTTGAAGCTGCCGTCCGACCCGTCGCCGCGCGGGATCTCGCAGGCATAGGTGGTGGCCAGATGGCTGGCATCGAACCGCGCGATGGTTCCCGCCCCCGAGCCACCCGCAATCAGCCGCGCCCAGGTCGCCTCGACGCCGCAGGCCAGCGGCGTCACCATCCCCAGCCCCGTAATGACCACCCGCCGCATGCCAAGCCCCCGCCCGTTTCTTGTGCCGTCCCGGTTCTTACACGCCGCCCCGGTGCCACGCAACTCGGGCTGCAGCCGCCACCCCACCGGCCCTTCCGCGCCCAGCCGCATTCATTCCGTCAAAAATATCCTCGGGGGTGAATTGCCCGGCACGGGCAAGAGGGGGCAGACAGCCCCCTGCTGCGGCAACAGACCAATCCCGCCCACCGTGGCCAACGGGTGCGCCTTGCAACCGGCGATCCCGGCGAACCCGCCCCCGGGGTCTCGCCGGGCCGGCCCTCAGGGGAACAGATCATCCAGGATGGTGCCGACGTCGATCTTGAAGCCCTTGCTGAAATTCGGAGTGTACGAGGGTTTCTTGACCGGATATTCTGTCATGCTGCCATCGCCCGACCAGGTGCCGTCAAAGAACAGGTCGCGTTCCTTCTTTCGGCGCGGAATGATCGCCGGCGGTTTTGACCAGTTCATGAAGCTGGTCCGGGCTTCGGCTATCCGGTTGGCTTTCCACAGCTTTGGCCACGATGCCGTCCGCAGCCCGCCGGTATTGTAATGGAACGACAGCGCCGCGCCGATCTGCGCTTCATTCAGACTGAAACCCTGAAACACCGCGTCCACCGCCGGAAGGTACTTCTTGATCAACAGCCATTGGTAGATTTCCAGGCAGTGCTGCAACGTCTGCGGCTTGTCGAGGTACTTCGGATGCACCGCATGTCCGGACGAATTGGTGATCCCTACGCTCCAGGTCCAGACCCCGACGCTGTCCCTGTAGGCTTCCCGGACCATGCCCTCATGCGCCACCAGTTCCTTGGCGATCCGCTGGGTGATAGCAAATGCCATTCCCTACTTCCTCCCGCACAAATCGAGTTCAGACAATCCGTTCCGAAATCCGATGCTGCCACAAAACCGCGTTCAATTCAACCGACGGCTGCAAACTGTAGCGTGCCGCATTCATGCGCAACCCTTTGACCCGGCGAGCCACGGGTCGGGTCACACTCCACCCTCGATGGTCAAAATCGCCCTAACCGGATCACCTCAACCACCAGAAACAAGCCACTCCGACCTTGCCCCTGCGCGGGACCCTCAAATCCAGCCCGTCACGCTTGACCTGGTGCCGCCCACATGCGCCCCGGTCCGCCGGTGCGGCGTTACAATCGCCCGGTCAGCACCAGGATCAGCACCACGATCGCAATGACGCCGATCACGCCGACCCCGCCGTGGCCATAGCCATAGCCATAGCCGCCAAAACGCCCGCTGAATCCGCCCAGCAGAAAGATGACCAGGATGATCAGAAGTATGGTTCCCAAAGACATTGCGATCCTCCGCTGATGATTGATGAAGGGGCGTCATTTGCCCCGAAGCGTATCCTTGATCCCGCCCACCGCATTCTGTACCTTGCCCTCGATCTTGTCGGCCTGGCCTTCGGCTTCCAGCTTGCCGTCGCCGATGGCCTTGCCCACCGCCACCTTCAGCTTGCCTTTCACGACCTTGGCCGATCCGGCAACGCGATCCTTGTCCATGATTTCCACCTCCATGATGCGCGTCGCGTGCAGGATTGCACCGGCTCACCCGACAAGCCCTAGCAAAACCACCGGACTGCGCCTTGATGCAGATCAGCCGCCGATCCTGCAATGCGCCGTCCCCAAATCCGCCACGGCCGATGTCCACGCCGTGCCTGATCCGCCCTCCGCAGAGGGCTGCCCGAGCGAGCAGGTCGGCCGCACATTCACGCGCACCCGGCCCCGCCATGCCCTTGCGAACCCGTCACAGAGCCCCAACCGCAATCGCCGCACTCTGCTCTTGGGGCACTCGCTCACCCAGTGGTATCCCACCAAAGCACGGTTCACCCCACCTCAACCGTTAAAAATCCCTTAACGCGATCACCCCAACCCCTTGAAACCAATCACATTAAAAAATGTCCCGCGCCGGGACGCCAAACGAAAACGGCGCCCCTCCCGGAGCGCCGCTTCCCATGACCCCGCAGCCAGCCCTGAAATCAGGCCGCCGCCGTGATGAATTTAACCGCATCGCCAAAGGTCTGGATGGTCTCGGCGGCATCGTCCGGAATCTCGATCCCGAATTCCTCCTCGAACGCCATCACCAGCTCGACCGTATCCAGGCTGTCCGCCCCCAGATCGTCGATGAAAGACGCGTTTTCGGTGACCTTGTCGCCCTCCACACCCAGGTGCTCGACGACGATCTTCTTCACGCGGTCCGCGATGTCGCTCATGTTTCTTCCTCTAGCAGTTCGGGCAACGGCCCGTTGTTTCCTGTCCCGTGCCCGTTCGGGCGACTTGAAGCCCCGGCCTGCGCTGCAGCGCCGGGACCACCGGCGGCGTCGGTCCTTGCGCCCCCGGTCTGATCAGCGCCGCCTATAGCATAGTCCGCAGCCGAGGCAAACGCTTTCACGCCCCGCCCCAAACCCCCGCCTCAAACCATCGCCATGCCGCCGTTCACATGCAGGGTCGCCCCGGTGACATAAGCAGCCTCGGGACTGGACAGATACAGGACGGCGGCGGCAATCTCAGCCGCGTCGCCCATCCGCCCGGCGGGGATCTGTCCCAGAATGCGCCCCTTCTGTTCGTCGGTCAGCTTGTCGGTCATTGCTGTCGCTATGAAACCGGGCGCCACGCAGTTCACCGTGATCCCGCGGCTCGCCACCTCATAGGCCAGCGACTTGCTCATCCCCACCAGCCCGGCCTTGGCGGCGGCATAGTTCGCCTGCCCAGGATTGCCGGTCGCGCCGACCACCGAACCGATGTTGACGATCCGCCCCCAGCGCGCCTTCATCATGCCGCGCACCACCCCCCGGCACAGCCGGAACGTCGCTGTCAGGTTCACATCCAGCACCGTCCCCCAATCCTCGTCCGACATCCGCATGAACAGGTTGTCGCGCGTGATCCCGGCATTGTTGACCAGCACATCCACCGCCCCCATCGCCGCCACCGCCGCCTTCGGCAAGGCCTCGACCGCCACGGGATCGCTCAGATCGCAAACCAGCACATGCGCCCGTTCCCCCAACTCCGCCGCCAGCGCCTCCAACGGCCCGACCCGGGTGCCCGACAGCGCCACCGCCGCCCCGGCCCCGTGCAAAGCCCGCGCCACCGCCCCGCCGATCCCCCCCGAGGCCCCGGTCACCAGCGCCGTCTTGCCGTTCAGATCAAACATGCCAAACCTCCTCCACGTTTCTTCTTGATCCAAATGCCCAACACCGTAGCCAAAACCACACCGTCAGGCCCCAACCGCCGCCGCCACATCCTCCGGCGTCCCCACGGCCCTGCATTCCGCTTCCTTCACGATCCGCCGGATCATCCCGCAAAGTGCTTTGCCCGCCCCCACTTCCCAGAACTCCGCCACTCCCTGATCGGCCATCCAAAGCACCGACTCGCGCCAGCGCACCGACCCCGTCACCTGCTCCACCAGCAACGCCCGGATCAAAGCCGGATCACTGACCGCCTCAGCCCGCACATTGGCCACCACCGGCACCACCGGCCGCGAAAACTCCACCCCCGCCAAAGCCTCTGCCATCGCATCCGCCGCTGGCTGCATCAGGGCGCAATGAAACGGCGCGCTGACCGGCAGCAGGATCGCCCGCTTGGCCCCGCGCGCTTTCGCGATGTCCAGCGCCCGCTCCACCGCCGCGCGGTGGCCCGACACCACCACCTGCCAGGGATCATTGTCGTTGGCGGCCTGACAGACCTGGCCCTCGGCCGCTTCGGCGGCAACCTCGGATGCCGCCTCGAAATCCAGCCCCAGCAGTGCCGCCATTGCCCCGACACCAACCGGCACCGCCTGCTGCATCGCTCGCCCGCGAATGCGCAACAGCCGTGCCGTGTCGGCCAGGCCAAGGCATCCCGCAGCGCACAAGGCTGAATACTCACCCAGCGAATGACCGGCCACGAATGCTGCCGTCGTCACCGCGATCCCTTCGGCCTCGAGCGCCCGCATGGCGGCAAGCGATGTCGCCATCAAGGCCGGTTGGGCATTGGCGGTCAACGTCAGATCGTCCTGCGCCCCGTCCCAGATCAGCGCGGACAGCTTCTGGCCCAAAGCGTCGTCCACTTCGTCAAATACCGCGCGTGCCGCCGGAAAGGCCTCGGCCAGCGCCCGCCCCATGCCGACGGTCTGGGCGCCCTGTCCCGGAAACACGAATGCGCGGCTCATGATCTCTCCTCCGACCTGATCCCTGTCCATAGCCCGTGCCACGTCCGTCTGCAATTCTGCGGCACAGGCGGAACGCAGGCTGTCTGTCTGCCATGCCCCCCGAAGTTGCTTGTGACAGAAAGAATGCGGGAACCGGACGGCACGTGTTGCATCCCGCTTGCATCACGTGGCTTTGGCTGTATAAAGCTGCATCCTTCCGCACACCACGGAACCGGCGCATCCCCTCGTGAGCGGGCCGCGGAAGGATTTGGCCCGCTCTTTGAAATGCGCCTGAAAAGATCGGAGACCGCATGCCGCTGTACGAGCATGTCTTCATTTCGCGTCAGGACCTGTCGAACACGCAGGCCGAAGGGCTGATCGAGCATTTCACCGCAGTACTGTCGGACAACGGCGGCAAGGTTGTCGAGCACGAATACTGGGGCGTCAAGACGATGGCCTACAAGATCAACAAGAATCGCAAGGGCCACTATGCCTTTCTGCGCAGCGATGCCCCGGCCCCGGCTGTCCAGGAAATGGAGCGGCTGATGCGGCTGCATGACGATGTCATGCGCTGCCTGACGATCAAGGTCGACGCCCATGTCGAGGGCCTGTCGGTGCAGATGCAGAAGCGCGATGACCGCTCCGAGCGTGGCGACCGCCCAGACCGTGGCGACCGGCCCGATCGCGGCTTTGGCGGCGACCGTGGCGACCGGCCTGAACGCAGCTTTGGCGGCGACCGACCGGGTGGCTTTGGCGGTGACCGTGGTGGGGATCGTTCTGGCGGTGGCGGCTTCGGCGCCGACCGCCGTCGTTGATCCATCGCACGAGGAAAGGAGTTTAACACATGGCTACCAAACCGTTTTTCCGCCGCCGCAAGGTCTGCCCGTTCTCGGGCGACAACGCTCCGGCCATCGACTACAAGGATACGCGCCTGTTGCAGCGCTATATCTCAGAGCGCGGCAAGATCGTGCCGTCGCGCATCACCGCCGTTTCGGCGAAAAAGCAGCGTGAACTGGCGCAAGCAATCAAGCGCGCCCGGTTTCTTGCCCTGCTTCCCTATGCTGTGCGATAGGAGCGACGATCATGAAAGTCATCCTTCTGGAACGTGTGGCCAAACTAGGTCAAATGGGCGAAGTCGTGAACGTCAAGGACGGCCACGGGCGTAATTTCCTGCTGCCGCAAGGCAAGGCCCTGCGCGCCACCGACGCCAACATCAAGCAGTTCGAGGTTCGCAAGGCGCAACTTGTCGCCACCAACCTGGAAACCCGCAAGGAAGCGGAAGCCCTTGGCACCAAGCTGGACGGCCAGCTGTTCGTCGTGATCCGGTCGGCCTCGGATTCCGGCGCGCTCTACGGCTCGGTTACCACCCGGGATGCGGCGGATGCGGCCACAGCCGGCGGCTTTACAGTTGCTCGCACCCAGATCGCGCTGGATCGCCCGATCAAGGATCTGGGCATGCACACCGTTTCGGTCATTCTGCATCCCGAAGTAACCGTGAAGTTCACGCTGAACATCGCGCGCTCGGCTGACGAGGCTGCGCTGCAGGCCGCCGGCAAGTCGATCCAGGAACTGGCCGCCGAGGCCGAAGCCGCTGCCGAGTTCGAAATCGCCGAACTGTTCGACGACATCGGTGCCGCCAACGACTTCGACCCGCGCAACGCACGCTGAACCCTACGATGCACAAATGAGACCGCGCCGATCAATTCGGCGCGGCTTTTCCTTGGGCAGTCGCGCCCCCACCGTCACGCCAATTTCACAATCGGGCCAATTGCCAAGCGCCGCGGCCTTGGCTAGGGTCTGTTGACGTTTGAGGATTCTCAAATCGGTTGCGAAGTGATTCAAGGTTGCCAAATGGGAGGCAACCTTGATCCGCACCACTCTGACTGACACTCAATGGGCAATCATCGCCCCGCACTGTCTTGGCCGGGACT
>JANNRR010000145.1:0-29097 GCA_031401675.1 Paracoccaceae bacterium
ACGACGAACCGGGCTGTCGCGGAATACAGTGAAGAAGCACCTGAATGCGGGCACGATCGAGCCGAAGTTTGCAATTTCGGACCGTCCGAGCAAGCTCGATGCTTTCGCCGAGAAGCTTGCGGGCTGGCTGAAGTCCGAGGCTGGGAAGTCGCGCAAGCAACGCCGAACGCTTAAGCAGTTGCATGCCGATCTGGTGGCGCTCGGGTTCAGCGGTTCCTACGGCCGGGTTGCGGCCTTTGCCCGTGACTGGCGGGCGGATCGGCAACGAGAGCAACAAACGACAGGGCGTGGCACTTTCGTTCCTCTGACCCATCGCACAAGGGATTTCCTCGTGCGCCAGCAGACCCGGCTCTGCAACGCCATCCGCGCCCATCTGGGTGAATTCGGCATCGTTGCAGCCAAGGGGGTTCACAATGTGGGTCGTCTTCTGAGCTTGGCCGAGGAGGTGGCCCTGCCCGAGGCCGCGCGCCAATCCATCCTGCGCCTCGCCGATCAGTTCCGCGATACGCAGGACCGGATCGACGCGATCACGGCCATGATCAAGGCCCGCGCACAACAGGACACCGTGGCCACACGCCTGCAAACCATCTCTGGCATCGGCCCGATCACCGCCAGCGCCATCGCCATCAACGCAAGCGTGCCCGATGTGTCGAACTTCAGGCAAGCCCGCGATCTTGCCGCCTGGATAGGGGTGACGCCCAAGCCGCATTCAGGCGGCGGGAAAGAGAAGCTGGGCAAGATCACCAAAATGGGCAACCGCGTCGCCAACGGTCGCTCGAACCGGTGGCGCAACACTTGGCAACTCCGGCGCCTGCCGCATCCTGGCGCGTTGGCGCAGATCACCGCCCGCAGCCGCAAGCCCTCCGGAGAAGACTGGCTGTGGAAGATGCTCCAGCGCAAGCCGGTGAAGCTGACTGCCATCGCCCTCGCCGCCCGCATGGCCCGCACCGTCCGGGCTCCGCTCAAGACCGGCGAAAGCTATCGGGTCATACCCGGCTGAGACAGCAACTCGGCCCAGTCCGGGCCTGCTGAATCTGGGCCTGCTGAATCTGGGCCTGCTGAAATGGTAAGATGCAAAGTGAAGTGATGGCAAACTGACGGACAAAAGGATGGTTCGCCATGTCGCTTGAACCAATGGCGCAACATGGCTCACCCCCGCTTCGGACCGAAGCGCCTCTTGCAAGCGCGCGCCATTGATCGGGACCAAATCCACGCGGAATTCATCATGGCCCGCGGCCAAACCGCAGATCAGACGCCAAATACATGGCCGCAACCGACCAGACGCCAGAAAATCACAAACCCCTTGCAACGCAGGAGCCTTCCATACACGGTCCGAGAACCGGTGGACGCGGGGGGCAAAATCCCCTCTGGCCCCAGCGCGGCAGGATGACGGTTCCGCCAAACCCCGTCCCACCTTTGCGGGGTTCGTGCACGGTTCGCAGCACCCCGAGCGGCCTTCAACGTGGCTCGAAGATATCCGGGCGGGCTCGACTTCCCCCGACCCGCTGCGTGGTCTTGCCGGTATACCTGCTCTGCCCTAGGATCAACGGCTTCATGTGCGCAGATCAGCCCGGGATCGCACCACGTCCCCTAACGCAACCGCGCCGACGCCAGAATCGGGCCCATGCCGGGGCTTTGCACGATCACCACCACCGGCTGGTTCCCGACAACTGCGGCGGTGGTGCCATAGCTGCCCCGCCCGTCCCATTCGCCCAAAACCTCGATATCGGTGACGATATTGTGGTACGCGATGCTGCGCCCGGCGTTCTCGCCACGCGTGATCTCCACTGTCGCCTCGGGCCGGTAGCGCAGCAATTGCACCACCGCCCCGTCCGGCAGCGCCGCCGTCGCCTCGGCCGAGATCCGGACCTCGTCGCCGTCGCGCGTCAGGCGCAGGGTGACGGGGCTGGTCGCGTGCAGATGCGCAGTGATCAGACCCGCAACCTCGGACGGCGAATTGCCGATCACGTGATCGACACCGCCCACCACCACCTGCGGCGTATAGACCGTGCGGGCGTTGGCGGCCCGGGCATAGGCATGCTGTCGCGCCGTGTAAGCCGGGCTGGCAAAGACATCCTTCCAGCCGATGTAGTCCCAGTAATCGACATGCAGCGCCAGCGCGATCACATCATCGCGCCCGGCCAGTTCGCCCAGATAGGCATCGGCAGGCGGGCAGGACGAACAGCCCTGCGAAGTGTAAAGCTCGACCACCACGACATCGGTCTGGGCCAGCGTCAGTCCCGCCTGCCCCAGCCAAAGCCCAAGCGCGGCACAGATCATCCGGCGCATTCTGTTTACCTTTTCCCCTTATGTCCTCCGTTTGTAGCCAGAACCGCCGGCCCTGACCAATCAAGGTTTTGCGAGAGTTGGTGAGAACAGGCCGCAGCAGCCGGCGTCAGCGGGTTTTCTGTGCACAATGGTATACAATTCCAGCCCTCCCCTCTTGATCGCTTGCGCGCATTGGGGCATGACCGTTCGCAGTACCACCCCTCCAGCCAATGGGACGCACCGAAATGACCGTATTCGTTGGACATGACACCGCAAGGACGCGCCAGACGCTGACAGTAGGCGGCAAAAGCATCGCCTACTACTCGATCCCTGCCGCGCAAGCCGCAGGCCTGGGCGATTTCTCCCGATTACCCGCCAGCCTGAAGGTGGTGCTGGAAAACATCCTGCGCTTCGAGGATGGCCGGACGGTAACGGTCGATGATATCCGCGCCTTTGCCGAATGGGGCGCGCAGGGCGGCCAGAACCCGCGCGAAATAGCCTATCGTCCGGCCCGCGTGCTGATGCAGGATTTCACCGGCGTCCCGGCCGTGGTCGATCTGGCGGCGATGCGCGACGGCATCATCGGTCTTGGCGGCGACCCGGAAAAGATCAACCCGCTGGCCCCGGTCGATCTGGTGATCGACCATTCGGTGATGATCGACGAGTTCGGCACGCCGCGCGCCTTTCAGGCCAACGTCGACCGCGAATATGAACGCAACATCGAGCGCTATACCTTTCTGAAATGGGGCCAGAGCGCCTTCAACAACTTTCGTGTCGTCCCCCCCGGCACCGGCATCTGCCATCAGGTCAATCTGGAATATCTGGCCCAAACCGTCTGGACCGACAAGGACCCCGACGGCGCCGAGGTTGCCTATCCCGACACCCTCGTCGGCACCGACAGCCACACCACCATGGTCAACGGCCTCGCCGTGCTCGGCTGGGGCGTCGGCGGTATCGAGGCCGAGGCAGCGATGCTGGGCCAACCCGTCTCGATGCTGATCCCCGAGGTTGTCGGCTTCAAGCTGACCGGCAGCATGAAGGAGGGTACAACCGCTACCGATCTGGTGCTGAAGGTGGTGCAGATGCTGCGCAAACACGGCGTCGTCGGCAAATTCGTCGAATTCTGGGGCGACGGGCTGGACCGTCTGCCGCTGGCCGATCGCGCCACCATCGCCAACATGGCCCCCGAATACGGTGCCACCTGCGGCTTCTTCCCGATCGACGCCGAAACCCTGCGTTACCTGAGCAATACCGGCCGGGAAGAGGCGCGGGTGGCACTGGTCGAAGCCTACGCGAAAGCCAACGGCATGTGGCGCGGGCCGGACTATGCGCCGATCTACACCTCGACGCTGGAACTCGACATGGGCACCATCGTCCCCGCCATTTCCGGCCCGAAACGCCCGCAGGATTTCCTGCCGCTGACCGAGGCTGCCGCAGCCTTTGGCGATTTCATCCGCACCACGCGCAAACTGCCCACCGCCACCATCGCGCAAACCGAAGAGTGGAAAGACGAGGGTGGCGCGCTGAAGCCCGCGTCAATGCCTGGCAGCTTCGATGGCTTTTCTTCCGCCACCGTGGCGGGCGAATCCTACACCCTGCGCGACGGCTCCATCGTGATCGCCTCGATCACCTCCTGCACCAACACTTCCAACCCCTATGTGATGATCGCCGCCGGCCTCGTGGCCCGCAAGGCCCGCGCCCTCGGCCTGACCCGCAAGCCCTGGGTAAAAACCTCGCTCGCCCCCGGATCGCAGGTCGTCTCCGAGTACCTCAACGCTGCCGGATTGCAGGAAGACCTTGACGCCATCGGCTTCAACCTGGTCGGCTATGGTTGCACCACCTGCATCGGCAACTCCGGCCCGCTTGATCCCGCCATCTCGGCCGCGATCAACGAAGGCGATCTGGTCGCCACCGCCGTCTTGTCCGGCAACCGCAACTTCGAGGGTCGGATTTCCCCCGATGTCCGCGCCAACTACCTCGCCTCGCCGCCGCTGGTGGTGGCCTACGCACTGGCCGGCGACATCAACATAGACCTGACCACCGCCCCGCTCGGCACTGCCAGCAGCGGCCAGCATGTCTATCTGAAGGACATCTGGCCGACCAACGCCGAAATCGCCGAACTGGTCGAGGCTACTGTCACCCGTGCGGCGTTCGTGAAGAAATACGCCGACGTGTTCAAGGGCGACGCCAAGTGGCAGGCGGTGAAAACCACCGACTCAGAGACTTACGACTGGCCCCCCACCTCCACCTATATCCAGAACCCGCCCTATTTCCGCGGCATGGCGCGCGAACCCGGGGTGATCAGCGACATCAGCGGTGCCCGCATCCTGGCGCTTCTGGGCGACATGATCACCACCGACCACATCTCGCCTGCCGGCTCGTTCAAAGGCACCACTCCCGCCGGCAAATACCTGCTGGAGCGGCAGGTCCCGGTCAGCGAGTTCAACAGCTACGGCGCGCGCCGCGGCAACCACGAAATCATGATGCGCGGCACCTTCGCCAACATCCGCATCCGCAACGAAATGCTGGCCAGTGCAACCGGCGGGGTCGAGGGTGGCTACACCAAAGGCCCCGACGGCAGTCAAAGCGCCATCTTCGACGCCGCGATGGACTATCAGGCTGCCGGGGTGCCGCTGGTGATCTTTGGCGGCATCGAATACGGCGCAGGCTCCAGCCGCGACTGGGCGGCAAAGGGCACGGCGTTGCTGGGGGTCAAGGCGGTGATCGCCGAAAGCTTCGAGAGGATCCACCGCTCCAACCTGGTCGGGATGGGGGTGATCCCGTTCGAATTCACTGGCGGCGAAACCCGCAAGTCGCTGGGTCTGACCGGCGACGAGCTGGTGTCGATCCATGGCCTGTCCGGCGATCTGAAGCCGCTGTCGCTGGTGCCCTGCACCATCACGGCGGCGGACGGCAGCAGCCGGACCATCCAGATCAAATGCCGGATCGATACCGAGATCGAGATCGACTATGTGAAACACGGCGGTGTGTTGCACTATGTCCTGCGAAATCTGGCAAAGACCGCCTGAACGGAAACCGACTGTTTCCGCTTTGGCAGGCCCGGCATCGCCGGGCCTTATTGTTTTATTAAGGCCATCGTATTAACCAATTTAGGATGGAACAAAAACATACAAATGACAGAATCGGACCCAAAGCTCTTGCGCGGGCACAGCCGTGGTCCCTGCCGTCGATTCCCTGGTTCGAAGCCATGCTTTTCCTGATGCTGATCCTCGGCACCGCCGGCGGCCATTTCTGATCTGGCTATTTCTGAACCGGCCAGCGGCGTCAGCGCCGCCAGCCAAAATTCTTGCAAGAATTTTGCGAAAAGTTTTCGAAAACTTTTCCGTACCCTGCCCCGCCGCCGGTCCAGACCTTTTCAACGGGTCGCGGCCATCGCCTTTTCCAGTTCCGGCAAGAAGCGCTGCTCGTAGTCGCTGCCGACAAGTGGTCCGGTGAACCGGAACAGGATTGTGCCGTCACCGCCAACGATGAAGGTCTCGGGCGGCGCCGTGACCCCCCAGTCGATGGCGCTGCGCCCGGCAGGATCGAAAGCCACCCCGAAAAACGGATTGCCCGCCCCCATAAGATAATCCGCCGCCTGCGCCTGACTGTCCTTGAAATTCACCCCCGCCACCCGCACACCACTTGCCGCCAGCTTCAGCAGCGTCGGATGTTCAGCCCGGCAGGGCGGGCACCAGCTGGCCCAGAAATTCACCAGGGTCAGCGCGCCCGTGCGCAGATCGGCATCGCTCAGCGGCGCATATCCGGCCAGCACCGCCGCCGGAACCGCCGGTGCCGGCCGGCCGATGAAGGTCGAGGGCAGATCGTCGGGATTGTCGCGGTACATGCCGACATAGAACAACAAAGCCAGCCCGGCAAAGATCAGCGGCGGCAACAGCAACAACGGCCGGATCATTCGCCCTGCCCCCGCCGCGCTTCCGCTTCGGCCAGCGCCCGGCGCACCCGCACCCCCCGGATCAGGGTCAGCGCCACCAGCGCACCGATCAGCCCCAGAGACACCGCATAGGCCCCGAGCACGGTCCCGGCATAGTCGCCCAGATCGACCATCACGCCATCCGCTCGCGCAGCATCAGCGCCTGCAACCGCCGCGCCCGGATCTCGGTCCGGGTCCGCAGCAGCACCAGCGTGACGAACAACAGCACAAATCCGGCAATGCAGACCAGAAGCGGCTGATAGAACACGTCGGCCACATTCTCTTCCCGGTCCAGCGACAGCGACGCGCCCTGATGCAGCCCCTGCGACCAGAAATTCACCGCATAGCGGCTCAGCACCGCGAACACCGACCCGACCAGACACAGGATCGAGGTCAGGTCGGCGGCGGTATCGGGGTCATCGACCGCCTGCCACAGCGCGACATAGCCAAGGTAGAACAGGAACAGGATCAGAAAACTGGTCAGCCGCGGGTCCCAGGCCCACCACGTCCCCCACATCGGCTGCCCCCAGATCGCGCCGGTGATCAGCGCGATCAGCGTCATCACCAGCCCGACCGGCGCTGCCGCCCGCGCCGCCAGTGCGCTGACATGGTGCCGCCGGATCAGCCAGATCAGCGATGCCACCAGCATCATGAACCAGGCGTTGATCGCCATCAGCGCCGCCGGCACATGCAGATAGATGATCTTGACCGTCGCCCCCTGCCGGTAATCGTCGGGGGTGAAAAAGAACCCCCAGACCAGCCCGGCCACCAGCGCCAGCACCGACAAAACACTCAGCCACGGCAGCAGCCAGCCGCTGGCATCCATGAACTTCCGCGGATTGGCATATTCCCAGATCGACATGCGCCCCCAATCCCATTCCCCGCGCCCGCAGCAATAGCACGCGATTTGACCGGCGCAAGCCGACCGCCTGCCCGGCACCGTCACAAAACGCTTACCGCAGGTTGATCCGCACCGCCGCCGCCGCCGCAAACGGCAGCAGGGCCACCGCCGCCAGCGTGATCCCGGCCAGAAGCAGCAGCGGCGTCGCCACTGGCATCCCGGCAGCGCCGCGCTTCACCACTTCCGCCCCGAAAATCAGCGTCGGCACATACATCGGCAACACCAAGAGGCTGAGCAGCAGCCCGCCGCGCTTGATCCCGACTGTCAGCGCCGCCCCGAAACACCCCACCACCGACAAGGCCGGGGTGCCCAGAGCCAGCGACAGCAGCAGCCAGCCAAACCCCGGCCCCGGCAGGTTCAGCATCAATGCCAGCACCGGCGACGCAAGCGTCAGCGGCAGACCGGTGGTCAGCCAATGCGCGCAGGCCTTTACCGCCACCACCGCCTCCATCGGGATCGGCGCGGTGGCCAGCAGATCCAGCGAGCCGTCCTCGGCATCCAGCGCAAACACCCGGTCGAGCGACAACAGACAGGCCAGCAGGGCCGCGACCCACAGCATCCCCGGCGCGATCCGGGCCAATTGCCCCGGCTCGGGCCCGACCCCCAGCGGCACCAGCACCAGCACCAGCAGAAAGAACGCCAGCCCCAGCCCGAAGCCGCCGCCGCTGCGCACCGCCAGCCGCAGGTCGCGCAGCAGCAACGCCCTCATGCCAGCGCCCCGCCATATGCAAATCCGCCATCCGCAAAGCCGCCAAAGCCGTCATCCGTCGCCGCCGCCCGGAACCGCGACAGGTCCAGCACACCCGCCTCCAGCCCGATCTCGGCATGGCTGGCAATCAGCGCTGCACCGCCCTGCCCCAGATGCGCCCGCACTACCGCCAGCAACAATTCCACAGACGCCGCATCCAGCGACACCGTCGGCTCGTCCAGGAGCCACAGCGCCCGCCCCGCCACCATCAGCCGTGCCAGACCCAGCCGCCGCTTCTGCCCGGCCGACAGGTTCTGCGCCAGCCGCCCGGCCATTGGCACCAGCTGCATCGCCGCCAACGCCGCCCCGACGTCGCCAGCGCTGTCGCCATCGCCAGCGCCGTAGATGCTGGCCCAGAACTGCAGGTTCTCGGCCACCGTCAGGCTGGCCTTCAGCCCGTCGGCATGACCGGCATAGGCCACCCCTGCCTCCGGCCCCGCCACCTGCCCGGCCAGCACCGGCTGCAACCCGGCCAGCGTGCGCAACAGCGTGGTCTTGCCGATGCCGTTCGGCCCGCGCAGGATCAGCGCCTGCCCGGCCGCCAGATCGAACGTCACGCCCCGCAACACCGGCAGCCCGCCGCGCGCACAGCCAAGGTCGCGCACGCTCAGCATCACCGGCACAGCCCCCCGCCAACCCGGCCCCGGCCAGCGCCTGCCACCCGACGACCCGGGCATCGCACCGGCACCTGCACCGGCCCTCGGATCTTGCGTGCGTCAGGCAACAAGCCCGCACTCCCCCCTGCCGCCGGTGCCGCAGTTTCTTCTTGGCGAAAATACCCCCGCCCGAGGCCCGGCCCCTCCACTGGCCCCGCAACCCGCACGGCTCAGGGCACCGGCAGCAGCGCTGCCGCCACCCGCCGGCCTTCCGAAAGCAATACATTGTAGGTCCGCGCCGCCGTCGGCGACGCCATCACCTCGGCCCCGATCCCCGCCGCCTCCAGCGCCTCGCGCAGCGCCACCGGCAGATGCGCGATCTCGGCCCCGGTGCCGATCAGGATCACATCGACCTGCCCCGGCAGCGCCAAGAGCGGCCCTTGATCGTCAAATCCGCCCCAGGCCGCCGCCCCGTCGCCGGTCACCAGCACCGCCCCCCGCCAGACCTTGCCCGCCACCCGGAAAAACCCCGGGCCGTAGCCATCCACCGGCACGGCCCGGTCATAGCGAATCTCGGTCAGGCGCATTGCGCGTCTCCTCGGGATCGGACAACGGGATCAGACATCGGCACCGGACATCGGGGCAAGACCTTCGGATCAGACCTCGGGTCTGGTGGTGAACTGCGTCCCCGGCTTGTCGTCGGTCGCCTTGGACCAGTCGCGCTTGACGCCGACACGCAACAGAATGACAGACGCGACATAGACCGTCGAGTAGCAGCCGACAATCACCCCCCAGATCATCGCGAACACGAAGCCCCGGATCACGTCGCCGCCAAAGGCGAACAGCGCGATCAGCGCCAGCATGGTCACGGTCGAAGTCATCAACGTCCGCGACAGCGTCTCGTTGATGGTCAGGTTCAACAGATCGACCAGCGGCATCGTCTTGTACTTGATCAGGTTTTCCCGAACCCGGTCGAAAATCACCACGGTGTCGTTGATCGAATAGCCGACGATGGTCAGCAGCGCCGCGATGGTCGACAGATCGAACCGCAGCTGAAACACCGCAAACACGCCAACGGTCAGGAACGCATCATGCAGCAGCGCCACGATGGCGCCGACCGCGAACTGCCATTCGAAGCGCAGCCAGATGTAGAACATCACCGCCAGATTGGCCAGCAGGATGGCGATGACCGCCGTCCGGATCAGCTCGCCGGACACCTTGGGCCCCACCGATTCCACCGACGGAAAGCGGATCGACGGGTCGACCGCCTGCAGCGCCGCCTCGACATCGGCGATCATTTCGGCCGATACCGCCTGCTGATCGTCCTGCGCCTGAATCCGGATCTGCGCCACATGCCGGTCCGCCCCAAAGCTCGGATCGAACACTTCGGCAATGCTCACGTCGCCCAGGTTCAGCGCCCCGATGGCCGTCCGGTAGGCCGCAACATCCACCGCCGCCGTCGATTCCGTGCGGATGGTGGTACCGCCGCGAAAATCGATGCCGTAGTTCAGCCCGACCGTCGCCAGCGCGATCACCGTGACGATGGCGCCCAGCACCGACAGACCGAACGTGTAACGCCAGTAGCGAAAGAAATCGTACCGGGTCTGGGTGGGCACAAGCCGCAAGCGGAACGCCATTATATCTATCCTCAGACCACGATCTGTTTCGGACGCCGCCAGTTGAACCAGGCCACCAGAATGACCCGTGTCACATAGACGGCGGTAAAGGCAGCGGTAAAGATGCCGATGCCCATCGTCACCGCAAAGCCGCGCACCGAGCCTGACCCGACAGCGAACATGATGGCGGCGGTGATCAGCCCGGTGACGTTGCTGTCGGTAATTGCCGACAACGCCCGGTCATAGCCCAGGTCGATCGACCGCGCCGGTCCCTTGCCCGCCCGCAATTCCTCGCGCATGCGCTCGAAGATCAGCACGTTGGCATCCACCGACATGCCCATCGTCAGCACGATCCCGGCGATCCCCGGCAGCGTCAGCGTCGCGCCGATGGCCGACATCAGCGCGAACAGCAGCGTCAGGTTGATCGCCAGCGCCACATTGGCGACCATGCCGAACATGCCGTAGCTGGCCACCATGTAGCCCATCACCAGCACCGCCCCGACCAGCGCCGCCACTTTGCCCGCCGCAATCGAATCCGCCCCCAGTTCCGGCCCGATGGTGCGTTCCTCCAGGAACGTCAGCTCGGCCGGCAGCGCCCCGGCCCTGAGCAGCACCGCCAGTTCGGTCGATGCCTCGACGCTGAAATTGCCGGTGATGATCCCCGAACCGCCCGCGATGTGGCTCTGGATCACCGGTGCCGAAATCACCTCGTTGTCCAGCACGATGGCAAAGGGCTTGCCGATGTTCGCGGCGGTATAGTCGCCGAACGCCCGCGCCCCGGTCGGATCGAACCGGAAGCTTACCGCCGGCCGGCCGTCCTGATCGAACGACGGCTGCGCATCCGTCAGATCCTCGCCCGACACCACCGCCACCCGGTCGACCTCGTAGAAGGTGCCCGGCTCGTCGGCCGACGGCAGCAGCAGATTGCCGCTGCCCGGCTCGGCCGCGCCGTCGCTGCCGACCCCGATCACCGGATGAAACCCCAGCTTGGCGGTCTTGCCGATCAGCTGCTTCAACTCCGACGCCGAGCCGATGCCCGGCACCTGGATCAGGATGCGGTCATCGCCCTGGCGCTGGATCGTCGGCTCGCGGGTGCCGGCCTCGTCGACCCGCCGCCGCACGATCTCCAGGCTTTGCTGGATGGTGCGGCCATCGGTCGCCGCCCGCTCGGCCGCCGACAGCGTCACCGTGATCTCTTGCCCGGTTGCCGAAACCTCCAGATCGGTCTGCCCCACGCCCGTAAACGACACCACCGGGCTGGCCAGTGCCTTTACCGCCGCCACCGCCGCTTCCATCCCGGCGGCCTCCGACACCTGCACCCGCAGCTCATCCGGCGGCGACGGCTGGCGGCGCACGTTGCCAACCTCGGCCCGCACCGCCCGCAACGCGTCGCGCACCTGCGGCCACAGCGCGTCCATCCGCTCGCCATAGACATCGGTCAGCTGCACCTCGGCCAGCAGATGCGCCCCGCCGCGCAGGTCCAGCCCCAGATTCACGATCCCCGACGGCAGCCACGACGGCCAGCCCGCCACCGCCGCCTCAAGTTCCGGCGTCGACACCGCGGTCTGCTCGATCCGCGCCAGCGCATCGTTGTGCTGCTCGACCCGGTCATAGTACAGGTTCGGCGCGGCATAACACAGACCCAGCGCCACCAGACCCCAGATCAGCAGCCGTCTCCACAAAGGCAGATGCAACATGCGACAGACCCCGGATCAGGCGGCGGGTTCGGTCTTGCTCAGCACCTGGGTGATGGTCGAACGCACCACCCGCACCCGCACGCCCTCGGCAATCTCGACCTCGACCTCGCCGTCCGCCACCTTGTAGACCTTGCCGAGGATGCCGCCCTGCGTCACCACCTGATCGCCCTTGCGCAGCGCCGCCACCATCGCCCTGTGGTCCTTCGCCTTCTTCTGCTGCGGCCGGATCAGCAGGAAATACAAGATGGCGAAAATAAGGATCAGCGGCACGAAGCTGGTAAAGGCACCGGCAGCGCCACCGGCGGCTTGGGCAAAGGCAGGGGTTGCGAACATCAGCTGATCCTCTGGTGGCGGCACACAGCACCGCGAATGGCCCGGGGTCGCCCCCGTCGATTGGCGCGCACCCTACCTTCGGGGTCGGCCAAGCGCAAGGATCGGCGGCAGGCTTGATCCGGAACGAAAACTATGGCTCTGATTGCAAAGTGCAAGGGGAGCGCATGGCACGGACCGCCAAAAGCCGCAGGGGCTTGCGCGACAGGCCTTACCGTCGGCGCGCGGCCGCCCCCGCCGCCGTCCTGCCGGTGGCCGTCGACCCCGTCCCGCGCATCAACGAGCTGATCAAGGCCGCCCGCACATCCTGGTTCGGCCTGCTGTCTTACCTTGCCTTTGTCGGCGTCACCCTGGTGGGCGTCACTCATGCCGATTTCTTCATCACCGAACACCAGACCGACCTGCCGCTGATCGGCGTTTCCGTCCCCACCGCCCTGTTCTTCGCCATCGCCCCGGGCCTGGGGGTGATGGTCCACACCTACCTGCATCTTTACCTGCTGAAACTGTGGGAAGAACTGGCAAAGGCAAACGCAGACATCGAGGATGACAAGCTGGGCGACGAGATCGACCCCTGGCTGGTCGCAGACTATGCCCTGACCTTCCGCCCGGACAGTCCGGTGCGTCCGCGCCCGATGCGCCTCCTGTCCAATCTGGTGTCGATGGTGCTGATCTTCATCGCGGCCCCCCTTGTCCTTGGCTGGTTCTGGTGGCGCTCAATGCCCCGGCACGACGAAGTGCTGACGGTCGTCTGGTGCGGTGTTCCGCTTCTGATCGCAACCTATGCCAGCGCCACCAGCTGGGTCCGCCTGCGCCGGCTGGCGGTCAAACGGCCCGATGGCCCGATCTGGCGCATCCCCGGCTGGTCAGGCTGGACCCTGCTCTGGTTGGCGGTGTCGCTGTTTGGTTTCATGCGCACCGAGGGAACACTGGCAGATTATGCCCGAAACTGGGGCATAACCCAATCCGTGATATCGAAAGAGCATGGTTCATTGAAGGGGGTCATTCCGACCCTTATGGTGCTGGCTCTCGACAGTAATGAATTGTTCTACGATCTGAACCGCGCAGCAGAAGAATTCGTCGGCACACGCTGGTGGATGAAAACCGATTTCCTGACCGTTGCACAGGCCGACTTTCTCGCACACCTTTGGCGCGGCCTCCGGCTGCCAGCGGTCCTTTTACCGACCTCCGCCGACCCGGTCCGCCACATTCTGGCCCCGGCTGAACTCGACGGTGTGGCACTGGTGGAGGTTCCGGCCGACTGGCGCGTCAGGGACGAAGCCGAACAGGCTTTCCGCAACGACTGGTGCAAGGCCGAAGGTCTGGCCCCCGAAATCTGCGGCAACGGCCCGTTTGCCGAAGCCGACCCGACCCTCTCGTTTATCTTCGATCCGGACCAGGATCTTTCCATCTCGGAGCCATACCTTCTGGCGCAACGGCTGCACTGGTGCAAAACTACCTTCTACCCTGACGGCGGCGCGCCCGACGCGGCGACTTTGCAGCGCGAGTGCGACGATCATTTCACCGGAATCGAGGGTGGCTACCGCCGTACCTGGCAAAGCACACGCGATACCACCGTGAAAGCCTTACCCCGCCGCGACCTCCGCCGCGCCGACCTGCGCGCGGCGGACCTTTCCGGGGCGCGGCTGGAGGGGGCAGACCTCAGCGGCGCGCGGCTGGAGGGGGCAGTCCTCTGGCGCGCGCGGATGGAGGGGGCAGTCCTCAGCTTCGCGCGGATGGAGGGGGCATTCCTCAGAGAGGCGCGGATGGAGGGGGCATTCCTCGGCTCCGCGCGGATGGAGGGGGCAGACCTCAGCGGCGCGCGGATGGAGGGGGCAGACCTCAGCGGCGCGCGGCTGGAGGGGGCAGACCTCAGCGAGGCGCGGATGGAGGGGGCAGACCTCAGCGAGGCGCGGATGGAGGGGGCAGACCTCAGAGGGGCGCGGATGGAGGGGGCAGACCTCAGGTGGGCGCGGCTGGAGGGGGCGGACCTCAGGGATGCGCAGATGGCGGGGGCGGACCTCAGAGGGGCGCGGCTGGAGGGGGCAAACCTCAGCGGGGCGCGGCTGGAGGGGGCAGTCCTCAGCGGGGCGACTTTTGACGCCGCCACTTCCCTTACGGATGCCCTCTTCCAAGCGGCATCCGTAAGGGAAGTGGATTTTTCTTTGGTGTCGATTTCGCCCGATCAAGTCAACTCAATGTTCGGTGATGGTTCCGTCATACTGCCCGGCGGCAAAGGGATAACCGACCCCGAATGGCCCAAGCATTGGCCCAGGAGAGTCGCCGGCATCTTCGGCTTCCAAACCGAATGGCGCGCCTGGCAAAAACGCATCGGCTACACCCCTCCCCCCTGATCCACCCCGCAAATCCCTAACAAACCCTTAACGGAAATAAGAACATCAAACAATATCATAATCTTACCATCCCGTCCCAACGTGAAACACCCCCCCAAGAAATCCCCCCTTCCCCCACCCCCCCACCTGCGGCATAACCCCGGCCAACCCTACGAGGCCCGCCATGCACGATATCCGCGCCATCCGCGACAATCCCGCCGCCTTCGACGCCGCCCTGGCCCGGCGCGGCCTCCCCGCCGCCTCCCCGGAAATTCTGGGCCTCGACGCCGCCCGCCGTGCCAAGATCCTCGCCTCGGAAACCGCCCAGGCCGACCAGAACCGCGCCTCCCGGGACGCCGGTGCCGCCAAGGCCGTCGGCAACGATCCCGAATTCACCCGCCTTCTCTCCGAAGTCACCGCCAGGTAAGACCAGATCGCCGCTCTGGATGCCGCCGACAAAGCCGACGACGCCGCCCTGCGCCACCTCCTCTTCACCCTCCCCAACCTCCCCCACTCCGATGTCCCCGACGGCCCTGACGAGTCCGGCAACGTGGAACTCCGCCGCCACGGCACCCCGCGAAAATTCAACTTCCCCCCCCGCGAACATTTCGAAATCCCCGCCGCCATCCCCGGCATGGATTTCAAGACCGCCGCCAAACTCTCCGGCACCCGCTTCGTGATCCTGCAAGGCGCCATGGTCCGCCTGCACCGCGCCCTCGCCCAGTTCATGCTCGATACCCACATCACCGAGCACGGCCTCTTGGAAACTTGGACCCCGGTGCTGGTCAAGGAAGAGGCGATGGTCGGCACCAATCAACTCCCCAAGTTCGCCGAAGACAGCTATCAGACCACCAACGGCTGGTGGCTGATCCCGACCTCCGAAGTCAGCCTCACCAACATGGTCGCCAACGAAACCCTCGATGAAACCCGCCTGCCGATCCGCCTGACCGCCCACACCCAGTGCTTCCGCTCCGAAGCCGGTTCAGCCGGCAAAGACACCACCGGCATGCTGCGCCAGCACCAGTTCGAAAAGGTCGAGATGGTGTCCATCACCACCCCCGAAACCTCCCTCGCCGAACACGACCGCATGACCCGCTGCGCCGAGGCCATTCTGGAGAAACTGGGCCTGCCCTACCGCACCATCGTGCTCTGCACCGGTGACATGGGCTTCGGCGCGCAAAAGACCCATGATCTGGAGGTCTGGCTGCCCGGACAAAACACCTACCGCGAAATCTCTTCGGTCTCGGTCTGCGGTGATTTCCAAGCCCGACGGATGAACGCGCGCTACAAGGCCCAGGGCGGCAAGCCCGAATTCGTCCACACCCTGAACGGCTCCGGCCTTGCCGTCGGGCGCTGCCTGATCGCGGTGCTGGAAAACGGCCAGCACGCCGACGGCTCGGTTGACCTGCCTGCCGTGCTCGCGCCCTACATGGGCGGCAAGACCCGCATCACCAACCAAGGACATCTGGAATGATCCTGCACAAACGCCGGAGGTCGTGACCGCATGGACCGCATCAAAGCCCTGCTTGTCCTTCTTGCAGCCGTTGCCTTTGCCGCAGCGCCGTTCCTTGGCCCCAGCTTCGACGGCTTTGATCCGGCGGCCTTTCCGGTGCCGCAGGTCGACCCGCCGATCACCCCGGCGGGCTATGCCTTTTCGATCTGGGGCGTGATCTATTCTTGGCTGATCGTCCATGCGGCGTTCGGCCTGCTGCAGCGCACCGCCGACCCGATCTGGGACCGGACGCGCTGGCCGCTCATGATAAGCCTTGGCATCGGCACAGGCTGGCTGTCGGTGGCCGCCACCAGCCCGCTGCTGGCCACCCTGATGATCTGGGCCATGCTGATCACGGCGTTGATGGCGCTGTTCGCCAGCCACAAGAGCCGCGACCGCTGGCTGCTGCAGGCACCGATCGCCATTTATGCCGGCTGGCTGTCGGCGGCCAGCTGGGTTTCGGTCGGCCTGACGCTCAGCGGCTATGGCCTGATAGATACCGCCCGCGTCGCCGCGCTGATCGCGCTGCCGCTGGCACTGCTGTTCGCGATGCGCGTGCAATGGGCTCTGGCCCGTGCCCCGGAATACGGCGGGGCGGTGGTCTGGGCGCTGGTCGGCATCATCGCGGCCAATCTGGGGTCGGGCCTGCTGATCCCGCTGATCGCACTGGCGGGCATCCTGATCCTCGGGCTGGTGATGCTGCGCGCGATATCCTGACGACCGTCAGGCTGCCGGCATCCGGCTTTCGACCATCTCGGCCCACCAGCTGCATCCGGCGGGGATCGCGTTGTCGTCGAAATTGTATTCCGGGTGGTGCACCATCGCGGTATTGCCGTTGCCAAGCAAGATGTACGCCCCGGGACGCGATTGCAGCATGAAGGCGAAATCCTCGCCGCCCATCAGCGGCGCCGCATCGGTGTCCACCGCTCCCGCAACCTTGCGTGCCGCCGCCGCCGCGTGCAGGGTCTCGGTCTCGGCGTTCACCATGACCGGATAGCCCGCAAGATAGGCCACCTCGGCCGTCGCCCCAAACGCCGCCGCCACATGCTCGACAATCGCACGGAGGCGCGCCTCGGCCATGGTGCGGACATCGGCGTCATGCGTCCGCACCGTGCCCTTCAGCTGCACATGTTGCGGGATCACGTTAAAGGCATCAAGCTCGGTCCGGAACGAGGTGACCGACACCACGATCGCCTTCAAGGGATCGATGTTGCGGCTGGCAATCGTCTGCAACGCCAACACCAGATGCGCCGAAACCACCGTGGTATCGATGGCATCCTGCGGCCTTGCGGCATGGCCACCCTTGCCTTGCAGATCGATCACGAAATTGTCGGTCGCGGCAAAGAATGCCCCGGTGCGGATCGCGAACTGCCCGACCGGCATCCCCGGCATGTTGTGCATGCCATAGACCTCCTGAATGCCGAACCGCTCCATCACGCCGTCCTCGACCATCGCCCGTCCGCCGGCACCACCCTCCTCGGCGGGTTGAAAGATCACCACGGCGGCGCCGTCGAAATTCCGGGTTTCGGCCAGATATTTCGCGGCACCAAGCAGCATCGCGGTATGGCCGTCATGGCCGCAGGCATGCATCTTGCCGGGGGTTTTCGAGGCATAGGCCAGCCCGGTCGCCTCGAAGATCGGCAGCGCATCCATGTCGGCGCGCAGGCCCACCACCCGGCCGCTGGTGCCGGATTTGCCGCGGATCACCGCCACCACACCGGTCCGCCCGATGCCCTCGACTACCTCGTCGCAGCCGAATTCCCGCAATCGGGCCGCCACCATGCCCGAGGTGCGCTGCGTATCATAAAGCAGTTCCGGGTTTTCGTGCAGATCGCGACGCCAGGCAGTGATCTCTGGCAGCAGTTCGGCAAATCGGTTCCTGATCGGCATGGAGCGGCTCCTGTCTGTCACCCGGCAGCCTGTCGCAAGCCTGCCCCACAGGCAAGGGCGCACAGCGTCCCAAATGGCTTCACTCCGGCGCAAATATCCCCGCCGGAGGCACCGGCCGCGCCGCCAGACCGCCGCCGGAAGTGTCGGAGGGCCATTCGGGCACCGGCCTATTACAGCGCCGGGCCGGGCTGCAGCCTGCTGCCGTCGCTGAAGCGCGAGAACCGGAACGGGGTCAGATCATGGCCCAGCGGACGCTCGGCCACCAGATCGGCCACAACCCGGCCAATGCCGGGGCCGATGCCGAAACCATGCGCGCTCATCCCCGTCGCCAGCACCAGCCCGGGCAGGGCCGCCACCCGGTCGATCACCGGCAGGTCGTCAGGCAGTGTGTCGATCATCCCGGCCCAGGCGGCGCGGATCGGTGGCGGCCCCAGATCGGGAAAGGCCGCGCAAAACAGCGCCCGCATCCGCTTCAGCGCATACCGGCTCGGGCGCGGCGACAGCACGCGCACCGCTTCGAACGGCGAGGTGCTGTCGGCGGACCAGCGGCGTGGCGTTCCCCAGGCATCGGGAAAGCCACTCGGGGCGGCGGGCAGAAAACCGGTGCCGAACGGATCGCGCCACACTTGCGGCAGGTACCTGCCCAGATGCCGGAAGGCGTCGGGGCCGATGAAAAACTCGTGCCAGCCGCGAAGCGCTAGCGTGTAACCGCCATCCAGACGGCGGCGAAAGGCAAAGTCTGCTGCGGCGGCATTGCCTGCGAACACGTCCGGCATCGGTTCGGTCACAGCCGTCGTGGAAAAAACCGACAGTTGCGGAAAACTGACGCCATGCGCCTGCCCGAACAGCGACGACCACGCCCCACCCGCCAGCACGACCTGACCACAGGCCACCCGGCCCGCTTCGGTGATCACGCCGGCCACCCGCCCGCCCGCGATGTCAAGGGCACGGACCGCGCAGTTTTCGGCGATGCTGACCCCCATCCTTGCCACGGCCCGCGCCAACACAGACACCGCCATTGCCGGTTCGGCCCGCCCGTCCGTGGCGGTCCACAGCCCGCCCACCCAGCCCGAAACGGCGGCCGGGATCATTTCCAGCACCTGTTCCCGCGTCAACAACCGGCTGTCCACCTGGTGCGCCCGCGCATGCGCGGTCCAGGCTTCGAAACGCGCCATGTCTTTGGCGGAATTGGCCAGATGCAGTGTGCCGGTCTGCCGGAACCCCAGATCCTCGCCGGTGTCCGCTGCAAACTCCTGCCACTGCCGTCCCGCCTCGATCATGATCGGCAGTTCGGCCGGGTCGCGGCCCTGCTGGCGCACCCAGCCCCAGTTGCGCGACGACTGCTCACCCGCCACCCGGCCCTTTTCGCACACCACCACCGAGAACCCGCGTTTCGCCAGATGCCAGGCGGTCATCACGCCGATGATCCCGGCGCCGATCACCACCACATCGGCGGACTTTGGCAGCGGCCCGGCAAACTGCACCGGGGTCCGCTCGGATATCGGCGCGCTCATGTTGCCAATTCCGTCACCAGCCGGCGCAGGAATGCCTCGCCCGCCGCAAATTGCGCCAGCGTCAGGTACTCGTCGGTCTGGTGCGCCTGCGCGATGTCGCCCGGCCCGCAGATCACCGCCGAATAGCCTGCCGCCTGAAACTGCCCGGCTTCGGTGCCGTAGCTGACCACATGCGCGCCGTTGTCGCCGGTCAGCCGGCGCACCAGCGCTTCGGCCGCCCCGTCGGGTTCCGGCACCAGCGCCGGAACATCGAACCGCTCCTCCAGCGTGATCCCGGCCTCGGGGTGGACGGCCTGCATCCCGGCCTGCACCTCGGCGACGCGGGCGCGAAATTCGTCCTGCCAATCCTGCAGCCGCTCGCCCGGCACCAGCCGGAAATCCAGCCCGAACCGGCAATCGCCGGCAGTGATGTTGTGCGCCGTGCCGCCGCTGATCATGCCGACGTGTACCGTCGTGTACGGCGGGTCGAACATCGCCGCCAGCGGCCCCGGTGCCTGCGCCAGCCCCGCCGCGTTGCGCTCGTTGGCCCAGGCAATCAGTTTGGCCCCCTGCATGATGGCATTGACCCCCCGATGCAGGATCGAGGAATGCACTTCGTGCCCGCGAACGTGCACGGCATACCCCATGCCGCCCTTGTGTCCGGCCACCGCCTGCATCATCGACGGCTCGCCCACGATCACCGCCGCCGCCCGTGGCAACACAGCCGCCAGCTGCGCGATCATCGGCACGGCACCGGTACAACCCAGCTCCTCGTCGTAACTCAGGGCAATCTGCAAAGGGCGCTTGACCCCGGCGGCCAGCGCCACCGGCACCATGGCCAGCGCCAACGCCACGAAGCCCTTCATGTCGCAGGTGCCCCGGCCGAACAGCTTGCCGTCGCGTTCCACGACCGTGAACGGATCGCTGGTCCAGTTCTGCCCATCGACCGGCACCACATCGCTGTGCCCCGACAGCACCACGCCACCCGCCACCATCGGCCCGACATGGGCGAACAGGGCTGCCTTGGTCCGATCGTCATTCCAGACCCGGTGCGCCACCACCCCCCACGAGGCGAGGTACTGCTCGACCCAGTCGATCAACGCCAGATTGCTGTCGCGGCTGACCGTCGGAAACGCCACCAGCCGGTCCAGAATATCGCGCGCCGTCAACTGTTGGCCCATCCGGTTCCCCACTTTTCAAGGCAGCCTGATTGGCCCCAGAGGGAAGGTCAAGGGCGGCCGCCCGTTCCCGCGCCGTTCCGCTGACGCAACGGCACTGGAAAGCGAAACCATATTGCCGCATTGGAAAAACTTGCTAACACTGTTCGCATCAAGTCAGCCGGGACCAACCCGGCGACTGCAACCGCCAAAGAACAAAAGAAAATATCCGCTGGGGAGCGTTTAATGCCCGATGGGGCGCAACCAATCCTTGATGTCAGGGGTCTGGAAACCGTTTTCAGAACGCGCGGTGGCGAGGTTCATGCGGTCAATTCGGTCAGTTTCACTCTGAAACCCGGCGAATTGCTGGGCGTCGTCGGCGAAAGCGGTTCCGGCAAGAGCGTTACGATGATGTCGCTGATCGGCCTGTTGCCGTCACCGCCGGCGGATGTCCGCGGCGGGCAGGTGCTGTTTCAGGGCCGCGACCTGCTGCAGGTGCAGGAAAGCGAACTGCGCGCCATCCGCGGATCCGACATCGGCTTCATCTTTCAGGACCCGATGACCAGCCTGAACCCGGTGTTCAACGTCGGCTTTCAGATCATGGAACCCCTGCGCAAGCACATGGGGATGAACCGGGCGCAGGCCGCCGCCCGGGCGCTGGAACTGATGGACCTGGTCGGCATCCCGGATGCCAAACGGCGGCTGAAGGACTATCCGCACCAGTTCTCGGGCGGGATGCGGCAGCGGGTGATGATTGCCATAGCCTTGGCCTGCGATCCGAAAGTGCTGATCGCGGATGAACCGACAACGGCGCTGGACGTCACGATTCAGGCACAGATTCTGGAACTGATCCGTGATCTGCGCCGCAAGCTGGGCATGGCGATCGTCTGGATCACCCACGACCTTGGCGTCATCGCCGGTATCGCCGACCGGGTGATGGTGATGTATGGCGGCCAGATCGTCGAACATGGCCCGGTCAGGGAACTGTTCGCCAATCCGCAGCACCCCTATACCCGCGCGCTGCTGGAAACCATCCCCCGGCTGGCCGGTCAGCGCACCGCCAAGCTGAAGGTCATCGAAGGCCAGCCGCCGATCATGGCCGAAGCACCAAGTTCCTGCCCGTTCCGCGCCCGCTGCGCCCACGCGTTTGACCGTTGCGCCCGGCAGAACCCGGCCCGCATTGCCGTCGGCAACGGTCACGATGTCGCCTGTTTCTGGGACCCGGCAACCGGAGGGGCCCGCGATGTTTGACGGTGCCGCGAAAAAGCTGGTCGAGGTGCGGGCGCTCAAGATGTATTTCCCGATCTATTCCGGCCTGTTGCGCCGGAAATCGGGGGACGTGAAAGCGGTCGACAACATCTCTTTCGACATATTCGAAGGCGAAACCCTTGGCCTTGTCGGCGAATCCGGCTGTGGCAAGTCCACTGCCGGGCGGGCGATCCTGCGGCTTTATGACCTGACCGCCGGCTCGGTCAAGATCGACGGCAAGGAAATCGCCGACGCCGACCCCGAAACCCTGCGCCGGATGCGGCCGATGATGCAGATGGTGTTTCAGGACCCGCAGGCCAGCCTGAACCCGCGCATGACAGTGGCGGCGATCATCGGCGAGCCGCTGGAGGAACATACAAAACTTACCCGCGTCGAAAAGAACGAACGGATTTATGAACTGATGGATGCGGTCGGGCTGAACCGCAACTTTGCCAACCGCTATCCGCACGCGTTTTCCGGCGGGCAAAGACAGCGGATCGGCATCGCCCGGGCGCTGGCGCTGAACCCGAAATTCATTGTCTGCGACGAACCGATTGCCGCGCTGGATGTGTCGATCCAGGCCCAGGTGGTGAACCTGCTGGAGGAGCTGCAGGAAAAGTTCAACCTGACCTATCTGTTCATTTCCCACGATCTCAGCATGGTCCGTCATATCGCTGACCGGGTGGCGGTCATGTATCTGGGCCAGATCGCCGAACTTGGCCCCCGCGACGGCTTGTATGAAACCCCGCTGCACCCCTACACTCAGGCGCTGTTGTCGGCGGTGCCCGAACCCGACCCCGCCATGGCGGGCGGAAAGAACCGAACGATCCTGGTGGGTGACGTGCCCTCCCCGGCCAATCCGCCGAAAGGCTGCAATTTCAGCACCCGCTGCCCGCGCGTGATGGACGTGTGCCGCCAGACCGAGCCCGTTTTGTCCGAGGTGCAGCCGGGCCGGTTCGTCGCCTGCCACCTGTATCCCGAAACCATGCCAAAAGCGTCCGGGCCAACCGGACGCGCCGAGGCCGCAGAGCATTATCAACAAGGAGAGACTTCATGAACCTCAAGACTGCCCTATTGGGCGTGGTGGCGGCCGTAGCGCTCGCCCCCGCTGCCTTTGCCGAGCGTGGCTCGGACGGCCATGTCAACATCATTTACTGGCAGGCGCCATCGACCCTGAATCCGTTCCTGTCGGGCGGCACCAAAGAGATCGAGTCCGCGTCGCTGGTCATCGAGCCTTTGGCGGGCTTTGACGAAACTGGCGCGGTGTTTGCCCGGCTGGCTGCCGAAGTTCCGACTCTGGCCAATGGCGGGGTTTCGGAAGATCTGACCTCGATCACCTGGAAACTGAAGCCCGGGCTGCTGTGGTCCGATGGCACGCCCGTCACCTCTGCCGACGTGGTCTTTACCGGCGAATATTGCATGCATCCCGAAGGCGGCTGTGCGCAGTTGTCGAAATTCGAAGGGGTGCAGTCGATCGAGGCCGTCGATGATCTGACCGTCAAGATCACCTTTACCGGCCCGAAGCCGAACCCCTATCTGACCTTTGTCGGCAACACCTCGCCGATCATTCAGAAGGCGCAGTTCGCCGACTGCCTGGGGGCCAAGGCGCAGGAATGCACCGAGGCCAACTTCAACCCGATCGGCACCGGCCCGTTCGTGGTGACGGAATTCCGCACAAATGACGTGATCCAGATGGCCGCCAACCCGAACTACCGCGACCCGGCCAAACCGGCCTTTGCCACGCTGACGCTGAAAGGCGGCGGCGATGCCGTGGCCTCGGCCCGCGCCGTGTTGGAAACCGGCGAGTTCGATTATGCTTGGAACACCCAGATAGCCCCCGATCTGCAGGAATCGATGGCAGCTGGCGGCAAAGGCGTGTTCATCAGAGCCTTCGGTTCGCTGGTCGAACGGATCGAGATGAACATGACCGACCCTTCCCCTGAACTGGCCGAAGGCGAACGCTCTACCGCCGCCCACCCGCACCCGATCCTGTCAGATGTCAGGGTGCGTGAGGCGCTGTCCAAAGCCATCGACCGTGCGCTGCTGGTCGAAGTCGGCTATGGCTCCGCCGGTCAGCCGACCTGCAACATCGTCCCGGCCCCGGCCCAATACGCCTCGGAGAATACCGGCTGTATCGCGCAGGATGTCGAGGGTGCCAAGGCGCTGCTGGCCGAAGCTGGCTGGGCCGACAGCGATGGCGACGGTATTCTGGACAAGGACGGCAAGAAGCTGCGCCTGCTCTTTCAATCCTCGACCAACGCCGTGCGTCAGGATTTCCAGGCACTTATCAAACAGTGGTGGAATGACATTGGCGTGGAGGTCGAATTGAAGAATATCGACGCGTCGGTGTTTTTCGGAGGCGACCCCGGCTCGCCCGACACTTTCCAGAAATTCTATGCCGACGTGGAGATGTATGCCAACGAGTTCGACGGTACCGACCCCGAGGCCTACCTTGCCAACTATTCTTGCTCCAAGGCACCGCGTCCAGACACGCAATGGCAGGGCGAAAACATGAACCGCTACTGCGACCCTGCCTATGACACGCTGGTCGCCGAACTCAGCCGGACCGGCGATCCGATCAAGCGGGGCGAATTGGCCAAACGGATGAACGACATGGTGACCAAAGACAGTTTCACCGTCGTGCCGCTGGTAGCGCGCGGGCGGCTGGATGCCATCGCCATCACGCTCGGAGGCGTGGTGCCGACCGCCTGGGACTCGCGTCTATGGAACGCCTCCGATTGGTTCCGTGTGAAGTGATGACTTGTAGGGTGGGCAATACTGCCCACCCTACACCCCGACCCCAAGGCATCGCGGCATGTTCACCTACACGCTCCGGCGGCTTATCCTGGCCATCCCGACGCTTCTGTTCATCTCGCTTGTGATTTTCCTTTTGATCGACCTGGCCCCCGGCTCGCCGATGAGTCAGGTGCCGCTGACTGTTCCCCCCGAAGTCAAACAGAAAATGATGGAGGCGCTTGGCGCAGATCAACCGATGATCGTGCGCTATGTGCTTTGGCTGAAACAGTTTTTCATCGTCGAGCCGCTGCACGTCATCGACAGCTGGACCGGCTGGCATCTGGCCGGCGATGCGCAGCGCGTGGTGTCGTGGCAGTCGCGCAGCCCGGTCGCCGACATCATCGCCCAGCGGATGCCGCAGACCCTTACCGTCGTCGGCATGTCCTACATCATCGGCGTCCTGATCGCCCTGCCCATCGGCATCCTGTCGGCTTACCGGCAATACTCCTGGTTCGACCAGATCGGCACCTTCATCTCGATGATTGGCTTTTCGGTGCCGACCTTCTTCACCGGCGTGCTGCTGATCGTGATCTTTTCGGTCTGGCTCGGCTGGTTTCCGTCGGTCTATGACACCACGTTGGCGGTGAACGACTGGGCCAGCTTCAAACAGCAGGTCCGGCAGATGACCCTGCCCGTCACCGTGCTGGCCCTGTTCAACGCCAGTCAGATCAGCCGCTTCATGCGCGCCTCGATGCTGGATAACCTGCAGCAGGATTACGTGCGGACCGCCCGCGCCAAAGGCCTGACCGAGCGGGTGGTGGTGCTGGTGCATGTGCTGCGCAACTCGCTGATCCCGGTGGTTACCGTCATCGCCCTCGGCATCCCCACCATCTTCGGCGGCGCCATCATCACCGAGCAGGTGTTCAAGGTGAACGGCCTCGGTGCCCTGCTGATCACCGCGATCTATGCCAACGACCTGCCGATGGTGCAGACGCTGACCTTCATCTTTGCCGTGCTGATCGTGCTGTTCAATCTTGTCGCCGACATCCTGTACGGCGTGCTCGATCCGAGGATCCGCTATGACTGAAACCGCCATTCCCAAGGGCACCAAGGCCTTTGTCGCCGACGAGGCGCTGAAGCCGCCGCGCAACCAGTGGTGGGACGTTTGGGACCAGTTCCGCACGCACAAGGGCGCGATGGTTGGGGCGGCGGTGTTTCTGCTGATCTGTCTGGCCATCGTGATCGGCCCGTTCGTCTGGACCATCGATCCGACCTTCATCGACATCCGCGCCCGTAACAAGGGGCCCAGCTGGGCGCACCCGATGGGGGCGGATCAGCTGGGACGCGACATCCTTGCCCGGATGATGGCCGGCGGCCAAGTGTCGATTGCCGTCGGCATGGTCGCCATGGTGCTGGGGCTGATCATCGGCACCGGTGTCGGCGTCATCGCCGGCTATTTCCGCTGGCTCGACGGCCCCTTGATGCGACTGACCGACCTCTTCCTGGCGCTGCCGTTGCTGCCTCTGCTTTTGGTCATGGTCATGCTGTTCCGTGAACCGCTTTCCGGGCGGTTCGGACCGGAAACCGGCATCTTCCTGCTGATCGTCTTTGCCATCGGCATCACCAGCTGGATGCACACCGCCCGGATCGTGCGCGGCGACGTGCTGGCACTCAAGGAACGTGAATTCGTGCTGGCCGCCCGGTCCATCGGCACCCCGCCGCGCCGGATGATCCTGCGCCACATCCTGCCCAACGTCATGTCGCCGATCATGGTCTCAGCCTCGCTGGGCATCGCCAATGCCATCATCACCGAATCGGTGCTGTCGTTCCTTGGCCTTGGCTTCCCGCCCGACTTCCCGACCTGGGGCCGCCTGCTGTTCGAGGGCGTGGACTACCTGCAGCAATACCCCGAACGGGTGATCTGGCCCGGGCTGGCCATCAGTTTCACCGTTCTGTCAGTCAATTACATCGGCGACGGCATCCGCGACGCGCTCGACCCGCGGATTCGCGGCCGCTGACTTTGCCAAATGCGGCAGGATTGTTCGCGTTTTTTGAACAGTTGATCAAAGATCCGGCAGATCGTAAACAAATGCTTGATGACCCTACGTCAACACTCTACGCATTGATTAAGGCTTTCGCCGCGTCTTTGGGTTGAGGGAGGAGCTTCCTGTTTAACCGCAGGTTGCCTCGATCCGTAAAGCAGCGCTGGCGGTTGCGGCGACCGGCATATTTCTGCCGGTCGCCGCGTTTGTTTTGGAACTGTTCTATTCCATCCTGCGCCGAATCCGGCGAACCATCAGCCATACCGCCACGATCACCAGCGGCGACACGACGGCCAGCAGAACCGCCTTGCCGATGCCCAACGGTTCCGCGAACGGGGCCGCGACATAGGCCGCCAGATTGACGGCATAATAGCTGATCGCCACCACCGACAGGCCCTCGACTGTGTGCTGCAGGCGCAGCGCCATGTCGGCGCGGCGATCCATGCTTTCCAGCAGCAACTGGTTCTGCGCCGACCGCTCGACATCGACCCGCGTGCGCAACAGATCGCCCGCCCGCGCTGCCCGCTCGGCCATGCTTTGCAGCCGGGCCTCGGTTGATTTCACCGTGCGCATCGCCGGATCAAACCGGCGCATCATGAATTCGCCAAGGGTCTGCCGCCCCTCGAACCGCTCTTCGCGCAGCGCCAGTATCCGCTGGTTCACCAATGTCTCATAGGCCCCGGTTGCCCCGAACCGGAACGACGATTGCACCAGAAGCGTCTCCAGTTCGGCGGCAACGGCCAACAGGTCGGCCAGCGTCTGATCCGGGCGTTTGCCGTGATGCGTCATGCCGCTGATCAGCGCCGTCATCTCCTTGTCGATCTCGCCCATGCGCGGGCCCATCGCCCGTACCCGCGCCAGCCCCAGCATCGACATCGACTTGTAGGTCTCGATTTCGCACAGCCGCTGCACGATCCGCCCGATCCGCCGCGCCCCGGTGCCTTCACGCACGAACAGCGCCGCCCGGATATGGCCGGCGCTGTCGATCCGGAAGTCCGAGCCGACGATGGCCGCACCGTCGACCACTCGCGCCACCGCCAGGCTTTCCGCCACGAACCAGTCGGCCAGCCCGTCCTCGACAATCCGCAGCTCGTCGGGAATGAACCCGACCCGGATCAGGATGGATGTGATCCGCAGACCCGGGGCCTGGCCCAGCCAATCCTCGGGAAACACGTCAAATTCCACCGGATCGAATGGCCGGTCCCCCAGGCCGGGGGTAAAGGCGGTATAGGTCACAAACTCGGTATGGCTTTCCCATTTCAGCTGATGTCGCCCGATCTGGCCAAAGAAGTGCGTGGCCCCCGGTGCCGGATGCGCCGCCCCGAAGCGGTCCAGGAGCGCCAACAGATGCGCCCGGTCCAGCGCCTTGTCGCGGTTCGCCGCATCACCCGACCGCTTGACCGCCAGATAGGCGGCATGGCTGGGTGCCTCCAGCGACGGGAACGGCCGGGCATGCAGTTCATTGGCCAATTGATAGCGCAGCGGGTGGTCTACGATCGGGCCCATGACGGCTTTCTGTCATTGTTGGTGCCTAACTAACGGCGGCGGCCGCGAAGTCAATCAACCCGCCAACGCCGCGCCGCAACACCAACCGGCACCGCACCTGCCCGGCGGACAGCGACCAGAACCTTCAGGGAAAATTGCAAAGAGGTCACCAAAAGCCCTGATCCCGGCACAGCGCCGGTCAGGACAAGCGGGCCACCTGCAGCGCCGCCCTATTCGATCATCGGCAGCAGCAGGTCCAGGGACTTCTTGGCATCGCCGTAGAACATCCGGGTGTTGTCCTTGTAGAACAACGGGTTCTCGATCCCGGAATAACCCGTCCCCTGTCCGCGCTTGCTGACGAACACCTGCTTGGCCTTCCAGACCTCAAGCACCGGCATGCCGGCAATCGGGCTGTTCGGATCCTCCTGTGCCGCCGGGTTCACGATGTCATTCGACCCGATGACGATGGCCACGTCGGTCGTCGGGAAATCCCCGTTGATCTCATCCATTTCCAGAACGATGTCATAGGGAACCCTGGCCTCGGCTAAAAGCACGTTCATGTGCCCCGGCAACCGCCCGGCCACCGGATGAATGGCAAAGCGCACGGTCTTGCCCGCCGCGCGCAGCTTGCGCGTCAACTCGCTGACCGACTGCTGCGCCTGCGCCACCGCCATGCCGTAGCCCGGCACGATGATCACGGAATCCGCGTCGTTCAGCGCCGCCGCCACGCCCTCGGCATCGATGGCGATCTGTTCCCCGGCAATCTCCAGCGCCGGCCCGGTGGTGCCGCCGAACCCGCCCAGAATAACCGAAATGAACGACCGGTTCATCGCCTTGCACATGATATAGCTCAGGATCGCGCCGGAACTGCCGACCAGCGCGCCGGTCACGATCAACAGATCATTGCCAAGGGTGAAACCGATCGCCGCCGCCGCCCAGCCGGAATAGCTGTTCAGCATCGACACCACGACCGGCATGTCGGCCCCGCCGATGCCCATGATCAGGTGATAGCCGATGAACAGCGCCGCCAGCGTCATCCCCAGCAGGGCCGGCGTCGAGCCGGTTTGCAGATAGACCGCCAGCAGTACCACCGACAGCAGTGCTGCCACCGCGTTCAGCGCATGGCCGCCGGGC
>JANNRR010000146.1:0-15476 GCA_031401675.1 Paracoccaceae bacterium
GCCATCATGGCAAAGGCAAAGTTTGAACGGAATAAACCACACGTAAACGTTGGCACAATCGACTCGGCATGGTGTTTTCGTTCATGCTGTGGATGCCCAGCTGGGGCGGCATGATCAACGGGCTGATGACCATGTCGGGAGCCTGGGACAAGCTGCGCACCGACCCGGTGTTGCGGATGATGGCGCTGGCCATCGGGTTCTACGGCATGTCGACCTTTGAGGGGCCGGTGATGTCGATCCGCGCCGTCAACTCGCTGAGCCACTATACCGACTGGACCATCGGCCATGTGCATTCCGGGGCCTTGGGCTGGAACGGCATGATCACCTTTGCCGCGCTGTATTATCTGACGCCGAAGCTGTGGCAGCGCGAGCGGCTGTACAGTCTGAGCCTGGTCAGCTGGCATTTCTGGTTGGCCACCATCGGCATCGTTCTGTACGCGTCCTCGATGTGGGTGACCGGCATCATGGAGGGGCTGATGTGGCGTGAAGTGGATGCCAACGGCTTTCTGGTGAACAGCTTTGCCGACACGGTGGCCGCGAAGTTCCCGATGTATGTGGTGCGCGGTCTGGGCGGGGTGCTGTTCCTGAGCGGGGCGCTGATCATGTGTTTCAATCTGTGGAAGACCGCAACATCGGCCCCGGCCAAGGCGGCATCGCCGCTGGCAGTGGCAGCGGAATAGGGGAGCGAGATGGCATTTCTGGACCGACACAAGGCACTGGAGCGGCACGCGACCCTGCTGCTGATCTGCAGTTTTCTGGTGGTGACGATTGGCGGCATCGTGCAGATCGCACCGCTGTTCTATCTGCAGAACACCATCGAGGATGTGGAGGGGATGCGCCCCTATGCGCCCTTGGAACTGGCGGGGCGCGACATCTACATCCGCGAGGGTTGCTATGTCTGCCACAGCCAGATGATCCGCCCGATGCGCGACGAGGTCGAGCGCTATGGCCATTACAGCCTGGCGGCGGAAAGCCAGTACGATCATCCGTTCCAGTGGGGGTCAAAGCGCACCGGGCCGGACCTGGCGCGGGTCGGCGGGCGCTATTCCGACGACTGGCACGTGGCGCATCTGATCGATCCGCAATCGGTGGTGCCGGAATCGGTGATGCCGAACTACGGGTTTCTGGCGAACCGGATGCTGGACGGTGCGGATATTGCCGATCTGATGGCCACGCACCGGCTGGTCGGGGTGCCCTATACCGACGACATGATCAGCAATGCGCGTGCGGATTTTGAAGTGCAGATCGAACCCGACGGGGCGTTCGAGCCGATGCTGGAACGCTATCCCGGCGCGCAGGTGCGCAACTTCGACGCGGCCCCCGGGGTATCGGAAATGGATGCGCTGATCGCCTACATGCAGATGCTGGGGACGCTGGTCGATTTCTCGACCTTTACCGCTGACGCAAGCCGGTAGGGGGGGCAAATGGAAATCTATTCACTGCTGCGCGAGATTGCCGACAGCTGGATGCTGCTGCTGATGGTGCTGTTCTTTGTCGGCGTGGTGCTTTGGGCGTTTCGTCCGGGTGCCGGGCGCATTCACCGCGACGTCATGTCGATTCCGTTCCGGCACGATGACAAACCCGCCAAGGCCGAGGAGACACGTCAATGAAAGCGCCAAAACCGAAGGAAAAGGCCGGCGAGGTCGGGACGACCGGGCATGTATGGGACGGCATCGAGGAGCTGAACAGCCCGCTGCCGCGCTGGTGGCTGTGGACGTTCTATGCGACGATCATCTTTGCGGTTGGTTACGTGATTGCCTATCCGGCCTGGCCGATGATCAGCGGGGCAACACCCGGGCTGTTGGGGTTTTCGACCCGCGCCGACGTGAAAGCCGAGATCGAGGCGGTGGATGCGAGCCACGCCGGGATCGAAGGCAGGCTGGTGGCGGCGGACCTGACCGCGATCGCAGCCGACCCCGAGGTCAATCAGTATGCCGTATCGGCCGGCGCCGCGATCTTTCGCTCCAACTGTTCGCAGTGCCATGGTGCCGGGGCGGCCGGGGTGAAGGCGTCGGGCTATCCCAATCTGCTGGACGATGACTGGCTGTGGGGCGGCGACATCGAAGCGATTCACGCGACGGTGGCGCACGGCATCCGCAACACGACCGATGCCGACGCACGGTTCAGCCAGATGCCGGCCTTTGGCGAATTGCTGGAGCCCGGGCAGATCGAGCCGCTGGTGCAGCATGTTCTGGCGATCAGCGGGCAGCCGCACGATGCGGCACTGGCGGCCCTCGGCGCAAAGGTCTATGCCGAGAACGAGAATTGCGTGGCCTGTCATGGTGCCGAAGGTCTGGGCAACCGCGATCTTGGTGCGCCGAACCTGACCGATGCGATCTGGCTTTATGGTGGCGATGCCGAAACGCTGAAATCCGTCATCACTTATGCCCGCAATGGCGTGATGCCGAACTGGAGCCCGCGCCTGTCGGAGGCGGATATCCGCTCGGTCGCCATCTATGTGCATCAACTGGGGGGCGGCGAGTAGATCGATCGCCCCCGACAAAGGGCAACAGAACGGCACCGCTGCGCGTTTCGCACGAGGCGCGCGGCGGTGCCCGGCCCAATGCGCCAATGGCTTCCGGGTTGACGCAGATCAAGGCCCTGCGCCGGCAATCCAAAGATACCGAAGCGACCCAACCCCGGAGCCAACCCATTGTCCAGCACTGACCTGCCCCCTCCCAGCCTTTACGCGGCGCGCGAGCCGGTGTTTCCGCGCCGGGTGCGGGGCAATTTCCGCACGCTGAAATGGTGGATCATGGCGGTGACGCTGGGGGTCTATTACCTGACGCCTTGGCTGCGGTGGGACCGGGGTGACGTGCTGCCGGATCAGGCGGTGCTGGTCGATCTGGCGAACCGCAGGTTCTTCTTTTTCATGATCGAGATCTGGCCGCATGAATTCTATTTCGTGGCGGGCCTGTTGATCATGGCCGGGCTGGGGCTGTTCCTGTTCACCTCGGCGCTGGGGCGGGTCTGGTGCGGCTATGCTTGCCCGCAGACGGTGTGGACCGATCTGTTCATTCTGGTCGAGCGCTGGATCGAGGGCGACCGCAACGCCCGGGTCAGGTTGTGGCATCAGGGCTGGGGCGTGCGCAAGTGGCGGCTGCGGCTGACGAAATGGCTGGTCTGGCTGCTGATTGCGGTGGCAACGGGCGGGGCTTGGGTGTTCTATTTCACTGATGCACCGACCCTGGCCCGCGATCTGATCGGGTTTTCGGCGCACCCGGTTGCCTATGCCACCATCGCGGTGCTGACCGCCACCACGTTCGTGTTCGGCGGTTTCATGCGCGAACAGATCTGCATCTATGCCTGCCCGTGGCCGCGGATTCAGGCGGCGATGATGGACGAGGATACGCTGACCGTCGCCTACCGCGACTGGCGGGGCGAGCCGCGCGGCAAGCACCGCAAGGCCGAGGGCGCCGATCTGCTGGGCGACTGCATCGACTGCAATGCCTGTGTGGCGGTCTGTCCGCAGGGGATCGACATCCGCGATGGCCAGCAACTGGCCTGCATCACCTGCGCGCTGTGCATCGATGCCTGCAACGACGTGATGGACAAGGTCGGCAAGCCGCGCGGCCTGATCGGCTACATGGCGCTGACCGATGAAGCGCCGGAGCGCGGCGGCAAGCCGCCGAAACCGATCTGGCGGCACGTACTGCGGCCCCGCACCATGCTTTACACGGGGTTATGGGCCGGGGTCGGCGTCGGGCTGGTGGTGGCGCTGTTTCTGCGCGCACCGATCGGCGCGACCGTGGCCCCGGTGCGCAATCCGACCTTTGTGATGCTTTCGGACGGCAGCATCCGCAACACCTATGACGTACGGCTGCGCAACATGCAGGGCAGGGACGCCGACCTGCGGATCACGCTGAAGTCGGATGCGCCGCTGGCAATCGCGCTGGAGGGGGCCGAGGCGCAGACCGTGACCGTGCCCGCCGACCAGACGCTGTTGCAGCGGGTCTATGTGACGGCGGCTGAGGGCAGTACTGCCGCTGGCAGCGCACGGACCGAACTGCGCTTCTGGGTGCAGGATACCGAGGGATCCGAGCGGATTTCAGTGGACTCGACCTTTGTCGGATCAGAGCAGGAGCAGGGGCAATGACAGGTTCGACCACGGCCACGCCGTTGACCGGGCGCAAGGTGTTTTTCATCACCGCCGCGTTCTTTGGCACGGTCATTGCGGCGAATGTGACGCTGGCGGTTCAGGCGGTGCGGACTTTCCCGGGGCTGGAGGTCGGGAACAGCTACATTGCCAGCCAGACCTTCAACGCGGAACTGGCGGCGCAGAAGGCCCTGGGGTGGGCGCTCAAGGTCGCGGCCGGGCCGGACAGGCTGACGCTGGTCTTTACCGATGCGGCGGGCCGTCCGGTCGAGCCGGTGGCGATCACGGCCAGCATTGGCCGGGCAACCGAAGTCAGGGACGATCTGGTCCCGGAATTCGTGCGGGTTGGCGCTGTGTACGAGGCGCCCGTCGCGCTGGCGTCCGGCAAGTGGGTGCTGCGGATTGAAGCCGAGGCGGAAGATGGCACGATCTTTCGCCAGCGCGTCGCGATTTTTCTGAAAGGATAGGGTGATGACGGTGGCGCTATCGGCAATGCCCTCTGCCTGTCCGGCCTGCGCTGTTGTGCCTGCGGCCGAAGCCCTGGCCCGGGCGGCCCCGGTCGAGGCGACGCTGATGCTGTCGCTGCCGGGCGTGCATTGTGCGGCCTGCATCGCCACGGTCGAGCGCGGGTTGGCTCGGCTGGCCGGAGTGCGGTCGGCGCGGGTCAATCTGACGCTGAAGCGGGTGGCGGTGGTGGCCGGGCCGGAAGTCACTGCAGAGGCGCTGATACAGGCGCTGAACCGGCTGGGATACGAGGCGCACGAGCTGGATTTCGGCATGCTGTCGGCCGAGCAGGCCGATGCGCGCGGGCGGGACCTGTTGATGCGGCTGGGGGTCGCCGGGTTTTCGATGATGAACATCATGCTGTTGTCGGTCGCGGTCTGGTCCGGGGCCGAGGATGCGACCCGCGATCTGTTCCACTGGATTTCGGCGATGATCGCCCTGCCGACGGTGGCCTTTGCCGGCCAGCCGTTCTTTGCCAGCGCCTGGGCGGCACTGCGGGCCGGGCGGCTGGGGATGGATGTGCCGATCAGCCTGGCGCTGATCCTGGCCTCGTCGATCTCGCTTTATGAAACGACGCAAGGCGGCGATATCGCCTATTTCGATGCGGCGGTGATGCTGTGTTTCTTTCTGCTGGCCGGGCGGTATCTGGATCACCGGACCCGGGCCATTGCCCGGTCGGCGGCAGCGGAACTGGCGGCGCTGGAAGTGCCGAGGGCGATCAGGCTGGCGGGCGGGATCGAAATGTCGGTGTCGGTCGGTGATCTGGGGCCCGGCGATCTGGTGCTGTTGCGCCCGGGCGGGCGGGTGCCGGTGGACGGCGTGGTTGTTGCCGGCACGTCGGAAGTCGACCGGTCGCTTCTGACCGGTGAAAGCCTGCCCGCCCTGGTCGAGCCGGGAGCTTCTGTCAGCGTCGGTGAAGTGAACCTGACCGGCGCGCTGACGTTGCGGGTGGTGGCCGCCGGGGCCGAAAGCTCGCTGCACCGGATGGCGGAACTGGTGGCGGTGGCCGAGGCCGGGCGCGGGCGCTATACCTCGCTGGCCGACCGGGCGGCGCGGCTGTATTCGCCCTTGGTGCATCTGTTGTCGTTCGCGGCCTTTGGCGTCTGGATGTGGCGGACCGGTGGCGATGTCCGGACCGCCATCAACATTTCGGCAGCGGTGCTGATCATCACCTGCCCGTGCGCGCTTGGGCTGGCGGTGCCGGCGGTGGTGACGGCGGCGTCGGGGCTGTTGTTCCGCAAGGGGCTGCTGATCAAGAACGGCACGGCGCTGGAACGGCTGGCGACCGTCGATACCGTGGTGTTCGACAAGACCGGAACCCTGACCCTTGGCACGCCCGAGCCAGTGGATCTGGGCGGCCATGATCCGGGGGATCTGGCGGTGGCCGCAGCACTGGCCGGGGCCTCGTCGCATCCGTTGGCCGTGGCGCTGGCCGCAGCGACGCGGGCGGCGGGGGTGATGCCTGCGATGGTGGAGGACATCCGCGAAGTGGCGGGCTACGGCGTCAGCGGCCAGTGGCAGGGTCGTGCGGTGCGTCTGGGGCGGGCAAGCTGGGTCGGGGCAACGCCATTGGCGGTGACGGCGACCTATCTGGCGGCGGGTGGCGCGCCGGTGGCGTTTGCCTTTGCCGACCGGTTGCGGCCGGGGGCCGAAGGACTGGTGGCGGCGCTCTTGGCACAGGGGCTGGCGGTCAAGCTGATCTCGGGCGATGTGCCGGGGGCGGTGGGCGCTCTGGCGGCGCGGCTCGGCATCGGCGACTGGACCGCCGAGGTGCTGCCGGAGGGCAAGATGCAGATCGTCCGTGATCTGGCGCAGGGCGGCCACCGGGTTCTGATGATCGGCGACGGGCTCAATGATACCGGGGCGCTGGCGGCGGCGCATGTGTCGATTGCGCCGGCATCGGCGCTGGACGCGGCGCGTGTCGCCTCGGACATCGTACTTTTGGGCCGCGACATTGCGCCGGTGGCCGATGCCATCCGGATCAGCGTCCGGGCGCGGCGGCGCATCACCGAGAATTTCCTGATATCAGCCGGCTACAATGTGGTGGCGGTGCCGCTGGCGCTGGTCGGGCTGGCGACACCGCTGGCGGCCGCCTTGGCCATGTCATTGTCGTCGATCACGGTATCCTTGAACGCGCTCAGGGTGAAATAGTCATGGCGATGCTGGTCTATCTGATCCCGATATCGCTTGGTCTGGGCGGGCTGGGGCTGGCGGCGTTTTTCTGGGCGCTGCGCCATCATCAGTATGACGACCCGGCCGGGGCCAGCCAGCGCATCCTGCTGCCCGACTTCGAGGATGCGCCGATGCCGGGGACGCCGCCGCCGGATGCAGTGCAGTCGAGTACGGGCGGAATTCCGGCGCGTACGCCCTGAAGCCCTTGGCTTTCCGCGGCGGGCAACGATAGTTGCAGCATGGAATGGCGGGATGAGGGTGCGCTTCTGTCGGTGCGACCGCACGGGGAAAGTGCGGCGATCATCGAGGTGTTCACGGCACAGCACGGCCGCCATGCCGGGGTGGTGCGGGGCGGCGCGTCGCGGCGGCAGGCGCCGGTGCTGCAACCCGGCGCTCAGCTGGATATCACCTGGAAAGCGCGGCTTGACGAACATATCGGCGCCTTCACCGTCGAGCCGCTGCGGTCGCGGGCGGCAGCGGTTCTGGGCGACCGGCTGGGGCTGGCCGGACTGAACGCCATCTGTGCGCTGCTGTCCTTCGCGCTGCCAGAGCGCGAGCCGCATCCGGGTCTGTATGCCGGGTCGGTGGCGCTCTTGGACGGGCTGGCGGGCGGGGCGGGCTGGCCGCTGGGCTATCTGCGGTGGGAACTGGGGCTGCTGGAGGAGCTGGGCTTCGGGCTGGACCTTGCCGCCTGTGCAGTGACCGGAGGGAGCGACGATCTGATCTATGTGTCGCCGAAGTCCGGGCGGGCGGTCAGCCGGGCCGGGGCCGGGGAATGGGCGGACCGGCTGCTGCCGCTGCCCGCCTGCCTGATGGGGCAGGGCCCGGCGACGGCCGCCGATCTGGCGGCGGGACTGCGGCTGACCGGGCATTTCCTGACCACGCGGCTGGCCCCGGCATTGGGCGAGCGGCCGCTGCCTGACGCGCGGCGGCGGCTGGTGGACCTGCTGACGCGGGCGGGCTGAGCCGCGCCCCGTGGGTTGCTTTCGACGCGGGATGTCGCGGCGGGAACAGACGGCAGCGGGCGGCAGGCGCTGAGGTGGCGGCGAGCAGGACCCTATATGCGTGATCACCCACAGCCCGACGAACTGCGCACCGCTCCGGTCTTTGGGGCGGCTGGTTCCGGCACGTCGGGTCCCGGCAAGTCTGGTCCCGGCAAGTCTGGCCCCGGCGTGACCGCCTTTGGCGTGCTGGGCGGCATCGAGGCGCTGGTGCGCGGCATGGTGCTGTCGGTGTTGCCGCTGGTGATGTACCGGGCGTTTCGCGACGCACAGGTGGTGTCGGAGATCTACTTTGCCGTCGGCATCCTGTCGATGTGTACCGGCCTGCTGGTACCGCTGCTGACGCGGGCGGTACCGCGCCGCTGGGTCTATACGATCGGCTGCGGTCTGTTCCTGCTGTCGGCCCTGTGCGGGATAATCGGCGGGCCGCTGACGTCGCTGGCGCTGCTGACCAATGCCATGGCGGCGGCGACGGTGTTCGTGTGTTTCAACGCCTATGTGCTGGACAATGTGGCCAAAGCCGATCTGGGCCGGCTGGAAGGGCTGCGGATGTTCTTTGGCGGTATCGGCTGGACGGTCGGGCCGATTTCGGGGGTCTGGCTGCTGCAATTCTGGCATGGTGCGCCGTTCGCCATTTCGGGTGTGGCGGCGGCGGTGATGCTGGCGACGTTCTGGGCGATGCGGATGGGCAATGGCCGGGTGATCGCGCGGGCCCGCAGCGCCTCGCCCAATCCGTTCAGCTATCTGGGCCGGTTCTTCGCGCAGCCCCGGCTGATCGCCGGCTGGTTCTTTGCGGTGATGCGGTCCTGTGGCTGGTGGGTCTATGTCGTCTATGTCGCGATCTTTGCAGTGGACAACGGTCTGGGCGATCAGGTTGGCGGCATCGCGCTGTCCCTGACCAACATGGGGCTGTTTGCCGCGCCGCTGATGCTGCGCTGGATGCAGGCGCGGTCGGTCAGGGCGGCGGTGCGCATGGGATTTCTGGTCTGCGGCCTGCTGTTCATCCTGGGCACCGGCTTTTCGGCGATGCCGTGGGCGACGGTGGCGGTGCTGATGGCGGCGGCGCTGTTTCTGGTGTTTCTGGATATCTGCGGCGGGTTGCCGTTCCTGATGAGCGTGAAGCCGTCGGAACGGACCGAGATGTCGGCGGTCTATTCCAGTTTCCGCGATGTTTCCGGGATCGTGACGCCGGGCGTGGCGTGGCTGGTGCTGCAGGTGGCCCCGATCGAGGCGATCTTTGCCGTGACCGGCGTCGGCCTGCTGGTGGCCTGGGCAGTGGCGGGATTCCTGCATCCTGAACTGGGCGTACCGGGGAATGTGCGGCAGCGGCGGGGCCTGACCTGACCTGTCGGGCATCTGGCCGGCTGGTGGCTTCCGTCCGGCTTGCGGTGGCCGAACCGCCCCATCCGGATCAACCGACCCTGCCGGACTCGATCAGGTACTTGGCGGTTGCCAGAACCGCCTCGCGGGCGGGGGTGAACCGCATCCCGAGCAGGGTCTGCGCCTTGGCGTTTGACAATTCCGTGCGGCGGCCAAGGATCGGCACGATGGACCGGATCGCCGGGTCGAACAGTCCCAGCAGGCGGACAAGTGCGTTTGGCGCGCGCCGGGTCACGACGCGGCGTTCCGGCCATGTCGCCTTGAGCAATTCGGCCATTTCGGTGAACCACATGAAGGCGTCCGAGGTGATGATGCGCTGACCTGCGGCAGCCGGAGTGGTCAGGGCGCGGACATGCGCCTCGGCCACATCGGCGACGTCGACCACCGGGAAGCCGAAGTCGGGCAGCATCGGGTCCTTGGCGCGCAGCAGCCGTTCGATCACCTGCACCGACGTGCCGAAATCGTCACCGATCGGCGCGCCCAGCACGAACCCCGGATTGATCGTGGTCAGGGCCATGCCGGGCGCTTCTGCCCGGACAAACTCCCACGCGGCGCGCTCGGCCAGGGTCTTGGATTTCGTGTAGGGCGTGGCGGTGGCGGCGTTGGCGTCGGTCCAGTCCTGTTCGTCATGGGCGGTGCGTCCGGCGGGCAGGGCGGCCTCGGCGATCGCAACCGAGGAAGAGGTCATCACCACCCGGACAATCCCCGCCGCATGGGCGGCGCGCAATACGCGCAGCGTGCCATCGACGGCGGGCCGGATCACCGCCTGCTCATCCTTTGGCTGAACCAGCGGAAACGGCGAGGCGGTGTGGATCACGGCGTCTATCCCCTGCATTGCCGGTGGCCAGCCGCTATCGGCAGACAGATCGGCGACCGCGAAGGTGAGCCGCTGATCGAGACTGGACGTGTCCTTCAGGCGGGGGCGGACCGCAGCGGTGACCGCACCCTGCCGGTCCGGGCTGCGCACGGTGCCGCGGACCCGGTAGCCCGCGTTCAGAAGCTTGACGATGATATGCCTGGCGATGAAGCCCGAGGCTCCGGTAACCAGAACTGCTTTGCCGTCCGCCATCCCGGGCCCCCATGTATCCGCCGTCAACATGAAGTATCGCAGCGGTTCGGGATTTCAACAGGAACCGTTCCGCTTATTCTCGGGATCGGGTGGCGGCTGCGCCTATTGCCCTTTGAGCTCCAGCGTCCGTTCGCGCAGCCAGGCCACGAAGCCGCGCGGGTTGGCGGCCCACTCGGCGATGGCCTCACGCGCGATCGGGGTGCCGATCACCGGGCGCTGCGGCTTGTTCAGGGCAAACACCACCTCGTGCAGCAGCAGCCCCTGCCGGACGGTGGGCGAAAGCTTGTTGGCGATCTGATACCAGCGCGAATTCTGCCCCGGAAAGAAGATCGGCAACACCACGGCCCCGGACCGCTGCACCATCTTGGCAGTGAACACGTTCCACTCGGCTTCGATGGCCGGGCCGAAGTACCCCTCGGACGTTGCGACCTGACCCGAGGGGAACAGGATCAGCACGCCGCCATCGGCCAGATGATCCATGGCGATCTTTCGCATCTCCAGGCCTTTTTCCAGGCTGTCGGCTTCGTGCGGGAACGGCACCGGCACCATATGATAGGCAATTTCCTCGATGCCGGTCAGCAGGCTGCGGGTCAGGATCTTGAAATCGGCGCGGACCTGCATCACCAGACGCGCCATGACCAGCCCGTCGACCAGACCATGCGGGTGATTGGCAACCACCACCACCGGCCCGGTCTTCGGGATGCGCGCCACCTGGTCGGGCGGCGTGGTCAGATCGATGCGCATCACGTCCAGCGCCCGCTGCCAGAAGGCCAGTCCACGCGCCGGCCCCTGCCGTTCGAACTTGCGGATCAGGCGCAGCAGCGTCAGCTTGCCGGTCAGCCATTCGATGGCGCGGATGGTGTTGGCCTTGCGCGGATCGGTAAAGGTGCCAGCATAGGACAAGCGCCGCTTGTCATAGGGTCTGTAGCTGGGATCACCCACAAAGCCCGATTGGTGCGTACTGTCTACCAAGGGTTCCCGGTCCTCCAACGCGACGCGAGACAGGGGTTCAGAATTCTTCGCCAAACCTGTCCGCCACCAGCGCCTGAAGCGCATCCGCCAGCGCCACCGCATCGGTGCCGCTGGTTCGCACCTCAATAGAGGTTCCTTTCGAGGCTGCCAACATCAAAAGCCCCATGATGCTGTCGCCCGACACCTCCATCCCGTCGCGCGACACCAGCGCGTCGGCATCAAAACGCTCGACCACCTCGACGAAGCGGGCAGAGGCGCGGGCATGCAGACCTTTTTCGTTGATGATCCGGATCGACCGCTCGATCATCCGGCCTGACCTGCGCCGACCTGATAGCTGTTGATGTATTTGCGCGCCGATTCCAGCGCACCATCGACCGCCTCGGCCACCGGCAGGTTGCGGGATTTCGCCAGCTTGACCAGCATCGGCAGGTTCGCGCCGTAGACGATGCGGCGGTTGTCGGGGCGGCAGGCCAGCAGGGCGAGGTTCGAGGGCGAGCCGCCGAACATGTCGGTGACCACAACCACGCCGTCGCCGTCATCGACGGCATCGGCGGCGGCGCAGATCTCGGCCTGTTTCTGGTCGCGGTCGTGATCTTCCTCGATGGAGATCGCGACAACCCCGGGTTGTTTGCCGACGACATGCTCGACGGCGGCGAGGTATTCCCGCGCCAATCCCCCGTGTGCGACAATGACGATGCCGATCAAGCCTGATTACCCTGAGACAGCGGTTGGCGAAACACTCTCGCGCCGCTCCAGTTCCCGATGCCGTTTAGACACTTGCCAACCGGCCTCTGCAAGCGCATTTGCCAGTTTTTCTGCAAGTGCAACCGAACGGTGTTGCCCGCCGGTACATCCAAAGCCGATGGCGATGTGAGTCTTGCCCTCTTCGACCTGCGCGGGCAGCAAAAGCAGGGTCATTTCAAGGACCAGCCGAAAGAAGTCGGCATGGCGGGGGTCGGCCTCGACAAAGGCTGCAACCGCAGAATCGCGGCCATCAAGCGGGCGCAGCGCCTCTTGCCAATGCGGGTTGGCCAGGAACCGGCAGTCAAAGATCATGTCGACGCCACGCGGCACACCGCGCTTGTAGGAAAACGAATGGATCGACACGGCCGGGCGGGCGGTGGCACCGAAATCGAACCAGCGGGTGATATCGCCGCGCAGATCATGCGGCGACATGTCGGAGGTATCGATCAGCACGTCGGCGCGCACCTTGATCGGTTTCAACAGATCGATCTCCAGCTCGACACCGATGCTCGGCTCGTCGGCCGGGGTCAGCGGATGGCGGCGGCGGGTTTCGGAATAGCGGCGGATCAGGGCGTCGGGGGTGCAGTCGAGATACAGCACCTCGAGCGCCACGGCGGGGTTGCGGGTCAGCGTGTCGATCAGTTCGATCAGCGAGGTGGCCGAGAAATCGCGGTTGCGGACATCGATGCCAAGCGCGATGGGCCGGCCGATCGGCGGACCGTCGAGCAGGCGGGGGACCAGCGACAGCGGCAGGTTGTCGATCGCCTCGAACCCGATATCTTCCAGCGCGTTGATCGCGGTACTGCGACCGGCCCCGGACGGGCCGGTGACCAAGAGCAGCCGGTGGCCGGGCTGCGTCATCCGGCCAAGCGCCGGGCGGGTGCCGGTGCCGGGCAGTGGCAACGATGGGTCAAGGTGCAGTCGCAAGGCATCGCTCATCTGCGGGCATTCGGTTTTCAGGCACTCCGGCCCGCCAATATATAGTGCAGGATGGCGGCAGGAAAATGACCGTATTCAACCTTGTGAAGCAGCGGCAGGGTCAGACCCAGCAGATCGATGCTGCGAAAGGGTGGCAGGCGGTCGCTTTCGGTCTGGCCAAGGTCGATGACCAGTACCAGCGCTGCCTCTGGCAGCGGATCGGCGTGCAACAGCCCGACGCCGTGCGCCTCGATCAGGCCACGGGTCGCGGCGGGGGCGCGGGTCAGGATGCCGGTACCATTGCGGATCAGGATGGTCTGGTCATCGGCAATCAGCCGGGCGCCAAGCGCCATCAGGCAGAGGGCAAGCGACGATTTTCCCGAACCGGACGGGCCGGTGATCAGCACGGCCCCCGGCGACTGGCCGTTGCGTTCACAAGCGACGGTACTGGCATGGACGGTCAGGGGGCGGTTGTCAGCGGCACCTGCGGTGCCGCCGGACGACCCGGGCCGGCTCACACCGGCAGGCCGACCACAAAGCGCGCGCCGAGCGGTTCCGAGGTGATGTCGGCGTTGGTCGGGCGGATGTTTTCAGCCCAGATCACGCCGCTATGCGCCTCGACGATCTGTTTGGAGATGGCGAGGCCGAGGCCGGAGTGGTCGCCGAACTGCGCCACCGGGCGTTCGGAGTAGAAGCGCTGAAACACCTTGGCCAGGGCCTGCTCGGGGATGCCCGGCCCGGTATCCTCGACCACGATCAGCACGCGGTTTTCGCGTTTGCGCGCCCAGACCCGCACCGCGTCGCCTTCCTCGCAGAACGAAATGGCATTGCCGATCAGGTTGACGAATACCTGCGCCAGCCGCGCCTCCAGCCCCTGGATGACAATCGGTTCGGGCGGCAGGTCGGCGATCAGTTCCACGCCTTTGGCGGCGGCTTCCTTGCCCATGTGTTCGGTCAGGTTACCAAGGGTTCGGAGCAGGTTGAACGACTCCTCCTCCTCCTTGACCAGTTCGCTGTCCAGACGCGAGGCGTTCGAGATGTCGCTGACCAGCCGGTCCAGCCGGCGCACGTCATGCTCGATGACCTCGAGCAGGCGTTCGCGCTGATCGTCGCGCTTGGCCACGCGCATCGTGCCGACAGCAGAGCGCAACGAGGCCAGCGGGTTCTTGATTTCGTGGGCCACATCGGCGGCGAACTGTTCGTTGGCGTCGATGCGGTCATAAAGCGCTGCAACCATGCCGCGCATGGCGATCGACAGCCGGCCGATTTCGTCGGGACGCGCGGTCAGATCGGGGATGCGCACCCGGCTGGGGCTCATCTTGCGGGCGTTCTTGTCGCGGCCAATCTCGGCCGCGGCCGCCAGGTCGGACAGCGGGTTGGCGATAGTCGAAGCGAGAACCAGGCTCAGGCCGATCGACACCAGAATGGCGATGACGAACATCTGCAGCACCTGCTCCCGCTCGTTGCGGACCAGATTGTCGATCTCTCCCGCTGCCGAAGTGACGACAACCACCCCCAGCGTCTGTGCCCCGAACGATTGCCCCCCGAGCGTCGGATCAACCCGCAGGATCGGAGTTGCCACAGAAAACAGGGTATTGCCCGCAGCGTCGCGACCGGTGTTGACCGTGGTGCCGCCTTCGTTGCGGGCATAGAGTTCGCGAGCCAGATCTTCGGCGTCGAAATCCGACTGGACTGCGTCGCGGGGGGCCAGCAGGCTGGAAATCGACTCCCACACCCAGTTCAGGAAACCGGTGATCACCGTTGACGGCACGTCCCGGCGCAGGCCGTTTATGTCGGTTTCCTGACGCGGCAGCCCGACGGAGGAGGCCAGAAGATTGCCGGACAGATCGAACACGAAGGCTTCGGCCCCCGGCGACAGCGTCAGCATTTCAAGCGTGCGCTTGACGTCGAGCGTGTCGCCCAGGGTAGCGGGGACAGCGTCGGGGCCTGCGTCCGGCAGCTGCACCTCGAACGTGTCGGCGACCAGTTGCGCTTCGGCGACCAGACCGCGTTCGCGTTGCAGCACCAGTGAATCGCGGAACGGGTTCAGATACAGGACCCCGGCCACCAGGATGATGATGGCCAGCAGGTTGAAGGTGATGATCTTGCGGGCCAGCGGCGAGCGGTTCAGCGAGATAAAACCGCGCTTCTCCCGCTTTTCGCGCAGTTCGGTTTCCATCGCCGCCGTCGGCGCAACCCAGTCGTCGCCCAAAAGCACGTCGGCGCTTCGGGCTGGCTTGGCGTCACGCGCGTCCATGCGGCTGGCGAGGGTCATTCTTCGTTGTATCTGTAACCGATGCCGTACAGGGTTTCGATGGCGGTAAAGTCGTTGTCGACCATCCGCAGTTTCTTGCGCAGGCGCTTGATATGGCTGTCGATGGTGCGGTCATCGACATAGACCTGATCGTCGTAGGCCGCATCCATCAGGGAATCGCGGGTCTTGACCACGCCGGGGCGTGTCGCCAACGCCTGCAGAATAAGGAATTCCGTCACCGTCAGCGTCACCGGTTTGTTGTCCCAGTGGCAGGTATGGCGCTCCGGATCGAGCTTCAACTTGCCGCGCTCCAGAACGCGCGCGGCTTCCGCCTGCGGCGTCGTGCCGTCCTTGGGTGCGAAGCGC